>NZ_JBFAQS010000001.1:0-22624 GCF_040678875.1 Micromonospora sp. NPDC049274
TCCCGCCAACGCACCGAAACCCTCCCGGCCAGGACCCGGACGACCACCAGGACGCCGCAACTCACATCCCGCCACCCGCCACGACGTCCACATCGGCACCAGGACAAACCAGCCGAACAGCACAACCAGAAAGAAGCCCCCGACCACCCCACGACCCCGCCGCACGGGTTAAAACTCAAGCTAGGGCCTGTTTCATAAGAACTGGCCGGACTCCGCCTCGGCTCGACCGCCCTCATGAAACAGGCCCCGGAGGCGGCCCGGCGTACCGGATCGGAAACGGTTGGCCGGTAGTCTGCGCCTTTCGGCGTGCCGTGACCGGCGACGCGGGTCGCGGCCGATCGGTGCGTGCGGGCACGGGCCGCGGCTAGGCGACGGGAGCGGGCAGATGGGCAGTCCTCCGATGATCGACGGGGCGTTCGCCAGATGGTTGGCCTCCCGGGCCGGTCAGGCGCTGCTCGACCTTCGTACGGAGTTGGGTTTCGCGGACACGGGGGCGCTGAAGTCGGCCGGGGACAAGGTGTCGCACGACCTGATCCGCACGGAGTTGGCGCGGTGGCGGCCGGGGGACGCGGTGCTCTCCGAGGAGGACGAGGGCTCCCGGTTGGCCTGGGCGGCCGAGGTGAACGCCGGCGCCGTGTCCCGGTTGACGGCGGACCGCGTGTGGATCATCGATCCGTTGGACGGCACCCGGGAGTTCTCCGAGGAGGGCCGCTCGGACTGGGCGGTGCACATCGCGCTCTGGGCGCGGAGCGCGCCGAGTCCGCACGGGCTGGTCGCCGGGGCGGTGGGGCTGCCGGCGCAGCACCGGGTGCTGGGCACCGACTATCCGCCGGCGTACCCGCCGATGACTGTGGAGGCGGCGACGGCCGGTGAGCGGAAGATCCGTCTGGCGGCCAGCCGGAGCCGCCCGCCGGTGTTCCTCACCGACCTGGCCGAGGATGTCGGCGCGCACCTGGTGCCGATGGGTTCGGCCGGTGCGAAGATCGCCGCGGTGGTGACCGGCGAGGTGGACGCGTACATCCATGCGGGTGGGCAGTACGAGTGGGACTCGGCGGCCCCGGTCGCTGTGGCGACGGCCACCGGACTACACGCTTCCCGGATCGACGGTTCTGCGCTTCGATACAACGAGGCGGATCCGCGCCTGCCGGACCTGCTGGTCTGTCGCAAGGATCTCGCCAACCGGTTGCTTGCAGCGCTGCAGAGGCATTCCGGGTAGCCTGAGCACGCTTCTTGACATGTCCGACCGGAAAGGTCTGGAAATCGGATGAGCGAGCGAGTGTCATGACCTCCCCCGCGGCCTACCGGGTCTCCCACCTGGACGCCCTCGAAGCCGAGAGCATCTTCGTGATGCGCGAGGTTGTCGCCGAGATGGAACGCCCGGTGCTGCTCTTCTCCGGCGGCAAGGACTCGATCGTCATGCTGCGGTTGGCGCAGAAGGCGTTCGCTCCGGCCAACATCCCCTTTCCGGTGATGCACGTCGACACCGGGCACAACTTCCCCGAGGTGCTCGAATACCGCGACCAGCGGGTCGCCGAGTTGGGGTTGCAGCTGGTGGTGGCGAGCGTGCCGGAGGCCCTGGCCAAAGGGCTGGTTCGCGAGTCCGGTGACGGGATGCGCAACCGGATCCAGACGCCGGTGCTGCTGGACGCGGTGGAGAAGCACCGCTTCGACGCGCTGTTCGGTGGCGCCCGCCGCGACGAGGAGAAGGCGCGGGCCAAGGAGCGGGTGTTCAGCTTCCGCGACGAGTTCGGCCAGTGGGATCCGAAGAACCAGCGCCCGGAGCTGTGGTCGCTCTACAACGGCCGGCACCACCCGGGTGAGTCGATCCGGGTCTTCCCGCTGTCCAACTGGACCGAGCTGGACGTGTGGCACTACATCGCCCGCGAGCGCATCCCACTGCCGTCGATCTACTACGCGCACGAGCGCGAAGTGATCGAGCGCGACGGGATGGTCTACGCGGTCAACGAGTTCTTCCGTCCCCGCGCGGGTGAGGAACGGTTCAAGGCGCAGGTGCGCTACCGCACCGTCGGCGACGCCTCCTGCACTGCGGCGGTCCGCTCGGACGCGGACACCGTGGAGAAGGTCATCGAGGAGGTGGCGGCCACGCGGATCACCGAGCGGGGCGCGACCCGTGGTGACGACCGGGTCAGCGAGGCCGCCATGGAGGACCGCAAGCGTGAGGGGTACTTCTGATGACCACCGAGATCGTGGCCTCGGCCGCCGCCGGCACCGAGGCCACCGGTGAGGCGCGGCCGATGGACCTGCTGCGGTTCGCAACCGCCGGCAGCGTTGACGACGGCAAGTCGACCCTGATCGGTCGGCTGCTCTACGACACCAAGTCGCTCTTCACCGACCAGTTGGCGGCGGTGGAGGCGGTCAGCGCGGCCCGTGGCGACGAGTACACCAACCTGGCGCTGCTCACCGACGGTCTGCGCGCCGAGCGGGAGCAGGGCATCACCATCGACGTGGCGTACCGGTACTTCGCCACGCCCCGGCGCAAGTTCATCATCGCGGACACCCCAGGGCACATCCAGTACACCCGCAACATGGTCACCGGCGCCTCCACCGCCGACCTGGCGCTGATCCTGGTGGACGCGCGCAAGGGCCTGGTGGAGCAGTCCCGCCGGCACGCGTTCCTCTGCTCGCTGCTGCGGGTGCCGCACCTCGTCCTGTGTGTCAACAAGATGGACCTGGTCGACTGGTCGCAGGAGGTCTACGAGCGGATCGCCGACGAGTTCACCGCGTTCGCCGCGAAGCTCGACGTTCCGGACCTGACCGTGGTGCCGATCTCCGCGCTGCGCGGCGACAACATCGTGTCCCGCTCGGAGAACATGCAGTGGTACGAGGGTCCGTCGCTGCTGCACCACCTGGAGCGGGTGCACATTGCCAGCGATCGCAACCTGGTCGACGTCCGGTTCCCGGTGCAGTACGTGATCCGCCCCCAGTCCACGACTGTCACCGACTACCGCGGCTATGCCGGTCAGGTCGCCTCCGGTGTGCTCAAGCCGGGGGACGAGGTGATGGTGCTGCCGTCCGGCTTCACCAGCCGGATCGCCGCCGTGGAGACCGCCGACGGGCCGGTCGCGGAGGCGTTCCCGCCGATGTCGGTGACGGTACGGCTGGCCGACGAGATCGACATTTCCCGGGGTGACCTGATCTGCCGGCCGAACAACGCGCCCGCTGTCGCGCAGGACATCGAGGCGATGGTCTGCTGGATGGACGAGACCCAGCCGCTGCGGGTCGGCGCCCGGTACGCCATCAAGCACACCACCCGGTCGGCTCGCGCGATCGTGCGCGGCCTGCACTACCGGCTGGACATCAACTCGCTGCACCGCGACGAGTCGGCTGACGAGTTGCGGCTCAACGAGATCGGCCGGGTACGGCTGCGCACCACGGTGCCGCTGCTCGCGGACGAGTACCGGCGCAACCGCACGACAGGCGGCTTCGTCATCATCGACGAGACCACCAACCGCACGGTGGGCGCCGCCATGATCGTCGAGGCCAGCTAACCCGCCCCGCCCGCCCCGCCCGCCGCATCGGCGAATGATCAAGAGGTTTGCGTCAGAATCCGGGCTCGAACTGACGCAAACCTCTTGATCAACCCGAGTGGGGGTGGGGGTCAGTGCAGGCGCGTTGCGCCGGGGGCTGGGAGGACCGGAACCGTGGTGGGGGCGGTGAAGCCTCGTTCGGCGTACGCGGCCGTGACGGCTGCCGCCACCGCCTCGACCCGATCGGTCTCGACCAGGGCCAGGACGCAGCCGCCGAACCCACCGCCGGTCATCCGGGCACCCAGCGCGCCGGCCGACAGCGCCGCCTCGACGGCCGTGTCGATCTCCGGCACGGTGATCTCGAAGTCGTCGCGCATGGAGACGTGCGAGGCGGTGAGCAGCGGGCCGATGTCCCGGACCCGGCCGGCGCGCAGCAGCGCCACCGTGTCCAGCACACGCTGGTCCTCGGTGACCACGTGCCGGACCCGTCGTCGGGTCTCCTCGTCGTCGAGACGGGCCAACGCGCTGTCGAGCTGGTCGACTGTGACGTCGCGCAGTGCGGCCACGCCGAGCGCCTTGGCGCCCGCCTCGCAGGATCGGCGGCGGGCGGCGTACTCCCCGTCGGCGTGCCGGTGCGGTGCGCGGCTGTCGATGACCAGCACGGCCAGCCCGGCGGCGTCCAGGTCGAACGGAATCTGCTCGACGGACTCGTCGCGACAGTCGAGGAAGAGCGCGTACCCGGCGCGGCAGCGGATCACCGCGGACTGGTCCATGATGCCGGTCGGCGCACCCACGTAGACGTTCTCCGCCCGCTGCGCCAGCCGCGGCTGCCGCTCGGGGGCCAGGTCCAGCCCACCGAGGTCGAGCAGGGCGGCGAGTACTGCCGACTCCAGCGCCGCCGACGACGAGAGCCCGGAGCCCAGCGGCACGTCGGAGGCGATCGCCAGCCGGGCGCCGGGCACCACATGGCCGGCTTCGCGCAGCGCCCAGACCACCCCGGCCACGTACGCGCCCCAGCCGGTCACCCGGCCGGGCTCGGCCACGTCGTCCGCGCCGAAGCTGATCGTCTCGTCGGAGAGCTCGGACCAGACCGTCCAGCGTTCGTCGTCCTGCCGGTCGGCGGCGACGACGGTACGCATCGGCAGCGCGAACGGCAGCACGAACCCGTCGTTGTAGTCGGTGTGTTCACCGATCAGGTTGACCCGACCGGGTGCGGCCCAGCGGCCGGTGGCCTGACCGCCGTACTGGTCGGTGAAGCCGGCGGCGGCCCGCTCGGCGACGTCACCGCTCGGCGCGCTCATGATGTCTCCCCTGTTCGCGACTGCGGGGCTCGCGAGCCCGGCTCACTCCTCGCGCTCATGACTGCTCCAGGACGTGCGTGCGGTAGAACGCCCAGGCGTCGCCGACCATGTCGTGCAGGGTGGGCTTCTGCGGCACCCAACCCAGCTCGTCGCGGGCCAGCGCGGACGAGGCGACCAGCTCGGCGGGGTCGCCCTCGCGGCGCGGCGCCACCTCGACGGGCAGTTGGTGCCCGGTGACCTCGCGGACCACGTCGACCACCTGCCGGTTGGTGAAGCCGTTGCCGTTGCCGAGGTTGTAGATGCGGTGCTGGCCCCCGGTGGCGGCGTCCAGCGCCAGCAGGTGGGCGCGGGCCAGGTCGGCGACGTGGATGTAGTCGCGCACGCAGGTGCCGTCCACAGTGGGGTAGTCGTCGCCGAAGAGCTGGAGCTTCTCCCGCCGCCCGGCGGCGACCTCCAGGGCGATCGGGATGAGGTGCGTCTCCGGGTCGTGCCGCTCACCGAGCGCGACGTCCCCGGCGAGGTGCGCGCCGGCGACGTTGAAGTAGCGCAGCGAGACGGCGGCCAGCCCGTGCGCGATGGCCTCGGAGGTGAGCGCCAGGTCGACGGCGAGCTTGGTGGCGCCGTACGTGTTGGTGGGCGCCTTGACCGCGGTCTCTGTGATCGGCAACTCAGTGGGGTTGCCATAGACGGCGGCGGTGGAGGAGAAGACCAGCCGGGGCACCCCGGCGGCGCGCACGGCGTTGATCAGGGCGAGCGAACCGACCGTGTTGGTCTGCCAGTACAGCTCCGGCTTCACCATCGACTCGCCGGCGGCGATGAGGGCGGCGAAGTGCAGCACCCCGTCGAAGCCGGCGTCGGGGGTGAGCACCTGGGCGGCGTCGTGGATGGACGCCTCGACGTGGGTCGCGTCCGGGGCGAGCGCCTCGCGGTGACCGGTGCGCAGGTCGTCCAGGACGACCACCTGGTGGCCCGCGTCGAGCAGCATCCGGGTCACCACGCTGCCGATGAACCCGGCGCCTCCGGTGACGAGCAGTTTCACGTCGTTGCCTCCTGCCTGGCCCGCCGGGACGTGGCCCTTGGTGATCACCCTACGGCGGCGGATGGGACCGGAGCCGATCACGCCGCCAACCCATTCCATCATAATCTCTCATGTTTAAACAGAGCCGCACATCCCCTCGACTCCGCGCGATTCCCGGTACGGCGGGCGCCCGGTGTCTACCATCTCTGTCATGCGGGAAGCGGCCCGTTCCGGGCTCCGGCGACGCGTGCGGGGGAGGCCCCGCCGCGATCCCGGCCCGCTCGCCCGAGCCGTCGCCCGGGTGCTGGTCCGTACCGCCGACGGCGCCAGCCGCCTCGTCACCGACCTGCTCGGGGCCGGTCCGGCGGCGGGTCGAGAACGCATCTCCGAGGCCGAGTTACGGGATCTGGTCGCGGTGAACACCGTGCTCGATCCGGACGAGCGGCGGATCATCGACGAGGTGTTGGTGGCCGGGGCGAGTCTCGTGCGCGAGGTGATGATGCCCCGGACCGAGGTGGTCTTCCTGCCGGCCCGGCTGACCATCGCGGAGGCCGCCCGACTGGTGCGGGCCGAGCCGCACAGCCGCTACCCGGTGACCGACGGCACCCACGACGACGTGGTCGGGTTCGTGCACCTGCGGGACGTGCTGCTGCGTCCGGACTCCGACCCGTGTGGCACCGTCGGCGAGCTGACCCGCGAGGTCAAGCAGGTGCCCGGCAGCAAACGGGTCCTGGCCGCGCTGACCGAGATGCGCCGGGAGGGCCACCACCTGGCGGTGGTGATCGACGAGTACGGCGGGACCGCCGGGATCGTCACCCTGGAGGATCTGATCGAGGAACTCGTCGGGGAGATCCACGACGGGTACGACGCGCCCCCCGACCCGACGCACGCCGGCCTGCCTGCGGTGGTCGACGGCCGGCTCAACCTCGCCGACTTCGCCGAGCGGACCGGCGTGACGCTGCCCGTCGGGCCGTACGAGACGGTCGGGGGGTACGTGATGGCCGTGCTGGGCCGGCTGCCACTGCCCGGGGACGAGGTGCCGGTACCCGCCGAACCGCCCGACGACGGCGGCCCCGATCCGGCGGACCCGGCGGACGGTTGGCTGCTTCGCGTGCTGGCCCTGGACGGCCGTCGGGTCGCCCGGCTGGCCGTGTCGGCGCTCCGCGTGCCGGAGCAGCGGCGCGCGGGCGTGCCACGCGAGGTCAGCGCCCCGACACCGGCCGGCGGTGGCCGACGCGCCGGCCCGTCATGACGGCCCGGCCCGCTTGCTGACAGAATTATCGCCATGCCCGACGTTTCCGAGCGACCCCGCGTCTTCTCCGGCATCCAGCCGACGGCCGACTCGTTCCACCTCGGCAACTACCTGGGAGCCGTGCGGCACTGGGTGGCCCTGCAGGACACCCACGACGCGTTCTACTGCGTGGTGGACCTGCACGCCATCACCGCGGGTCACGATCCGGCGCTGCTGCGCCAGCGGACCAGGGTCGCGGCCGCCCAGCTCTACGCGGTCGGTCTCGACCCGGAGCGCAGCACCCTCTTCGTGCAGTCGCAGGTGCCCGAGCATCCGCAGCTGGCCTGGGTGCTCGGCTGCATCACCGGCTTCGGCGAGGCGAGCCGGATGACCCAGTTCAAGGACAAGTCGCAGAAGCAGGGCAACGAGCGGGCCAGCGTCGGGCTCTTCACCTATCCGGTCCTGCAGGCCGCCGACATCCTGCTCTACCAGGCCAACGCGGTGCCGGTCGGCGAGGACCAGCGCCAGCACCTGGAGCTCTCCCGCGACCTGGCCCAGCGGTTCAACTCGCTGTTCGGCGCGACGTTCACGGTGCCCGCGCCGCACATCGTCAAGGACACCGCGAAGATCACCGACCTGCAGGATCCGACGGCCAAGATGTCCAAGTCGTCGTCCTCGCCCGCCGGCATCATCGACCTACTGGACGATCCGGCCCGGTCGGCGAAGAAGATCCGCTCCGCGGTGACCGACACCGGTCGGGAGATCGTCTTCGACGCCGAGACCAAGCCGGGCGTGTCCAACCTGCTGACCATCTACTCGGCGCTCAGCGGGCGGGGCATCGACGAGCTGGTGGCAGCGTTCGCCGGCCGCGGCTACGGAGACCTCAAGAAGGAGCTGGCCGAGGTCGTGACGGAGTTCGTCCGCCCGATCCAGGAGCGCACACGCACCTACCTCGACGACCCGGCGCAGCTGGACAAGCTGCTCGCCGCCGGCGCGGAGAAGGCCCGGTCGGTGGCCGGCGCGACCCTGCGGTCCGCGTACGAGCGGGTCGGCTTCTTCCCGCCGGTGCGCGGCGAATAGCGCTGCGGGACAGGTGGGCGGGTCGGTGGCCGACGTGGCGGCGCGCAGCGTGGATCGCAGTGACGGGGTGCCGCCGTCCGGCGACACCGTCCAGATCGGCATCGCGGTGGACATCCCGGAGCCGTGGGGGGCCCAGCTCACCCGGCGACGGGTCGAGGCGGGCGATCCGCTCGCGGTGCCGGCGCACGTGACGCTGCTCGGCCCGACCGAGATCCCGACTGCCGTCCTGCCGGGCGTCGAGCGGCACCTCGCCGCCGTGGCCGCCGCGCATCTGCCGTTCACGCTGCACCTGCGGGGCACCGGCACGTTCCGGCCGGTGACGCAGGTGGTGTTCGTCGCGGTGGCCGCCGGGATCAGCGAATGCGAACTGCTGGCCGCCGCCATCGCGGCCGCGCCGGGCCTGCACCGCCAGACCCGTTTCCCGTACCATCCGCACGTCACCGTGGCGCAGGACGTCGCTCCGGAGGCGTTGGACAGGGTGTACGAGGATCTGGCCGACTTCTCCGCGATGTTCGAGGTCGACGGGTTCACCCTCTTCTCGCACAGCGGGCAGACCCGGTGGCAACCCCGTCGGGACTTCCGCCTCGGCGACTGACGGTCGGCGACCCGCCGGGCGGCGAGCACTCCTGCGCCGGTTGCCACGGTGGCGGTGAAAGATCGGCGAGGATGATCGCGTGAACGTGATCGGCCGGATCGAGGCGGGCATCGACCGCTGGGTGAGTGCCGCGCGCCGCCGGTCGAACCTGTTCGACCACGTGTGGCGTGCCGGGGCGCTCTACGCCGAGGTGTTGGCCGGACGGCTCGCCGCGGCGATCGCCTACTACGGCTTCTTCGCCGTCTTCGCGCTGGCGCTGGTCGCGTACTCCATCTTCGGCGCGATCCTGGAGGACAACGACGAGGTCTCCGCGGCGGCGGCCGGGTTCCTGAAGGAGAACCTGCCGTTCCTGGACGCGCAGCAGATCGCCAACTCCAGCGGCACGGTCGGCGTGGTCGGCCTGGTCATCCTGGTCTTCACCGGGATCGGCTGGGTGGAGGCGATCCGCTCCTCCCAACGGCTCATGTACGCGCTCAACCAGCAGCCCGGCAATCTCGTGGTTCGGCGACTGGTCGACCTGGGGGTGATGATCGGCGTCTTCGTGCTGCTCGGCCTCTCGGTGGCGGCGGTGGACGCGCTGGAGTCGCTGCTGCGCTTCCTGTTGCGCAGCACTGGGTCGGTGGGCCTGACCACTGTCAGCGCGGTGCTCAGCGTGCTTGTCAACGCGGTGCTCGCCACCGCGCTGCTGCTCGCGGTGCCCCGGCTGCGGATGAGCCGGTCCCGGCTGCGCCCGGTGGTGCTGCTGGTGGCGGTCGGCATCACGCTGCTCAACACGGTCGGGCGGTACTACGTGGTGCGTACCGAGCGCAACCCGGCGTACACGGTGGTGGCCGGCGCCGTCGGTCTGCTGCTCTACCTCTACCTGCTGAACCAACTGGTTCTGTTCGGGGCGGCGCTGCTCGCGACCAGTACGAGCGGGCGTGTGGTGGATCTGGCGGAGGGCGCCCGGCCGGTGGATATCGACGAGGACACCGATCCCGGCGCGCCGGGCGGTGCGGGCTGATGGCGGAGGTGCCGGACGTGCTGATAACCGTCGACGCGGACTCGCCGGTGCCCCCGTACGAGCAGGTGCGGTTGCAGCTCGCCGAGTTGATCGGCGACGGGCGGTTGCCGGTGGGCAGCCGTCTGCCCACCGTCCGGCAGCTCGCCGCCGACCTGCGGCTGGCCGCGAACACCGTGGCCCGGGCGTACCGGGAGCTGGAGGGGGCGGGGTTGCTGGAGACCCGGGGGCGCAACGGCACGTTCGTGGCGCCTGGTCGCGACGACGCCGTCGACCGGCTGCACCGGGCGGCGGCGGGCTACGCGGCCGAGGCGGCTCGGCTGGGCGTCCCGCCCGCCACCGCGCTCGCCCTGGTCCGGGCCGCTCTGGATGCCGCCCGACCCGGCTGACCGGTTCCTGATCGACCGCCGGACGGGCGGTAACTGAACAGAACGGCACCCATGCTCGCGTTCGCGGACCATGATGAGCCGGTGGGCGCACTCATGACACTGGACCTGCCGGCCGACTCGCCGATGCTCGGCCTGCCGTGGATCATCACCTTCGGGCCGTTGGGCGACCTCGACGAGTGGGAGCCGGTGGTCTGCGGGCCGTACGAGCGACCGCACGCGTTGGCGTTGGCCGAGGCGGTGGTGGCCGAGGAGCAGTTGATGGCAGTGGTCGAGCCGCTACTGCCGGCGCTTTCGGCGGACGAGATCCGCAGCGAGATCGCCGCCGCGCAGGTCGCCGCCGAGGACGAGGCCCGTCAGGTGGAGGGGGCCGACCTGTACGGCGACTTCGAGGACGTGATCGACGAGGAGTTGGACGCCGCGGCGGACGAGGCGGGCCACGGCGAACCCGTCGAGCCGCCGAACGAGGCGGAGGTCCGCGCCGGCTTCACCCGGATCGCGGCCCTGCTGACCGCGAAGTGACGCGGCGCGTCAGAGCGGGGAAGTGACGGCGGCGGGTCAGCGCGTCGGCGGGCGGTCCAGCACGCAGAACTCGTTGCCCTCGGGGTCGGCGAGCACTGTGAACCCCTCGTTCCCGGTCTGGCCGACGTCGACGTGTCGCGCGCCGAGGCCCACCAGCCGACGTACCTCGGCCTGCGGGTCGGTGTCCGCGACCAGGTCGAGGTGGACGCGGTTCTTGCCCTGCTTGGCGGTGCCGGAGCCCTGCAACCAGATGGTGGGCGCGGCGGCGGACGGCGGCCCCGGCGGCAGGAGCTTGGCGCTACCGTCGTCGCCCTGCCGCACCTCGTAGCCGAGTGCCGCCGACCAGAACGCGACCATCACGTCCAGGTCCTCGACATCGATCGTGTACTGCGCCATCCGTACCACCATGGGGGTCACCTCCGTCGCGACGGTGTCCCTGGCGGTACCCGCGGCGGCGACGAGGCACACCACCCGCCCGCACACGAACACCGGCGCCGCGCGGAGCGGACTCCGCGTGACGCCGGTGCACCTCACCCCCCACCACAAGGGGCCGGTAGCCCAGCCGCCCGTTGGCGCGGGGCACGACGGACGACCAGGTCGAGAACGGCTTACCCGCTCAGCGCCGTTCCAACCAGGCGGCCGCGTCGACGGGCAGCAGATGGCCGGCGCCCTGCCGGGTGAGCGTCGCGCTGGCGACGATCGGCTCGCCGTACCCGTCGATCTCCACCGGCGCGCCGCTGAGGTTGACCACGCAGGTCAGCACGGTTGCGCCGGCGGTGCGGGAGAAGGCCAGCACGCCCGGTCCACTCTCCAGCCAGCTGACCGGGCCGGCGCCGAGGGCCAACGCCGGGTGTTCGTGACGGATGCGCAGGGCGGCTCGGTACAGCTCCAGCGTCGAGCCGGGAGTGCCGGCCTGCGCGGTGACCGACAGGGCACGCCAGGTCGCCGGGGCGGGCAGCCAGCTCAGCTCGCTGCTGGCCGGCCCGAAGCCGTACGGCGCCAGCTCGCCGCTCCACGGGATGGGCACCCGGCAGCCGTCGCGGCTCTCGCCGGTCCGTAGGAACGCCGGGTCCTGGCGCAGCTCGTCGGGGAGGTCGAGGACCTCGGGCAGCCCCAACTCCTCGCCCTGGTAGAGGTAGGCGCAGCCGGGAAGGGCGAGCATGAGCAGGCTGGCGGCGCGGGCGCGGCGCAGCCCTTCCGGGCCGTCGCCGTAACGGGTGACGTGTCGCTGCTTGTCGTGGTTGGACAGCACCCAGGTGGTGGGCGCGCCGACCACCGTCGCCTCGGCCAGCGCAGTGTCGATCACCTTGCGGAACGAGTCGGCGGACCAGGTGGCGTCGAGGAAGTCGAAGCTGAACGCCTGGTGCAGCTCGTCCGGGCCGATGTAGCGGGCCAGGCGCTGCGGGGTCTCGGCCCATGCCTCGGCGACTGCCATCCGAGCACCCGGGTAGCTGTCCAGGATGGGCCGCCACGCGCGGTAGATCTCGTGTACCTCGTCCTGGTCGAAGTAGGGCAGGCGGGCCTTGCCGAGCAGGTCGACCTGGCGCTGCCCGGTCGTCATCGTGCTGAAGCCGACGTCCGGCAGCCCTTCGGCCTTGATCATGCCGTGGGCCACGTCGACGCGGAAGCCGTCCACGCCCCGGTCCAGCCAGAACCGCAGTACGTCTTCGAACTCCGCGCGGACCTGCGGGTTGCGCCAGTTGAGGTCCGGCTGGGCCGGGTCGAACAGGTGCAGGTACCACTGGCCGTCGGGGATCCGGGTCCAGGCCGGGCCGCCGAAGATGCTCTCCCAGTCGTTGGGGGGCAGCTCGCCGTGCGTACCCCGGCCGTCGGCGAAGAGGTAGCGGGCCCGCTCGGGCGAACCGGGACCGGCGGTGAGGGCTTCGGTGAACCAGCGGTGCGCGCTGGAGGTGTGATTGGGGACCAGGTCGACGATGATCCGCAGGCCGAGGGCATGCGCGTCGGTGATCATCGCGTCGAAGTCGGCGAGAGTGCCGAACAGGGGGTCGACGTCGCGGTAGTCGGCGACGTCGTACCCGCCGTCGACCATCGGGGAGGTGTAGAACGGGGTCAGCCAGAGCGCGTCCACGCCGAGGTCCCGCAGGTACGGCAGACGCTCCCGGATGCCGGCGAGATCCCCGACGCCGTCACCGTCGCTGTCGGCGAAGCTGCGCACGTAGACCTGGTAGACGACCGCCGAGCGCCACCAGTCGTCGGCGCGGGGCGGGGTGGTGGCGCTGACGGTCATTGGTGATGTTTCCCCGTCTGTCTCGTGCTCGGGCGCGGCTGTCTGAGCAATATGCCGTCCGCCCCTGCAAGAGTCAAGCAGATCTTGCGTAAGGAAACCGCACGGCGGCGGGGGCCACCGCGGTGGAACCTCGCGCGACCAGCTCGGGGCGGAACAGGTACTCCGAGTGCGGGGCGCCATGCCCGTTGATCTCGTCCACCAGGGCCCGGACCGCGGCCACCGCCATCGCGGTGACCGGCTGCCGCACGGTGGTCAGCGGCGGGTCGGTGAAGGCCATGAGCGGAGAGTCGTCGTAGCCGACCACGGAGACGTCGCCGGGAACGGTCAGACCGCGGTGCCGGGCCGCCCGCACCGCGCCGAGCGCCATCAGGTCGGAGCCGCAGACCAGGCCGGTGACGCCCCGGTCGAGCAGCCGACCGGCCGCCGCCTCGCCACCCTCCACACCGAACAGCGTCAGTTCGGCCAGCGGGCCGAGGTCGGCCTCGGCGACGCCGGCGAGTCGGGTCATCGCCGCCCGCCAGCCGGCCACCTTTCGCTGCACCGGCACGAACCGGTCCGGACCGGTGATCAGGCCGATCCGTCGGTGCCCGAGCGCGACGAGGTGAGCCACGGCCAGGTCGGCGGCCTCCCGGTCGTCGCAGGAGACGAAGGGGGCGCCGATGCCGGGGACGTACCCGTTGATCATCACGACCGGCAACGGTCGGGCGATGAGCGCCCGGTAGCGGTCGTGGTTGGCGGCGGTGTCGGCGTGCAGGCCGGAGACGAAGACGATCCCGGAGACCTGCCGGTCGAGCAGCATCTCCACGTATTCGTCCTCGGTCACGCCGCCGGCGGTCTGGGTGCAGAGCACCGGGGTGAACCCGCTCTGCGCCAGCGTCGACTCGATGACCTGCGCGAACGCGGGGAAGATCGGGTTGTCCAACTCGGGCACCACCAGGCCGACCAGGCCGGCGCTGCGCTTTCGCAGCCGGGCCGGCCGCTCGTAGCCGAGGACGTCGAGGGCGGTGAGGACGGCCTGTCGGGTCTCCGGGGCCACGCCGGGGCGGTCGTTGAGCACCCGCGACACCGTGGCCTCGCTGACTTCGGCCTGCTGGGCGATGTCGGACAGTCGAGCGCGCATGGCGGCACTTTAGCCCACCGGCAAGTTCTTGCGGGGTGCTCTGCAAGCCCTTCCATTATCTGCAACGTCTTGCTAACGTCCCCGCAACATACGCGAGTAGCGCGCAGAATCGCTGCGTCGATTGGCAAAAACTTTCAGCTTTCCCACTGGTGGACCGTCCTTCCCCCGGCGGATCCGCCATGACGACAGGAGTACCGATGCGCATCCGTACCGCGGGTGTGGTCGCCCTCTTCGCCCTGGCGCTCGCCGCCTCCGGCTGTGGTGGCGACAGCGACGAGCCGGCCGCGAAGGAGTCCCCCAAGGCCGCCGGCGGCAAGCTGGTGATCTGGGCGGACGACAAGCGCACCGCCGCCCTCAAGCCGTTCGCCGAGAAGTTCGGCCAGGAGAACGGCGTCACCGTCGAGGTCCAGGCCGTCAGCAAGGAGCTGCAGACCAACTTCGTCACCGCCTCGCAGCAGGGCAGTGGCCCCGACGTGGTGGTCGGCGCGCACGACTGGATCGGCAACCTGGTGCAGAACGGGGCCATCGACCCCGTGCAGCTCGCCGCCGAGCAGAAGAACGCGTTCAACGCGACAGCCATCAAGGCTGTCACCTTCAACGGCCAGCTCTACGGGGTGCCGTACGCGCAGGAGAACCTGGCGCTGATCCGCAACACCGAGCTGGCCCCCGAAGCGCCGAAGACCATTGAGGACCTGGTCGCCACGGGTAAGCAGCTCAAGGCGTCGAAGAAGGTCACCGAGACGCTCTGCCTCCAGGTCGGCCAGAACGGCGACGCGTACCACATCTATCCGCTCTACACCTCGGCCGGCGGCTACCTCTTCGGTGCCGGGGCCAACGGTGACTACGACCCGAAGGACCTGGGCGTGGGCAAGCCCGCGTCGATCGAGGCGTTCAAGAAGATCGGCGCGCTGGGCGAGAAGGGCGAGGGCGTGCTCAAGCGCTCCATCGCGGACACCAACTCGATCGCCACCTTCACCGGCAAGAAGTGCGCGTACCTGGTCTCCGGGCCGTGGGCGGTCGCCGACGTCAAGAAGGCCAACATCACGTACGACATCTCCGCGATCCCCGGCTTCGCCGGCGGCAAGGAGGCCCAGCCGTTCGTGGGTGTGCAGGCGTTCTACGTAGCCGCCAAGGGCAAGAACAAGGCGCTGGCCCAGGAGTTCGTCGCCAACTACACGACCACCCCCGACCTGGCCGTCGCGCTCTACAACGCCGAGCCCCGGCCGCCGGCGCTGACCGCCGCGCTCGACCAGGTCAAGGGCAGCGACCCGGACCTGGCCAAGTTCCAGGAGGCCGGCAAGAACGGCCAGGTGCTCCCGGCGATCCCGGCGATGGCCGCCATCTGGGACCCGTTCGGCAAGGCCGAGGCCGCCGTCATCGGCGGGGCCGACCCGACCAGCACCATCACCGCCGCCGGCAAGACCATCTCCGGCCAGATCAAGTAATGAGTACGCCGCAGTCCGGCCCGGGGTCTGCCACGCAGGCCCCGGGCCGGGGGCCCGTCGGCTCCCGCTCCCCGCGCTCGCGTGACCACGCCCCGATCGCCCTGACCGGCCTCGCCGGCAAGGTGATCCTGCTCGGCCTCACCGCCGGCATCGCCCTCTGGGCGGCATTCCCGCTCGTCGACGGAGAGATGTGGGCCGGCCTGGCCCTGCTGGCGGCGACCACCGCCGGGCTGTTCTACCTCTACCTCACCCGGCGGCACATCCCGGCCAAGTACCTGGTCCCGGGAACCCTGTTCCTCATCGCCTTCCAGGTCCTCCCGGTGCTCTACACGGCGAGCACCGCCTTCACCAACTTCGGTGACGGGCACCGGGGCGGCAAGGACGAGGCGATCGTCGCGATCCAGACCTCGTCGGTCACCCAGGTGCCCGGATCCGCCCAGTACACCCTGTCGATCGCCACCAAGGGCGACCCGGCCACCGCCCCACTGGTCTTCCTCATCACCGACCCCACCAGCGGGGCGGTCTCCGCCGGTGACGCGGGCGGGCTGCGCCAACTCGACGCCGACGACGTCACAGTCAACGCGGGCGGCAAGGTCACCGCCGCCGACGGCTACACCGTGCTGAACGTCGGCCAGGCCAGCGCCCGCAGCAAGGAGATCACCGACCTGGTCGTCCCGACCGCCGGTGGCGCGCTGCGGTCCAGCGGCCTGACCAGGGCGTACGAGGGCAAGGCGGTGCGGGCGTACGACGCCGGCTGCGACTGCGTCCGGGACGCCGCGACCGGGCAGACCTGGACCGCTGACGGAGAGGTGGGCGCCTTCGTCGCCGCCGACGGCGAGCGGCTGGCCCAGGGCTGGAAGGTGAACGTCGGGCTGCGCAACTTCACCCGCGTGCTCACCGACCAGAACATCTCCGGCCCGTTCCTGAGCACCCTGATCTGGAACTTCGCATTCGCCATCGGCTCCACCGGCGGCACGTTCCTGCTCGGCATGCTGATCGCGCTCGTGCTGCACTCGCCCCGGATGCGTGGCACAAACCTCTACCGGGTGCTGCTGGTCCTGCCGTACGCCATGCCGTCGTTCGCGATGCTGCTGGCCTGGCGGGACATGTTCAACGCCGACTTCGGGCTGATCAACAACCTGTTCGGCTGGGACGTGGACTGGTTCGGCCAGCCGTGGACGGCCCGCTTCGCGGTCATCCTCGTCCAGCTGTGGCTCGGCTACCCGTACATGTTCCTGGTGGCCACCGGCGCGCTGCAGGCCATCCCGCGGGAGCTGACCGAGGCCACCTCCGTCGACGGGGCCTCGCACTGGCAGTCCTTCCGCGCGGTCACCCTGCCGCTGCTGCTGATCGCGCTGTCCCCGCTGCTGATCTCGTCGTTCGCGTTCAACTTCAACAACTTCAACGCGATCTACCTGACCACCGAGGGTGCGCCCTTCCCGGCCGACAACCCGACCAACGGCGCCACCGACCTGCTCATCACGTACACCTACCGGCTGGCCTTCGGCGGGCAGGGCGCGCAGCTCGGCTTCGCCGCAGCGATCTCGCTGTTCATCTTCGCCATCGTCGCCGTCGTCTCGGCGGTCAGCTTCCGGCGGACCCGCCAGCAGGAGGAGGTGTACTCGTGACCACCCTCACCGCGCGTACCGGCGACACGGCCGGCCGACCTGCCCCGAACCGGACCACCGGTGGTCGACGGCGCAACCGCTGGTTCGCCCAGGTCGGCTGGCGGCACCTGGTCGCCGTGCTCGCCGTGCTGTTCAGCCTCTTCCCGATCGTGTTCGTGGTGTCCGCCGCGCTCAACCCGCTGGGCACGCTCTCCACAAGCGAGCTGGTGCCCACCGACGGGGTGTCGCTCGGCAACGTCACCGGACTGTTCGAGCGGACCGCCTTCGAACGGTGGTTCCTCAACTCGCTGTTGATCGCCGGGGTGGCCTCGTTCGCGTCGGTGTTCCTCTCGGCGCTGGCCGCGTACGCCTTCTCCCGGATGCGCTTCCGGGGGCGGCGGGTGGGCCTGCTGTCGCTGCTGCTGATCCAGATGTTCCCGCAGTTCCTGGCGATCGTGGCGATCTACCTGATCTTCGGAACGATCACCGACCTGTGGCCGTCGATAGGCTTCAACACCCCGTGGGGGTTGCTGCTGCTCTACCTGGGTGGCGCGCTCGGCGTGAACACCTGGCTGATGAAGGGCTTCTTCGACACCCTGCCCCGGGAGCTGGACGAGTCGGCGACCGTGGACGGGGCGTCGCACGCACAGGTCTTCTTCCGGATCATGCTGCCGCTGGTGGCGCCGATCCTGGCGGTGGCCGGGCTGCTGGCGTTCATCGGCACCATCAACGAGTTCCTGATGGCCAACGTGTTCCTCACCAGCAGCGACTCGAAGACCCTCGCGGTCGGCATGTACGGCCTGTTGCAGGGCAACGAGCGCAACAACAACTTCGGCATCTTCGCGGCCGGCACCCTGCTCACCGCGATCCCGACCGTGCTGGTCTTCCAGCTCCTGCAGCGCTACATCGTCTCCGGCCTGACCGCCGGAGCGGTCAAGGGATGACAAGCGGGTTCGACGCGCCGACCTGCCGACCCCCTACTACGAACTGTCGTTGATGGGGGAGGATGGGCGGCGTGGAAGCACTGCGACTCATCCTCCTCTATGTCCATCTGATCGGCTTCGCCCTGCTGCTCGGCGGCTCGATCGCTCAGTACGTCAGCGGCAGGCTGCGGATCAATTCCGCAATGCTCTGGGGCGCTGTGATCCAGTTGCTGACCGGGCTCGGTCTCTCCGCCCCGCTGCGCGGTGGCGGTGACGACGAGCCGAACCCGGCGAAACTTGTGACGAAGTTGGTGATCGCGCTGCTGATCTTCGTCATGGTCTTCTTCTCCCGGAAGCGGGACGTGGTCAACCGCGGCCACTTCCTCGCAATCGTCGGCCTGACCCTGGTCAACGCGGCGGTGGCGGTCTTTTGGCGGTAGCGTCCGAGGAGGGGTCGACCCCCGAAACCGGACGTTAGTGACGCCTGGGCGCTCGGTTAGCAGCACGAAGAGTGATGTGCCCCACGCAAGGGTTACACCCGGGTAACAGGCGCTCAACAGTCGTGCACGATTGTCGGCCGGTGGGTGGGCGCGGGCGTACGCTCCCGTCCGTAACGTGGGACAGCCGGCGGCACACCCGCAGGTCGGCTGATGGGCTGCCACCGCACAAGGCGCGGTGTGCAATGGGAAGGAGACGTCTTGCGCTCGGTGCGTGGGATGCGGATCGCTTCGATCTTCGCGGTGGGTGGGCTCGTGCTGAGCGCCGCCGCCGCTTGTGGCGAGGCCCCCGATGATGACAAGAACGCCGGCAGCGGCGCCAAGAAATACAGCGCCTGCATGGTGACCGACGTTGGCGGCATCGACGACAAGTCGTTCAACGCCTCGGCCTGGAAGGGCCTGCAGGAGGCCAAGGCCGCCAACGACAATATCGACATCAAGTACGTGGCGTCGAAGGCCGAGGCGGACTACGAGCCGAACCTGACGCAGTTCGTCAACCAGAAGTGCGACTTCATCCTTGCCGTCGGTGGCCTGATGTCCACCGCGACCTCGAAGATCGCCAAGGCCAACCCGAACCAGCAGTTCGGCATCGTCGACTCCAACCCGGGTGACGCCAACGTCTACCCGATGCAGTTCGACACCGCCCAGGCCGCGTTCCAGGCCGGCTACCTGGCCGCCGGGATGACCAAGAGCGGCAAGGTGGGCACGTACGGCGCGATTCCGATCCCGCCGGTGACCATCTTCATGGACGGGTTCGTCGACGGCGTCGCGTACTTCAACAAGACCAAGAACAAGAACGTCCAGGCGCTCGGCTGGAACAAGGAGACCCAGAAGGGCTCCTTCACCAACGACTTCGCCAAGCAGGACGAGGGCAAGAAGGTCTCCGACACGCTGGTCGCCCAGGGTGCGGACATCGTCATGCCGGTCGCCGGCGGCTCCGGCCTCGGCACCACCGCCGCGGCCAAGGCCTCCGGTGGCAAGTACAGCACCATCTGGGTGGACGTCGACGGCTGCGAGAGCACGCCGGACTGCGCCGCGATCCTGACCACCGTGGTCAAGAACATCCCGGACGCCGTCAAGGAGGCCGTGCTCAAGGCCGCCGGTGGCGAGAAGCTCCAGGCCAAGCCCGGCTTCGTCGGCACCCTGGCCAACAACGGCGTCTCCATCGCCCCGTACCACGACTTCGACAGCAAGGTTCCGGCCGAGCTGAAGACCGAGGTCGACAAGATCAAGGCGGACATCGCCGCCGGCACCATCACCGTCACCTCGAAGGCCCAGCCGACCAAGTGACAACCGGCCGGCTCCTCCGGTGAGATCATCGCAGGGGCGGCGGGGGACAGGTACGACCGATCCGGCCGCTCCGGCTCGCGGGTGACCCACCCGTGGGGCCGGAGCGGCCGATCGCGCGCCACGGTGACCGGCCCGGTCCGGCCCGGTCGACCGGCAGCTACGCTGCACCATCGCTCGCACTCCAGGAGGTTGCGCTGAGACTCGAACTGCGCGGCATCACCAAGCGGTTCGGTGATCTGGTCGCCAACGACCACATCGACCTGACGGTGGAGCCTGGAGAGATTCACGCCCTGCTCGGCGAGAACGGCGCGGGCAAGTCGACCCTGATGAACGTGCTCTACGGGCTCTACCAGCCCGACGAGGGCGAGATCCTGGTCGACGGCACGCCGCTGAAGCTGAAGGGCCCGTCCGATGCCATCGGGGCCGGGATCGGCATGGTGCACCAGCACTTCATGCTGGTGCCGGTCTTCACCGTGGCCGAGAACATCATGCTCGGCGCCGAGCAGGTCCGGGGCGGGATCGCCGGCTTCCTGGACCGGCGGCGGGCCCGGCGCGAGGTCACCGAGGTGTCCGAGCGCTACAACCTGCGTGTCGACCCGGACGCGGTGATCGAGGACCTTCCGGTAGGCATCCAGCAGCGTGTCGAGATCGTCAAGGCCCTCACCCGCGACGTCGACCTGCTCATCCTGGACGAGCCGACCGCGGTGCTCACCCCGCAGGAGACCGAGGAACTGCTGACGGTCATGCGGTCGCTGAAGGCGGCCGGCAAGTCGATCGTGTTCATCACCCACAAGCTCGGCGAGGTCAAGGCGATCGCCGACCGGATCACAGTCATCCGGCGCGGAAAGACCGTCGGCACGGCCTCGCCGGAGGCCAGCCGGGACGAGCTGGCCGCCCTGATGGTCGGCCGCAACGTCCGGCTCGACGTGGACAAGGCGCCGGCCACCCCGGGCGAGCCGGTGCTGGAGGTCGCGGGACTGGTCGTCGACGACGACCGGCAGATCCGCGCCGTCGACGGGCTGGACCTGACCGTGCGCGCGGGCGAGGTGCTCGGCGTGGCGGGTGTGCAGGGCAACGGTCAGACGGAACTGATCGAGGCGATCATGGGCCTGCGCCCGGTGCTCGCCGGCACGGTCAGCCTGAGCGGCGACCGGATCGACGGCTGGACGACGAAGAAGGTGCTCCGCGCCGGCGTCGGCTACGTCCCCGAGGACCGCAGCGTGGACGGCCTCGTCAAGGAGTTCAGCGTCGCCGAGAACCTCGTGTTGGACATCTACGACCGGGCGCCGTTCGGAGCCGGGCTCGCCCTCAAGCCGGACGCGATCGCGGCGTCGGCCAGGGAGCGGATCGAGCAGTTCGACGTCCGCACCTCCTCGGCCGACGCGGCCGTGGGCACCCTGTCCGGCGGCAACCAGCAGAAGGTGATCGTGGCTCGGGAGCTGTCCCGGCCGCTGAAGCTCTTCATCGCCGCCCAGCCGACCCGCGGTGTGGACGTCGGGTCGATCGAGTTCATCCACAGCCAGATCATTCACGAGCGGGACATCGGCACCGCCGTCATGGTGGTCTCCAGCGAACTCGACGAGGTGGTCGGGCTGGCCGACCGGATCGCGGTGATGTACCGCGGACGGATCATCGGCATCGTCGGCCCGGACACCCCACGTGAGGAGATCGGTCTGCTGATGGCCGGCATCGACCCGGACACGGCCGCCGGGGCCGACGCGACCCCCGCCGCCGACGAGCCCGGCGCGGAGGCCGGAGCCGGCGCGACCCCCGCTGCCGGCGAACCCGGCGTGGACGACGGGAGCCGGGCGAGCGACGCAGGCTCCGCGAGCGAGGACGAGGCATGAGCGACAGCAATCCGCAGTCGGGTTCCCCGGACAAGGAGCCGGCAAGCGAGGCGCAGGCGGCGCAGAACGCGCTCGGCAACACCGAGCGGGCCGGCACGACCACCGTGCCGAAGGCCCCCGAGTCGCAGCCGAAGCCTTCCCTGGGCCGGCTCTTCCTGGACAATCTCTGGGCGGCCAACACGTTCACGGTGACCCTGCTGTCGCTGGTGCTTGCGGTCGTCGTCGGCGCGGTACTGATGATCATTTCTGATCCGGACGTACTGCACACCTACTCGTACATCACCGCCCGACCGTCGGACGCCTTCACCGCCAGCTGGACGCTTGTGAGCGAGGCGTACGCCAACCTGTTCAAGGGCTCGGTCTTCGACCCGCAGGCCTTCAGCGGCTGGGTGAACGGGGCCAACGGCTGGCAGGCGGTGCTCGCGCCCATCTCCGAGACGCTGACGTACACCGCGCCGCTCGCCTTCACTGGCCTGGCGGTGGCACTGGCCTTCCGCGGCGGCCTGTTCAACATCGGCGCCCAGGGTCAGGCCACCGTCGGCGTGATCCTGGCCGCGCTCGCCGGCTTCCTGCTCCCGCTGCCCCCCGGCCTGCACCTGCTGGTCGCGGTGCTGGCCGGCGCGTTGGGCGGGGCGGTCTGGGGCTTCATCCCGGGCATCCTCAAGGCGCGTACCGGCGCCCACGAGGTGATCATCACGATCATGCTCAACTACATCGCCACGTACTTCCTCACGTGGTTGATCGTGCAGAAGGGGGTGCAGGACCCGGGTCGCCCCGACGCGATCAGCAAGTCGGTGGACTCCTCTGCAGAACTGCCCCGCCTGCTCGGCGACAACCTGCGGGTGCACGCCGGCATCCTGCTCGCGGTGTTGGCCACGTGGGCGGTTGCCTGGCTGCTGAACCGGTCCACGCTTGGCTTCGAGCTGCGCGCGGTCGGGGCCAACCCGGACGCCGCCCGCACGGCAGGCATCAGCGTCACCCGGACCTTCGTCCTGATCATGGTGTTCTCCGGGATCCTGTCCGGCC
>NZ_JBFAQS010000001.1:22720-216766 GCF_040678875.1 Micromonospora sp. NPDC049274
GCGCGGTCGGGGCCAACCCGGACGCCGCCCGCACGGCAGGCATCAGCGTCACCCGGACCTTCGTCCTGATCATGGTGTTCTCCGGGATCCTGTCCGGCCTCGGCGGCTCGAACATGGTTCTCGGCTCCACCGCCAGCGCGCTCACTCCGCTGGTGGTCGCGCAGATCGGCTTCGACGGCATCCTGGTGGCGCTGGTCGGCAGGTTGAAGCCGTGGGGCGTACTGCTGGCGGCGCTGCTCTTCGGAGCTCTCCAGGCTGGCGGCAACCGGATGCAGTCGTATTCGGGCATCTCGCTGGAGCTGGTCACCGTGCTCCAAGCGCTGATCGTCATCTTCATCGCCGCGCCCGCCCTGGTGAAGGCGATCTTCCAGCTCCGGGCGGCGCGTGCCGCCCGGTTGCAGACGAGCCTGGCGAAGGGCTGGTAACGCATGTCCACCATGGCTGTCCCCGACGTCGCGGTCGCCGCCGTCGACGAGGGGTTCTGGACCCGTGGCCGCAAGGTCGGGCTCGTACTGCTGGTGCTCGGTCTGCTGTCGGCGGTGCTTTTCGGCGCGCTCGCCACGGACCAGCAGGCCCGGTTCACGCTGAGCGAGAACGCCGCCGGTGCCGCGCTGGAGATCAACGGCACGATCGGCGCGATCCTGTTCGGCATCATCGCGGTCGCCGCCGGCGCGGCGCTACTGGCCGGGGTGCCGAAGCGCTGGTTCCTTCCCGTGCTCGGCGTCGGGCTGGTCGGCTTCGTGCTGTCCTTCCTCTGCTGGCAGGTCTCCGCGGCGCCGACGGGCCAGAACTTCATGCCGCTGGTCAACATCGTGCGGGGCACGTTCATCCTGGCGCTGCCGCTCATCTTCGGCGCGCTCGCGGGGGTGCTCTGCGAGCGTTCCGGCGTGGTCAACGTGGCCATCGAGGGGCAGCTGCTGATGGGCGCGTTCAGCGGCGCGCTGTTCGGGAGCCTCTCGGGCAACGTCTGGGTGGGCCTCGTCGCGGCGGCCCTCGGCGGCGCTTTCATCTCGCTGCTGCTGGCGATCTTCTCGATCCGCTACCTGGTCGACCAGACGGTCATGGGAATCGTGCTGAACCTGCTCGCGGTCGGCGTCACCGGCTTCCTCTACGAGCGGCTGATGCAGACCGACGCGGAGAAGTACAACAGCGCTCCGCGGTTCAGCAACTGGGAGATTCCGCTACTCAAGGACATCCCGGTGCTGGGGCCGGCACTGTTCCGCAGCAACATCTTCCTCTACCTGGGCCTGCTCCTGGTGCTGGTGATCCACATCGGGCTCTTCCGCACCCGGTGGGGTCTGCGCACCAGGTCGGTCGGCGAACACCCGATCGCCGCCGACACGCTCGGCGTCAAGGTGCTGCGGGTGCGTTACCGCAACGTCCTGCTGGCGGGCGTGGTCGCGGGCATCGGCGGCGCGTCCTACACCCTGGCGCTCTACTCGTTCACCAAGAACATGATCGGCGGCAAGGGCTTCATCGCGCTGGCCGCGCTGATCTTCGGCCGGTGGAACCCGACCGGAGCGCTGCTCGCCGCGCTCTTCTTCGGCTTCGCCGACCAGCTCGCCACCTACCTGGGCGCGATCAACAGCTCGATCCCCAGTCAGTTCCTGGCGATGCTGCCCTACCTGGCGACGATCCTCGCGGTCGCCGGCCTGGTCGGCCGGGTCCGCGCACCGGCCGCCGACGGCAAGCCGTACATCAAGGGCTGACAGCCCGCCGCCATGACGACCCTTGATCATGTGATGAAGAAGGGGTTCTCCGAGCGTTCCTGACCTACTTCTCATCACGTGATCACCGCGCGCCCTTCCGGGCCCTTGGTAATCGAGGCCGGGAAGGCAGCCCTGCTCGCTTCTGACCTGGGCTGCTTCGGCAGAATGATGGGATGACCGACATTGACTGGGCGCGGCTGCGCGCCGCCGCCACCGAGGCGATGCGGAACGCGTACGCGCCGTACTCGACGTTCCCGGTCGGCGCGGCCGCGCTCGTCGACGACGGACGCGTGGTGGTCGGCTGCAACGTGGAGAACGCCGCGTACGGGGTGACGCTCTGCGCCGAGTGCGGAGTGGTGTCCAGCCTGCACGCCACCGGTGGCGGTCGCCTCGTCGCGCTCTCCTGCGTCGACGCCACAGGTGAGCCGCTGATGCCGTGCGGCCGGTGCCGGCAGTTGCTCTGGGAGAACGGCGGCCCGGAGTGCCTGATCGAGACGAAGACCCGCCCCCTGCGCATGGCGGAGCTGCTGCCACACGCCTTCGGCGTGGAGGACCTGGAGGCGGTGACCGGCGAGACGCCGTTGCCTGTGGTCCCGGAGCGGCTTGCCGCGTGGCGTGGCCGGGGCACGGTCTTCGTGCATCCGGACATGTCGGCGGGGCAGCAGGTCTGGACGGCGTACTGGGAGCGGTCGGCCGGGGACGACGCGGGCGCCGAGACCGGAGTGCTGGAGGAGGCCCCGAGCTGGAACGACCCGGCCGAGGCGATCACCTGGGGTCTGGCCCGGACACCGCGGGTGGTGGTGGTCGACGCGACCGGCACGATCTTCTGGGCCGGCGAGGGGGAGCCGCCATTGGAGATCCCGGTTCGTTGGGGTTGAGCTTGGGGATGGGGCCGACCGACCGTGCCCGGCTCCGGGCGGTCAGGCTTGATCCCTCCGCCGGGCACGGTCGGCCCCATCCCGCGGCGCGTGCGGTCCGTGGGTCGGGATCTGCAATCGACTAGGAAGATCTTCTGATGAGTAGTGGGTTTGCTGCTGTTGACGTTATTCGGGTCAAGCGGGACGGGGGTGTGCTGTCCGACGCGCAGATCGACTGGGTGATGGACGCGTACACCCGGGGAGTCGTCGCCGACGAGCAGATGTCGGCGCTGGCCATGGCGATCCTGCTCAACGGCATGACCGGGCCGGAGATCGCCCGGTGGACCGCCGCGATGATCGCCAGCGGGGAGCGGCTGGACCTCTCGGCGGTACGCCGCCCGACCGTCGACAAGCACTCCACCGGCGGTGTCGGCGACAAGATCACCCTGCCGCTCACGCCGCTGGTGGCCGCGTGCGGCGCCGCCGTTCCGCAGCTCAGCGGGCGCGGCCTCGGGCACACCGGCGGCACGCTGGACAAGCTGGAGTCCATCCCGGGTTGGCGGGCCGCGCTGCGCAACGACGAGTTCATCGCCCAGCTCGGTGACGTCGGCGCGGTGATCTGCGCGGCAGGCGCCGGCCTCGCCCCCGCCGACCGCAAGCTGTACGCGTTGCGCGACGTGACAGGCACCGTGGAGGCGATCCCGCTGATCGCAAGCTCGATCATGAGCAAGAAGATTGCCGAGGGCACCGGCGCGCTGGTCCTCGACGTCAAGGTCGGCTCGGGCGCGTTCATGAAGTCCGTCGACCAGGCCCGCGAGCTGGCCCGCACGATGGTCGAGCTGGGCGGCGCGCACGGCGTGCGGACGGTCGCCCTGCTCACTGACATGTCCACCCCGCTCGGCCTGGCCATCGGCAACGCGGTCGAGGTGACCGAGTCGGTCGAGGTGCTGGCCGGGGGCGGGCCGGCCGACGTGGTGGAGCTGACGCTCGCCCTGGCCCGGGAGATGCTCGACGCCGCCGGCCTGCCGGACGCCGACCCCGAGGCGGCCCTGCGCGACGGCCGGGCGATGGACTCCTGGCGGGCGATGATCCGCGCGCAGGGCGGCGACCCGGACGCGCCGATGCCTACCGCGCCGGAGGTCGAGGTGGTCCGCGCCGAGCAGGACGGGCACGTCGCGGCCGTCGACGCGTACGCCATGGGGGTTGCCGCCTGGCGGCTCGGCGCGGGTCGGGCCCGCAAGGAGGACCCGGTGAGCGTGCCGGCCGGGGTGGTGCTGCACAAGCGGCCGGGCGATCCGGTGCGGGCCGGTGACGCCCTCTACGAGCTGCGCGCCGACGACCCGTCACGGATTCCGGCGGCCCTGGCGGAGGCAAGTCGCGCGGTGCACATTGCACCGATCGCGCCGACCCCGACGCCCCTGGTCATCGAGCGGATCGGCTGACCGGGGCGGGGGTCGGGCCGGCGTGGTGCTCATCACCTGAGAGCGCTATTCTCGCAGGCCAAGGGGGGACCGCCGGCCTTGAGCCGTCGCGAGCAGACAGGAAGTTGCCCCGTGACCGTACCTGCCCCCGACCCGCGCGAGGTGCGCGAGGCGAGCCTGGACGAGCTGTCCCGCCTCGGGCTGCCGCTGCCACCGGCCCAGTTCCCGCTCGTGTGGGAGCCGGGTGACGCGATCGAGCTGCGCCCCCGGGCGGAGATCGAGGCGCGGATCGCCGTGCTGCACCTCATCCTGGCCCGCTGCTTCGGGATGCCCCCGCAGGCGGCGATGAGCTGGCTGCTCGGCTCGCACCTGGTCGAGATGGTCACCCCGCCGGAGTGGCAGTTCGTGATGGGCGGCAAGGGCGACCACCGGTCGTTCGTGCTGCACCACGACGCGCTCTTCGCGCTGGCCTGGGTGCTGGGGCTGAGCAAACAGCTCGATCCCACCCTGGCCGTGGACGAGCGGCTGGTCGAGCGGCTGCCGCACATCGCCGAGGGGGAGACCTTTCCGCAGTGGCAGTCCCGCATCCTCGCCGCGCCGCAGCACCCGGCCGACGCGGCGGCCCTGCTCGATCTGCACTACTGCCTGGACTGGGCCTACCTGGAGACCGAGCGCGGCGGCCGGCGGGCGCCGGGCCTGGTCGACGCGAACGCGATCGGGCAGCGGCGGTGGGCGCTGGAGTGGGCGGTGATCCTGCGCGGGCCGTACCACGACGAGCCACCGGGCTGGGAAGAGGTCGACCTCTCCACCTGAGCCTCAGCGCGGTCGGTAGGCGTCCAGCTGGACCGCCACGCGCACCCGGATCGGCTCGGGCAGCGCGGCCAGCCGTTCGGCGAGGGCGGTCGGGTCGGTGTGCCAGGCGCTCGGGCCCATCCCGACAAGCGTGGCGACCTCCGGCCGGGTCAGGGCCAGCTCCGCGCGGTGCACAGTCGAGCCGACAGGCGTGAAGTGCGCGCCGAGGCTGGTGGCCACCCGGTCGGCCTTGTCCGGGTCCACCCGCAGTAGGCCGAGGGCGTCCACCAGTTCGGTGAGATGGTCGGCGGCGGGCGTCACCACGAGCAGCGTGCCCGCCGGGTCGAGCACCCGGTGGAACTCCGCGCCGTTGCGCGGGGCGAAGACGTTCAGCAGCACTGCGGTTGAGGCGTCCGCGAGGGGCAGTCGCTGCCAGGTGTCGGCGAGCGCGGCGGCGGCCCGAGGATGGGCGCGGGCCGCGCGGCGCAGCGCCGGCTTGGACACGTCCAGGGCCAGACCCACGGCGTCCGGCAGCGCCGCCAGCACCGCGCCGAGGTAGTGGCCGGTGCCGGCGCCGGCATCCACCACCAGGGGGTACGCGTCAAAGCCCGCCACCGCCTGCGCCGCCGCCTCGGCGAGGGCGGCCGAGATGACGTCGTAGTGCCCAGCGGCGAGGAAGTCCGCCCGGGCGGCCACCATCTCGGCGGTGTCACCGACGTGCGGGGCTCGACCGGTGAGCAGGTTGACGTAGCCCTGGCGGGCGACGTCGAAGCTGTGTCGGCGCGGGCAGCGCAGCGCCCCCGTGTCGGTGGCCTGCCCCAGTGGGTCGCCGCAGACCGGGCAGCGCAGCCGGTCGAGGATGCGGGGGTCCACCGTCAGGCCGCCGACTCGTGTGCTGCGCGCATATCAGGCAGCCTAACCAGCCGGCCCGCTGTGGCCGGCCAGGGCCGCTGACTAGGGTCTGAGCATGGTCGCAACTATCCGGTACGAGGACATCGTCAAGGTCCCGAAGGCGCTGCTGCACGACCACCTCGACGGCGGGCTGCGGCCGGCGACGATCGTCGAGCTGGCCGCCGAGGTGGGACACGAACTGCCCACCACCGACCCGGAGGCGCTCGGACGCTGGTTCGTCGAAGCCGCCGACTCCGGGTCGCTGGAGCGGTACCTGGAGACGTTCGCGCACACCGTGGCGGTCATGCAGACTCCGCCGGCGCTGCGCCGGGTGGCGCGCGAGTGCGCGCTGGACCTGGCCGCCGACGGCGTGGTCTACGCCGAGGTGCGTTTCGCTCCCGAACAGCACCTGGAACGGGACCTGAGCCTCGACGAGGTGGTCGAGGCCGTGCTGGCCGGGTTCGCCGAGGGCACCGCCCAGGCAGTCGAGGCCGGCCTGACCATCCGGGTGGGCACCCTGCTCACCGCCATGCGGCACGCGGCGCGCTCGCAGGAGATCGCCGAGCTGGCCGTGCGGCACCGCGACGCCGGGGTGGTCGGCTTCGACATCGCAGGCGCGGAGGCGGGCTTCCCGCCCACCCGTCACCTGGACGCCTTCGAATACCTCCAGCGGGAGAACTTCCACTTCACCATCCACGCCGGTGAGGCGTTCGGTCTGCCGTCGATCTGGCAGGCGATCCAGTGGTGCGGCGCGGACCGGCTCGGCCACGGCGTACGCATCGTTGACGACATCGCCCCCGACGGCGCGCTCGGCCGACTGGCCGCGTACGTGCGGGACAAGCGGATCCCGCTGGAGCTGTGCCCCTCGTCGAACGTGCAGACCGGCGCGGTGGCCTCGATCGCCGACCATCCGATCGGGCTCCTGCGCGACCTGCGGTTCCGGGCCACCGTCAACACCGACAACCGGCTGATGAGCGGCACCTCCATGTCCCGGGAGATGTCGCTGCTGGTGGAGACGTTCGGCTACGGCTGGCGCGAGTTGCAGTGGTTCACCATCAACGCGATGAAGAGCGCCTTCATCCCGTTCGACGAGCGACTGCGGATCATCGACGAGGTGATCAAGCCGGCGTACGCGAAGTTGCTGGCCTGAAGTTCAGCCGTGCGGGTGGCCGGCGAGCAGGCCGGCCACCCGGCGCAGCACCTCCCGGGCTCGGGCGGCCTCGGCGCCCAGCCCGGTCTGCCGGCGCAGCACCGCCGGCTCCGCCCGCAGCAGGGCCACGCCACGCCGGACCAGCACCCGGGGCGCCTTGCGCTGCTCGGCCAGGTCGCGGGCCAGCCGACGCAGGAAGGTCGCCCCGCGCGGGCGGCGCAGCGCGTACGCCCCGGCGAGCAGGCCACGGCTGCGGCACTCCTCGACGATCTCGGCGGCGAAAATCCCTTCGGCCACGAAAAGTGGCGATCCGTCGACATCAAATGGCCGGGTGGCCACCCGTCGATCCGCGCCGATCGCATAAACCGGCACATCGGCACGGCCCTCGCGGGCAAGTCGAGCAATCGTTTCGACGGCGGTCAGAGCGTCCCAGGACAGCGGCGACTCCCAATCGACCTGGCCGTTTCGTCGCGGCAACGTAGGGTCATCGCCGTCTTTGTAGAAGTCGTCCAAACACAGCACCGGCAAGCCGGTTTGCTGCGCTATGTACGACTTTCCGGAGCCTGAGGGGCCGGCGAGCAGGACAACGCGGTGGGGATGTTCCATTACCTTCAGTTACTCCGGCCAGACGGACTGCTATCAAATCGCATCAACATCTCATCACACTCCCGGCCGGTGACAACCTGGGCTTTCTTCTTGTCGACCGGCGTGATGGAATCTCGGGGGTCCGACCCGCCGGGTCGGTCGCTGGGCGTTGCCCGGGGCAACGCGTTCAAGCTGTAATCGCGAGGGCGGTGACGTGAGCAAACGGCCAAAGACGGCGGGCTCCTTCCTGTCGCGGCTGCGCCGGCCGGCCAGCCGGCTCCGGGACATGCCGATCTGGTCCAAGCTCGGTCTCATCATGATCGTGCCGACCATCGCCACGGTCGTCGTGGGCACCAGTGGTCTCGTCGACCACCTGGAGACGCTCAACAATGCCAACCGAGCCGGCGACCTGGCCAACCTGTCGAGCTACTCGGGCAACCTGGTCGACACGCTGCAGGACGAGCGGACCACCGCCGTACTGCTGCTGCAGGCGACCGGGACGCAGCCGAAGGCGCAGTACCAGGAGGCCTACAACCGGGTGAACTCCCGGGTGGACCAGGAGACGGGCCCCTACCGGCAGCAGCGCAGCGACGTCGAGGACCTGCCGGGCAGCCTCGAGACCCTGCTCGACAGCATCGACCAGAACCTGCAGGAGCTGCCGGGCGTCCGCAGTCAGGTGTTCAACGGCAAGCTCAAGCTCGCCGAGGCCATCCAGGCGTACGAGGGTCTCATCAACGACCTGCTCGCCATCCGTGACTCGGCCACCCAGCTCGCCGGCAACAACGACCTGAGCGACCGGATGCGCGCCGCCGCGGCGGTCGCCCGCGAGAAGGAGTTCCTCGCCGTCCGTCGAGTCGTCGTCCACCGCGCGCTCGGCGTGCAGGGCGGCAAGCGGCTGACCCCGGCGCTGCGCACCGACTACATCGCCAGCGGCACCGGCCAGCAGCAGGCGCTGCAGAGCTTCAAGGCGGTTGCCAGCCCGGACGAGGCGAAGTTCCACGACCAGACGGTCGCTGGCGGTGACCGCCGCGAGGCGCAGAACTACACCGGCTGGATCGACGGCAACACCACAGGCGACATGCGTAACGCCCCGTTCGGCCCCGACCAGTGGGACGCGGCCATGACGGCCAACGCCAAGCTGATCCGCGCCGTGGAGACGAAGCTCGACGGCGACGTGGTCGCCGAGGCCGACAACCTGCGCTCGGACGTCCAGCGCCAGGTTTTCCTGGAGACCGGCCTGCTGCTCAGCATGCTGCTGCTGGCCATCCTCTTCGCGTACCTGGTCGCCCGCTCGATGGCCCGCTCCCTGCGTGAACTGCGCCAGGGTGCCCTCTCCATCGCCCAGTACGGGCTGCCGCAGGCGGTCGCCCGACTCCGTGACCCGCAGGTCGTCGGGCAGCTGTCGCCCGTGCAGTTGGCCAACCAGATCGCCGAGCCGTTGCCGGTCCGCAGCAAGGACGAGTTCGGCCAGGTGACCGAGGCGTTCAACGCCGTCCACCTGGAAGCCGTCCGGACGGCCGCCGAGCAGGCTGCCCTGCGTGCCTCCGTCGCGACCATGTTCGTCAACCTGGCCCGCCGTTCGCAGATCCTGGTCGACCGCCTCATCGGGCACCTCGACCGGTTGGAGCGCGGCGAGGAGGACCCGGACCGGCTGGCCGAGCTGTTCCAGCTCGACCACCTGGCCACCCGGATGCGCCGCAACGACGAGAACCTGCTCGTCCTCGCGGGTGCCGACTCCACCCGCGTGCAGCGCGAGCCGGCCGCGCTCATCGACGTGCTGCGCGCCGCGCAGTCCGAGGTCGAGCACTACACCCGCATCGAGTTCGGGGTCATCGACAGGGACATCGAGGTCGCCGCGCACGCGGTCAACGACCTGGTGCACCTCGTCGCCGAGCTGTTCGACAACGCCACCGCGTTCTCCCCTCCGGATTCGCAGGTCATGGTCGAGGCCCGCCGGGTCGGTGACCGCGCCTCGCTCTACGTGGAGGACCGCGGCATCGGCATCAGCCGCGAGCAGCTGCACGAGCTGAACGACAAGCTCGCGACGCCGCCGCAGGTGGACGTGGCCGTCTCCCGGATGATGGGCCTGGTCGTGGTCGCCCGCCTGGCGTCGCGGCACGGCGTCCGCGTCGAACTGCGCCCCGGCGCGGACCGCGGCACGGTCGCCGACGTGACCCTGCCCACCTCGGTGCTGGTGCCCCGGGCGCTCTCCGGCCGGGTGCAGCAGCCGCCGGCCCTGCCCGCGGCCGGCCCGCAGCACGGTGGGCCCGCGCCGGTTCTCGGCGCGCTGCCCGCGCTGGGCAACGGCCCCCGCCCCGGCGAGTCCGGCAACCAGGTCACCCTGGGCGGCCGGCCGTTCGACCCGGCGTCGCGCAACGGCGCAGGCACGCCGGCCAACACCGGTGCGTACCGTTCGATGCCCGCCTGGTCGGACCTGACCGGCGCGAGCGCCAGCAACGGGGTCAACGGCGGCGACGGGTTCACGCCCCGAACGGCCAACGGCCAGTCCATCGACCCGCTGCCGCAGCGCCGGGCCGGCGACGAGCCGACGACCACCGGCCAGCAGCCGACCATCCCCCGGCAGTTGCCCAGCAGCCCGGAGGCGCACCCGTATTCCGCGCCGCCGGTCTCGGCGCAGCCGTACTCCGGTGCGCCGGTCTCCGCCTCGCCGGCGTCCGGTCAGCCGTACTCCGGCCAGCCGTACTCCGGTCAGCCGTACTCGGGTGCGCCGTACGGCGGTCCGCCGGTGTCCGCCGCTCCGGCGTCCGGACAGCCGTACGGTGGTCCGCCGGTGTCCGCGTCGCCGGTCTCGGCCTCCCCGGCGTCCGGCCAGCCGTACTCGGCGCCGCCGGCCTCCGGCCAGTCGTTCAGCGGCTTCACGCCCCGGTCCGCCCCGCCCGCCCCGGCGCCCAGCGCCCCGGCACCGCCGGCCTGGCCGCCGGTGCCCGGCGGCGAGCGCGACACGCAGACCCCGCCGGTGCCCGAGCGGCTCGCCGCCGCCCTGGACATGACGACGGAGCTGCCCCGGATACCGCGCCCCGGCGACCAGCCGAGCACCGCGGCCCAGCCGCCGGCGCCCCAGGCTCCGCAGGCCCGAGCCCCGCAGGCCCAGGCCCCGCAGGCCCGAGCCCCGCAGGCCCAGGCGTCGCCGCCGCCGGCGCAGACCCGCCCGGCACCGCAGCAGCCGCAGGCCCAGAACCGCCAGCGGTACGCGGACGAGACCATGGAGCTTCCGATCTTCCGGGAGCTCGAGTCCGCCTGGTTCCGTACCCGCCGTCCGGGTTCGGACGAGGCCGCAGCCGCCGACAAGCCGGCGGCGAACGGCGGTGGCGGTGACGCGACGCAGCAGTTCGCGACGGTCGAGGCCACGGGTCGGGCAGTCCACAAGACATCACCCGGGACGACAGGTAACACGCCGATGGCAGACACTCCGACGGCCGGAGGAGCGCCGCGGGACAACGGGTCGACAGCGAACGGGGGCACACGCCCCGGCCTCGCCGAGAGCCTGCCGAACCGCCGGCCCCAATCGCAGACCAACGGCTGGCAGACCGCCGCCGACGACGGCTGGCGTGCCGCCTCCGCAGCGGCCACCGCCGTGCCGGTGAACGAGACCACCACGACCGGTCTGCCGAAGCGCAAGCCGATGGCGCAGTTGGTGCCGGGGGCGGTGGAGAAGCCCGCCACCTCGGTCCAACGGCGGTCCCCGGAGGCGGTCCGTGGCCTGCTCTCCGCCTACCACCGGGGCGTGCAGCGAGGGCGTAGCACCTCGGACAACCCGACCAGCCCGGAGGCGACTCCGGGAGGGCAGCAATCCTCGCAGTCTGGCTCAGGCTCAGCGGCCGGGAGCGGGCAGAAGGAGCAAGAAGGATGACAACTACGCAGGATCTTGGTTGGCTGCTGGCCAACTTCGCCGACCGGGTGCCCGGTGTCGCACATGCGGTCGCCGTCTCGGCGGACGGCCTGCTTCTCGCGTCGTCACGGGATCTGCCGCGGGACCGGGCCGACCAGCTCGCCGCGATCGCGTCCGGTCTGGTCAGCCTGACCCAGGGGGCAGCCCGCTGCTTCGAGGGAGGCGCGGTGCTTCAGACCGTCGTGGAGATGGACAATGGCTTCCTGTTCCTGATGTCCATCTCGGACGGTTCGTCCTTCGCCGTGCTGGCGGCCCGCAGCTCCGACGTCGGGCAGGTTGGTTACGAGATGGCGCTCCTGGTCGACCGGGTGGGCGACGCCCTGACCCCGCAGCCGCGTGCGGCCGCGGGCATGCTGGGCTGACGCCTCGCCGATCGTGCGGTCGGCGCAACTGAAACGACAAGAACGACGAGTTCCACCGGTGGGAGCCGGTACGGGGTGCGAAGGAGGTGAGCGGCGACATGGCCGATCGTGACGAACCGACCGGAGCGTTGGTCCGTCCATACGCCGTGACCCGTGGTCGAACCCGTCCCCGGCTCGACATCGCCTTGGAGGCGCTCGTCGAGACGACGGTGCGCGGTCGGGCCGCTGCCAATGGCAACGGCGGCGGCCGCGAACACCAGTACATCGCCGCACTGTGTGACGGACGCGTGCAATCGCTCGCCGAGATCGCGGCGCGGATGCAGCTACCGCTCGGTGTGGCCCGGGTGCTCATCGCCGACATGGCGACGGACGGCCTGGTCGCGGTCCACGAGCCGACCATCCTGGACGACTCCGACGACGCGGTGGGCACTGAACTGCTGGAGAGGGTGCTGAGTGGACTTCGCAGGCTCTGACATGTCGCACCGCCCACCGAACCCGAGTGGGCGCGTGACGTCGGCGAAGATCGTTATCGCCGGTGGATTCGGCGTCGGTAAGACGACGCTGGTCGGCTCGGTCTCGGAGATCACGCCGCTGACCACCGAGGCCATCATGATCTCCGCTGGCGTGGGCGTCGACGACACCCGGCAGGTGCCGGGCAAGACGACGACCACGGTGGCCATGGACTTCGGCCGGATCTCGATCGACCGTGACCTGATCCTGTACCTGTTCGGTACGCCGGGTCAGACCCGATTCTGGTTCATGTGGGACGAACTGGTGCGGGGCGCGATCGGCGCGGTCGTGCTGGTGGACACCCGCCGGCTGGCCGACTGCTTCGCGGCGATCGACTTCTTCGAGCACCGGCGGCTGCCGTACCTGGTGGCCATCAACTGCTTCGACGGAATGCAGTACCACGACCCGCAGGACGTCCGGGACGCCTTGGCGATCTCGAGCGACGTGCCGGTGGTGGCCTGCGACGCCCGTAACCGGGAGTCGACGAAGCACGTGCTGATCTCGCTTGTCGAGTACGTGCTCACCATGCGCCGTACGCGCGCCGTCGCCCCGGCCTGATCGGGACGCTCTCGCGCCCGGTGGTGGCCCTGGCCGCCACCGGGCGCTGAATGCTGTCCGACACACGCCCTGGAGATCTTGGAAGGAATCGGCCCCTCCGAGGGCGGTTTCCTTCCAAGATCTCTTGCGTTGGTGCCGGACCGGTAGCCCGTACATGCGCCGTGCCCGTTCTGCTGGCTCCTGAACGCACGTCCGCCCCCAGCCGGTGTACGGCTGAGGGCGGAAGGAACGCGTACGCGAGAGCGACGCTCAGGACTGGTAGCCGGCGGAGCGGTACTCGTACTCGCGGTCGTCGTCGCGGTCCCCGTGGTCGCGGCTGAAGTCCCAGCCACCGGCGGCCTCCCGGCCCGGTCGGCCGCCCACCGCGAACCCGCCGATCTCCTGCCCGCGACGCCAGCCGCGGAAGTAGCCGGTGGTGTTCTCCGCGAGGCTCGCCGCGTCACGCACTATGCGCAACGGGCGCTCCTCGCGCAGCGGGGAACCCGGAACCAGGTTGGCCTGGGGGACGCGCTTCGGCAGCCCGGCGTTGGTCTCGGCGCCCACCGCGGGACGGGCTGCCTGCTCGGCGGCCTGCCACCCGGTGTCGGCAGTGGTCGACCAGTCCAGGTCGGACTCTTCCTCGGTGTGCCCGACGAACCACGCCGACTTGGCCTGCGCGAAGATCAGCAGATCACCGTCGCCCTCGTCGGCCACCGGCGGCGGCCGGTGCTCCATCGGCGGTGGACGGTGCTCCATGGGGGGTGGACGGTGCTCGACCGGCGGAGGCGGCCGGTGCTCGGTGGTCCGCTCGACGCGGGGCGCCTGCCGGTTGTTGCGGGCGGCCTGCTCCCGGTCGACGAGTCGCAGCGGCGGCGTGTCCAGGCGGGGGTCGCCAGGGGGCGGGTTGAGCCCTTCCCGCAGTGCCCGGTCGGCCAGCGGCGGCGGCTCGACCAGCCGCAGCATGGGCGGCTCCTGGGGCAGGTCGTCGGCCAGCCAGGGCGGCGTGACCCGACCGTCGGCCCGGCCCGGATCGGTCGGGGCGTCGACGCGGCCGCCGCCGTACGGGTAGGCGACCGGGTTGTTCGGCGAGCTGTCGGCCGGGTCCTCCGGGTTGTTGACCAGTGGCCAGTTCGCCCGGGAGCCCGGGGGCGCCGACTCCTGACCCGGTCGGGGAGCGGGCACCGGGATGCTGAGGTCGGTGGCGCTGAACCCGCCGGTGGGCGGCTCCTCGACCGATCGCTGCACGTGGCTCTGCCGCTCGCCGTTGGTCTTCGGGCGGGGCGGAATGACCGTACGCTGCCGTTCGGCCCGCGCGTGGTTGATCGCGGCCGTGGTCAGGGTCGGCCGGAACGGCTCGCCCGCCTCGGCCGGCGGCACGGCGCCGCGTTGCGCCGGCGCGATGGGGGTGATCCCCGGAGGCGGGGGCGGCGGCGACGAGACCGGTCGGTTGGTCGGGCCGTCGATCCGGCTCGGGATCGGTTCGGCACGCCCGGGCGGCGCGGACACCGGCGGGCCGGCGACCGCTGCCGGTGCGATCGGCGCGGGCGCGACCGGCGGTGGGGTGACCGGAGCGGGGGCGACCGGTGGCGGCCCGAGCGGTCGCGGCGAGGCCAGCGGGGCGCTGCCCGGTGCCGGCTCGGGCCGGCTGCGTCGGCCGGTGACGGGTGGGGGCTCGGCGGTGACCGGGGTCGGTCGGAGCGACCGCAGGCCGGCGCTGGTGCCGGCGAGGCCGGTCAGGTCGCCTACCGACTCGCCACGACGGGCGGCGGCCCGACGGCCGGGAGCCGGGGCGGGGTTGCTGACCCGCGCGCCAAGCGCGCTGACCAGGGCCTCGCAGCCGGCGTCGCAGGCCCGTACGGAGGCGACGGCCTGCCGGACGGTCTCGGCCACCGCGGAGGTGAGCGCCCGGTTGACGGCGGCGCGGCGCGGCGTCTCCGAGATGGCGACCCGCAGCGCGGTGACCGCCTCGTTGATCTCTGCGGCGTCGGCGACCCCGTCCGCCGCGAGATGCGCGGCGATGGCGTCCGCGGCGACGGACACCTCGCGACCACGGGCGATGGTGCCGCCGAGCATGCCCGGCTCGGGCAGCGCGTCCAGCACGGCCAGCGACACCGGCTCCGCCGGGTCCGGATAGGCACGCAGCGCCGCCGGGTAGAGCTCCCGCAGCACCTCGCGCAGCGCCACGGCGGCGGAGTGCCGGCCGCTGGCCAGGGCGGCGTGTGCGGCGAGCACCTGCTTGTAGCCGGCGAGGTCCCGGGGAGCCGGCAGCGTGACGGCGGAGAGGGCACCGGCCTGCAACGCGCGGGCCAGACCGACGGCCCGGCGTTCGGCCGGGGGCGACTGCATCTCCTCGAGCGAGTCGTCGTCGGCGAACCGCTCGGCGAAGTCGTCCACGGAGTCGTCGTCGGCGATCGCCAGAGGCCGACCCGCCGCGCTCAGCAGCGAGGTGACCGTGTGGTCGTCGCTGTCGGCGGCGATGGCCGCACCGCTCGGCCCGCCTGAGCGTTCCACGAGCAGCGCGACGAGCTGGGCGTAGCCAGCCGCGTCGTCGCCGATCTCGCAGACATGCAGCAGACGGCCTGCGTCGTCGACCACAGCGGACGTCAGCGTCGAACCGGCCGAGGCCGGTCGGTCAGCCGGATCCGCCGAGGCCAGACCGCAGTACACGCGCACGAGCGCCACGGCGTCGTCCTCCTCCCGGGACAGGTCTTCCTACTGCCAGCAACTGATGCTCCCCGGTACGGGTCAGTCGCGCCAGTCCACCACCGCAGAGATCTTGCCGACAATGGTGCGCCAACCCAAACTCGCGGTCTGTGCCCCGATCTTCTTCAGCCGACGCCGGCCCATGAAAGCGCCGATTCCACCGTTGGCGGTGGCCCGCAGCGCCTCGTCCAGGTCGTCGAGGCTGGAGCCGGCGGAGAGCATGTCCAGAACCGCAGGCAGGCGCAACGCGTACGACAGGTCGCGGGCGGCCTCGCCGGCCTCGATCAGCAGGGTCGAATCCCAGCTGTCGTGACCGCCGCGCAGGTTCTCCACGACGAGGTCGAGTTCGTAGGTGTCCTCGTCGAGCGGCGCGATGTCGGCCGGCTCCACCCGTTCGGACAATTCATTCCAGCTGTCCAGTTGGGACAGATCGTTGGGCGCGCCGGAGCGGATGAAACTGACAAGCGACTCAGGGGTCTTGAACAGCAGCAGCTTGCCCCGGTGGCTGAGGAAGACCGGCACCTCCTCGTCGTCCGCCTCGTCGGTGACGTCCTCGGCCTCGGCCTCGTCGTCGGCGGTCGCGTCGGCGTCCGTGGCGCCGTCGCGGCGACGGCGCGACGGCTCGTCCTCGTCGCTGTCGGCGAACTCCTCGGCCAGCTCCTCATCGAGGATGACGACTGTCTCGTCGTCCTCCTCCTCGATCACCTGCCGGCGGGCGAGGAACGGGTCGTCCTGGTCGCGCTCGGTCACGTCGGTCGGGGTCAGCGACCCGGCCGGCCGGTACGCCCGCAGGGTGAAACCGGTGCCGGCGGGCAGGGCGATCTCCACTGGGTCGATCCGCAGCTCGTCCCAGAGCGACCGGTCGGCCGCCGCGCCTGTGGTGTCGTCGGCCTCGTCGGCCTCGTCTGGCTCGGCCGGGCCTGTGGTGTCGTCGAGCTCGGGCTCGTCGGCGTCGGGCCGTTGGGGCGACTGGCGGGCCACGCTGACCTCCGTGTGCTTCGGGTTGCCCACCCGCCGGCGTCTCCGACCGGCGAGTGACTCTGGGCACATACCCTAGTCGGCGGTTCGGGAAGCCCGGAGCCCGCACCCCGGTGACCGGCCGGGCAACGTCTCGGGCCTGCGCGTGCGTGATGGTGGCGAACCGGGCGTTTGACAAGTAGCGTAGCTACACATGAAGGCCCAGGCGCTGCACGGCCACCTCGACGCCCTTCTGCTCGCCGTTCTCGAACAGGGCGCCCAGCACGGCTACGCCATCATCGAATCCCTGCGGGAGCGCAGTGACGGCGGTCTCGACCTGCCCACCGGCACGATCTATCCGGCGTTGCGCAGGCTGGAGCGCGCCGGTCACGTGGCGAGCACCTGGAGCACTGTCAACGGTCGGGAGCGACGGACGTACCAGCTCACCGACTCCGGCCGGCGCGCGCTGGCCGGGGAGCGCGCCGGATGGCAGGAGTTCCGTGTGACGGTCGGCCGGTTCCTCGACCCCGGCAGCCCACCCGTCACCCCCGCCTGAGCCGCCAGCGGCCCACCCCAGGGGCCGGTCAGTGGGCGGTGGCTCGCAGCCAGACGCGCGCGGCGCGGGTCAGCGAGAAGTACGCCCCACCCACCACCACCATGCCGACGATCATCGGCGGCCACGTCAGCGCCGCGTCCCACATGTCGACCGACCAGGTGAAGAGAGCCCCGCCGGCCACGATGCCGACGGCCAGTGTGCCGGTCAGGGCGGTGCCCACCGCGCGCTGCGCCACCGCCAGGCCCGGTCGCGATGATCGAGCGCTCGCCCAGACCACCAGCAGGGCGGTCACGGCCAGCAGCAGCTCGCCGAACCAGATCCAGTCGACCGAGGCGGACAGCAGCCGGTAGAGCGCCGGCGGCTGCGGACCCGCGCTCCAGCTCGACCCGCGCCAGGTCAGGTCGCCGGCCGCCACCAGGACCCCGGCCACGGCCAGCATCCGCAGGGACAGGCCGCGCAGGGCGGCCACCGCCAGCTCTGCCTGCCAGGAGGGCAGCAACTGCGCCGGCGAGCCGAACTCGGCCACCGCCCGGCGCTGCGCCTCCGTGGGTGGCACACCACTCTCGCGGTACGCGTCGACGGCGTCCAGCAGATCGTGCCGTGCCTCGGTGAGCAGGTCGGACTTCAGCCGCGCCGGCCCCTGCAACCGGGACTCCAGCTCGCGCAGGTGCTCCTCGACCAGGAAGCCCTCAGCATGCCGCATGACACCAGACTGCCACGGACGCGAGGCCACCCACGTCGGGGAGAACCCTGGTCCGTCCCCGAAGCGGGTCAGGGAGCGAGGGCCAGGTACCCGCGCTCGGCCGCCACCTGCAGAGACCACTGGTCCCGGTACCAACCGGGGGTGGCGACCAACTCAGCGTGCCGGCCGCGCTGGACCACCCGACCGCCGTCGAGGACGACGATCTCGTCCAGGCCGGCCAGCCCGCTGAGCCGGTGACTGATCAGCAGGACCGAGTGCCCGGCGGGGGTGGCCGCGAGGGCGGAGGCGAGCACCGCGTCGGCGGCGGCCGGGTCCAGCCCTTCGGTGGGCTCGTCGAGGACCAGCACCGGTGGCGCGGCGAGCAGGGCGCGGGCGAGCGCGAGTCGTTGCCGCTGGCCGCCGGAGAGCTGGCCGCCCTCCTCGCCGACCACTGTGTCCCAGCCGGCCGGCTGGGCGCGTAGCCAGTCCCGCAGGCCGGCTGCCGTCATCGCCCCGGTCAACTCGTCCTCGCTGGCCCCGGCCCGCCCGAGCAGCAGGTTCTCCCGGACGGTGGCATGGAAGACGTACGCCTCGGCGAGCAGCCCGCCGACGCTGCGGGGCAGCTCCTCCTCCGCGTACGAGGACAGGTCGCGGTCGGCGAGCGTGACGTGGCCGGAGGTCTGTCGGACCGCCCCGGTCAGCACGGCCGCCAGGGTGCTCTTGCCGGCGCCGCTCGGGCCGACGACGGCGATGCGCCGGCCGGCGGGCAGGTCCAGGCTCACCCGGTCCAGCGCGGGTGCGGCACCGGCCCGGTAGCGCACGCTCACCTCGACGAAGCGCAGGTCGTGCGGGTCGGCCGGGTCGGTCGCCGGGGGCGTGGGCGTGGGCGGGGGAGTGGGCGTGTCGGCGTCGAGGAGGGCGGCGACACGGGCCAGGCCGGGCCGCAGCTGGGCCCACTGCCGGGCGGCCGAGACCACTGCCAGCGCCACCTCCACGGCGGCCAGGGTGCCGACCGCCAGCACGCCGACCAGGACGCCCGGCACGTCGGCGGCCAGCGCGACAAGCACCACGGCGGCGGCGGTCAGCCCGGCGACCACCACGCCGGCCGCGTCCACCGCGAAGCCGGTGGCCGCCAGCCGGCGTTCGAGTCGGGCCAGTCGGGCGGCCCGCTGCTCGGCGGCGTGCAGCGCGGCGTCTGTCGCCCCGAACGCGGCGAGGTCGGCGGCGCCGTGGGTGAGGTCGATGGCGTCGGTGGCCAGCGCGCCGCGCAGTGGGGCCACCTCGGCCGCGCTGCGCCGGGTGACCACCGTGGCCAGGGTGGGCAGCGCCACCGCGGCGACCACCAGCCCGAGGGCGAGCACACCGGCCGCCGGTGGCGAGATCAGCGCCGCACCGGCCACCGCGAGCACCCCGACCAGGGCCGCCGCCGAGGCGGGCACCAGCACCCGCAGCAGCAGATCCTGGACCGCCTCGACGTCGGAGACCAGCCGGCTCAGGACGTCCCCCGAGCGGTGTTGTGCGTCGCGGCGGGCCGTGAGGGTGGCGAAGACCTTGGCCCGCACGTCGGTGATCATCCGGAGGACCGCGTCGTGCCCGGCGAGCCGCTCGGTGTAGCGGAACACGCCCCGGCTGATCGCCAGCGCCCGGACCGCGACGATCGCGACGGTGAGCCGGTCCAGCGGAGGCTGCCCGGCGGCACTCATCAGCAGCCACGTCGCGGTGGCCATCAGGGCGAGCCCGGCGAACTCGGTGGCTGCGGCGAGCAGCCCGGCGCCGACGAGCCGACCCAGGTACGGGCGGGCCAGCCGCAGCACCGCGCGCTCGACGGCGGCCCTCCCTGCCGCTGTCACGCCGGCCACCGCCTCCGGCCCGTGGTCCGCGCTCAAGGGGCTGCCTTTCCGGTCGGTTCGGGCGTCAGCTCGGTGACCCGGCCGTCCTCGATGCGCAGGACCCGGTCGGCGTCGGCCAGCAGCGCCGGCCGGTGCGCCACCAGCAGCGCCGTCCGCCCGGCGACAAGCCGGCGGGTGGCGTCGAGCACCACCGCCTCGGCGGCCGTGTCGAGCCGCGCCGTGGGCTCGTCGAGCAGCACCACAGGGGCGTCGCGCAGGAACGCCCGGGCCAGTGCGACGCGCTGCCGCTGGCCGCTGGACAGGCCGTGCCCGCGCTCGCCGAGCAGCGTGGTCAGCCCGTCGGGCAGGCCGGCCACCACGTCGTCGAGGGCCGCGTCGCGGACCGCGGCGGCGAGCGCCTCGGGCGGGGTGTCCGGCGCGCCGAGCCGGATGTTGTCGGCGAGCGAGGCGGCGAAGAGGTGAGCGCGCTGCGGCACCCAGGCGAGCTGCCGACGCCAGGCGTCCGGGTCGGCGGTGGCGAGGTCGACGCCGTCCACGGTGATCCGGCCGCTGGTCGGGGTCACGAAGCCGAGCAGCAGACCGAGCAGCGTGCTCTTGCCGGCGCCGCTGGGCCCGATGACGGCGATCCGCTCGCCGGGTCGGACGGTCAGGGTCACGTCGCGCAGCGCGGTGGTCCGCTCGTACGCCACGGTCACGGCCTCGAACCGGATCTCACCGCGACCGTCCGGGATGGCCGCGCCCTCGGCGGCGCGCTGGGTGGCGGGCGCGGCCGAGACGGTGAGCGCCTCGTCCAGCGCGGTGAGCCCCTCCATGCTGGCGTGGAAGCGGCTGCCCGCGGCCCGCAGCGGCAGGTACGCCTCGGGGGTGAGCAGCAGCACCAGCAGCGCGGTGTGCAGTGCCAGCCCGCCGCCGAGCAGCCGGATGCCGACCGGCACCGCGACCAGAGCCACCGAAAGGGTGGCGACCAGCTCCAGCACCAGCGCGGAGAGGAACGCGATCCGCAGCGTCTTCATGGTGGCGACCCGGTGCCCGTCGGCCATCCGGCGGACCACCTCGGTCTGCGCCCGCGCCCGGCCGAACGCCCGCAGGGTGGGCAGCCCGGCGACCATGTCCAGGAAGTGCCCGCCCAGCAGGGAGAGCCGACGCCACTGCCGCTCGGTGGCGGCCTGTGCCTGCCAGCCGAGCAGCGCGCCGAAGACCGGGATCAGCGGCAGCGTCAACGCGATGATCAGCGCGGAGCTCCAGTCGGCGACGACGATGCGGGCCAGCACGGCCACCGGCACCGTCACGCTGAGCACCAGCTGCGGCAGGTACCCGGTGAAGTAGGCGTCCAGCGCGTCGAGCCCGCGCCCGGCCAGGGTGGCCAGCTCGCCGGCCCGCTGCCCCGCCACCCAGCCCGGCCCGTGCCGTCCCACCGCGCCGAGCAGGTCGGCCCGCAGCGTGGCCTTGACCGTGGCGGCGACCCGCGCCGAGACCGTGCCCTGTGCCCAGACCAGCGCCGACCGGGCGGCGACCGCGACCACGAAACCCGCAAGCGCCGCCCGGTTCAGCCGCCCGTCGAAGGCGGTGGCGAGCACCGCCGCCAGCGCGGTGGCCTGCGCGACGATCAACGCGGCGGCGAGCACGCCGAGGAGCGCGAGCACGGCAAGATCGCGCCGGGCCGCGGGGACCCGACGCAGCAGACGCGGGTCGAAGGGACGGCGGTTCACCAGTACACCGGTGCCCTGCCGTCGGTCCGTCCCCGGAAAACCCACCAGCACATCGCCTGGAAGCCTAGTAGGGCCGGCAGCAGCGGCAGCGCCACCCAGCCAAGCAGCCGCAGCGTCGGCGCGCTGGCGGCGGCGTCGGTCACCGTCAGCGAGGCGCCCGGGTCGGTCGTGGACACCAGCACGTAGGGCCAGAGGGCCGCGCCGACAAGCGCCACCGGCAGCGCCAGGGCCGCGCCGGTGGCGATCAGGGCCCACCCAGGCCGCTGCCGCGCCAGCGCCACGCGGGCCGTCAGCAGCGCCGCGACCAGCAACACCGGCAGGAGTACGCCCACCGCCGGTCGCTGCACCGCGTCGCGTACCCGGGAGGAGAGCAGGCCCACGACGGTGGCCACGGCGACCGCGCAGAGCGCCACCGGCACCAGCCGGCGGGCCGTGCGGCCGGCCACGGCGGCGGCGTCGGCCGGCAGTCGCAGCGTGAGGAAGGTCGCACCGTGCACCGCGACCAGGGCGACCATGGTCAGCCCGACGATCGCCGCGAACGGGGTGGCCAGGTGCGACACGCCGGCGACGTGCCCGTCGGCCTGGCGGGGCACGCCCTGCAACAGCGCGGCCAGCACCGCGCCCCAGCCGAGCGCGGCGAGCGCGCTGCCGACCACGATGACCCGGTCCCAGCGGGCGCGGACCCGCTCCTCGCTCGGCCGGCTGCGCAGTTGCACACCGGCGGTGACCAGGATGACGCCGACCAGCGCGCCGGCGACCGCCGGGTAGCAGCCGGCGAGCAGTTCGCCCTCCAGCACCGGGAAGGCGCCGAACAGGATGCCGACGGCGGCGACCAGCCAGACCTCGTTGCCGAGGAAGAACGGGCCGAGGGCGGTGAGCGCGGCCCGTCGCCCGGCCGGAGCGCCGCCCCGGGCGAGCAGCAGCCCGACGCCGTAGTCGTAGCCGGCGAGCACGAGGTAGCTCGCGAAGAAGAGACCGAGCAGGGCGTACCAGGCGAGGTCCACGGTGAGTCTCCTTCAGTCGCTCAGGCGAGGACGGGTTCGGGGTGGGCCGGTTCGTCGGCCGGTGGGCGGCCGAGAGCCGGGTCGGCCGCGCCGCGTCCCGCGTGCCGGGCCAGCAGCACCCAGTTGGTGACGGCGAGGGTGCCCAGCAGCAGGCTGAAGCCGATCAGCGAGGCGAGCATCACCGGCGCGCCGACGGGGGAGACCGCCTGGTCGGTGGGGAGCAGCCCGTACGCCACCCAGGGTTGGCGGCCCACCTCCCGGGCGATCCAGCCGAGGATCACCGCGACGAACGGCAACGGCACGCCGAGCAGGACGAGCCAGAGCGGAAAGCGCAGCCGGATGATCCAGTCTCGGAAGAGCAGGGGCAGCAGCAGCCAGACGCAGCCGAGGGTGAAGCCGATGAGGATCATGAAGCCCAGCCCGACGCTGGACAGGACCGGCGGGGTGTAGTCGCCGGGGCCGAACCGGGTGCTCCACTCGGCGATCAGCGCCTGCGCCTCCGGGCTGTCCCCGCCGAACTTGGTCGGCTGTACCGAGCCGACCGGGCCGAACTGGGCGAAGCCGAAACCCTGCACCATCGTGATCGCCAACGCCGCCGTGACCAGGCCGATCCGCAGTGACGTGCGGAAGAGCGCGAAGTCGGGCGTACGCCGGATCAGGTGCCAGGCGCTGACGGCGGCCATCAGCATCCCGCCGACCAGCAGCCCGGCCGAGACCACGTGCCCGAACGCCATGCCGAGGCTGGGGTTGGTGAGCAGCGCGCCGAAGTCGGTGAGGTGGGCGATCCCGTCGCGGACCTCGTACCCGACCGGGTGTTGCAGCCAGGAGTTCGCCACCATGATCCAGAAGGCCGAGGCGTACGCGGTGAGCGCCACCCCCCACAGCAGTGCGAGGTGAACGCCCTTGCGGAGCCGGTGCCAACCGAAGATCCACATTCCGAGGAACGTGGACTCCAGGAAGAACGCCACGAGCGTCTCGATCGCCAGCGGCGCGCCGAAGACGTTGCCGACGTAGCGCGACAGGCCGCTCCAGTTCAGCCCGAACTGGAACTCCATCACGATGCCCGTGGCGATGCCGAGCACGTAGTTGATCACGTAGAGCTGGCCCCAGAACCGGGTCAGCCGCTCCCACTTCGGGTTGCCGGTGAGCACCCAGGCGGTCTGCATCCCGACCAGCAGGGTGACCAGCCCGAGCGTGACGACCACGAACAGGAAGTGGATCGACGTGGTGGTGGCGAACTGCAGGCGGGCGAGGAGCAGCGTGTCCATGGCCGGCTCTCCCTAGATGTTGTCTCCCTTGTCGTAGCAACCCTACACGTAGCTTGCCTACATAAGAAGACTACTACGGCTCGTCGTAGTTAATACTACGACGAGACGTAGTAGGTGTGCGGTCGGGAGGGTGTGGCGACGCATCTCCAGCCGGGGACGCCCGGGGACTCGAGCATCAGCGGACCCCGCCGGCAGCACCATGCCGTCGCCTCCGGGCAGCGGTGTGGCTCGGGCGCAGGTCTGTGGACGGGCGCGAGTGTGCGGCGCGGGGTGGGGCCGGGGGTCAGCTCAGGAAGAGGGTGACCGGGAGGGCGACCAGGGTGGCGGCCACCGCGAGGGCCGTCGCGCCGAGGGCCCGGGGCGGTCGGTCGGCCACGAGCAGGCGCTGGACGCGTACGTCCAGGTCGCGATCGCCCAGGCCCAGCGCGCCGGCCGGAGTGACCCGGTGCCCGGCGGCGGCGAAGCGGCGTAGCGCGCCCGCCAGCGGGGCCTCGGCGTGCAGCTCGCGCGCCTTGTCGTCGGCGCGCATCTCGACCAGCAGGGCCACTCGCTCGTGCGCGTCACGGACCCAGCCGAACCACGGCAGCGCCCGGCAGAGCGCGGTGAACGGCAGCAGCACCAGATCGTGTCGTTCGTGGGCGTGCGCCCGCTCGTGGGAGAGCACGGCGGCCAGCTCGGCGCGGTCCAGCAGACTCAGGGTGCCGGCGCTGACCACCACCTGCGGCTTCACCCCCGGCAGGCAGTACGCGGCGGCGCTCGGATGGTCCAGGACGAGCGCCCCCGGCGCGGCCGGGTCGTCCCGGGCCACAAGGGTGAGCAGGTCCCGGTGCCGGCGCTGGGCTCGGATGGTGCCATGGATGCTGCGGATGGTAGTGGTGACGAGCACCGCTCCGATGCCGAAGCCCACCCCGACGCCGGCGAGGTGGAAGGCGGTCACGCCGATCGGCAGGGTGCCGTGGAAGAGGTCGGTGGTCAGGGCGAGCAGTGCACTGCCGGTCGGCAGGTCGTACGTGCTCAGCCCGAGGGCCATCGGCAGGCCCATCGCGGAGAGGCCCAACGCCAACCCGACGGCCTGCCAGCAGACGATCGCCACCCGCGGGCTGCGCCACGTCCAGGTCGAGCGGGCCAGCACCTGGGCGGTCAGATAGCAGGCCAGCATGGTGGCGGCGAAGTGCACGGCGTAGGCCATGGCGGGCGCCCTACCGCTCCGCTGCCTCGCCGGCCGGCCGCCGGCCCACCGGCCGATCCACCCGGTCGGTCAGGGCGTCGGCCCCGCCCGTGGCGGTGTCGCCGGAACTCAGCCCGGCCTCGCTGCCCAGGGCCGCCCGCAGCACCTCGGCCTCGGTGCCGGTCACCGAGCGGGCGAAGCGCACCAGCGCGGCGTCGCGGCTCCCGCCCAGGTCGAGGGCGTCGAGCATGAGCTGTGCGATGTGCGCCTCGCGGCTGGCCGCCGGCCTGTACCGCCAGGCGCGACCCTCCCGCTCCCGCTGCACCATCCCCTTGCCGGCGAGCCGGTCGAGAACGGTCATCACCGTCGTGTACGCCAGCTCGCGGCCGTCGAGCGCGTCGGCCACCTCGCGCACGGTCACACCGTCGGACGTGCCCGGGACCACGTCCCACAGCACGTCCATCACCGCACGCTCAAGATCGCCCAACCGAGTCACGAAGCAATCCTACCCCCGGTAGTAGACCCGCGACCCACCCCACCAGGTCGATCATGAGGTCAACCATCAAGATCCACACAAGAACAGGGATGTTGCTGCCTCCAGCGCCCCGGAGGCAGCAACATCCCTGAAGTTGCGCAGATCTAGACCCCGCCCCCGGCGGCCGCACGCCGCTGACCGGCAACCCAACCCGAGGCAGAACCCCCAAGCTGACCCACCCGACGAACCCGGCCCACGTCAGGTTTTCCGGGGGGAGCCCGCCCACGCAGGGATCAAGCCTGACCGCCCGGAGTGGGCGGGCTCCCCCCGGAAAACCTTCCCCCGGAAAACCACAAGGCCGAGGACAGACGATCACACCCCCTTGGGATGCCACACCGTCTTCGTCTCCAACAGCGTGGTCATCCGAGCCAGACCCGGGTCGGTGGTCCAGTCATGGTCGGCCGGGGCCGGTCGGAGCACCCGCTTGAGGTTCTCCGCGGCCTTGACCTCGAGGTCGGTGGCGAGCGAGTCGTCGGTCACGCCGGTCAGGTCGATCGCGTTGACGTCCATGTGCGCCGCCAGCGCCGGCGCGGTCTCGGTGATCGCGCCGGTGAGGATGTTGACCACCCCGCCGGGCAGGTCGGAGGTGGCCAGCACCTCGGCCAGCGTCACCGCGGCCAGCGGCTCCGACGGCGAGGCCGCCACCACCACCGTGTTGCCGGTGACGATCGCCGGGGCGATCACGCTGACCAGGCCGAGCAACGCCGGCCGTTCCGGGGCGACCACGGCGACCACACCTGTCGGCTCGGGCGCCGAGATGTTGAAGTACGGGCCGGCGACCGGGTTGGCGCCGCCGTACACCTGGGCGAGCTTGTCGGCCCAGCCGGCATACCAGACCCAGCGGTCGACGGCGGCGTCCACCTCGTCGCCGGGGATGCCCAGGGCGACGAACTGCTCGCGGCGGCCCTCCAGCATCTCGGCGGCCCGGTAGAGGATCTGACCCCTGTTGTACGCGGTCGCGCCGGCCCAGCCCTTGACGGCGGCGCGGGCGGCGACCACCGCGTCCCGGGCGTCCTTGCGGGAGGCCAGTGACACATTCGAGGACTGCACGAGATACGACCGTCCCGACTCGCTGCGCGGGAACTTCCCGCCGATGAAGAGCTTGTACGTCTTGCGTACGGCGACCCGCTCAGACATTGAGGTACCCCTCCAGCCCGTGCCGGCCGCCCTCGCGACCGTAGCCCGACTCCTTGTAGCCGCCGAACGGCGAGGTGGGGTCGAACTTGTTGAACGTGTTGGCCCAGACGACGCCGGCGCGCAGCCGGTCGGCCATCCACAGAATGCGCGAGCCCTTGTCGGTCCAGATGCCGGCGGACAGCCCGTACGGCGTGTTGTTGGCCTTCTCCACGGCCTCGGCCGGCGTGCGGAAGGTGAGCACCGACAGCACCGGGCCGAAGATCTCCTCGCGGGCGATGCGGTGTGCCTGGGTGACGCCCGTGAAGATGGTCGGCGCGAACCAGAAGCCACGGTCGGGCAGCTCGCACGGCGGCGACCAGCGCTCGGCGCCCTCGGCGGAACCGGCGTCGGACAGCTCGCGGATCCGCTCCAGCTGGGCGGCGGAGTTGATCGCGCCGACATCGGTGTTCTTGTCCAGCGGGTCGCCGACCCGGAGTTGGGCCATCCGCCGCTTCAGCGACTCCAGCACGCGGTCGGCCACGTTCTCCTGGATCAGCAGGCGGGAGCCGGCGCAGCAGACGTGCCCCTGGTTGAAGAAGATGCCGTTGACGATGCCCTCGACGGCCTGGTCGATGGGCGCGTCGTCGAAGACGATGTTGGCGGCCTTGCCGCCCAGCTCCAGGGTCAGCTTCTTGCGGGTGCCGGCGATCGACCGGGCGATGGCCCGGCCGACCTCGGTGGAGCCGGTGAAGGCGACCTTGTCCACGCCGGGGTGCTCGACAAGCGCGCGGCCGGTGTCGCCGGCGCCGGTGAGGATGTTGACCACACCGGCCGGCAGGTCTGCCTGCTGGCAGATCTCGGCGAACAGCAGCGCCGTCAGCGGCGTGGTCTCGGCGGGCTTGAGCACCACCGTGTTGCCCGCCGCCAGCGCCGGGGCGATCTTCCACGCCAGCATGAGCAGCGGGAAGTTCCACGGGATGACCTGCGCGGCCACGCCGATCGGCTGCGGGTTCGGGCCGAAGCCGGCATGGCCCAGCTTGTCGGCCCAGCCCGCGTAGTAGAAGAAGTGCGCGGCGACGAGCGGCAGGTCGACGTCGCGGGACTCCCGGATCGGCTTGCCGTTGTCCAGCGACTCCAGGACGGCCAGTTCGCGGGAGCGTTCCTGGATGAGCCGCGCGATGCGGTACAGGTACTTCGCCCGGTCGCGGCCCGGCATCGGACCCCAGACCTTGTCGTACGCCTTCCGGGCGGCACGGACCGCCCGCTCCACGTCCTGGGCGCCGGCCTCGGCGATCTCGGCGAGCACCTCCTCGGAGGCGGGGTTGATCGACTTGAAGCTGCCGCCGTCGGTCGGATCGACGAACGTACCGTCGACGAACAGCCCGTACGAGGGCTTGAGGTCCACCACCGAGCGGGACTCGGGGGCGGGGGCGTATTCGAACATCGGCTATCAGTCCAGGGTGAAGTAGGTAGGGCAGAGATCACAACGGGATCTACCTGCGTCGGTGTAGATCACTTCGACTCCTTGGGGCGCATGTGGGGCACATCGCGTCCGAAGACGTCATCGATCGCCTGCCTTGACCGGTCATCGTCGTCCGGCCAAAGGTGACTGTACGTGTTCAGAGTCAGGGTCGCGTCTCGGTGGCCCAGCCGCTCGGCGACGACCTTCGGATTCAGCCCCGCCCTGATCAGCAGCGACGCGAAGAAGTGCCGCAGGTCATGCTGGGTCGCCTCAGGCAGCCCGGCCTGATCCCGCGCTGGCCGCCACACCGATTCGTTGAAGGTGTTCCGGTTAAGCGGCCGACCGGCGTCGTCGAGGAACACGAACCGAGCTGACCGTGTCACTGGCTTGGCTCCGGTGATGTCGAGCACGTCGACCGGCACAGGCGGGTGCGCCGCCAGGTGCGCGTCGAGCACCTCGAACATGGCCTTCCCGAGCGGCACCGTTCGGTAGCTGTGCCGGTTCTTCAACGGGCACACGACCACACCGCCGCCGGCGGCCGGCTGCAACTGCCGCTCGACCGTGAGCGTCTTCTCCGTGCGGTCGATGTCGTCGACCTCCACCCCGAACACCTCGCCCTGTCGCAGGCCCGTCCCGGCGTCGAACTCGACCAGGGCTCGGTACCGCGGCTTGACCGCTGCCGCCAGGGCCGAGACTTCGTCGGTGGTGAGCGGCACGACCTTGACGTGAGGCAGCTCGGGGAGCGTGATGTCCGCGCACGGGTCGAACTTGACCAGCCTGTCCCGCACCGCTGCCGAGTAGATCGCCCGGACGGTGCGGAACACCGTCTCAATCGAGCTGGGCGACAGTGCGGGGGACAGGCCGGTGACGAACGCCTGCATGGTGCTGTGCCGGATCGCGGCCAACTGTCGGCCGCCGATGGCCGGGTAGACGTGCTTGAACAGCAGGGACTTCTTCCGGGCCGCCGTGTTGGGGCGGTGCCGCTGCGCGGCCCGCCAGTCCTCGGCGTACGCCTGGAACGTGACCTTGCCGGCCTTCGGGTCGATGTAGCTGCCGTCGTTCAGCGAGTGCTCGACCTCGGCCCGGAACCGATCGGCGTCCGCCTTCCGGGCGAACGACTTCTTGCGGTCCGCCCCGGCCTCGTCGCGCCAGCGGACCAGCCATGGCTTCGGCCGTCCGTCGGTACGCCTCTTAACGCTCGCCATCGGGGCCGCCCACCAGCCCGCCGGCCACCGGCGCCGAGTACGGCTCCCGCGCCTCGTCTGGTGGCACCTCCGAGAAGAACCGCCGATGGTCGGCCGTACCGAACGGCATCTCACCTCGGATCCAGTCCCGGGCGGTACCGGGCGGCACGTCCCACCCCTGCACGACGGTGATCCGCGCGTCGGTGTCGTCGTCGACCGGCGGCACCATCAGGTGCACGGGGGCGACGCTCAGCACGTAGGCCAGCGCGAACAGCTCCTCGACCGTGACGGTTGCCCGTCGGCCGAGTTCCAGGTTGGCCACGACCGAGCGATCCCAGGCGATGCCGACCTCCTTCATCTCCTTGGCCAGGTGGGCGGCCGACCATCCTCGCTTCTTCCGCAGGTCTTTCATCCGCTCGGCGATCACGCGATGCGGGGTCTGAGGCGGGTTCTGTGTCATGGCAACACAGTAGCAGTGCGCTGGACACGCAGGAACCTACGTGTCATGCTGCCGTTCGTACGCAAAAACTGCGCGTTAGGAGCAACAGCGATGAGTGACCGTCGCGCACTGGCCACGACTGACGAGGTGGCAGCGTTCCTCCGTCTGCCCGTTCGGACGGTGGAGGACTGGCGCCGGAACGGCCGAGGCCCGAAGTTCTCCCGGACCGGGAAGCACGTGCGCTACCGCTGGGCCGACGTCGAGAAGTGGCTCGACGAGCAGGCGGGGGCGAAGGTCGCGTGAGCGCCATCGAGCCGACTGCCGGATGGTGCCCGCCGGGTGGCTGCGCCGCTCGCCGGGTTGCCGAGCTGGAACGTGCCATCAAGTACGCGTTCACCGCTGGCCGGGTGTACGAGCGCGCAGAGATGTGCGAGACGGAAGCCACCTGGAAGCCCCTCGCCCGCAAGACCTACGAGCAGCGCGTCGCCGAGCGCGTCGCCTCGATGTCCGGCAGCAACCCGCCGCCGGGGCTGAAGTTCGACGACCCCGACTGGCCGCCCGTGGCGGTGCCCGGCGGCGGCGGGGTGCGCCTCGGCCCCGGCCAGATCATCACCGAGCCGGCAGGGGTAGCAGCGTGACCGACAACCCGTACAACCCCGACACCGAGCCAGACCTCTACGCGGCGTACGCCTCAGCGACCGGCGAGCAGCCGAAATCGCGGGTCAAGCTGGTCCGGCTGTCGGACGTGAAGCGCGAGCACATCGACTGGCTCTGGCCGGGCTACATCGCTCGCGGGAAACTCCACGTCATCGACGGCGACCCTGGCCTCGGGAAGAGCACCGCAACCGCCGACCTGGCCGCGCGCATCACGGCCGGCAAGCCCTGGCCCGACGGCCAGCCCGGCTGCACCCCTGCCGGCGTCGTGCTGCTCTCCGCTGAGGACGGGCTCGGCGACACCATCCGGCCCCGCCTGGAGGCGGCCGGCGCCGACCTCGACCGGGTCGTCGCACTGACCGGCATCACGAGCTGGGACGAAGAGGCCGGCGAGCTGTACGAGCGGATGCCGGCCCTGCCGGGCGACATCGGCCGCATCCGTGCCGCCGTCGAGCAGGTCGGCGCGGCGCTGGTCATCATCGATCCGCTCATGGCGTACCTGGGTGGCGACGTGAACAGCCACCGGGACCAGGACGTGCGCCGCGCGCTCGCGCCGCTGGCGAAGATGGCCGAGGAAACCGGCGCCGCCATCAAGCTGATCCGCCACAACACCAAGGGCGGCGGCAACAACGCGCTCTATCGGGGCGGCGGGTCCATCGGCATCATCGGCGCCGCCCGGCTCGGGTTCACCTTCGCCCGCGATCCGGAGGACGAGCACCGGGTGATCGTGGCGTGCACCAAGGCCAACATCACGGCCATCCCGCAGAGCCTCGCGTATCGCCTGGTCGACAGCCCCGACCACGGCTGCGCCCGGGTCGAGTGGCACGACGGCCCGGTGGGCTACACCGCTACCGATCTGCTGGCCGCGTCCCACGAGTCCGCCGACGACCGGGCCGACCGCAACGACGCCGCAGCATGGCTGCGCGGCTACCTGCTCGACAACGGCGGCGAGGCCGACGCACTGACGGTCTACAAGGCCGGCGAGAAGGCCGGCTTCACCCGCGACACCCTCAAGCGCGCCAAGAAGCGGGCCGGCGTGAAGGCCGAAAAGGGCGGCTTCGACGCCGGCTGGATGTGGCGCTTCGACGACGAAGAGCGCACCGAAGGGAGCACGAAGGGAGCGAAGAGCGCACAGTCCAGCACCCTGCTCCCTTCGCTCCCTTCGGTGCTCCCTTCGGGCGACCCCACCCGATGCGACCGCTGCGGCGGGCCGGTCTGGCTCGGCAGCGGCAAGTGCCAAGGAGACTGCTCATGAGGAAGCTCACCGGCGCCGAGGTGCGCGAGCTGCGCAAGGCGCACCGCTGCCCGGACTGTCACAGCGAGGTCATCGTCGACCGCCGGGGCGGCCGGGTCGGCGTGAAGCACGACGACACCTGCCCCATGTACGCCCGGCTCAAGCGGGCCGGCATGACGTCGGCGCTCATCTTCACCCGCGCTCCCGGGCAGTCCGATCGGGACTTCACCCGCGAAGTCAACGACGCGGTGCTCGACATAGCAAAGAGCACCGGCGGCCCGGTGCGCGTCACCGAAGACCCGTACCGGGTGCCGCCGCAGTGACCGGCCCGCTGAGAGCCACGCAGAGCGCCGAACTCACCCCGCCGAGGGGTAGGAGTAGGCCCCGCACGCGGCGCGGTACAGGACGCGGTCGCAGAGATCCGCTACGCTCACCAGCAGAACGGCACGCAGCAGGCCCCGCCGCTGCGGTCGACCGGGAAGGCACCGCCGACGATCCGGACGACGGCCAGACGCCGAAGAGCGTGAGTGCACCGCACCGCCCAACGGCCTGACCCTCTCTCGTCATCAGGAGCCTTCCCGTGGCCACATCACACCGCCCGCAGCTCGACCGCATCCTCACCGCGCTGATGGACCAGATGCCGTCCGATCGGCTGGCCGGTGGCCCGGCTCCTGCCCCGTTCCTCGTGAACGCGAACCCAAGGAGCACGCACATGCCGTTCAAGGGCATCCCCACCGCCGGTGAGCTGCGCGAGCAGCCGCCCGGCACCAACGTCGGCCAGTGGGCCGACAACGTCAACGCCGCCTACAACAAGCACCTCAACGCCGGCCGGGACATCGTCGAGCGCGCCGAGGTCGAGGGCCGGGAGTTCCTGGCCAGCGAGAAGCGCGACCTGGAGGGCCACGCCGAGCAGGTCAACCGGCTGGAGGTGCTGCGCGGCACCATGGCCCGCGACTACCCCGAACTCAACGCCGTCGACCGGACCGGCGTCGTGCCGGCCACCAACGGCGGCGGGCAGCTGCGCAACAAGGCCGTACTGGGCAAGGGCGACAGCATGGCCGCCTGGGCGCAGGCCAACGGCCACGTCCACCCCGAGCACCTGGACGACGGCGGGCTGAGCTTCGGCGAGTACATCGGCGCCATGGTCACCGGACGGGGCAGCAAGCAGGTCCGCAACGCCATGAGCGAGGGCAACCTCGCCGGTGGCGGCTACCTGGTGCCGACCATCCTGTCGACGCAGCTCATCGACATGGCCCGCAACAAGGCCCGCGTCCTCCAGGCCGGCGCCACCGTCGTCCCGATGGCGAACGCGACCGTCGACCTCGCGAAGTGGGCCGGCGACCCGAGCGCGACGTGGCACACCGAGAACGCCGCGGTGACCGCCACCGACGCCACCCTCGCCCGGGTGCGCCTCCAGGCCAAGACGCTCATGTCGCTGGTGGTCGTCTCCCGGGAACTCGTCGAGGACGCCGAGCCCGCCAGCGTCGACTCCGCGCTGCGGCAGGCGTTCGCCGCGCAGTTCGGCCTCACCATCGACGCCGCCGGCCTCTACGGCACCGGCGTGGCGCCGCAGCCCCTGGGCGTCAAGGCCACCTCCGGTGTGACCGTCACGCCGATCGCCACCAACGGGCAGGCCCTGGCCAACTGGGACCCGCTGGTCAACGCCGTCTACACCGTGCGGGCCGCCAACGAGGAACCCAACGCGATCATCTACAGCGGCCGGACCTCGAAGAACCTCGCGCTGCTCAAGGACACCACCAACCAGCCGCTGCGCATGCCCGACTACCTCGACGGCATCGCCCGGTACGAGACGCAGCAGATCCCGAACAACCTGGTCGTCGGCACGTCCGGCACCACCACCTCCGACATCTTCGCCGGGGACTGGTCGCAGCTGCTCTTCGGCGTCCGCACCGAACTCCAGATCACGCCGCTCACCGAGCGGTACGCCGAGAACGGGCAGATCGGGTTCGTGTGCTGGTGGCGCGGTGACTTCGCCGTCGCCCGTACCTCCGCGTTCGCCGTCACGACCGGCATCCTCTGATGGGAGACACCATGTACTGCAAGCACGACCGCCTGGCCGCCTCCTGCGAGGACTGCCAATTCGTCGCCGCGCTCGAGAAGGGACGGCCCGACGCCGTCCGCCTGGCCCAGGGCATCGACGGCACACCCGACCACACGCCGGTCAACGCCAGCGAGCCCGAAGAGCTGGAGACGGTCGACGAGGACACGCAGATCATGCGACCCGACCTCGACCGGGACCTCGACACCAAGGGCACCTACACGCTGATCCGTGCGGGTGAGCAGGTGCCCGCCGAGCTGGCCGACTTCCCGCGCCAGCCCGGCAGCTACAAGGGTCCGGTCACCAAGGCCAGCAAGCCGAGGACACCGACCATCGCCTGATCGTTGGTGGCGTCAACGTCAGCACAGGGCATGTGCAACGAAGGACGCGAGGGCTATCCGTGGCCCACAGACCGACCTGCGCCACCAGCAACCAGAGCAGCCCGGACCATGCGCGGTCCGGGCTGCTCTGCGTGTGCGGGGGAGGGCCGGTCGGAAGTTCACAGCCCTTCAGGGGGACCCCACGTACCTGTCTCCCGAATACCCCCCCGCGATCTGGGGGAGAAGGGGAATTCGCATCACGTTTTCCCCCGTAACGCCGTGACACCCCCTGTGACAGGCGTAAACGCAGGTCAGAGAGGGTGTCACGGCTGTGACATGTCACAGCGTCACGCGTAACGCCGTTACGGCTTGCCGCTGGCCCACTCGGTGAGGTCGGTCCGGGCGTACAGGTCGGCGTTGCCCCTGCTGCCTCGCGGTTGAGGCACCGAGCCGACGCGTCGCTGCATCCGCTTCTTCGCCGCCTCGTACGACCACGGGAGGACACCGGCGTCGATGGCGTCCCGCAAGGTCATCATGTCCCCGTCCCCGGGGACATTCCTGCTCAGGCCGTTATCAGGGTCTGCCGGGGACGTGGCGAGGGCGCGTGCCTGTGCGGTCGTCAGGTAGGCCACCTGAACCTCTGTGGCCTGTCCACCGATGACGACCTGCCACCGGCCCAGCGTCCGTGATGCCCGCGGCATGGACGCCTCAGGCACGAGCATCTTCCAGTTGTTCGACGTGTACCGGGCCAGGCAGCGAATCCCGAAGTTCTCCCGCGCTTCCGGGCCGCCGATCGCCCGCGCCGTGAGCATCTGCGCGATCGCCAGCACGTTGACCTTCGCCGAGCGGCCCATGAACAGCAGATCGGCCAATGCGGCGATGGCCGGCGACCGCTTCGGCTCGCCCTTCTCCCGAACCTCGATCCAGTAGTTCGCCAACTGCCCGATCGTGGCATTGAGCTCCTCGCAGATCACGAGGTCGCGCGGCCCCGGATCCCAGTCCTCCTCTTCGTGCAGCGCGAGCGTGTTCCGCTCGTCTGCCAGCGCGGCTTTGCGCAGGATCGCGTCGTGCATCTGCTCGGGCCGCGTGCAGTAGTCCACGCCGCGCTGCCCGAGCGCCCACCGGTGCGAGCCCTTGCGGTCAAGGATGGTCACCCGGCCACCCCGGGCGAGCACCTGCACGGCGATCAGCTCGGCCAGCACCGACTTCCCGGCGCCCGATCCGGCGCTGACGGCGATGTGCGGCGAGTCCTCCCGCAGCGAGATGACGACGGGCACGTCTCCGGCGCCCTGCCCGATGTAGAACTCCCAGTCGGGCAGCTTCGGGAAGTGCTTGAGCACCTGGTCGTGCCCGACCTTCGCCGGTGGCCGCTTGCGCACGGTCCAGCGGGCGCGGACCTTCGGGCCGATCTGGTGCCACGACTCGACGAGGTCGGAGACGGGGATCTTGCTGCCGATGATGGACGACACGAGCTGCCTCTGTTCCTTCGTCAGGTACGGGGAGTCGATCAGGACTTCGATGCGCGGCCCCAGCTCCTCACCGGGGCGGCGGAACACCTCCAGCCGGGACGTGACCGGCCGCGCGTGCCGCTGTACGGCCCACAGGCCGCGCTGCAGGTGCTCGGGCAGCCACCGGAGCACCGGCTCGATCCGCTCGCCGTAGAACAGCCTGACGGCTTCCTCGGCCGGCGACAGCGGCTTCGCCAGCCGGGGCGTGAGGTTGCCGAGCGACGGGTCGACGTGCAACTGCACGCCGGTCTGCAACCCGAGCGGCGGGATGATCGCGGCGAGGGTCGGCGCGATGTACTCGCGGTGGAACCGGCGCCGCACGAGTCGCTGCCGGCCCTGCCACGCCGCGGCGACGGCCACGACGGACGCCCCGGTGAGGGTCTGCTCGGGCATGGCCACGGCCACCCCGGCGGCGGCCGGCGTACCGAGCCGGATCGCCTGCCGCTGCCACCCGGCGAGGCGGCCGGCGCCCCGGGTGCGCCACGGGTAGCCATCGCGGCCGGTCAGTGGCCGACCGGCGAGGAATCGGTACGTCACACGCCAGGCGATCCGCCGGCGGTGTAGCCGGCGGACCAGGCGCTCGATGTCATCTGCCATGCTGATCTTTCCTCCTTGGTGGGGAAGCGGGGCCCGGCCGGGCTTGGGAAGGTTGGGCCGGGCCCCGCGCTCGTCAGTTCTCGTCGAGCCAGCCCTCTCGGAGCCGGCCCTCTCCCTTGGCCTTCTGGATCGCGGCCTGGGTCTTCGGGGCCAGGGGCGTGAACTTCTTCCGGTCAGTGCGGCTGTCCCTGGCCATCGCGTCGGCCAGCTTGGCGTTCAGCTTCGTGTCGCGCTTCGGCATCGGTCAGACCTCCCACATCTGGCCGCAGTGGGTGCAGACCATGTACTTCTTGCCGTCGATGTAGGCGTAGTGGAAGACGGGGTGTGCGCAGCTGGCCACGGGTCACTTCTCCTTGCGGTTGGCGGTGGCGATCCGTCCGCCCAGCTCGACGAGGCAGATCGAGGCGACGACCACCAGGCCGTCGACGGACAGCGGGAGCAGGTACTGCGAGCCGTTCGTCTCCCCGTACCGGGAGGCGACCGCGGCCATGTGCCAGTACGACACCCACGCGGCGATACCGGCGATGAGCGCGGTCGCCGCCCAGCGGCCCACGGCCAGCCGGCGGGAGTGCACCGGCACCCGCGAGATCAGCTCGATCGTCAGCAGCAGCGCCAGCGGCGACCACGCCGAGATGACCTGACTGATGAACTCGTCACGGGCGTGCAGCACGTTCCCGGCGATGCTCGCGGCCACGCCGAGCGCGAGCACCAGTCGCACGCCCCAGCGGATGCGGACCAGCGACTTGCGCTCCTCGGCGTCGGCCGGGACCACCACGGCGGGTGCCGGTGTGCCCGGGTGTCCGTCCACCCGGACCTGCGGCGGCTGCTCGACCACCTTCCGGCGGCGGAACAACCGGCGGCGCGGCTGGTCCGGCTCGTCGGGCTCAGCCTGACCCGGGTGTCCGTCCACCCGGCCCTGACCCGCCTCGACCGCCTTCCGCATCTCCTCGTCGCTGCTCGCCGGCTTCGGTCCGATCGGCTCGGCGTAGTCCATCGGTGGGTCGACAGGCCGTCCCGCACGGCTCCGGGCCATACGTACAAGGCCTGCCATGGCGTTGGCCCGCTGTTCGTCAATGTTGAACATCTGCGCCAGCACGGAGACGGTCGGGACGAACCCGCGCCGGTCCGCCAAGTCGAGCGCGGCCTTCAGCATCTCCGTCGGGTCGGTGATGCCGGCCAACCGCTCGGTCTCCTCGGCGACGTCGCGGGTGACGATCTCCCGGGCCTTCTCCGCGATCAGCAGGTCGCGCAGCTCGGTCGCCTTCGGGACACCGATCTTGAATTCCTTCATCAGCCGGTTCCGCGACGGCACCTCGCCGAGCTGGTCGGCGAGCGCGAGCGCACCCGGGTACAGGTCGTCGATGGTGCGCGGGTGCGCGCTGGCGGGGGCGGTCATCGGACGGACTCCTTCGTACGCTGGGTGGCCGCGCGGCGGGCCTCGGCGTTGGCGACCTGGAGGTGACCGACGATGCGGGCCTCGCGGGCGACGGCGGGGTTGCTGCGCTCGACGAGCGCACGGGCGACGGCGAGCACGGCCAGCGGGGTGCCGGTGCCACCGACCAGGATCAGCAGGACGTACTTCACGACTGGTCACCTCCAGCGAGGGCAGTAAGGCGGGTCAGGACGTCCGACAGCAGCGGGGCGTCGGTGTCGGCCCTGAGCAGGATCAGTTCGGCGGGCGCGTCGGCCTCTTCGTCCTCCCAGAACTCCAGGGCGACGAACACCGGGTAGCGCGGGTCGGGGCCCTGCCGCAGTTCGGCGAACAGGCCACCCGCGTGGATCTGCACGGCCTCGCCGCGGTGAAGGCCATCCACGCACAGCGTCGGCACGCACCACTTCGGGTGCACGCTGGGGGCGTTCATCGGGCGTCGACCAGGTCGGCGGCGGCCAGCAGCTGCGCGGCCAGGGCGCGAGCCTGAGCGGGCGTTCCCGTCCAGCCCTGCACACCCTCGCCACCCGGGTACTGACCCTCGGCGCCCTCGGCGACCGACAGGACCACACGCGGCGCGGTGACGACCTGCCCGCCCTCGGTGGTCGACTCGACCATCACGGTGGCGGTGGCGCTCTCGTTCGTCCAGCAGGGGTTGCCCCCGGTCAGCTCGGTGAGGATCCGCTCGTGCTGCTCGCCGATGAGGAAGCCGTCGATCTTCGCCTCGTTCTCGGTGTGCGTCTCGATCGCGCACCACGGCGGGCAGTCCCGGTGGATCGCGGTAGCCAGCTGGCGGACGGCGTCGGGGTTGACGCGGATCGCGGCCTGGATCAGCGCCAGGTCGGTGGTGTCGGCGTCACCGAGATGCTGCGACGGGGGAACAGGTGCGGATGCGATGATGCTCATGGGTCGGGGCTCCATCCCGATCAAGGGCCGGGACCACAGGAGTTGGCGCTCCTGCCCGGCCCGTCTTGTGTTGTGCGTTCATCACACAATAACTGTGTGGGGCACTCAGCACAACCACTCAGAGCAATCTGGGGCACATCCGGGGCGCACAACAGCCCGCATCAACCCGTAGAGACCGGGGTTAATACGGGCTGTTGTGGCAGCTCAGGGCAGGTATCGGAGATGTGTTCGCAGGTCGGGGCGGATGCCCTATCAGTCCAGGGTGAAGTAGTCGGGACCGGCGTAGACGCCGGTCGTCAGCTTGGTGCGCTGCATCAGCAGGTCGTTGAGCAGGCTGGACGCGCCGAAGCGGAACCAGTCCGGGTCGAGCCAGTCCGCGCCGACGGTCTCGTTGACCATCACCAGGTACTTGATGGCGTCCTTGGTGGTCTTGATGCCACCGGCGGGCTTCACGCCCACCTGCCGTCCGGTCGCTTCGCGGAAGTCACGAACCGCCTCCAGCATCACCAGGGTCACCGGCAGCGTCGCCGCCACGGGAACCTTGCCGGTGGACGTCTTGATGAAGTCGCCGCCGGCCAGCATGGCCAGCCAGGAGGCACGACGGACGTTGTCGTACGTGGCCAGCTCGCCGGTCTCCAAGATGACCTTGAGGTGGGCGTCACCGCAGGCTTCCTTGGTGGCCACGATCTCGTCGTAGACCTCCCTGTACCGCCCGGCCAGGAACGCGCCCCGGTTGATCACCATGTCGATCTCGTCGGCGCCGGCCGCCACGGCGGCCCGGGTGTCGGCGAGCTTGATCTCCAGCGGTGCCTGACCCGACGGGAACGCGGTCGCCACGCTGGCCAGGTGCACCGCGCTTCCGCGCAGCACCTCGGCCACGTACGGGACCATGGCGGGGTAGACGCAGACCGCGCCGACGTGCGGGCAGGACGGGTCGGCCGGGTCCGGGCGCAGCGCCTTCGCGGCCAGCGCGCGCACCTTGCCGGGGGTGTCCGCCCCCTCCAGGGTGGTCAGGTCGACCATCCGGATCGCCAGGTCGATGGCCTGCGCCTTGGCGGTGGTCTTGATGGAGCGGGTGCCGAGCTGTGCCGCCCGCTGCTCCGCGCCGACCTGGTCCACGCCGGGCAAGCCGTGCAGGAAGGTCCGCAGAGCGGTCTCGGATCGTCCCAGCTCGGAGAGGTCCGACCGGGCCGACGTCGTTGTCGCCGTCATGGCGAGAAGTCTACGCACCGGACGGCCGAGTGATCTTGGTCACGGGAGCCTCGGCGTGAGCGACGTCGCCGGTCCGACCGCACCCGCACCGGCGGGCCGAACGGACCGGTAGGTTGAGCGATCGTGGACGTACACGTCATTGACCACCCGCTGGCCCAGTCCCGCTTGACCGCCATGCGGGACGCGCGCACCGATTCCTCGACGTTTCGGGCGGCGCTGCACGAACTGACCACCATGCTGGTGTACGAGGCGGCGCGCTCCTTCCCCGTCGAGCGGTACGAGGTGCAGACGCCTGTCACCAGCGCCGAGGGCACCCGGCTGGCCAACCCGCCGCTGCTGGTGCCCGTGCTGCGGGCCGGGCTGGGCATGGCGGACGCCGCGCTGGGCCTGCTGCCCGAGTCCTCGATGGGCTTCGTGGGCCTGGCCCGCGACGAGGAGACCTACGAGCCGCGCGCCTACATGGAGTCGCTGCCCCGCGACCTGGCCGGGCTGCCGGTGCTGGTGCTCGACCCGATGCTGGCCACCGGCGGCTCCCTGGAGCACTCCTGCCGATTGCTGGCCGACCGCGGCTGCACCGACATCACTGTGCTCTGCGTGCTCGCCGCGCCGGTCGGCATCGAGCGGCTGAGGCGTTCGGGTCTGCCGTTGCGCCTGGTCACGGCCTCGATCGACGAGGGGCTCAACGACAGCATGTTCATCGTCCCCGGGCTCGGCGACGCCGGTGACCGCCAGTTCGGCGGCATGCCTCGATTCTGATCGTCCACCCGGTAGGTGCCGGGTGACGGCGGGTCCGCGCGCGTGACGCGTGGACCCGCTACCGTCTCGGGCCATGACTGGTGTTGCGCTCGCCGAGGAGTTGCTGCTCCTCGCCTACGACGACTCGACCGGCAAGGCCACCATGCCGCGGATCAGCCTGGACCTGGGCATGGCGGCCGCGGTGCTCGTCGAGCTGGCTCTGGCCGGCCGGATCGCGTACGACAACGGGAACCTTGCCGTCGTCGACCCGACGCCCACCGGCGAGCCGGTGACCGACGAGGTGCTGGGCCGGATCGCCGCCGACACGCCGCACACGCCGGCCTCCTGGGTGCAGCGCCTGCGGCACGGCCTGCGCGACCGGATCCTCGGCGACCTGTGCAGCCAGGGTGTCGTGCAGGACGTCGACGAGACCGAGTTGGGCTTCATCCACGTGCACCGGTACCCGGTGGTGGACGCCTCCGTCGAGGCGGACACCCGGCAGCGGCTGACCGAGGCGCTGACCGGCGCGGCGGCCCCGGACGAGCGGACCGCCGCGCTGGCCACCCTGGTCGTGGTGCTGCGGATGGAGTCCGCGCTGGGCATCAGCGGTCAGGAAGCCGCCGACGCCCGCCGCCGGCTCCAGGAGATCGCCACCGGCGCGGGATTCTCCGGCGAGGTGAGCACCGACGACTCGGTGGTCCGTCCCTCGGTGGGCCTGGTCGTCGCCGCCCTGGGCATCGCCGTCGACCAGGCCCTCGGCCCGCGCCGCTGACCCTGGGGCTCTAGACCCCGAGGGCGGCGGCGATCTCACCGCGCAACTGCGCGATTGCAGCGCCGGCCCGGGTGCGGGCGGCCGCGACGCCATCGTCCACGACCGGCTCCACCACCTCGAGGTACGCCTTGAGCTTCGGCTCGGTCCCGGAGGGGCGGATCACCACCCGGGCCGTCGCGGTACGAAGGATGACCACGTCCGCCTCGGGCAGCAGGTCCCGGGCACTGTCGACGGACTGCCCCAGCAGCGTGGTCGGGGTGGCCGCCCGGATCCGGGCCATCGCGTCGGCGATCTCCCGCAGGTCGTCGACCCGGACGGAGAGCTGGTCGGTGTGGTGCACGCCGAACTCGGCGGCCAGCTCGTCCAGCCGGTCGGTGAGCGTGCGACCCTGCGCCTTCAGACCGGCCGCCAACTCGGCCACTGTCAGCGCGGCGGTGATGCCGTCCTTGTCCCGGACGTGCTCCGGGGCGACGCAGTAGCCGAGCGCCTCCTCGTAGCCGAAGACCAGCGGCGCGCTTCCGCCGCCGGCCCGCACGATCCACTTGAACCCGGTAAGCGTCTCGTCGTAGGGCAGGCCTCGGGCCGCGCACATCGCCCGCAGCAGCGACGACGACACGATGGTGGTGGCGTAGAGCCCGGTCACCCCGCGCCGCATCAGGTGGTCGGCGAGCAGCACGCCCACCTCGTCGCCGCGCAGCATCCGCCAGCCCCGCCCGTCTTCGCCCTCCCGGACGACAACGGCGCACCGGTCCGCGTCCGGATCGTTGGCGATGGCGAGGTCCGCGCCGGTGGCGTCGGCCAGCGCGATCAGCCGGTCCACCGCCCCCGGCTCCTCCGGGTTGGGGAACGACACGGTGGGGAACGCCGGGTCCGGCTCGGCCTGCTCGGGCACCACGCCAGGGATCGGGAAACCAGCCCGGGCGAACGCCGCCGTGAGCACCGCCGCGCCCACACCGTGCAGCGGGGTGTACGCCACCGACAGGTCCCGCGGCCCGTCCGGCGCGATCACCGCGGTGGCCCGCTCGACGTACGACGCCACGAGGTCGTCGCCGAGCACCTCGCCGGGCCGGCCCAGCGGCACCTGGGTCAGCGGACCGACCGCCCGGATCGCGGCCTCGATACCGGCGTCGGCCGGCGGCACGATCTGCGCCCCGGCGCCCAGCTCACCGCCAAGCTCCGCGCCGAGGTAGACCTTGTAGCCGTTGTCCTGGGGAGGGTTGTGGCTTGCCGTGACCATGACACCGGCCACCGCGCCGAGCTGGCGCACCGCGTACGCGAGCACCGGGGTGGGCAGTGGGCGGGGCAGCAGCAGCGCCGGCCGGCCGGCGCCGGTGGCCACCTGGGCGGTGCGCTCGGCGAACTGGCGGGAGCCGTGCCGGGCGTCGTACCCGATCACCAGGGGGCCGGTGCCGCCCTGGGCGGCGAGCCAGCCGACCAGCCCGGCGGCGGCCTGGGTGACCACGGCGAGGTTCATGCCGTTCGGGCCGGCGCGCAGCGGGCCGCGCAGGCCCGCGGTGCCGAAGGTCAGCGGACCGGCGAACCGGTCGGCCAGCTCCGGAGCGCTCGCCGGCAGCCGGTCGAGCACCGCCGTCAGCTCGGCCCGGCTGGCGGGGTCGGGGTCGTCGGCCAGCCAACGTCGGGCTAGCTCGCGAATGTCGTCGATGTCAGTGGTGTCCGCCGCCATGCCCCTTGATAGCACGGCGGCGGTTCACCGCTGTCCGTTCCCTCCGGCTCAGCCGTTTCCGGTGAGCTGGAACGTCTTCACCATCTCGTCGAAGATCGGCTTGCTCTCGGCGAACACGTCCTCGGTGGCGGAGAGGTAGAACGAGTACGACTTGCCGTCCTTGACGACCGCGCGCCACACCCCGTGGCGCATCTCGCCACCGGAGCCGCAGGTGTACTCGAATTCGACACCCGGGCTGCCCGCCAACTGCTGCTCGGCGATGGCCACCTGCTCGTACGGCTTCTTGCAGTTGGTGCTCTTGGTGCGGAGGAAGTTTTGCGCGCTCTCCGCCCAGCGGGTGGGCGTCCCGGTCCACTTCTCGGTGAGGATCCGGATCTTGCGACCGTCGTCCTCCGGGTCGATGTAGTCGGTGTACGAGCCGCCGGTGGCCTTCTTCCAACCCTTCGGCACCATCACCTGGACGCCGCGGGCCGTGTGCTCCTGCATCTCGACGGCCGGGCCCGCCGGGGCGGACGGGGTCGGCTGCGCCTGCGGGGTGCTCGGCGCGGGGTCGTCGCCACTGGACAGCGCCACGATGCTGATCAGCAGCAGCACGGCCAAGCCACCGGCCGCGGCGAGCTGCATCTTGCGCGGCCAGCCCTTCACCGTGGTGACGAGTTGACCACCGGTCGCGCGGACCTTGTCCAGGGCACTGCCGCTGCCGGCGGCCGGGGGCGGCGTCGTCGTCCAGGGCTGGCCGGTGCCCGGAACCGACCACTGGTTGCCGCCGCCGTAGGTGCCGCCGATGCGCTGGGTGGCCTCCGGCGCGCCGTAGCCGACCGGCTGCGTGGCGTCGGGTCGGCTGCCGTAGGTGACCCGCTGGGTGGCGTCGGGGTGCGCGCCGGCGTCCACCCGCTGCGTGGCGTCCGAGCTGCCGCCGTAGGTGCGCCCGGCGCTGGGACGGCCGGGAGCGGGCATCGCGCCGGTGGGCGTGTGCAGCGGACCGGCGAGCGCGTCGGCGCTGGTCTCGTCCAGAGCGGCGGCAGCGGCGGCGGCCGTGCCGGCCGGCTGTGGGCGTTCGCCCCGGCGCAGCGCGGCGAGCCGGTCGGTAAGCGACTCACCCGGGGCGAGCATGGCCCGACCGCCGATCTGGTCCTCCGGCTTCGCCTCCGGCTGCGCCGGCGGGTGCACGGGGGCCGGGCGCTGCTGCACGGGCACCACTGCGTACGGGTCGGTGACCGAGTGCACGGCGGTGGCGGTGCTGCCCAGCGGGCCGGCGAGCAGCTCCCGCAGCATTCCCCGGGAGGTGTGCACGTCCAGTCGGCGGGCCGGGTCCTTCTCCAGCAGACCCATCAGCACCCGGGTCAGGGCGCCGCTGCGCTGCGGCGGGGCCGGCGGGTCCTCCACGACGGCGTGCATGGTCTCGATGGGGTCGCCCTTGTCGAACGGCGGACGCCCCTCGACCGCCGTGTAGAGCGTCACGCCCAGCGAGAAGAGGTCGCTCGGCGGGCCGAACTCCTGGCCCATGGCCCGCTCGGGCGAGATGAAGTGCGGCGAGCCGAGCACCATGCCGGGGGTGGTGAGCTGCACGTCGGTGGGCATCCGGGCGACACCGAAGTCGGTGAGCACGCACCGCCCGTCGGAGCAGATCAGCACGTTGGCCGGCTTGACGTCGCGGTGCAGCACGCCGATGGCGTGCGCGACCTCCAGGGCGCCGAGCAGCGCGATGCCGATCTTGGCGACCGCGCGGGGCGCGACCGGACCGTCCTCGATGACCATGTCGGCGAGGCTGCGGGCGTCCAGCAGCTCCATGACGATCCACGGCCGACCGGCCTCGGTGACCACGTCGTACACCTGCACCACGGCCGGGTGCTGGATGGCCGCGGCAGCGCGGGCCTCGCGCAGCGTCCGCTCGTACATGGCGTCGCGGTCGCTGGGCGCCAGACCCGGGGGAAGAACGACCTCCTTCACCGCCACGTCACGGCGCAGCAGGGTGTCTGTGGCGCGCCACACCGTGCCCATGCCGCCGTTGCCCACCGCGGACCGCAGCGAGTACCGGCCACCGATGGTGGTGCCGGGCGCCGCTCGTCCGCTGGCGGGACTTACCTGTCCGCCGCTCCACGTCGGGATCTGAGTCACAGAAAAGCCACCGGGGGAAATCGAGGGGGGCTGGGACACAACCCCCCTATCTTGCTGGTTCCGACGCCCGATGCGAAAGCCGACGCGGCGGACGTTTACCGAAGTCCACAGATCGTGTCCAACCGTTCACCTCCCGTCGAGGTGTCGGGACGCACTGTGCGGTATCCCTCACGCGACCTTGAGCCGACGCGTCCTACCATCCGGGGATGAGCGAACGGCGGTCGAGCGAGTCCGGTTTCCCGATCAAGGGCGTCTACACGGCGGCTGACCTTCCGGAGGACCTGGACTCCCGGCTGGGCGGCCCGGGCGAGTTCCCGTACACCCGGGGGGTCTACCCCACGATGTACACCTCCCGCCCGTGGACCATGCGCCAGTACGCCGGCTTCGGCACCGCCACCGAGTCCAACGCGCGCTACCACCAACTGTTGCGGGCCGGCACCATGGGTCTCTCGGTCGCCTTCGACCTGCCGACGCAGATGGGGTACGACTCCGACGACCCGATCGCGCACGGCGAGGTCGGCAAGGTGGGCGTGGCCATCGACTCCATCGAGGACATGCGGCTGCTCTTCGCCGACATCCCACTGGACCGGGTCTCCACCTCGATGACCATCAACGCGCCCGGTTCGGTGCTGCTGCTGCTCTACCAGCTCGTCGCCGAGGAGAACGGGGTGCCGGGCACGGCGCTCAACGGCACCATCCAGAACGACATCCTCAAGGAGTACATCGCCCGGGGGACGTACATCTACCCGCCGAAGCCGTCGTTGCGCCTGGTCGCCGACACCTTCGCGTACTGCCGCAAGGAGGTGCCGAAGTGGAACACGATCTCCATCTCGGGCTACCACATGGCCGAGGCGGGTGCCACGCCCGCGCAGGAGATCGCGTTCACCCTGGCCAACGGCGTGGAGTACGTTCGCGCCGCGCTGGCCGCCGGGCTCGCCGTGGACGACTTCGCGCCCCGGTTGTCGTTCTTCTTCGTGGCCCGGACGACGCTGCTGGAGGAGGTGGCGAAGTTCCGCGCCGCCCGGCGGATCTGGGCCCGGCTGATGCATGACGACTTCGGCGCCAGGGATCCGAAGTCGATGATGCTGCGCTTCCACACCCAGACCGCCGGTGTGCAGCTCACCGCCCAGCAGCCGGAGGTGAACCTGGTCCGGGTCGCGGTGCAGGGCCTGGCCGCGGTGCTCGGCGGCACGCAGTCGCTGCACACCAACAGCTTCGACGAGGCCATCGCGCTGCCCACCGAGAAGGCCGCCCGGCTCGCGCTGCGCACCCAGCAGGTGCTGGCGTACGAGACGGACCTGACGGCCACCGTCGACCCGTTCGCCGGCTCGTACGTGGTGGAGGCGATGACCGCCGAGCTGGAGGCCGCCGCCGTGGAGCTGATGGAGCGGGTGGCCGACCACGGCTCGGCCGTCGACGCGATCGAGGCCGGGTTCCAGAAGCGGGAGATCGAGCAGTCGGCGTACCGGATCGCTCAGGAGATCGACTCCAGCGAGCGGGTGGTGGTCGGGCTCAACCGGTTCGCGATCGACGAGGAGGAGCCGTACGAGCCCCTGCGGGTCGACCCGACGATCGAGGCCGCGCAGGCCGAGAAGCTGGCTCGGTTGCGCGCCGAGCGGGACGCCGACGCGGTGACGCGGGCTCTCGCCGAGCTGCGCGCCGCCGCCGAGGGCTCGGAGAACGTGCTCTACCCGATGAAGGAGGCGCTGCGCGCCCGGGCCACTGTGGGCGAGGTCTGCGGGACGCTGCGCGAGGTCTGGGGCCTGTATCGGCCGACCGACCGGTTCTGACCGGAACCGGCCCGGGTGTGTCCACCCGGCTTTGCGGGTACGCCGACGGGGTGCGTGCCGGAACGCACACGGTGTGCGGTCGTGGTGGGCGGGCGTATGTGAGCGTCCTTGTCCGGCCCGTTGCGGAGAGTGGTCGGCTTATTGTCGGAGTGTCAGTTCATCACCCCGACTAATGCGACAATTCGCAGCGTGCGGTCCATGGGTCGCGTCTCGACTCGTGGCTGACCGGTCCGGTTACGCGTAGTAGGAGGTGAGGGGGCGGATGACGGCGTTCGAACGCGATCTACCTGCGGTCCCGCACCTTGACGAGCGCCCTCAGCAGGGCATACGTGACGCTACGCGGTCCGATCATCACCATAACGAGGTTGCGCAGCGTCACCGCCGGAGGTCTAGGCTGTCTGCTGTCCCCGATGATCCATCCATCTCTAGTGATCGAGAATTCGACGTGACGAGTGCGTTGACGCTGCCCACCGGCGGCCAGCTGGCGTCGTCCTGGCCGGAGACTCCGCCCGGGTCCCAGCCCCTGCCCCGCGACCTGGACCACCTCCTCGCCCTTCGGGTACCGGGGCTCATCGCCACGCGCCGTCACCTCCACTCGCACCCCGAGTTGTCCGGTACGGAGTTCGAGACGGCAGCCCTGATCGCCCGGGAGCTCTCCCTGGCCGGCCTGCACCCTCGGCTGCTGCCCAAGGGCAACGGCGTGATCTGCGACGTCAACGGCCGCTCCGACGGCCCGATCATCGCGCTGCGCGCCGACATCGACGCCCTGCCGCTGGACGACCCCAAGGACGTGCCGTACCGCTCCACCGTCGAGGGCGTCTGCCACGCCTGCGGCCACGACGTGCACACCACGATCCTGCTCGGCGTCGGCATGCTGCTGGCCCAGCTCGCCGACCTCGGCGAGTTGGACGGCCGGGTCCGGCTCATCTTCCAGCCGGCCGAGGAGATCCTGCCCTGCGGTTCGCTGGAGGTCATCGAGGCCGGCGGCCTGGACGACGTCGTGCAGATCTTCGCGCTGCACTGCGACCCGAACCTGCCGGTGGGCCAGGTCGGCCTGCGGGTCGGCCCGATCACGGCGGCCGCCGACAACGTCACCGTCCGGCTCTCCGGGCCGGGCGGGCACACCGCCCGCCCGCACCTGACAGTCGACCTGGTCGACGCCCTCGGCCGGTTGATCACCGAGGTGCCGGCCCTGGTCAGCCGCCGGGTGCCGGCCAACAGCGGGCTGCTGCTGGTGTTCGGCCACGCCTCGGCCGGCACCCGTTACAACGTCATCCCCTCCGAGGCCAGCGCCTCCGGCACGCTGCGCGTCATGGACCGCGACACCTGGGAGCAGGCTCCCAAGATCGTGGCTCAGGTGGTGCGGGACGTGATCGCCCCGACCGGCGCGACAGTCGACCTGGAGTACCTGCGCGGCAGGCCGCCGGTGAGCAACGACTCCCGCGCGATCCAGGTGCTGACCGCCGCCACCGGCGCCGCGCTCGGGCCCGAGGGGATCGCCGAGACGCCGCAGAGCATGGGCGGCGAGGACTTCAGCTGGTATCTGGAGTACGTCCCCGGCGCCCTCGCCCGCCTCGGCGTGGGCCGCGCCGGGCCCAACGTCGACCTGCACCGCGGGTCCTTCGACGTGGACGAGCGGGCCATCCCGGCCGGCGTACGCGTCATGGTGCAGACCGCGCTGAGGGCACTGGCGGCGGCGCGCTGACCCCGGCGGTGAGCGCCGGCGACTTCCGTCGCCGGCGCAGCACCAGCAGCAGAACCGCCAGAGGTACGCCGAACGCCACCAGCCACGGCAGCAACGCGCCCAGAACGGTGAGCAGGACCGTCATCGAGGTGACGAACGCCCCCCAGCCACCCTTGAGCCCGACCAGGAAGCCGGTCTCGGCCTTCTCCTCGCTGGTCTTCGCCGCCGGCCCGGCCAGTGACACAGTGATCGTGGACAACGCGGTCAGGTCGGCCAGCCGTCGCTTCTTGGCCTCCAGCGAGGCCAGGTCCGCCTCCCGGCGACCCAGCTCGTTCTCCAACGACACCAGGTCGGCGATCGAGCTGGCGCGGGCGAGCAGCCGCCGTGCGCTGTCCACGCGCGCCCGCTGAGTGATGATCCGGGCCTCCAGGTCGACGGTCTCCTCGGTGACGTCCTGGGTGTTGATCTCCCGGCTCTCCTGCCGGCCGAGCTTCGCGACCTCCTCGACGACCCCGGCGAACTTCGCCGCCGGCACGCGTAGCTGCAACTCGGCCACCGCGTCGGCCTCGGCGCTGCGCCGCTGGTCACCGCCGATGAAACCGCCGGCCCGAGTGACCGCGGCGCTGACCTCGCGGGCGGCATCGTCCACATCGGCCACCTGCACCCGCATCGTTCCGGTGTAGATGATCGCCCGCTGGTCGACCCGCAGGTCCGGAGCACCGGCCCCGGCCCCCGCGTCCGCGGCACGGCCCTTGTCGGTTGCCCCACCCTCCGCCAGCGGCGCCTTCGCCGCCGGGGCCGCCGAGTCCGCCGACCCGCTGTCGCCGGCGCTGCACCCCGCGAGGGCCAGCGCCGCCGTGAGTGCCCCTGCCGCCAGTAGTGCGCCGCGGCGCCGTCCTGTCCGTCCGTCCATCCCCGCTCCCATCGTCGTCAGCTTCAGTGGCGATAGCTCGGACGTGACGCGCCCGCCGGCTGGTTCCGGCAGACTGCGCTGAGGACATCACGATTCGACAGCCGAGGAGTCACGATGCGGCTCACCAAGTACGCCCACTCCTGTCTGCGGGTGGAACACGACGGGGGAGTGCTCGTCATCGATCCCGGAATGTTCAGCGATCCCGCCAGGGCGTTGGACGGTGCGGACGCGGTGCTGATCACCCATCAGCACCCCGACCACCTCGACCTGGCGGCGGTGCGCCTGCAACTGGACCGGCAGCCGTTCCCGATTTTCGGGCCCGCCTCGCTCGCCGAGGCCCTGGGGGACGCGGCCGAGGCGTTGCGCCCGGTCGACGCCGGTGAGTCGTTCACCGCCGCCGGGGTCGCGGTCCGCGCGTACGGCGGGCGGCACGCGGTGATCCATCCCGACATCCCGGTGGTGGACAACCTCGGCTACCTGATCAACGACGTGGTCTACCACCCGGGAGACTCCCTGGTGGTGCCCGACGAGACACCCGTCGACACGCTGTTCGCGCCGATCCACGCACCCTGGTCGAAGTTCTCCGAGGTGGTCGACTTCATCCGCGCGGTCGCGCCCCGACGCGCGTACGCCCTGCACGACGCGTTGCTCAACGACAACGGGCTGGCCGTGCTCGACCGGCAGTACGCCGCGCTGTCCGGCACCGACTACCAGCGGCTGGAGCCCGGTAGCCGGGTGGACGTCTGACGCGATGCCGGGCCCCTCCACGGAGCTGGTGCAGCAGCTCTACCGCACTCCACCGGACCGGTTCGTGGCCGCCCGGGACGCCGCCGTGGCCGACGCCCGCCGGGCCGGCGACCCGACCACCGCCCGGGAGCTGGCCCGGCTGCGTCGCCCCACGGTCGCCGCCTGGCTCGTGAACCTGCTCGCGATCCGACGTCCCGAGCTGGTCGCCGACCTGGTCCACCTCGCCGACGCCCTGCGCGCCGCCCAGCGGGAGCTGCGCGGTTCCCGACTGCGGGAGCTGTCCGCCCAGCGCCGGGCGGTGGTCGGCGCACTGGTCGCCGAGGTCCGCAAGCTCGCCGCGGCGGAGCCGGAGGCCCCGCCGGCCGGTCGACTGCCACTCGCCGAGGTGGAGGCGACCCTGAACGCGGCGCTCTCCGACGCCGAGGTCGCCGAGCAGGTCCGCGCCGGGCGGCTGCTCCGCTCGGCCAGCTACGCCGGCTTCGGTGAGGTGCCCCGACCGCAGCTGCGGCTGGTCACCGGCGACGAGGAGGAGCCGGAGGCCACCCGCCCCACCCGTCGGCCCGGCGTCCAGCGCGAGGGCCGCGCCGCGGCCCCCGACCGGGCCGGGGAGCGGGCCGCGCAGGCCGAGCGTGCGGCGCAGCGGGCGGCTCGGGCCGAGCGCGCCCGCCGCCGCCGGGCGCTGGACCGCGAGTGGGATCGCGCCCGGGCCGACCAGCTGCGGGCCGAGGACGAGTTGACCGAGGCGACCGGGCAGGAACGCGACGGTGTCGCCGTCCTCGACGGGATCGAGACCGAGCTGGCCGAGCTGGAGCGACGGCGGGCGGTCGCCGAGCAGGACCTCAGCCGGGCCAAGTTGGCCCGGCGGGCGGCCGAACGGGCGGTCACGGTCGCGCGGCGGCGGGCGGGCGAGATCGAGGCTGCCGTCGAGGCGTTGGCGGCCGAAGAGGGGGATGCGGACGCGGGCGGTGGCGCGGCAGACTGACCATTGATGGACGACGACGAGCGGGCGGGCCGTCCGGGGCCAGCCGACCCCGAGCGGAGCGCCGCCGCCGTGCCGCGACGCCCACGGGCGGCGCCTCGATGACGCCGGAGCAGATCGCCGCCGCCAGCAAGCCCGTCATCCTCGATCTCGGCGACGGGTTCAGCAGGTGCCCGAGCACGCTGCGCCGGGCCCGGCAGCTCGGCATCTCCGGCTGGGCCTTCTACATCACCGGTCGGGCCGGCGCGCTCGGAGACGTACGGGCGCAGACGGCCGCCGCTGCCATCGGCTTCGTCGCACCGGACGCCGTCGCCGACGGCTGGGACGCCGCCGCCCGGGTCCTGCGGCCGGCCGAGGTGGCAGCCGCGAGTCTCGTCGAGTGCTGCCGGTGGGGGACGCAGCAGCTCGCGGTACTGCCGGGGGCCGAGCGCCTGGCGGGCCTCGTCGAGCGGGCCGTGGCCGCCGCGGACGCCAGCGGCATGCCGCTCTTCGCCGCCTGGCGGGCCATGCCACTGCCGGATCTCTCCCCGGGCGCCCGGAGCGCCGCCGGGCTGCGACTGCTGCGTGAACACTTCACGGGGGCCTACCTGCTGGCGGTGCGCGCCTCCGGCATGACCCCGCTGGAGGCGGTGCTGGCCGGGCCGGAGGGTGAGGCCGGCGCGGTGGCGTGCGGCTGGCCGCCGCCGTACCCCCCGATCGGGCCGTTGGTGCGTCGGCGGCTCTGGGCGGAGGCGGTGACCAACCGGCTGGCCGCACCGGCGTTCGCGGCGCTCGGCCCCGCCGACGGTGGCGAGCTGGTGGAGCTGCTGCACCGCACCCGCGCCGGCCTCGCCGGCTGAGCCGCCCCGGCGGAAAATGGGCGGCGTCGTCGGCCGGCGGCTGCCAGGATCTTCTGCCGTGACGCTTCCCGCCGGCTGGACCACGCGCCGCCCCACCCTCGACGACGTACCGGCGATCCTCGCGGTGGTGCACGCGGCCGACACCTTCGCCATCGGCCATCCCGACTTCGACGCCGACGACGTCGAGGCGTCGCTGACCGCACCCCACTTCGATCCGAGCCAGGACTCCTGGCTGGCGCTCGACCCGGACGGCACAGTGGTCGCCTGGGCGACGGTGGACAACCCGACCGGGGTCGGCCGGGAGTTCGTGGAGGTCTACGTCGACCCGCAGCGGGCCGCCACCCTCCGCGCGCCACTGCTGGCCCGGCAGCTCGACCGGGTCGCCGAGCGGGCCGCCGAGCGGCGACTGCCGGCGCTCACCGTCCGGTGCGCGGTGTGCGCCCCTGAGCGCGACTGGGCCCGGGACCTGCGCGCCACCGGATTCACACTGGCCAAGCGGTACGTCCGGATGCGCCGTTCGCTTGCCGACCTGCCCGCCGAGCCGTCGCCGCCGCACGGGGTGACGGTGCGGCAGGTCCGACCGGACGACGAGGCCGAGCTGCGGGAGTTCCACCGGATCCACGACGTCGCGTTCGGCGACACCCCGGACCACGAGCCGCTGTCGTACGAGCGGTGGCGGGCCCGGATCGGTGACGTGACCGCCTGGGACGAGTGGTTCGTCGCCGAGGTCGACGGGGTGCTCGCCGGCGCGTTGCAATCCTCCGACCAGGCGCTCGACCAGCAGCAGGGCTGGGTGAAGAGCCTGTCGGTGCTGCCCGCGTACCGCCGACGGGGGGTGGGTGCGGCGCTGCTGCGCCGCGCTTTCGCCCGCTACGCGGAGAAGGGGCGGACGTCGGCCGGTCTGGGGGTGGACCTCACCAATCCGACCGCCCCGCTGTCGCTGTACGAGTCGGTGGGCCTGCGGGAGACGCTCTGGACCGACATGTACGAGCGGGTCGTCCCGGCCGCCGGTGTGTGATTGACGACCCCGGCCGGGCCCGACGGGCCACCCGAGCCGCGACGGTTGCAGACTGGGGGCGTGGGATACGCGCTACGGGGACGCGGTGCCGGTGGGACGGGACCGCAGCTCGGTGACGTAGTCGTCAGGCGCGCCCGCCTTCTCGGCGGCGTTCGCGATCTCGGACAGGTACCACGAGGTCGGCAGGCCGCCCTCGTACCCGTCGAACACGTAGACCCACGCGGTCACGTCGCCGTCGAGGGTCGAGATCCGGACGTGCAGCTTGCGGTACGTGCCGGCGGTAACCCCCTCGATCTCGTCGAGCTGGGCCGCGTCGTACGGGTGGATGTCGTAGATCGCAACGAAGACCCGGTCGCCGGGGGACTCGACGACGGTGCTCACCGCGCCCTCCCAGCCGATCACGTCGGCGCCGGCGAAGGTCAGCCGCCACCCCTCCAGCCAGCCGGTGCCCACCATGGGCGAGTGCGGGCAGTAGGCCCGCATCCGGGCCGGGTCGAGGTTTGAGCCGTAGGCGGCGTGATGACGCACGGCGATGACGATAGCCCGGCGGGCGGGTGGGGGAGAATACGACTGTGCGTGTCGGACGCGTTCGGGAGAAGAAAGTCACTGTGAGAATCGATCGGGGGGCGAACGTGGTGAGCGCGAGGAGTGCAGCGGAGCGGAGCCCCGCAGTCGCGAGCGAAGGGATGGCTCTGTGAGCCGGATCGTGATCATCGGCGGTGGGCCGGCCGGGTACGAGGCGGCGTTGGTCGCCGCCCAACTGGACGCCGATGTCACAGTGGTCGAGGCCGACGGCGCGGGCGGGGCCTGCGTGCTCTCCGACTGCGTGCCGTCGAAGACATTCATCGCCAGCTCACAGGTGGTCACCGGTTACCGGGACACCGAGGAGTTCGGGGTGCACTCGGACGGCCTGGAGGCGGTCACCGTCGACGCGCAGGCCGTGCACGAGCGGGTCAAGCGCCTGGCGCTGGCGCAGTCCGCCGACATCCACGCCAAGCTGCTCAAGGCAGGCGTCACAGTCGTGGCCGGCACCGCCCGGCTGGGCGAGGACGCCCTCGGACACACCCACCGGGTCATCGTCACCCCCGCCGACGGCGCGGAGGAATACTCGATCGCCGCGTCCACCGTGCTGGTGGCGACCGGTTCGACACCCCGCCAGCTGCCCACCGCCGTACCGGACGGGGAGCGCATCCTGACCTGGCGTCAGGTGTACGACCTGCCGGAGCTGCCCGAGCACCTGATCGTTGTCGGTTCCGGCGTGACCGGTGCCGAGTTCGCCAGCGCGTACCTGGCCATGGGGGTCGAGGTCACCCTGGTCTCCAGCCGGGACCGGGTGATGCCGCACGAGGACGCCGACGCGGCGTCGGCCATCGAGCGGGTCTTCCGCAACCGGGGCATGAACATCCTCAACAACTCCCGCGCCGACGCGGTCCGGCGTACCGCCGACGGGGTCGAGGTGGAGCTGTCCGACGGTCGCAAGGTCACCGGCTCGCACGCGCTGATCGCGGTCGGCTCGATCCCCAACACGGCGAACCTGGGCCTGACCGAGTACGGCGTGGAGCTGGGCCGGGGCGGGTACGTCACTGTCGACCGGGTCTCCCGGACTAACGTGCCAGGCATCTACGCCGCCGGTGACTGCACAGGTGTGCTGCTGCTGGCGAGCGTCGCCGCCATGCAGGGCCGGATCGCGATGTGGCACGCCCTCGGCGAGGCGGTCCGCCCGCTGCGGTTGCGGACCGTCGCGGCGAACGTCTTCACCGATCCGGAGCTGGCCACCGTGGGTGTCTCGCAGGACGAGGTGGACGCGGGCAAGACCCCGGCCCGGCAGGTGATGCTGCCGCTGTCCGGCAACGCCCGCGCCAAGATGGACGACCTGTCCGACGGTTTCGTGAAGCTGTTCTGCCGGCCGGCGAGCGGCCAGGTCATCGGCGGTGTGGTGGTCGCACCCAAGGCCAGCGAGCTGATCCTGCCGATCACCATGGCCGTGGAGAACAACCTGACTGTCAACGAGCTGGCCCAGACCATCACCATCTACCCGAGTCTCTCCGGCTCGATCACCGAAGCAGCCCGCCAGCTCATGCTCCACGAGCTGGAGTGAGCCGTCGGATCTGGATCACGGCGACGGTGGCGAGGACGGCCACCTCGGTGAGGATGAGCAGCCGTTCGGCCAGGCCGATGAGCAGGCGGTCGCCGGGGTAGGCGGACCAGACCATCGCCGCCGCCAGGGCCAGGCTGAGCAGGGTGAGAGTGCGCAGCGTCCGGGCGGCACCCGCCAGGTCCGGCCGGCGGGCGAGCAGCCAGCCGCCGACCGGCAGCGCCAGGAAGGCGACCACCGACGCGTACCGATGCAGGTACGCGGACGTGGTCATGGCGGTGCCCGGCTCGTTCGTCGGCACCACCGCGGCCAGCAGCAGCCCTGCCGCCCACGCCCCGAGCAGCAGCTCGGCCGTCCGAGCGGTGCGCGCCCGGGGTGCGGGCCGGCGCAGCCCGTACAGCAGGGCGAGGCTGGCGAGCGCCAGCACCACCATGGCGACGTCGATGACGCCACCCCGGTCGGAGACCGCGAAATCGCTGATGGTCAGCGCCCACGGATTGAGGTCGTCGTTGACCTCGAGGTGACCGATCACGGTGAGCAGCGCCGCCAGGGCGATTCCGCCGAGCGCCAGCAGGCCGGTGTTCCGGGTTCCAGACATGCCTCAGCCTGTGGCCGACGGCACCCGAACCGAATCGGGGAAGCCCACCGAAATCGCCCGGAGGGACCACCCCTAGAGGGACCCGTACCTGGAGGAGGAGACCTTCTCAGATCACGCGACGTTCAGTTGGATGTTTCCGATGCGGGCGACGACGTCGAGGTGACCGCCGAGGCCTGTGACGTAGGCGCGGAGCGTCTCCAGGCTGGTGTGCTCGCCGTTCTCGATCTGGCTGATCCTCGCCTGGGTCAGCCCCGCCGCCTCGGCCAGCTGGGCCTGCGTCATGCCCAGGTGCTTGCGGATCTCGGCGAGCTGCGCGCCACTCACCGACGCCAACATCTGTTCACGCTGCTGGGCCCGTCGAGTGACCCGGTCCGGATGATCCCAGGACGGGTCGAGCTCTCGGGCTTTCGCCTTGACGTCCCGCCAGTCGGCTCCACCGGTCATCGTTGTGTTTCCTTCAGGCTGGTGAGGTGCTCCTGGAACCGCTCGTCCGCCAACCGGACGGCCGTCTGGTACCAACTCTGCCATTGACCCGACTTGTCGCCGGCCACAAGGAAGACAGCTTCCCGGAGTGGGTCGAAGGCAAAGATCATGCGGACCTCCGTGGAGCCACCGGATCCAGGTCGCAGCTCCTTCATGTGATGAAACAGGCTGCCCTTGAGTCGATCGACGAGGGGGCGCCCGAGCGCCGGACCGTGTTCGGCGAGGAGGTCGATGGCCTCGCTGATGAGGTCGGCGCTGGCGGGATCCGTCCTGCAGAGGCCGAGGAACCACTCCTCGACCTCGGGATGAAGTTTGACGTCCCACATCTGGTCAATATAAGCGCAGCTTATATCAGAAGGTCCGACGACACTCAGTCGATCGGGATGTCGGCTGCCGCGGCGGTGCGGGCGTGGCGGGCGCTGACCAGGGTCATGGCCCATCCGGCCGCGGCGAAGCCGGCCGCGGCGGCGGTGGCGATGATGGCCAGCCGCCAGGCGGACTCGGTCAGCGCGGTGCCGCCCAGGTGACCGACCAGCGCGCCGTAGGTGGCCCAGCCGAGGGCGGCGATCGCCTCGTAGAGCGCGAACAGTCGGTACGGATAGCGGCTGCGGCCGGCCGAGAAGCAGGCAGCCATGCGTCCGCCGGGCACGAAGCGGCAGAGCAGGATGACGAGCGGCCCGGGTTGGCGTAATCCCTGCGTGACCCGGCTCGCCATCCGGCGGGCCCGGCTGGGCTCGGCGTGCCGGGGCGCCCGCCGGTCCGGGGCGCCACGTCCGAGCAGGTAGCAGGCGAGGTCACCGGCGAACACTCCGAGCGCGCCGACGGCGATGGTGACCGGCAGGCTGAGGCCGCCGTAGACGGTCAGCGCGCCACTGGTGATCATGACGATCTGGGTGGGTATCACCGGAACGAAGGCGTCCGCGACCAGGAGGCCGAGCAGCACCAGGTACGCCCACGTCGGCGACGCGACGTCAGTCAGTAGTTCGGGCACGCCTGCCACCTCGCCGGATGCGGCCGATTGGGTGTCTTGAGCCTGACGGCGTGGCCGGCATCACCGTGGACAGCCCCGTCCCGTCGTGACCGCCGACACCACTGGGCCACCCCGGTCCAACGAGGCGAACACCCCTCGGGTGACGGGTCGGCGAGCGTCCCACAGCGGCCCGAGGCGGTCGGCGGATCGGCGTCCGTCGGCGTACCGTTGTCGACGCGGCCCAGCCCGTCGGGTCCCCCGTTCCTGACGATTGGGCTCGCCCAGGGCCGCCGGCGGGTCCCGCGCCGGCGGCCCGCCCCCTCTCCCACCGTCGCGAATCCGGGTGCGTCCTCGACCGCCCGACGGGTAGCCTCGCGACATGCGCAGCGCGGTAGTGGTGACCACGACGCCGGGTGTCCCCGGCGCGCCGCTCTGACGTAACCACAGTCGACCAGGCCCCGGGGCGATCCGCCCCCGAGGGCCGCGCGGCGTTCGGTGTCCAGGTCGCCTCCGGGTCGTCCCCGATCCAGGAGCCCGACATGATCGACCACCGTAGGCTCGGCCGTGAGCTGGACCTCTTCGTCTCCGATCCGCTGGCCGGCGCCGGCCTGCCGATCTGGCTGCCGGCCGGCGCCGCCGCCCGGCATGCCGTCGAGGAGTACGTGCGGGAGTTGGAGCGCCGCTCCGGCCACCAGCACGTCTACTCGCCGCCGCTGGGCAAGCGCGAGCTCTTCGAACTCTCCGGCCATCTCGGCTACTTCGCCGACGACATGTTCCCGCCGATGCGGCTCAGCGCCGACGACGAGTTCGTGCTCCGCCCGGCGCTCTGCCCGCACCACGCGCTGGTGTTCCGGGCTCGGGGCCGCTCCTACCGGGAGCTGCCGCTGCGAATCGCGGAGCTGGGCGGGATGTACCGCTCGGAGCGCTCCGGCGTGCTCGGCGGGCTGTCCCGGGTACGTGCCATCTCGCTCAACGACGCGCACACCTTCTGCGCTCCCGGGCAGGTGGGTGCGGAGGTCGTCGAGATCCTCCGGCTGATCCGCGAGGCGCACGCCGCGCTCGGCGTCCGTCCGGCCGGGCTCCGACTGTCGTTGCGGGGACCGGGCGGGAAGTACCTCGGCGACGACACGCAGTGGGCCCGCGCGGAGGACCTGCTCCGGGGAGCGCTGGACGGGGTGGACTACGTCGAGGCGCCCGGGGAGGCCGCCTTCTACGGACCGAAGATCGACATTCAGATCGTGGACGCGGCCGGCCGCGAGTCGACCATCTCCACCATCCAGGTGGACTTCGACAAGCCGGAGCGGTTCGACCTGTCGTACACCGATTCCGACGGCAGCAGGCGTCGGCCGGTCATGCTGCACCGCAGCCTGGTCGGCAGCATGGAGCGGCTGTTCGCGTACCTCATCGAGGTGCACGAGGGCGCGTTCCCGGCCTGGTACGCGCCGGTGCAGTTGGTGCTGCTGCCGGTGGACGACGGGCAGGCCGGCGCGGCGGCCGAGCTGGCCCGGCGGGCCGTCGACGCCGGCCTGCGGGTCGAGGTCGACACCGCCGGCTCGCTGGGCGCCCGGGTCCGGGACGCGGCCCGTCGCCGCGTCCCGTACCTCGGGGTGCTGGGTGCCCGGGAGGCGGCCGACGGACGCCTCGCGCTGCGCCTGCGTGGCGGCCGCGCCCTGGACCCGATGCCCGCCGCCGCCGCGCTCGCCCTGATCCGCGGGCAGGTCGTCGCCCGCGCGGCCGACCTGCTGCCGGCGGACTGACCCGCCCACCGGCCCGGGGCGGACCGTCGTCGATCGTGTGGCGCGCACGGCGGTCCGCCCTCAGACCGACGCCGGCTGGGCCCCGGCGGGCGCGGCCGGTTCCTCGTCGACCGCGGCGCCTGTGAACTGCGAGCGGTAGAGCCGGTGGTACGCACCCTGGGCGGCGAGCAACTGCTCGTGGGTGCCCTGCTCGACGATCCGGCCGTCCTCCATCATCAGGATCAGGTCGGCGTCACGGATGGTGGAGAGCCGGTGCGCGATGACGAAGCTGGTCCGGTCCGAGCGCAGCGCGGCCATCGCCCGCTGGAGCAGCACCTCGGTGCGGGTGTCCACCGAGCTGGTGGCCTCGTCCAGGATCAGCAGGGACGGTTCGGCCAGGAACGCCCGGGCGATGGTGATGAGCTGCTTCTCGCCGGCGCTGACGTTGCTGCCCTCCTCGTCGATGACCGTGTCGTAGCCGTCCGGGAGGCTGCGCACGAAGCGGTCCACGAACGTGGCCCGGGCCGCGGCGACGATCTCCTCCTCGGTCGCGTCCGGCCGGCCGTACGCGATGTTGTCGCGGATGGTGCCGCCGAAGAGCCACGTGTCCTGGAGCACCATGCCGATGCGGCCACGCAGGTCGTCGCGGCGCATCGTGGTGATGTCCACGCCGTCGAGCGTGATCCGGCCGGCGTCCAGCTCGTAGAACCGCATGACCAGGTTGACCAGGGTCGTCTTGCCGGCGCCTGTCGGGCCGACGATGGCCACCGTGTGCCCCGGCTCGGCGACCAGCGACAGGTCGTCGATCAGCGGCTTGTCCGGCGTGTACCGGAAGGAGACGTGCTCGAACTCGACCCGCCCGTGCGGGTCGACGACCTGGGCCGGTTCGACCGGGTCGGGGCTCTGCTCGTCGGCGTCGAGCACCGCGAAGACGCGCTCGGCCGACGCCACCCCGGACTGGAGCAGGTTGGCCATCGAGGCGAGCTGGGTCAGCGGCTGGGTGAACTGGCGGGAGTACTGGATGAACGCCTGCACGTCGCCGAGGCTCATCGTCCCGGAGGCCACCCGCAGCCCACCGACCACGGCGATCGCGACGTAGCTCAGGTTTCCGATGAACATCATCGACGGCATGATGATCCCGGAGACGAACTGCGCGCCGAAGCTGGCCCGGAACAGCTCGTCGTTCTTCGCGTGGAACTCGGCTTCCACCTCGCGCTGCCGGCCGAAGACCTTGACCAGCTCGTGACCGGTGTACGCCTCCTCGATCTGGCCGTTCAGCTCGCCTGTGTGCTTCCACTGGGCGATGAACTGCTGCTGGGAGCGCTTGGCGATGCGCTGGGTGACAAGCACCGACAGCGGTACGGCGACCAGGGCCACCAGGGCCAGCAGCGGTGAGATCCAGAACATCACGACAAGCACGCCGACCACGGTCAGCAGCGAGGTGAGCAGCTGGCTCAGGGTCTGCTGGAGGCTCGTCGAGATGTTGTCGATGTCGTTCGTGACCCGGCTGAGCAGCTCACCGCGCGGCTGCCTGTCGAAGTAGGGCAGCGGCAGCCGGTTGAGCTTCTCCTCCACCTCGGCGCGCAGCCGCAGCACGGTGCGCTGGACCACGCCGTTGAGCAGCCAGCCCTGCCACCACGACAGCACGCTCGCCGCCAGGTAGAGCCCGAGCGCCAGCAGCAGCACCCGGCGCAGCGCGTCGAAGTCGATGCCCACGCCGGGCACCACGTCCATCCGGGCCAGCATGTCGGCGAAGCTGTCGTTGCCGCTGGCCCGCGCCGCCGCGACCGCCTGCTCGGTGGTCGTGCCCGGGGCGAGTCGCCGACCGATCACCCCACTGAAGATCAGGTCGGTGGCGTGGCCGAGGATCTTCGGGCCGGCCACGCTGAACCCGACGCTCACCACGGCGAGGGTGATGATCGCGCTCAGGTGCAGCCGGTGCGGGCGCAGCCGACCGAGCAACCGGCGGGCCGACGGCCCGAAGTTCATCGACTTCTCGGCGGGCATCCCGGCGCTCATCCAGGGCGGGCCGCCGCCCGGGCGGCCGGCAGGCAGCCGCTTTGGCGTCGGAGCGCCGGCGCCGGGTTGCTGCGCGTCGCCGCCCGGCTTCTGACTGGGTACGGTCGCGGTCCGCGACTCGTCCGGCTCGCTCATGCCGCCACCTCCGCCGTCTGCTGGGAAGCCACGATCTCGGCGTACGTCGGGCAGGTCTCCAACAACTCCGCATGTCGTCCCACTCCGACGACCCCTCCGTTCTCGAGCACGATGATCTGGTCGGCGTCGACGATCGTGGACACCCGCTGGGCCACGATCACCACCGCCGACTGCGCGGTGACCGGCCGCAACGCCGCCCGCAGCCGTGCATCGGTGCCGAGGTCCAGCGCGGAGAACGAGTCGTCGAAGAGGTAGATCTCCGGCTGCCGGACCAGTGCCCGGGCGATGGCCAGGCGCTGCCGCTGGCCACCGGAGACGGTGCTGCCGCCCTGGGCGATCGGCGCGTCCAGGCCGCCGGGCATCTGCGCCACGAAGTCGCGGGCCTGGGCGATCTCCAACGCCGCCCACAGCTCCTCGTCGGTGGCGTCCGGGTTGCCGTAGCGCAGGTTGCTGGCAACCGTGCCGGTGAACAGGTACGGCCGCTGCGGCACCAGGCCGATGCGCCGCCACAGCTCGTCGGGTTCCAGCTCGCGGACGTCCACCCCGTCGACAAGCACCGCGCCGTCGGTGACGTCGACCAGGCGGGGAATGAGCGACAGTAGCGTCGTCTTGCCCGCGCCGGTGCTGCCGATGATCGCCGTGGTGGTGCCTGGGGTGGCGGTGAAGGAGATGTCGCGCAGCACCGGCTCGACCGCGCCCGGGTACTGGAAGCGCACCCCGCGCAGCTCCAACTCGGCCCGGGTGGGCAGGTCGCTGACCGGGGTGGCGGCGGGGACCACCGAGGAGTCGGTGTCCAGCACCTCGACGATCCGCTCGGCGCAGACCGCAGCCCGGGGCACCATCATCAGCATGAAGGTGGCCATCATCACGGCCATCAGGATCTGCATCAGGTACTGCAGGAACGCGGTGAGCGCGCCGATCTCGATCGCACCGGCGTCGACCCGCTGCGCGCCGAACCAGAGCACCGCCACGCTGGACACGTTCAGCACCAGCATGACCACCGGGAAGATCAACGCCATCAACCGTCCGGTACGCAGGGCGGTGGCGGTCAGGTCGGCGTTGGCGACACCGAATCGGGCCGTCTCGTACGGCTCGCGGACGAACGCGCGGACCACCCGGATCCCGGTGATCTGCTCCCGCAGCACCCGGTTGACCGTGTCGATCCGGGTCTGCATCAGCCGGAAGCCCGGCACCATCCGCCTGATGATCGCGCTCAGCGCGACCGCCAGCACCGGCACGCTGACGAGCATCAGCCAGGAGAGCCCGATGTCCTCGCGCAGCGCCATGAACACTCCGCCGACGCTCATGATCGGTGCGGCGACCAGCATGGTGCAGCTCATCAGCACGAGCATCTGCACCTGTTGCACGTCGTTGGTGTTGCGGGTGATGAGCGACGGTGCGCCGAACCGGGCCACCTCGCGGGCGGAGAAGCGGTTGACGTGCCCGAACAGCCGGGCGCGGACGTCCCGGCCGAAGCCCATCGCCGTTCGCGCGCCGAGATAGACGGCGGCGATCGAGCAGATGATCTGGACCAGGCTGACCAGCAGCATCCAGCCGCCGGTGTGCACGATGTAGCCGGTGTCGCCCCGGGCCACGCCCTTGTCGATGATGTCCGCGTTGAGGCTGGGCAGGTAGAGCGAGGCCATGGTGCCCACGAACTGGAGCAGCACCACCGCCAGCAGCGGTCGTTTGTAGGTGCGCAGTTGACCGCGCAACAGTCGGATCAGCACGACGGTTCCTTCGCGTCGGTGGGTCGTCCGGTCATCCGCGGGTCGTCCCCGCTGGCGATGACCTCGAGCAGGAACTCCCGGATCACCTGGGCCTTCGCCGGGTCGGCGTCGACCGAGGTGATGGGGCGCCCGGAGTGGATCATGGAGGTGAGTCTCGCCACCCGCTCCCGCCCGGCGGGGGTGATGGCGAGTCGGATGCTGCGCCTGTCGTTGTCGTCGCGCTGCCGCTCGACAAGCCCGTCGCGGGCCAGCGTGTCCACGATGCCGGTCAGGGTCGCCGGGCGGACGAAGCCCATCTCGGCGACCTCGCGGTGCGGCAGCTCACCGTGTCGGGCGAGCGTTATCAGGGTCACCATGCCGGCATGGGTGAGGCCGTGCTCCTCGGCGAGGTACCGGTTCCACCGCTGCTCGACGAGGTGCCCGGCCACCAGCAGCAGCCGGCCGAGCGGCGCGTCCTGGAGGGTCACGAGTTCCACGAGGCGTACCTTAGCTCCCTGATAGTCAGGGACCAAACGAAATAGCCGCAGCCGTGGCCACGAACACGATCTGCAGGATCGTGCGCTGCGGAAGCGGGGTCACCGGGCGTCCGGCGAGGGTCAGCTTCCGGCGAGCGGCCGAGACGTTGGCGGGGAACATCGCGAGCAGGAGCAGGGCGAGCCCGGCCGCTGCCGGTCGGGCGGTCGCCGGGATCAGCAGCCCGACGGCGCCCGCCAGTTCCAGCACGCCGGTGAGGGTGACCAGCAGGTCCGGTCGCGGCAGGCCGGGCGGGACCATCGCGATCAGGCCGGCGCGGCGTCGACCGGCGAAGTGCGCGAGACCGGTGACCACGAACAGCAGCGCCAGTCCGACCCGCAGGGCGGCGTGCCAGCCGTCGAGGGCGTCGACGCCGGCCAGGCCGGCCAGGCGGGCCAGGGTGGTGCCGACAATCAGGGCGATCAGGGGTGCCATCGAAATCCTCCTCGGGGAAACTTGACGCTGGCAAGATTGCCCGTCGGAGTGGCATCTTGTCAATGGCAAGATAGGATTCCGGGCATGACCGAGACGCGCGGATACCATCACGGGGACCTCCGTCGCACGCTGCTCGCGGCGGCGCTCGACGCCATCGAGGAGGACGGGTCGGCCGTGCTCAGCCTGCGCGACCTGGCTCGGCGGGCCGGCGTCTCGCACGCCGCGCCCGCCCACCACTTCGGCGACAAGGCCGGCCTGCGTACGGCGCTCGCCATTGAGGGCTTCGACCTGCTGGCCCAGGCGCTGGCCGCGGCGGGCGCCGACCTGCTGGCCGCCGGCATCGCGTACGTCGACTTCGCGGTAGCGCACCGCGCGCACTTCGAGGTGATGTTCCGGCCCGAGCTGTACCGGGCCGACGACCCCGAGCTGATCGCCGCGCGGGGCCGGGCCAGAGCCGCGCTGCGTGCCGGGGTGGCCACGTTGCCCACCAGCGGGACGCCTACCGACACCGACCGGGACGCGCTGGCGGCCTGGTCGATCGCGCACGGCTTCGCGACACTCTGGCTGGCCAACGCCCTGCCGGACCGGGTCGGGGACAACCCCCGCGAGGCAGCCCGCGCTGTCCTGCGCCGCCTAGCAACCTAACCCCCACCCCCAAGCCCCCACCCCCCACACCCCACCCGCGTTGATCATGAAGTTATTGCGCCGACACGCCGATGCGAGGGGCAATAACTTCATGATCAACTTGGGCGGGTGAGCAGGCGGGCGGGCGGGCGGGCGGGGCCGGGGGTCACCAGCTCGTGGGCAGGGGCATTCCCTCGGTGAAACCGGCGGCGCTCTGCACGCCGACGATCGCCCGTTCGTGGAACTGCGTCAGGTTGCGTGCGCCGGCGTAGGTGAACGCGCTGCGTACCCCGGCGATGATCTCGTCGATCAGGTCCTCGACGCCGGGCCGGGTGGGGTCCAGATACATCCGGGCCGAGGAGATGCCCTCCTCGAAAACCGCCTTGCGGGCCCGGTCGTACGGGCTGTCGTCGGCGGTACGGGCGCTTACCGCGCGCGCCGAGGCCATCCCGAAGCTCTCCTTGTACCGCCGGCCGTCCGGCTCGGTGTAGAGGTCGCCGGGGGACTCGTAGGTGCCGGCGAACCAGGAGCCGATCATCACGTTCGACGCGCCGGCGGCGAGCGCGAGCGCCACGTCGCGGGGGTGCCGGACGCCGCCGTCGGCCCAGACGTGCCGACCCAGCTCACGGGCCGCCGTCGAGCAGTCGAGCACTGCGGAGAACTGCGGCCGACCCACCCCGGTCATCATCCGGGTGGTGCACATCGCGCCCGGCCCGACACCCACCTTGATGATGTCGGCGCCCGCATCGACCAGGTCGCGGACGCCCTCGGCGGTGACCACGTTGCCGGCCGCCACCGGTACGCCCGGGTCCAGCTTGCGGACCGCCCGCAACGCCGAGATCATCCGCTCCTGGTGACCGTGCGCGGTGTCCACGACAAGCGTGTCCACGCCCGCCTCCAGCAGCGCGGCGGCCTTGCCGGTGACGTCGCCGTTGATCCCGACCGCAGCCGCGATGCGCAGCCGACCCCGGTCGTCCACGGCCGGCGTGTAGAGGGTGGCCCGTAGCGCGCCCTGTCGGGTCAGCACCCCGACCAGCCGGCCGTCCGCGTCCACCACCGGGGCGAGCCGGCGTCGACCGGCGGAGAGCAGGTCGAAGCCGGTACGCGGATCCGCGTCCGCCGGCACGGTGTGCAGCTCGGTGGACATCACGTGCCGCAGTTGGGCGAACCGGTCCACGCCCAGGGTGTCCGCCTCGGTGACCACACCCACCGGCCGACCGACCTCGTCGACCACTATCACCGCGCCGTGCGACCGCTTCGGCAGCAGGTGGATGGCGTCGCCGACGGTCTCGGTGGGGCCCAGGGTGATGGGCGTGTCGTAGACCAGGTGCCGCTGCTTGACCCAGGCGACGACGTTCGCGACGACCTCGATCGGGATGTCCTGCGGGATCACGGCGATCGCACCGCGCCGGGCCACCGTCTCGGCCATCCGCCGCCCGGCGACCGCCGTCATGTTCGACACCACCAGCGGGATGGTGGTGCCGGTGCCGTCGCCGGTGGACAGGTCCACGTCCAGCCGGGAGCCGAGGTCGGAGCGGGCCGGCGCCATGAAGACGTCGGTATAGGTCAGGTCGTGCGCGGGGGCCGCGCCGTGAAGGAACCGCACCCGGCCATCATTCCCGGCTCCGGCCGCCCGCGCCCGCCTCGGTGCCGCAAACCACCCCCGCCGCACTCCCGATGGCGGGACGAAGTGTGCGGGTCTGGGGCAAAGGCCTCAGGAGATGGTGCAGATGGGCGCCCCGGCGGTGATCACGGCGCCGACCTCGGCGGTGAGCCCGCTGACCGTACCCGCCTTGTGGGCGTGCAGCGGCTGCTCCATCTTCATCGCCTCCAGCACCACCACGAGGTCGCCCTCGGCCACCGCGTCGCCCTCGGCGACCGCGATCTTGACGATGGTGCCCTGCATGGGCGACGTGAGCGCGTCGCCGCCGACAGGTGCGCCCGCCGTGGCCCCGCCCCCGCGCCGGGTCGGCCTACGGGAGGTGGGTGCCGCGGTGGTCGTACTCCCGCCGAAGCCGGCGGGGAGGCTGACCTCGATGCGCTTGCCGCCGACCTCGACCACGACGGTGTCGCGTTCCGCCGGTGCCCCGGCGGCGCCGGCGGCGGCGGCGAACGGCGACACGGTGTTGTGGAACTCGGTCTCGATCCACCTGGTGTGCACGGTGAACGGTTCGGCGGTGAACGCCTCGTCCCGCACGACCAGCCGGTGGAACGGCAGCGCGGTGGCCATCCCGTCGACGACCATCTCGTCCAGCGCGCGGCGGGCGCGCTCCAACGCCTCGGTCCGCGTCTCACCCACGATGATCACCTTGGCCAGCAGCGAGTCGAAGTTGCCGCCGATCACGTCGCCGGCCGAGATGCCGGTGTCCACCCGGACGCCCGGGCCGCTGGGCAGGCGCAACGTGGTGACGGTGCCCGGCGCGGGCAGGAAGTTGCGGCCCGGGTCCTCGCCGTTGATGCGGAACTCGATGGCGTGCCCGCGCGGCGTCGGGTCCTCGGTGATCCGCAGCTTGTCGCCGTCGGCGATCCGGAACTGCTCGCGGACCAGGTCGATGCCTGCGGTCTCCTCGGTGACCGGGTGCTCGACCTGGAGCCGGGTGTTGACCTCCAGGAAGGAGATCGTGCCGTCCTTGCCGACCAGGTACTCCACCGTGCCGGCGCCGTGGTAGCCGGCCTCCCGGCAGATCGCCTTGGCGCTGTCGTGGATCTGGGCACGCTGGGCGTCGGTGAGGAACGGCGCGGGCGCCTCCTCCACGAGCTTCTGGTGCCGGCGCTGCAGGGAGCAGTCCCGGGTGCCCACCACGATCACGTTGCCGTGCTGGTCGGCGAGGACCTGCGCCTCGACGTGCCGGGGCTGGTCCAGGTAGCGCTCGACGAAGCACTCGCCCCGGCCGAACGCCGCGACCGCCTCGCGGGTGGCCGACTCGAAGAGCTGGGGGATCTCCTCCATGGTCCGGGCGACCTTGAGACCGCGCCCGCCACCGCCGAACGCGGCCTTGATGGCGACCGGCAGCCCGTGGTCGACGGCGAACGCCATCACCTCGTCCGGGCTGCCCACCGGGTCCGGGGTGCCGGGGACCAGCGGGGCGCCGGCGCGCTGGGCGATGTGCCGGGCGGTCACCTTGTCGCCCAGGTCGCGGATCGCCTGCGGGGTGGGGCCGATCCAGGTCAGCCCGGCGTCGATGACCGCCTGGGCGAAGTCGGCGTTCTCGCTGAGGAAGCCATAACCCGGGTGTACGGCGTCGGCGCCGGCCCGGGAGGCGACGTCGAGCAGCTTGTCGATGCGCAGGTAGGTCTCGGTCGCGCTGTCCCCGCCGAGCGCGTACGCCTCGTCCGCGAGCGTCGCGTGCAGGGCGTCCCGGTCGGAGTCCGCGTACACGGCGACGCTGCCCAGGCCGGCGTCACGGCAGGCGCGGATGACCCGGACGGCGATCTCGCCGCGGTTGGCGATGAGTACCTTGCGCACCTTCGTGGCTCCTCCCGGCAGGTTACTGACGGGGAGTGTATCGGCCACGTGTCGTGGCCCTAACGATCGCTCAGTGTGGGATGGGGCACTGAGTTTAGTCAAACTTGCCTATTACGCTTGCTGGGTGTCTGCGACTCGGATGATGATTCTCGGCCTGGTGCGGTGGATGCAGCCCGTGCACGGGTACGACGTGCGCCGCGAGCTGTTGAGCTGGAGCGCCGACAAGTGGGCGAACGTGCAGCCCGGCTCGATCTACCACGCGTTGCGCAAGCTCACCGAGGAGGGCCTGCTCCGCGCCGTCGCCACCGAGCAGGTCGGTGCCCGTCCGGCCCGGACCACGTACGAGGTGACCCCCAAGGGCGAGGACGAGTTCGAGACGCTGCTGCGCAACCTGTGGTGGAACCTCAGCGAGCCGTCCGACCCGTTCGCGGCGGCGTTCTCCTTCCTGCCCGCCCTCCCGCGGGCCGAGGCCGCCGCAGCCCTGCGTAACCGGGCCAACCTGCTGCGCGCCGGCATCGAGTCGATGCGTGCCTCCCTCGAGTCGGACTGGGTGCGTAACCGCAAGCCGGTGCACGTGGGTTGGATGTTCGAGCTGTGGGCGGTGCGGGCCGAGGCCGAGATGGGGTGGTGCGAGCGGATCGCGGAGCGGATCGACTCCGGAGTGTCGTACCTGCCTGCTGAGCTGGAGGACGTCGAGGGCTGGTCGGGGTGGAAGGACGGTCCCGCGTCGACACCGTCGGCCAATGCTGAATAATCAACGTTGACTAAAGAAGTTATATCGCGTTAGCCTGCTGGCGGCACAGCGGGGGAGTGCGCCGTTCGGCGTCGTCCCACTCGACGGCCGGCACCGCCGGCCCGACCGACCAGGAGCAGAAATGATCGAGACCAGGGGGCTGCGGAAGTCGTTCCGCTCCCGCGCGGGTCGAGAGACGAAGACGGTTGACGCCGTGCGGGGCGTCAACCTCCAGGTCGCCGAGGGCGAGATCTTCGGCTTCCTCGGCCCCAACGGCGCCGGCAAGACCACCACGCTGCGGATGCTCGCCACGCTCATCGAGCCGGACGGCGGCGAGGCCACCATCGCCGGGGCCGACCTCCGCAAGGATCCGGCGGAGGTGCGGCGTCGCATCGGGTACGTCCCGCAGGGCGGCAGCACGTGGGACGAGTCCACCGCCCGCGAGGAGCTGGTCCTGCACGCCCGTATGTACGGCATCGGCAAGGCCGACGCGCAGCAGCGCGCGGCTCGCGCGCTGGACGCCTTCCAGCTCACCGAGTACGCCGACCGCAAGTGCAAGACCTACTCCGGCGGTCAGCGCCGACGCGTCGAGATCGCGCTCGGCATCATCCACGAGCCGAAGATCGTCTTCCTGGACGAGCCGACCACAGGCCTCGACCCGCAGAGCCGCGCCCACATGTGGGACGAGATCCGGCGACTGCGCAGCGACGGCATGACCGTCTTCATCACCACGCACTACCTCGACGAGGCCGACGCTCTCTGCGACCGGATCGCGATCATGGACAACGGCGAGGTCGTCGCCGAGGGCACCCCAGCCGAGCTCAAGCGGGAGATCTCCGGCGACGTCGTGCTCGTCGGTCTCGATCTGGCCGCCACCCCGCAGGCCGCCCAGGCGCTCGACGGCGAGCCGTACGTCAACAAGCTGGAGACCGCCGACGAGGGCGGCCTGCGCCTCTACGTCGACGAGGGCGCCACCGCCATTCCCCAGGTGCTGCGCCGACTCGACCACGCCGGGCTGGAGCTGCGCTCGATCGAGCTGCACCGCCCCAGCCTGGACGACGTCTTCCTCACCAAGACCGGCCGCTCGCTGCGCGAGTCCTGACCACCGGAGAGACGACTCATGAAATTCGCCCGTGACACGTGGCTGATCTTCCAGCGGCAGATCCAGCTCCTGCTGCGCAACCCGGTCTGGGTCTTCGTCGGCGTGTTCCAGCCGGTGATGTACCTGCTGCTCTTCGCCCCGCTGCTCAAGCCCGCCCTGAACGCGCCGACCCAGGCCGCCGCCTACAAGATCTTCGTACCGGGTCTGCTGGTGCTGCTGGCCATCTTCGGCGGCCTGTTCCAGGGCTTCGGCCTGATCGCCGAACTGCGCGCCGGTGTGATCGAACGCTCTCGCGTCACCCCGATCAGCCGGCTCGCGCTACTGCTCGGCCGCTCGTTGCGCGACGTGGTCTCGCTCATCGTGCAGGCGGTCATCATCACCCTGCTGGCGCTCCTGTTCGACCTGCGGGTGTTCATCGGTGACCTGCTGCTCGCGTACCTCATGCTCGCCCTCATCGCGCTCATGACCTCGGCCGTCTCGTACGGCGTCGCACTCAAGGTCAAGAGCGAGGACGCGCTGGCCCCACTGATGAACACCGTGGCGCAGCCGGTGCTGCTGCTCTCCGGCATCCTGCTCCCGCTGACCTTCGCACCGGGCTGGTTGCAGGGCATCGCCGACTGGAATCCGTTCTCCTGGGCGGTCGACGGCACCCGCGCGCTCTTCGCCGGCGACCTGGGCAGCGACAAGGTCTGGCAGGGCCTCAGCATCACCGCGGTCCTCGCCGCGCTGGGGGTCTTCTGGGCCGCCCGCCAGTTCGCCCGCAGCGTCCGCTGACGTCTTTGAACATCGGGGTGCCCCTCGTCCGGGGGCACCCCGATTTCGTGCTGTCCGGCCGTCGGCGCTCGCTCCGTGGCGGTCCGCGCGGCCTCTCGGTGCTGGGCGGTGCCGGGCGGTGCTAGGCGCTGTTGGGCGGTGCTGGGCGGTGCTGCGAGGTGCCGGGCAGTGCTGCGCGATGCGGGGCGGTGCGGGGTGGTCGCGGCGGTCAGTGCACTCGGGCGAGGGTGAGGCCGTCGGCGATCGGCAGCATCACCGGGTCGACCCGCACGTCGGCGAGCACCTCGTCGTTGAAGGCGGCGATCGCCCGGTCGTTGGCGTCCCGCGGGGCGAGCACCCGTCCGCCGCGCAGCACGTTGTCGACGGCGATCACCCCGCCCGGTCGCATCCGGGGCACCAGCTCGGCCCAGTAGACCGGGTACCCGGTCTTGTCCGCGTCGATGAACGCGAAGTCCAGGTGACGCTCGTGCGGCAACTCTCGCAGCGTCTCGCCGGCCGGGCCGATGCGCAGGTCGATGCGATCCTGCACGCCCGCACGGGCCCAGTACCGCCTGGCGATGCCGGTGAACTCCTCGGAGATGTCGAAGCAGGTCAGCCGCCCGCCCTCGGGCAACCCCCGGGCGATGGCCAGCGCCGACAATCCGGTGAACGTGCCCACCTCGACGGCCTGCCGTACGTTCAGCAGCCGGGTCAGGAACGTCAGGAACGCGGCCTGTTCCGGCGCGACCTGCATGGTGGCGTGCTCCGGCAGCACCGACCGGGTCTCCTCGGCCAGATCCCGAATGATCTCGTCCGGTGGGGCGCCGTGCGCGACCAGGTAGGCATGCAACTCGTCGGTGAGCGGGATCGACTTGGTGGTCATGAACGGACGTTACCGAGCGGCTCGACCGATTGGCCGCCAGGCGCGACAGTTGTCCACAGGTCGGTGATCTGCAGACCCAGTTCGGCGAGGAGTCGCCGCAGCAGCGGCATCGACAGCCCGACGACAGTCCCCGGGTCACCCTCGATCCGTTCCACGAACGGCCCGCCCAACCCATCGATCGTGAACGCGCCGGCCACCGCCAGCGGCTCGCCGGTGGCAACGTACGCGGCGATCTCGTCGTTGCTGATGTCCGCAAAATGGACTGTCGTCGAGGCGACCGCCTCCGCGCGCCGCCCGGTGGCACCGTCGATCAGGCAGTGCCCACTGTGCAGCACGCCACTGCGCCCCCGCATCCGCAGCCAGCGCCGGGTGGCGTCCGCCGGATCCGCCGGTTTGCCGAGGATCTCCCCGTCGAACGCGAGCACCGAGTCGCAGCCGATGATCAGCGTCCGCTGCCCGGTCCCGGTGCTGGCGGTGGTTTCGCTGCCGGCGCTGGTCGTGCTCCCATTGCTGGCCGTGTGGTTGCTGCTGGCGGTGGTTGCGTTGCCGGCGCTGGCCGTGTTGGTGGTGCTGGCGGTGTTTCCGGTCCCGGTTTCTGCGCTAGCACCGGCGGCCGGACTCAGTCGGGCCAGCACGGCCTGCGCCTTGAGTCGGGCCAGTTCCAGGCACAGATCCTCGGCCCGATCGGCCACGACTACGGATTCGTCCACCCCGCTGACCAGCACGTCCGGCTCGATGCCAGCGGCCTGAAGAGACTTGCGACGAGCGGGGCTGGCCGAGGCGAGCACGAGGCGGAGCGGCAGAGAGTCAGACACCCGCCCGACGTTACCGGCTCACCACCCACCACACCGTTCCACCCAGCCGCCCCGCGCGCTCCTCCTGCCCGCAGGACGCCATGCCCTTGATTCAGCGCGACGCCATGCCCTTGCTGCCCGCGCGACGCCATGCCCTTGATTCAGCGCGACGCCATGCCCTTGCTGCCCGCGCGACGCCATGCCCTTGATCCACTCCACATCGCCGATATCGGCCCATCAATCACCAACGAAAGCCCCATATCGCCGAGATGGAGCTGATCAGCCCACTCTCCCCACCGTGATCCACTCGACTTCCTGGAAATCGCGGTATCCCGCTCACCCGGACACCCCGATATCAAGAAACCCGAGTCGATCAAGGCCCGCCGGCCCGATCAGCGACTGATTCTGGGTGGTGGATCATCACTGCGCCGACGGCGGCGGGCCACGAGCGCCCATCCGGCGCCAATAGCCGCGATCGCAGCGAGGGTGGCAAGGCCGCGGACTTGAGCGCCATCATCGCCCCCTTCAGGCCGAACGTCGTCCGTCGCGGTGGGGCCAGCGCCGGCCGGAGCGCTGACCGACTCAAACCCCAACGGGGGTACGTCCGCCGTCAGCGCCGCGACAAGATCGATCACGCCGTACCCGTACTCGTCGTCCCGACCAGGCGGACCCTTGTCGATGGCCGTGGCCGTGAGCCGGTGCGCCACCTCCTGCGCCGGCAGGTAGGGGTACTTCGACCTGATCAACGCCGCCGCCCCAGCCACAATCGCCGTGGCGCTCGAAGTGCCGGTGCCCTTCGAATATTTGCCGCCGTAGCTGGTGCTGTAGATATCAACCGCTGGCGCGACCACGTCGATCTCTGGGCCAGTCACCGAAACGGCGGCATGGTGTCCTTCCCGGTCAACGCCGCCTACAGTGATCACGTCTTCCTCGCTGGCCGGGTATGAGACCGGTTGATGAGGCACATTCCCAGCAGCTGCTACGACTATGATGTTTGCTGCGAGTGCGGCCTCTATTGCCCGAACGAGTCGGGGTGTCGAAGCCCCTCCGCTCGAGATGTTGATGACTTGAGCCCTCTTCGATATGGCGTATTCGATAGCTGCGGCGAGATCGTCTGCTTCCCCCAAATTGTCGGAGGTTGAGGCTCTTATCGGCAGGATTTTGGATTGAGGGGCGATTCCGAGTGCACCCGCATCTCCAGCCCTGCCGTGCGCTGCTATCAGTCCTGCCATGCTCGTGCCGTGACTGTTCGAATCAGTGCGGCCATCTCCGGAACCGCCAGCGACAGTGTCAGTCCCTATTAGCAGATTTTTGCTAAGGTCGGGGTGAGGGTCAACGCCAGTGTCGGCCACTGCAACTACGACCCCGTCGCCTGTGCTGATCTTATGCGCTTCGGCAACCTTTAAGAATGTGAGATGCCACTGGTCGTTTCGAATTCGCCCGGCGTTAGCGGGCGTTGGAGCGGTGTGAATGTGGCCTGCATTATGTTCCGGAATGAATCCAATAAGTAGGGCCAGTGTCACTGCCATGATCTGGGTAATAACTAGCATTATCGGTTGAGGCCGATGGCTGGCCCCGGATCGATAGGCCCTTCATCGCTCGGTGGGCGGACCACCGGAGCTACGCCATTGTCGGTCTCCCATGGGTGATCGGGATCCCAGGGGAGGGCGGTGTTCTGGTCTGCTTGCCTTCGATCGTTGGGCCGAAGATTGGTCGATTGAACTCCGGGGGGAGTCGATATTCCATGCCCGCTGTTCATCGGTGAGATGCCTAACGTTGCTGAAGGGCCGCGACCTGATCCAGGTCGAGAACCCGCGCCCCCACTCGGCGCTGTACCAGCTCCGCCACCGCCGATGACACCGCCGACTGGATTGACGCGTCGGGGCGGGTTTTGGGCTGGGCTGGATTGACCTATGCCCATGCCGGGCATCCCCCCAATGACGCCGCCTGGTGACATGGGTCGACCGGTGGTCGGCGTCGGGCTGGTGGTCGGCGTCGGGCGCTTTGCAAGATCTTCGGTTCCGATTTGGGGCCCGGTGCCTGCAGAGCGTCGTGGCGTGAGGTCGCCGATCGGCCCGACAGGGATGCCGGATGGCAGGCCCGGAGATGCTGGGGCTGACGCTAATGGGGGAGTTCCGGCGCTCGGCAAGTTGATACTCGTCGAGCCCGGCATCAGGGTCGAACTTGTCCCGCCGAGCACCGGCCCCACTCCCGAAGGAGCCTGAACAGGTGTAAGTCCGGGCGAAGGCGGATTCCCTACCGCCGACTTCCGGACGACGGTCGGCGTCATGGGAATAGCGACGATGGGCGGAATGACCGGGCCTTGAGTGCTGGTGCCGTAAGCATCCGGGTCGTTGGGTTGGTGGCCTGCTCGTCGCGGCGGGGGTGGGGGCTTTTGGAGGGTGGCTTGGGCTTGTTGGAGTTCGCCGCTGAGGTTGAACATCATGGACCGCGCCTGAACATTCAGCCGTTCCAGATCGCCGTCCGTCACCGGTGACTCGACGACCCGGTTGCCCATGATCGCTTTCGGGTCGGCGGCTGTGGCGTCGTACGCCTGCTTCTGGTGGAGCTTGGTCGCGTACTCCTCGTGGATTTTGCGAAGCTCGGCCCGGGTGCTGCCGATGGCCTGGGTGGCGGCGGACAGCGCGGCGTAGTTGGCGGCGGCGGCGTCGTGGGTGTGTCGCACCTTGGCGATCAGGTCGTCGAGTTGGGCGAGGTACGTGCCGGAGGCGGCGCTGGTTTCCGGGGGCCACGCTTCGGCGAGCCCGCGCCGGTACTCCTGGAGTCGACCGAGGTGGATCTGGGCCAGGTCGCAGACCTTGCGCCAGCCGGCGACCTGTTTCCAGTGGTTGGTGGTGTCGTGGTCCTGGAGGCACGCCCACATGCTGTTGACGTCCATCAGATGCCAGTTGGTCTGGTCGCCTGTGCGGCCGTTGCCCCGTTCGATCATGGCAGGACCACCGGCCTCGGGCTCTCGGGGCCGGTGGGGTCGGTCAGCATCGGCGTCCGGCCGCCGGGCAGGACGGCTCCCGGGTCGGCGAGGGCCCGTTGGACGTCCACGGCGCGGGCGGCGGAGAAGGCGTCGCTGTCGGCGTACTGGGTGGCTACCCGGTCGGCGGCGGCGGCGAGGTGGCCGGTGGCGCCCCGGACGGCGTACACCATGTCGGTGGTGGCCTGCTGCGTCTCGTGGTGGGCGTGCAGGAAGGTGACCAGCTCGATGAATGCGTCGCAGGGGTTGGGCACCTGCGCGGACATGTCGTCGGCGATGTACGACAGGTGGGGCGCGTAGTTGCTCTCGACCTCGGCGGCGAGCCGGTCGGCGAACTCGCGGAGCTGGCGGATGTCGGCCTCGATGCCGCCGTAGCCGCGCAGCCAGGGGGCCGGCTGGTCCTCTTCGGGGATCATCGATCCTCCCTATCCGTCACGACACCGTTTCCCTGAGTGAGGTTAACGGCTGGACGCCACTCTGGCAGCCCCCGCCCGGCGGGTCGGTCAGCGGGGAAGGCCGGAGGCCCGCCAGGTGTCGCGCCCGGCCGGCCGGCCGCTGCGGGCCCACGCGGACGTGCTCGCCGGAGCGGGGGCGGCGGCCCGGCGGGATCGCACGATGAGCGCACCGACCAGAGCGGCCAACTCCTCGGCGGTGGGCACGCCGCGAACGACCCGGAAGAGGGGCTCTTCGGCAGACATGCCGCCAGCGTACGCGGCCCGAAGTCGTCTGAGGCGCACAGTGGCGTGCCGGCGGTGTGAGCGTCGGCGGGTCCGGGTACCGTCTCAGCGATGTCGAACGCGCTTCCCCAACTTGTCGCTGACCGATACCGGCTTCTGTCGCCGCTCGGCCAGGGTGGCATGGGTCGGGTGTGGAAGGCGCGCGACGAGGTGTTGCACCGGGACGTCGCCATCAAGGAGTTGGTGCCGCCGCCCGGCCTCACCGACGAGGAACGCCGCGAGATGCGGGAGCGTTCGCTGCGCGAGGCGCGAGCCATCGCCCGGCTCAACCACATCAACGTGGTCCGCATCTTCGACGTGCTCCGCACCGACGGCGATCCGTGGATCGTCATGGAGTACGTGGCGTCGAAGTCGTTGCAGGACACCCTCGCCGAGGACGGGCCGGTGTCGGTGGCCCGGACCATCGAGATCGGCCTCGGCGTGCTGGGCGCTCTCAACGCGGCGCACAAGGCCGGCGTCATGCACCGCGACGTCAAGCCCGGCAATGTGCTGCTCGGCGACGACGGCCGCGTGGTGTTGACCGATTTCGGTCTCGCCACGATCCCGGGCGACCCCAACGTGACACGCACCGGGATGGTGCTCGGTTCGCCCGCGTACATCTCGCCGGAGCGGGCCCGGGAGGGCACCGCCGGCCCGGAGGCCGACCTGTGGTCGCTGGGCGCGACGCTCTACGCGGCGGTCGAGGGCAAGTCGCCGTACGCGCGGCCGTCCGCGATCGCCACGCTGGCCGCGCTGGCGACCGAGCCGATGCCGCCGCCGAAGAACGCCGGCCCGCTCAAGCCGGTGCTGACCGGGCTGCTCCAGAAGGACCCGAACGAGCGGATCACCGCCGAGGTGGCCGAGCGGCTGCTGCGCCGCGCCGGGGGCAAGCGGGCGCGGGGGATCTCGCTGCTCGATGGCGTACGCCGGCCGGGGCCGAACGGTCCACGGGAGCCGCGCCCGCCGCTCGTGCCGGCGCCGCGCCCCGCCGAGGAGAGCGCGGCCCGTCCGGTGTCGCCGCCTGCGCCGCGTACCCCGCCGCCGGTTGCCGCCGCTGCCGCGACGCCCGCTGTCGACGCCACGCCGACGGAGGTCGTGCCGGCTGACGCCGACCCGACGGCGGCGGTGCCGGCCGAGCCGACCGCGAAGATCGACCGCCCGTCCGAGGCCGAGCCGACCGCGGCGGTGGCGGCCGCCGACGACAAACCCGATGACGGTACGACCCAAGCCGACGACGACGAGCCGACGGCCGTCGACGGACCGCCGGTGGCACCGGAGCAGCGCAAACCCTCGACTCCCACGTCGGTGATGCCCCCGGTGAGTCCGGCCGGGCGCGCGGCGGTGCCGGAGTTCGACGGTACGAAGCCGAGCAACACCCGCCGCAACGTGCTGATCGGGGCCCTGGTGGCCCTGCTGCTGGTCGGCCTCGTGGTGATCGTGCCGATGCTGACCAAGGGCGACGACAACGAGACGCCGCAGGTCGCCCCGACGACCGGCGCGGCCGCGTCGTCAGCCCCGGCGCAATCCTCTGCTCCGGCGGCCTCACCCACCACGGGCGCACCGAGTGCGACGCCGTCGGCCACGCCGTCGGCCGACCCGAACGCGCTGCCGGCGGGTTGGAAGCTGTACAGGGGGCCGACCTTCTCCATCCCGCTGCCACCCGGCTGGAGCGGCCGTCAGACCAGCTCGGACACGGCCATCTTCAACCAGTCCAACGGGCCAGGCAAGATGCTGGTCCAGTGGATCTCCACCCCGAAGAAGGACGCGGTCGCCGACTGGAAGAGCAAGGAACCGTACCGCCGGAATCTGGTCACCAACTACCAGTTGGTGGGCAGCATCAAGGCCTGCGACTGGTACCGGACCTGCGCTGACTGGGAGTGGTTGGAGACCCGGGACAACACCCGCATCCACGTGCGCAACAGGGGCTTCGTAACCGCCACCAACCGGGGTTTCGCCATCCGGTGGGAGATCGCGGAGAAGGACTGGCAGGCCAACCTCGCCAACTTCGACCAGGTCGTCAAGGGCTTCGTGCCCGACCGCAGGAACTGAGCGCCACCGCGAGATTCATTCGCATGTTCTTGCGTCGTTCGGGGTACCTGATCTCCAACGACGGAGGGAGGTGCGACATGAGCTACCGATACAGGAACGCCCGGCCCCGGCTGGCACTGTGGATGCTCGTCGCACTGGGCGATGTGGCACTGCTGCTGATCAGCGTTGGGCTTCCGGTACTCGTCGCGCTGTTTGGCGTCGTTGCCATCACCGTTGGCGCGGTGGGCGTCCGGCGGCTCAGCCGGCGGGACGCGCTGGTCCGCGAGGATGTTCCGGTGATGGTGCCGGCGATGAGCCGACGGCGGGCCTGACCCGTACACGGTGGCGTGGCGGCAGCCGGACCGATTGTCGACAGTTGTGGTGACCGTCGATCCCGCTGCCGCCAACCGCCCGATCAGGTGTTGTTGGCCAACGCGATCAGCCGGGTGCGGTCGCCGTTCCAGTAGTTGCGGTCCACATTGCCGCTGATCCCCGAGACGGCGCCGCTGCTCGTGTACTGCCAGAAGCTGTACACCGACGCGCCGGCGGGCAGGGCGCCAGGCGTGCTCGACCAGCGGGCCAGCCAGAGCGGGTGGTTGGCCCACGGGCCGGTCCAGCTGCCCGTGCACTGGTTCCACCAGCTCGTCGTGGTGTAGATGACCGCGTACCGGCCGGTGCGGGAGCGGTAGGTGTTCAGGAAGTCCTGCACCCAGTTGCGCATCCCGGTGGTGCTCAACCCGTAGCAGTAACCCCCGCTGTACGGGTTGGCCTCGATGTCCAGCGCGGCCGGGAGGGTGCGGCTGTCGGCCGACCAGGCGCCGCCGTTGGACGCCAGATAGTTGGCCTGGGTCGAGCCGGCGGAGATGTTGGGCCGGGCGAAGTGGTACGCGCCGCGGATGACCCCGGCGTTGTACGAGTTGACGTAGTTCGCGTTGAAGGCGGAGTCCTTGACGCTTGTGCCCTCGGTCGCCTTGATGAAGGCGAACTGGATGCCAGCGTTGCGGACGCTCGTCCAGTTGATGGTGCCCTGGTAGTGGGAGACGTCGACGCCGGGCGTGGTGGCGGCCGCCGCCGGGCCGGCGGTCGCGACCAGTGTCGCCGCCGCGGTGGCGAGGACGGTGAGGCCGGCCGCGAGCACGCGACGCAGCGATGATCCGGTACGGGCCATGAGTGCCTCCAGAGAAGCGGTCTATTGACGACCATCTTTGGAGGTAACTGCCCTAGATCACAAGAGTTGTTGAAGAAAGTTTCATCGACGGGCGTCATTCATCCCGGTGACCGGGGCCGGAACAGTCAGCGCAGGGTGGCCGGGTCGAGCTGCCAGCGGAAGGGTTCGACCACGGTCAGCGTCTCGCCGGGCTTGGCCACCTGGTCCTCGACGTAGTGCTCGCCGTCCAGCCGGAACAGCCGCAGCGAGTGACCGTCGCCGTCCTGCTCGACCAGCAGGTACCAGGGGATCCGCGCGATGGCGTAGAGCTGCATCTTGACCAGTCGGTCGGCGGCAGCATTGCCAGGGGAGACGACCTCACCGACAAGCGTCGCCTCGGCAGCCTCCACCACCGTGCCCTCGTCGTCGGTCTCCGCGACGACCAGGTCCGGAATCGCGATCCGATCCACCCCGAGCCGTACGTTTACCGCTCTGAACACCGCGAAGCCGCCTGCGGCACGCTCGACGTGGTCGGCCAGGCGGCCCGACACCAACTGATGCCGCTTGCTCGGGACCGGGCTGAGGAGCAGGCTCCCGTCGAGCAGTTCGATCCGGTCCGGCGTCTCACCGAGAGCGAAGTAGTCGGCCTCGGTCCAGGGGCCGATGTGGTGTTCCAGAGGAACCGGTCTCATCTGCCATCACCTCAGTTCCCGCTCAGTCTCACGGGTCGCGTGCCGGTGCCTCGGGAGCGACACGGAACGCCGCCGGTAGGCTCGCGCCCCATGATGTCGATCGACGGGCTGGGCGAGAAGTGGGACACGCTGTTCGGCGCGCAGCCGGACCCGCCCCCGCTGCTGGTGCTGATAACCGCAGCAGTCGCGCTGGTGGTGGTGTCCACCCGGCTGCCGTGGCGGATCGCCCGTAATGCCATCACCATCGCGCACGAGGGCGGGCACGCCCTGGTCGCCCTGCTCACCGGCCGCAAGCTGCGCGGCATCCGGCTGCACTCGGACACCTCCGGGCTGACGCTCTCCGCCGGTCGGCCCACCGGACCGGGCATGATCCTCACGCTGCTCGCCGGCTACGTCGCCCCGCCGCTGGTCGGGTTGGCCGGCGCCTGGCTGCTCGGCGGCAACCGGATCACGCTGCTGCTCTGGGTGGCGGTGGTGCTGCTGCTCGCCATGCTCGTCATGATCCGCAATGCCTTCGGCGTGGTGTCGCTGCTGGTGACCGGGGCGGTGGTGCTCGCCGTCTCGTGGTACGCCACGCCGCAGGTGCAGGCGGCCTTCGCGTACGCCGGAGTGTGGTTCCTGCTGCTGGGCGGGGTGCGACCGGTGGTGGAGCTGCAACGGCTGCGCTCACGCGGCCGGATGCCCGCCTCCGACGCCGACCAGCTCGCCGGGCTGACCCCGTTCCCGGCGTTCTTCTGGGTGGTCCTCTTCGCCCTGGTCAACCTGGCCGCCCTGGTCGCCGGCGCGCTTCTCCTCACCGGCTCGATCCTCACCGACGCCGGCCTGACGCTCTGACCGCGCGGAGCGGGCCGGGCGGGCCGACCGCGCCGACCGGGCCGGGCGGGCCGGGCACGGCCGCGGGTCGACAACGGCCGAGGCGGGCACAATGAGGTCATGCGATACGTGATCATCGGCGCGGGCGCGGTCGGCGGAACCATCGGCGTACGACTGGCGGAGGCCGACCGGGACGTGACAGTGGCGGCGCGCGGCGCGCACCTGGACGCGATCCGGGATCGTGGCCTGACGCTGCGACAGCCCGACGGTGACGTGACCGCCCGGCTCGCCGCCGTGGACGGTCCGGGCAACCGGCCGCTGCCGGCCGACACGGTGCTGGTGCTCACCGTCAAGTCGCAGGACACCGAGGCCGCGTTGGCGACGTGGGTGGACGCGCCGGTCGCCGGTGGTGGCACTGCCGGCGAACGGCTGCCGCTGGTGACCGCGCAGAACGGGGTGGCGAACGAGCGGGCCGCACTGCGGCTCTTCGCCGACGTGCACGCGGTCTGCGTCTGGCTGCCCGCCACCCACCTGGACCCGGGCGTGGTGGTGGCCAACGGGCATCCGCACCCCGGGATGCTCCACGTCGGCCGCTACCCGGGCGGCGCCGACGACACCGACCGGGCGATCGCCGCCGACCTGACCGCCGCCGGCTTCGTCGCGCCGGTACGGGAGGACGTGCTGCGCTGGAAGTACGGCAAGCTGCTCAGCAACCTCGGCAACGGCCTCCAGGCGCTGCTCGGGCGGGACATCCCGGACGCGCTGGCCGAGCGGGTACGCGCCGAGGGTCTCGCCGCGCTCGCCGCCGCGGGCATCCCGCACACCTCCCCGGAGGAGGAGGCGGCCGAACGCGGCGATCTGGTCCAGCAGCGCCCGGTCGACGGCGCCGACCGTTCCGGCGGCTCCACCTGGCAGAGCCTCGCCCGGGGCACCGGCTCGACCGAGGTCGACCACCTCAACGGCGAGGTCGCGCTGCTCGGGCGGCTGCACGGCGTACCGACACCGGCAAACGTGGCCGTGCAGCGGGCGGTACGCCGGGCGGTCCGGGAACGGATGGCGGCCGGCGCGTTCCCGCTCGCCGAGCTGGAGAAGATGATCGCCTGACCGGGCAACCGACGGCCCCGCCCGGCGCGTGTTCCCTGCGACCGACACGGGGAGGTAGCGGGTGCCGGACGTCGACGGGTTCGACGAGTTCTACCGGGGGAGCCGACAGCGGCTGCTCGGTTTCGTCTACGCCCTCACCGGCGACCGGGTCGAGGCCCAGGACGCGGTGCAGGAGGCGTACATCCGTGCCTGGCAGCGCTGGTCGACGATCAGCGGGTACGACGACCCGGAGGCGTGGGTGCGGGTGGTTGCCAGCCGGATCGCGGTCAGCCGCTGGCGCAGCCTGCGCAGTCGCGCCCGCGCGTACCTGCGGCACGGGGTCACCGAGACCGTTCCCGGGCCGGGCACCGACACGGTCGAGGTGGTGGCCGCGCTGCGCCGACTGCCCGAGGAGCAGCGCACCGCCATCGCCCTGTACTACCTGATGGGCATGCCTGTCGCCGAGGTGGCGCGGGAGACCGCCGCCCCGGTGGGCACGGTCAAGGCCCGGCTCTCCCGCGGGCGGACGGCGCTCGCCGGCCTGCTCGCCGTCTCTGACCTGGAGGAGGCCACCGATGCGTGAGGACGATCTGGCATTCGTCGAACGGGTCCACCGGGACCTGCGCGACGTCACATGGCCGGAGCCGGGGGAGATCCGGGCGATGGCCCGCAGGCGTCGGCGTCGCACGGCCACGTTTGCGGCGATCGCGGTGCTCGCGGCGATGACCGGCCCGGCGTACGCCATGAAGGACCGGCCGGAACCTCCGCCCACGGCGGCCACGCGGGTGCCGGTCGACGCCAGCCCCGCCCGAGCGGATATCCCATTGGACTCCCTACTGAGGGCCACCGACGTGCCGGTGAAGAGCGGTGTCCAGCTCGGCGATGCTGGTCTCGGCGAGGTCATGCCATTGGACCCGCTGCTACGAAGGTGTGGCGGCGAGCGGGGCCTGCCGGTGGTCGACTCGTATTCCCGCTACAGCCGGTCGTTGACCCTGCTGTCGCCAGCCGACGCCGGCCGCACCTCGGTGACGGCGGTGCTCAGTCAGGACGTCTACCGGGTCGACCCGGCGGTGGGCAGGCAGTTCGTCGGTCAGCTCAGGATGGTGCTCGACGCCTGCCGTGAGTGGCGGGACCTCGACACCACCGTCGCATCCCGCGAGTCGGTGCCGCTCGAGACCGTGCATTCCTGGGCGGTGCCGGCGACCAACTTCGCGGGCGACGAGTCGATGGTCGTGCGCCACGAATCGAGCACGACGCCCGGCTCGGGCGACGGACGGGCGTCGGGGTCCGCCGTACCGGCCGAGATGTCCGTCGTTGTCCGGGTGGGCGACCTGGTCACGGTGCTGGTACCCGGCCCAGGCGTCGCCAGGGACCGGGCCGACGGCACCGGATCCAGCCTGGGGTACGGCGACCTTGAAGCGCTGGGCCGCGCGGCCGCCCGGCGACTGTGCCCCGCCGCCCACTCGCCCTGCTGACCCTCCCTGGTCCGCGCACCATCGGGGATTTTGCTGCCTCCCGGTGCCGGGAAGAAGCACTTTCCCCGAGGTTGCGCGGATCTGGGGGCCCGCGAGATCAGAGCGGGATGTTGCCGTGCTTCTTCGGGGGCAGGGTCTCGCGCTTGGTGCGCAGGACGCGCAGAGCCCGGACGATCTGGGTGCGCGTCTCGTGCGGCGGGATCACCGAGTCGACGTACCCGCGCTCGGCCGCCACGTACGGGTTGGCCAGGGTGTCCTCGTACTCGGCGATCTTCTCGGCCCGGACCGCGGCCGGGTCCTCGGCGCCGGCCAGCTCGGAGCGGTAGAGGATGTTCACCGCGCCCTGCGCGCCCATCACGGCGATCTGTGCGGTCGGCCAGGCGAAGTTCAGGTCCGCGCCGAGGTGCTTGGAACCCATCACGTCGTACGCTCCGCCGTACGCCTTGCGGGTGATCACGGTGACCTTCGGGACCGTCGCCTCGGCGTACGCGTAGATGAGCTTCGCGCCCCGGCGGATGATGCCGTCCCACTCCTGGCCGGTGCCGGGCAGGAAGCCGGGCACGTCCACGAAGGTCAGCACCGGGATGTTGAACGCGTCGCAGGTGCGCACGAACCGGGCCGCCTTCTCGGAGGCGGCGATGTCCAGCGTGCCGGCGAAGTGCATGGGCTGGTTGGCCACCACACCGACCGGCCGGCCCTCCACCCGGCCGTAGCCGACCACGATGTTCTGCGCGTAGAGCGGCTGGACCTCGAGGAACTCCCCGTCGTCGAGGACGTGCTCGATGACGGTGTGGATGTCGTACGGCTGGTTCGCCGAGTCCGGGACCAGCGTGTCCAGCTCGCGGTCCTCGTCGGTGATGGTCAGGTCCGCGGGGGCGTCGAAGACGACAGGCTCGTCGAGGTTGTTCGACGGCAGGTACGACAGCAGGGCCTTGACGTAGTCGACCGCGTCGTCCTCGTCGCTGGCGAGGTAGTGCGCGTTGCCGCTGCGTGTGTTGTGCGTGCGGGCCCCGCCCAGCTCCTCCATGCCGACGTCCTCGCCGGTCACCGTCTTGATCACGTCGGGGCCGGTGATGAACATGTGCGAGGTCTGGTCGACCATCACCGTGAAGTCGGTGACCGCCGGGGAGTAGACCGCGCCGCCGGCGCAGGGGCCCATCACCAGCGAGATCTGCGGGATGACCCCGGAGGCCCGGACGTTGCGGAAGAAGATCTCCCCGTAGAGGCCGAGCGAGACGACGCCCTCCTGGATGCGCGCGCCGCCGGAGTCGTTGATACCGACCACCGGGCAGCCGATCTTCATGGCGAGGTCCATCACCTTGACGATCTTCTCGCCGAAGACCTCGCCGAGCGAGCCACCGAAGACCGTGAAGTCCTGCGCGAACACGCACACCTGCCGGCCGTCCACCGTGCCGTAGCCGGTCACCACGCCGTCGCCGTACGGGCGGTTGCGCTCCAGCCCGAAGGCCGTGGACCGGTGCCGGGCCAGCTCGTCCAGCTCGACGAAGGAGCCCTCGTCGAGCAGCATCTCGATCCGCTCGCGAGCGGTCTTCTTGCCCCGCGCGTGCTGCTTCTCGACCGCCCGCGCCGACCCGGCGTGCACCGCCTCGTCGACCCTGCGCTCCAGGTCCGCCAGCTTGCCCGCGGTGCTGTGGATGTTGGTCCCGGTCTCGGTAGTCACCCAGGGAATATAACGATGGTTCAGGTCGGCGCGTCTGTGCAGTACGCCTCAGTGCCTCCCACGATCACCGCCGTAGGCTGACAGGATGCCGGGCTCCCCGTACACCGATCTCGACCGACCGCCGCTGTCGGCGGCCCGGCTGCGGCGCGCGCTTGTCGCGCCGAACGGGCCGTGGGCCCGCCTGGAGCTGTACGCCGAGACCGGCTCGACAAACGCGGACGTGGCCGAGGCCGCCGCGGCCGGTGAGCCGGAGGGCCTGGTCGTGGTGGCCGAGCGGCAGGCCGCCGGCCGTGGCCGGCGCGGTCGGGTGTGGCAGTCGCCGCCGCGGGCGGGAATCACCACAAGCGTCCTGCTCCGGCCCGGCGAGGCCGCGCCGGACCGCGACTGGCCGGCGGTGCCCCCCACCGGGTACGGCTGGTTGCCCCTGCTCGCCGGTGTCGCGCTGGTCGAGGCGGTCGCCCGGTTGGCCGAGTTGGAGGCCACCCTCAAGTGGCCCAACGACCTGCTCATCGGCGACGCCAAGTGCGCCGGCGTGCTGGCCGAGGCGGTGCCCGGCCGCTCCCCGGCACAACCGCCGGCCATCGTCCTCGGCATCGGGCTCAACGTGACCCTGCGCGCCGACGAGTTGCCGGTCAACCCGACCGGGCTGCCGGCCACCTCGCTGCAACTGGCCGGTGCGGCGGCCACCGACCGGGACCCGCTGCTGCGGGCCCTGCTGCGGGCCCTCGCCGAGTGGTACGACCGCTGGCGTTCCGCCGGTGGGGACGCCGTGGCCAGCGGCCTGCGCGACGCCTACCTGGCGGCCTGCGCGACTGTCGGCCGCGAGGTGCGTGTCCTGCTTCCCGGCGGCGACGACCTGACCGGCACCGCCACCGGCGTGGACCCCGACGGCCAACTCCTGGTCACCACCGCAACGGGTGAGCGTGCCCTGGCCGCCGGCGACGTCCTGCATCTGCGCTGACGCCGCACAAGTGCAAGATCACGGACAGCGGGTGGGGCCGCGTGGCGGATGTCGGGGCGGGGCTCGGGGGGTTTACGGTCGGCGCGTCGAGTAACTGGCGTTGGAGGTTGTCGTGGCGTTTCCCGAAGACGTGCTCACGAAGGACGAGCACGTCGTGCTGCACCTGCACCCGCACTGGAAGGCGCTGATCCGGCCGATCGCGGTGCTGGTGCTGGCCATCGCCGCGGTGGTGGTCGGCGTGCTCCTGCTGCCCGAGAGCAGCGGTGGTTCGATCGCGCTGGCCGTGATCGGAGCGATCGCCCTGATCGCCGTCCTCTGGCTCGGTCTGTGGCCGTTCCTGGTCTGGCGTACCACCCACTACCTGTTCACCAACGAGCGCGTGCTGTTGCAGCAGGGTGTCTTCTCGCGGGACCGGCGGGACCTTCCGCTCACCCGGATCAACGACCACTCGATGAACCAGCACTTCCTCGAGCGGCTGCTCGGCTGCGGCACCCTCACGATCGAGTCCGCAGGCGAGCGCGGCCAGTCGGTGCTCGCCGACGTGCCGGGTGTCAGCCGGGTGCAGACCACCCTCTACGAGTTGGTCGAGGCGCAGCACGACAAGCACTCGCTCGGCGACGGGGAGATGCGCGACATCCTCGCCGACATGCGCGAGGGCAAGCCGCTGCGCGACACGACGAGCTGATCGCGATCCCTGACCGTCCCGGCCCGAGCGCCGGGCGGGACGGTCAGGCGCGCTGTTCGGCCTCGGGCACCGCGGCCTCGGGCGGCGTGGGCTGCGCCCCGGCCCCGGGCGGCCCGCTCTCGGCGGGGTCGCTCTCCGACGGTCCGGTTCCGGCGGGGCCGCTCTCCGACGAGCTGGTCTCGGCTGGTCCGGCCTCAGGCGGGCCGCCCTCTGCCTGTGAGTCGCCCTCGGTCGGTGCGGCGTCCGGATTCGTCTCGACCGGGCGGAGCGCGAACCAGCCACGGAAGCGGGTCCGCAGCACCTCCTGCTCGGGACGGTTGTCCGGGCCGAGGCGGAGCATGGTGCCGGTGAGGATGACGGTGCCGAGCCCGGGGCGGGCGGCCGACGGGCGGGCACCCATCACGTCCACCCGGACGGCGAGGCGGTCACCGGCGCGTACCGGGGCGAGCCACCGCAACTCCTCCAGACCGGGGGAGGCGTCCGCCGCCGCGCGCGACAGCAGGTGATCGACGTACGCCCGCATGAACAGGCTGACCGTGTAGAAGCCGCTGGCGATCACGCCGCCGTGCCTACTGGCCTCGGCCAGCTGCGGGTCGAGGTGATACCACTGCGGGTCGAAGCGACGGGCGAAGGCCAACATCTCGTCGCCGTCCACGGTTACCGTCCCGAGGTCGACGGTGAGCCCCGGGACGAGATCCTCGAAGAACAGCTCGGCGGGCGCTCCGGTGCCGGAGCGGGTGGCGGGAGGCGTCACCGGCGGGGCGCGCGACGGGTGCCGGCGTGCAGCTCCGCGGCGAGTTCCGCGTCCAGGTCGGCGTGGAGGCCGGCGGTCATCGGTGTGGGCCGTTGCTGGGTGGGAGCAGCGCCGGTCGGGTCGGGTCGGTCACCCGACTGCGCCTCTTCCAGCTCGGAGACGGATTCGGCCAGCTCGGCGACCGGGTCCATCTCGGCGAGGGTGTCCCACTCGTCGCGCGGGATGTCGTGCCAGGTCGGCTCGGCCTTCGTCTTGTCCTCGGCCGGCGAGACGGGTTGGAAGACGAAGGTCCGGTACGACCAGAACCGGAACAGCGTGCCCAGCAGGACGCCTGCGGTCTTCGCCACGTTCAGCGCCAGCAGGCCGTGCACGCCGAGCCCGTACTTTGCCGCAGCCACGGCGCCCAGTTCGATGAGCAGTCCGGCCCCGTTGAAAAGGAAGAATAGGAGGTATTCCCGACGAAGCGCCGATTTCGGACGATCCCGGTACGTCCAATGACGATTCATCAGGTACGACGTGATCGTTGCGACGAGTGTCGCGATCACGTTCGCCTTCAACTGGCCGTTGACGAAAACGGTAAGTGCAAGGGCATTGAACACCGCGTAATTGATGACGGTGTTGACGCCGCCGACGATGCCGAATTTGAGCGCCTCGTGGATGAACTTCTGCCAGCGCTCAGGTAGCAGACGGACAAGACGCATGCGAAACACCTTAGGGCAGTCGGTGAAGCCGGCGATCACCGGCCGGACGAGGTGGGCGGCAGGTCACGCCCCGTGATCCCGGTCGTGCTCCACCTGCGGAACGATCGGAGTTCCCGCTTCGACAAAGACGAACCGCCGGTAGGACCAGAATCGGAACAGCGTCCCGAGGCCCGTGCCGACGATGAAGCTGGCGATGTTGTCGGCGAGCTGCGTCTGGAACACGGCCGGCCAGATGCTGCCGAGCCCGTAGCGGCTGATCGCGAGACAGGCCACCGCGATGCCGAGGCCGACGGCGTTGAAGAAGAAGAACAGCGCGTACTCCCGCGCGGGGTTGCTGCGCTGGCGGTGCCGCCAGGTCCAGAACCGGTTGCCGATGAAGGCGAAGGTCGCCGCGATCACTGTCGAGATCGTCTTCGCGGTGACCTGTTCCATGCCCCGCGCGGTCGTCAGGTAGTTGAAGAGCGCGAAGTCGATGAGGAAGGCGATCCCGCCCACGGTGGCGAACTTGCTCAGCTCGCGTACGAGGTGACCGAAACGGTCGAAGAGTCCGCGGATCAGACCCGGGCGGGTCTGCCGGGGACCCGGTTGCTCCCCGGTCATCGTGGCGGCCACGGGGCGAGCCTACCGGCTGTCGGCCAGTCGGCGGGGTAGCAACGGCGACCGGACATCGTCGCTCGTGCCGGCCCTTTCGTCCAGTACGCCGCAGTTGAACGCAGCGTAACCACAGGGGAGGACTGATGCGCCTCGGAACGGGAATCCCCGCACCGGTCGGCCGGGGGGTTGACGGTCCGACCGGAACGCGCGTCGACCGGGGTGCACAACAAGATTTGCGTGAAACTGCGCAGGAAAGCGGGTATCAGATCGTGATGCCGCAGCGTGGCCGTATCTTGTGCAGTTCTTCACAACCCGTCCCACTGTCTAGGAAGGCTGCCCGGTTTACGCTGAGGCCAATCCCAGGTTTCCACGAAGGCGGCGCGCGGCGTCGCTGAGACTCGTGCATCCCATAGATCGGTCAGCGTCGACCACAAGGAGATGTGTCATGGTTGCTCCGGCTGTAGTGCGGGGTATCGATCAGGCCCCGACGTCCCATCCGAAACTGCTTGCCTGGGTCCGTGAGGTCGCGGAACTGACCACCCCCGACCGGGTCGTGTGGGTGGACGGGTCGGACGAGGAGTGGCGTCGCCTCACCGATGAGCTGGTCGAGGCCGGCACCCTCATCCGGCTGAACCCGGAGAAGAAGCCGAACTCGTTCTACGCGCGCACCGACCCGACGGATGTCGCCCGGGTCGAGGAGCGCACCTACATCTGCTCCGTCGACGAGGCGGACGCCGGCCCCACCAACAACTGGATGGCGCCGGCCGAGATGAAGCGGACGATGACCGAGCTTTACCGCGGTTCGATGCGCGGTCGCACCATGTACGTCATCCCGTTCGTGATGGGCCCGGTCGAGGCCGCGAGCCCCATGTTCGGTGTCGAGATCACCGACAGCCCGTACGTGGTCGCCTCGATGCGCATCATGACCCGGATGGGCACGCGCGTCCTCGAGGCGATGGGCGACGACGCCGACTTCGTGCACGCGCTGCACTCGATCGGCGCCCCGCTCGCCCCGGGCCAGCAGGACGTGGCGTGGCCGTGCAACGAGACCAAGTACATCTCGCACTTCCCGGAGACCCGGGAGATCTGGTCGTACGGGTCCGGGTACGGCGGCAACTCGCTGCTCGGCAAGAAGTGCTACTCGCTGCGGATCGCCAGCGTGATGGGCCGGGACGAGGGCTGGCTCGCCGAGCACATGCTCATCCTCAAGATCACCTCGCCGGAGGGCAAGGTCCACCACATCGCCGGCGCCTTCCCGTCCGCCTGCGGCAAGACCAACCTGGCGATGGTGGAGCCGACCATCCCGGGGTGGAAGGTCGAGACGATCGGCGACGACATCGCCTGGATGCGGTTCGGCCCGGACGGCCGGCTCTACGCGGTCAACCCGGAGTACGGCCTCTTCGGCGTGGCGCCCGGCACCGACTGGAAGACCAACGCCAACGCCATGCGGACGCTGGACCGGGGCAACTCCGTCTTCACGAACGTCGGCCTCACCGACGACGGTGACGTCTGGTGGGAGGGCATGGGCGAGCCCCCGGCGCACCTGATCGACTGGAAGGGCAACGACTGGACGCCGGAGAGCGACGGCCTCTCCTCGCACGCGAACAGCCGGTTCTGCACCCCGATCACCCAGTGCCCGATCCTCGCCGACGAGTACTTCGACCCGAACGGCGTGCCGATCGACGCGATCCTCTTCGGTGGTCGCCGCAAGGACACCATCCCGCTGGTCACCGAGGCTCGCGACTGGGTGCACGGCGTCTACATGGGCGCGACGCTCTCCTCGGAGACCACCGCCGCCGCGTCCGGTGCGGTGGGCGTGGTCCGCCGCGACCCGATGGCGATGCTGCCGTTCATCGGCTACCACGCGGGTGACTACTTCCGGCACTGGATCGAGATGGGCAAGGGCACCGACGGCGACGAGGCCAAGCTGCCGAAGATCTACTACGTGAACTGGTTCCGTAAGGACCCGGACGGCTCGTTCCTGTGGCCTGGCTTCGGGGAGAACTCCCGGGTGCTCAAGTGGGTCGTCGAGCGGATCGAGGGCACGGCCGACGCGGTCGAGACCCCGGTGGGCATGGTGCCGACGCCCGACTCGCTGGACGTCGAGGGCCTGGACATGACCCCGGAGGACGTGCGGATCGCGCTGAAGGTCGACCCGGACGAGTGGCGCAACGAACTGCCGATGATCACCGAGTGGTTCGAGAAGTTCGGTGACAAGCTGCCCGGCGTGCTCTGGGCCGAGTTGGACGCGCTGCGCGCCCGCCTGGACGCCGCACCGACGCGCCAGGTGTGAAGAGCGCCCACCGCGGGCAACAACGGATCCCATGAGGACGGCCGCCGAGACCGAGGTCCGGCGGCCGTCCGCCGTCCGGGTGCTCACCTTCCTGCTCGCGACGACGGCGGCGGCCACCGTCGTGGTCGAGCTCCTCAACTGGTGGTACGCCCCGGAGCAGGGTTTCGGACTGGCCGTTCGCACCGGCTGGGCGATGCTGCGCTCGTTCGGTTTCCTGCTGCTGATCGGGCACGTCCGCCGGGGCCGCACGGTGGCCCGCCCGTTCGGGTTGATCCTCGCGGTCACCACGATCTTCGCCGTCGGCCGGCTGATCGTGCCCCGGCAGGGGGTGCCGCCGCTGCCCGGACTGCTCGGCTTCGCCGTCCTGACCGCGCTCTGTGTGACTGTGGTCTGGCTGCTCTACCGCTCGTCGGCGCTCGCCGGACATCTCGTCCGGCACCGACCCCGGCTGGTCATCGACAAGGCCGGCATCTCCTGGCGGGAGACCCCGCCGCGCCGACCGCAGGCCAGCGGTTGGCTGCTGACCAGCCGGGTGGCCGCGTTCACCTACAGCCCGCTGATGCTGGTGCCGGCCCTGGTGGCGACAGGCGCCATCCTGGACGATCGTCTGTCCGCCGTACCTGCCGTGCTGTTCTGGTTCGGCGCGGGCATCGCGGCCAGCTACGCGGTGCTGTTCTGCACCGCGTTCCTGATGCGCGGCAAGCACTGGGCGCGTGGCCTGCTGGTCGTCGTCACGCTCGCCGTCCTCGCCGTGGACCTGCCGCTGTGCTGGTGGCTGCTGGGCCTGGACGGCCTGGTGCGCGACGGCGCCCCTCTGGTCGCCGCCGCCGGCCTGGCCCTGTACGGCCTGCGCCGCGCGGCCCGCGCCCCGGACGCAGCCGCCCCGGTCTGAGGGTCGCGCAGGGCGTCCGACCGTGCCCTGAGGCGAGTGGGTCGGGCCCTTCGCGGATGCTGTAGAGCTGCCCCAGTCGTGGGGCGGCTTCCGCCGCGCGGGAAACCACCGTTCGCTCTCTCCAGATCCGGCGTCGACCTCCCCCCGCGAAAGCTGTGCCCGTCCGCGCCGGTGCCCCGGTTGTGGGGCAGCTCGACAGGCGCTCCCCGGTCCTCCGGCCCCCGCGCAGGTCGCGCTTCGGCGCGGCTCGGCCGTGCGGCATCGGTCCGGCAGCGCCGGCAGGGGGCAGGATGGCGGATGGCGTCGGTCACAGCGGCTGACGTCGGCGACGCGGGCGGACCGCCGGGCGGGGCAGGAGCGGGCCGCCCACCGAACGGAGGGAGGCGCGCCGTGAGCGACGAGTTCGACGTGGTGGTGGTGGGAGCGGGACCGGCCGGGGCGGCTGCCGCGCTCACGGCCCGGCGGGCGGGCGCCAGCGTGTTGCTGCTGGACCGGGCCGACTTCCCCCGGGACAAGGCCTGCGGCGACGGGATCGCCGCGCACTCGGTGGACGTGCTCGCCGAGCTGGGCGTCACCGAGGCGGTCGCCGGGTACGCCCCGCTGCCCGCGCTGCGGATGGTGTCGCCGGGCGGCCAGGCGGTCGCTCGGGCGCTGCCCCGGCCCGCGTACACAGTGCCTCGGGAGGTCTTCGACGCGCGGCTGGTGGCGGCGGCGGTGGCCGCCGGGGCGCAGTTGCGGCGGCACAACGTCCGCCGGGTCCAGCCGCGCGCCGACCGGGTGGTGCTCGACGGGGAGCTGTCCGGGCGGGTGGTGGTGGGCGCGGACGGCGCCGGGTCGGTGGTGCGCCGCGCCCTCGGCCACGAGGTGAACCCCGACCGGCACCTGGCGCTTGCCATCCGGGGGTACGCTCCGGCGCTGCCCGGCCCGCCCGAGCAGCTCATCGTCACGTCGAAGGCGCGCTGGCCGGCGTACGCCTGGTCGTTCCCGATCGGCGACGGGCGGGCGAACGTCGGGTACGGGGAGGTCCTGCGCGGCGAGCCGCTGAGCCGGGCGTACCTGCTGGATCGGCTGGCCGCGTTGCTGCCCGGCACCGACCTGTCGACGGTGACCGCGCTGCGTGCCCACCACCTGCCGCTGTCCACGCACCGCCCGGCGCCGGGTCGGGACCGCACCCTGCTGGCCGGCGACGCCCTGTCGCTGATCAACCCGTTCACCGGGGAGGGCATCTTCTACGCGCTGCTCTCCGGTGCGCTGGCCGGGGCCGCGGCGGCCCGTTCGCCCGAGGCGGCCGCACGTCGCTACGCCGTGGGTCTGCGTCGTCGTCTCGGCACCCACCTGCGGCACAGCTCGGTGGCCGCGTGGCTGGCGCGACGGCGGCGAGTGGTCGACGCGGCCGTCCGGGCGGCCCGCCGAGACGACCGCGTCTTCGACGATGTGGTCGAGCTGGGGCTCGGCGACGGGCGGCTCACGGCCCGCACGCTGGGCATGATCGGAATCGAACTGTCCGGCGGGGATCGCCCTCCGAAGGGGTGATCCTGCCGGCGGGTCGCTACGCTGCTAGGTGATGACGCTGCGGAACCTTATCTACTCCGTGTACGAGCGCCGGCTCACGGCGAAGCTCGCGGGCAAGCCGGTGCCCCGACACGTCGGGGTGATGTGCGACGGAAACCGCCGGTGGGCGAGGGAGATGGGCTACGTCGACCCCAACGACGGGCACCGGGTCGGCGCGGCGAAGATCAAGCACGTCCTCGGCTGGTGTGACCAGGCCGGCATCGGCCACGTGACCCTCTACCTGCTGGCCACCGACAATCTGCGCCGCCCGGCCAGCGAGCTGGATCCGCTGCTGCAGATCATCGAGGACCTGGTGGTGGAGCTGGCCGAGGAGGGCAACCCCTGGCGGCTGCGCATCGTCGGCGCACTGGACCTGCTGCCCGCGCAGACGGCGGCGGCGCTCAAGGGCGCCGAGGAGCGCACCCGGGACCGCAGCGGCGGCGCTGAGGTCAACATCGCCGTCGGCTATGGCGGCCGGCGGGAGATCACCGACGCGGTCCGTTCGCTGCTGCTGGAGCACGCCGCCTCCGGTGGCACCATCGAGGAGCTGGCCGAGGTGCTGGACGTCGAGCACATCGCCGAGCACCTCTACACTCGCGGCCAGCCCGACCCCGACCTGGTCATCCGCACCAGCGGGGAGCAGCGGCTGTCCGGCTTCATGCTCTGGCAGTCCGCGCACTCGGAGTTCTACTTCTGCGAGCTCAACTGGCCGGATTTCCGGCACATCGACTTCCTGCGCGCGCTGCGCTCGTACGCGACACGTCAGCGCCGCTACGGGGCGTGAGCCCCGCCGGGGCGGGAGCCAGGCGGGGTCAGGGCAGCCGGGTCAGGGCCCGGGTGAGGAAGTCACCCAGTGCGGCCGGGGACTCGATGGTCAGGTCGGCGGCGTTGGCCACCTCCTGACCGGTCTCCGGGTTGGCGACGGCCACGCAGACGCCGAAGAAGTCCGGGTCGGCCGCGGCGCGGGCGCGCAGCGCGGCGAACGCCTTGATGTCGGACACGTCGTCGCCGAAGTACCAGGCGCCGGTAGCGCCCTGGACCACCTCGCCGATCACCATGCCCTTGTCCCGGTCGACGGGCGGCTTGAGCTCCAGCACCATCCGGCCGGCCTGCACCCGCAGCCCCAGCCGGTCGGCCTGCGCCTGCCCCCACTGCTGCACGATGCCGCCGAGCTGCGGCGCGGTACGCCAGTGCAACGCGACCGAGAGCCGCTTGTACTCGACGAGCGTGCCCGGTGGCAGCTCCGCCCGGGCCAGGTCGGCCAGCTCGGCCATGGTGGGCACCCACGGCAGGGCGGTGGGCTCGGTGACGGTCTCCCCACCGGAGTGGCTGTGCTCCAGCCCGTAGAGACCGTAGAGGTCGACGCCGCTCAGCTCGCCGAGGCGATCCCGGAGGAACTCCACGGGCCGCGCGGAGACAATCGCGATCCGCTGCACCACCGGAGCCAGCGCCTCGATCGCGGCCAGGGCGTTCGGCGCGGGGCGCACCGCCGTCGGGTCGTCGTCGACGGGCGCGAGTGTGCCGTCGAAGTCGAAGAAGAGCACGGTTCCGCCCGCCCGGCCGGCAGTGACCTGCCATGCCTGGTCGGCGTTCAACGGGGTTCTCGGCTGGTGGTTGCCCAGATTCAACGGCGGCACGCGCGTCAGCGTACCCCGGCGTTGAGGGCTCATTCCTGGCCGAGCACCACCGCTCGGCGGCGCACGGTCAGCGTTCGGCGGCTCCTCGTCCGCGGCGTCCGAATGGCACCACCGCCGCGTCCTGACCGTGGCTGAGCAGGTAGCCCTCCACGAAGCCGGTGTTGCGGTCCCCGGTGTGGGTCTCGATCTCGTTGAGCCGTGCCACCAGGAACTCGGTCAGGGCGCTGATCCGGTCGTCGAGTCGCTCGTGCAGCTCGGCGACGACGGCCAGGATGACCGCCGTACCGGCGCTGGTGAGCGCGAGAAGGTTGACGAGCAGCGGCAGCTGCCCACCGTTGACCGCGAGGGTCACCACGTTGCCGGTCGCCCACAGTGTCATTGACACCGTGGCGACCACGACTGCCCACCACTTCAGGGTCATGGACAGACCCCTCCTTTTGTCCCGCAGGGCTGGGTTCGGCCTTGTCCCGTCCCCCCGCCGATGACGAGCCCAAGCAGTACGAGTAGGGACGCTAGCGTGCCCGTTGTGGCCCCGGAGCGAAACGAATGAACCTGACCAGGCGTTCTTTCGCCATCTGAGGAACTACCCCGCTTGATTACCTCTATTTCGGACATCGACCGGCAACGTTGGGCGATATGCGAGGTATCTAATGGTTTCGCGGATGTGGAACTTCTCCGCGTCCGACACGTTCGGGTCGACCAGGCGGCGCAGTAGAGCCTCCACGTCCGGGTCCATCGGCGGGGCCGGCTGGCCGGCGCGGGGGCCGCTGGCGGTGCGGTCCCAGCCGAGCGCGGCGAAGGCGGCGGCGGGGTTCAGGCCCAGACCCTCACAGAAGGCGACGACGCGTTCGGCCTCGGGATCGCTGGCCCAGTCCCCGCGGACCCACCGATTGATCGTCTGCCGCGAGACGCCGGTGCGCCGGGACACCTCGGTGCCGCTCCAGGCCCGCGTCGCTCGCGCCTCGTCGAGGGCGCGCCGGACGAAGGTGGCGAAGGCGATTTTTCGCGCATTGGCCGTCTCGGTCACCCCGTGACGGTACGGCCAGCCGGGCCCGGGTGTATGCCCAGGCGCGCTGCTGTCACGCGGACGTGACGGCACTCTCGGATTTGCGGTAAACGATCCAGTGCCGCTCTGGAGGGGTGTCACCCGGGCAGAATAGATGCCCGTAGTGGCGAATGTAAGCGGACGAAAAGCTGATACTGTCACGCTCATGGGACAATCTACGGTGTGTCACGTGCATGAGACGATTGGTGCTCACATGCGTCACGCCCCCGGTGCCGAGGGGGTGTGGTGACCGAGCTCGCCACCCGAGCCCAGGCCTTCGGGCTGATCGCCGAGGGAGTGGCCGCGGGGCTGAGCGCCCCCTGGCGCCTCTACCTCGCCCGAGGCTGCCGATACCTGTCGCTGAGCGTGGGCGACCGCACCGAGTGGAACGCCTGGCGTACCCATCTCGGCTGCCCCGAGTTGAGCGTCCGGGTCTACGACGCCGGCGGGGAGATCCGCCGGTCCTCCGTGGCCGAGGTCGTGCTGGACGGCTGCCGGATCAGCGTCGAGCTGGTCGAGGAGGTCAGCACCGACGACCTGGACCGGCTGCTGGTCGCGGATCCCACCGCCGACCCCACCACTGTCGAGCCGGAGGAACGATGATCCGGCATCCGGGTCGGGCCGGGGCCGCCCGATGAGCCCGTTCCTCGTGGTCTTCCTCGTCCTGGTGCTGGGTGCCACCAGCTACGCGGCCGGTCGCCTGCACGGGCAGCTCAGCTACCGCATCGGCTACCGCTTCGGCTATCGGCAGGGCTACTTCGACGGTGACCGGGGCGCCTGGAACCGGCGTCGACGCGACGCCCAGGCGGCGATCGCCTCCGCCCTGTCGGTCTCCTCGGCGGGGGCCGTCCGCTCCACCGGCACGGTGGCCCGCCCCGGCACCACGTACACCGGCTCGTCGTTCACCGCGCCGGCCGCCCCGATCACCGGGCGGCACCCGACCGGCACGCTCGTTCGACGGACCGGCTGAGCCGGCCGGCGGGCCGCCGCGGGCGGTCCCGCCGACCGGCGCGGAGAAACGCGGTGCGTCGTCCGCGGCGGACACGCACCGTCGGGGCCACGTCAGACCGGTGACGGTGGCCCCGCCGGCCGGGATGCGCGCAGGGGGCATGCATCCCGGCCGGCTCGCCGCGTCGCCGGCTCCGCGGGTCGCGGTCGCCGGTGTCGTGCCGTCCAGGCGCCGGATCGGCCGTGGTGACGATCTGCCGGGTCATCCGACCGGGCGGTGTTCACGCGGCCGTTCCCGGAGATCCACGATCGCCCCTAGCCGGGACGGTCCGCCGCCGCTAGCGTCTAGGCATGGCACGGGGTTCTCCCGAGCCAGCCGGCCCGCCCGGATCTGCGACCTCGCACACGGGGTTCCGCATCCGACCCCGTGTCCCCGGGCACCGGACGAGGCGGAACACGGGTGGCCGGGTGCCCATCCGTCGGAGCAGGCCTGTGACGACTCGCCGTACCACCGCCGGTGCCGACCAGAACCCGGCCGCGACTGCCACGACCCGCCGTGCCCCCCGGAGCCGCCGTACTGCGGCAACCGCGCCGGCCGACCCCAAGGAGCCGCGACCAGCGGGCCAGGCGTTCGTTCTGGACACGTCAGTGCTGCTGTCCGACCCGGCGGCGTTCCACCGCTTCGCCGAGCACGAGGTGGTGCTGCCGCTGGTGGTCATCACCGAGTTGGAGGGCAAGCGGCACCATCCGGAGCTGGGCTGGTTCGCCCGACAGTCGCTGCGGATGCTCGACGAACTGCGGATCCAGCACGGTCGACTGGACACGCCGGTGCCCGCCAACGACGCGGGCGGCACGCTGCGGGTCGAGCTGAACCACACCGACGACGGTGTGCTGCCGCCCGGGTTCCGCACCGAGAGCAACGACGCCCGGATCCTCTCCGTGGCGCTCAACCTCGCCGCCGAGGGCCGGGACGTCACGCTTGTCAGCAAGGACATGCCGCTGCGGGTCAAGGCCGCCTCGGTGGGTCTGCGCGCCGACGAGTACCGGCACGGTCAGGCCGGTGACCCCACCTGGACGGGCATGTCCGAGCTGGATCTGAGCGAGGAGCAGATCTCCGCGCTGTACGCCGGCGACACGCTCGACCTCGACGAGGCGGCGGGTCTGTCCTGCCACACCGGCCTGGTGCTGCACTCGGGGCGCGGTTCCGCGCTGGGTCGGGTGCTGCCGGACAAGTCCGTCCGGCTGGTCCGGGGCGACCGGGAGGCGTTCGGTCTGCACGGCCGCTCGGCCGAGCAGCGGGTCGCCCTCGACCTGCTGCTCGACGAGACGATCGGGATCGTCTCGCTGGGTGGGCGGGCCGGCACCGGCAAGTCGGCGTTGGCGCTCTGCGCCGGCCTGGAGGCGGTGATGGAGCGTCGCCGGCACAAGAAGGTGATCGTCTTCCGTCCCCTGTACGCCGTCGGCGGTCAGGAGCTGGGCTATCTGCCCGGGTCGGAGTCGGAGAAGATGTCGCCGTGGGCGCAGGCGGTCTTCGACACGCTCGGCGCGGTGGTGCACGAGAACGTCCTGGAGGAGGTCACCTCGCGCGGCATCCTCGAGGTGCTGCCGCTGACCCACATCCGGGGGCGCAGCCTGCACGACGCCTTCGTGATCGTGGACGAGGCCCAGTCGCTGGAGCGCGGCGTGCTGCTGACCGTGCTCTCCCGGATCGGGCAGGGCTCCCGGGTGGTGCTCACTCACGACGTCGCCCAGCGGGACAATCTGCGGGTCGGCCGGCACGACGGCGTGACGGCGGTGATCGAGGCGTTGAAGGGGCATCCTCTCTTCGCCCACGTCACGCTCAGCCGGTCCGAGCGGTCGCCGATCGCCGCGATGGTGACCGACCTTCTGGAGGACATCCCGCTGTGATGGGGCTTTTGTAGGCTTTCGGCTACCTTTTCGACGTGGCGCAAATCACAAACGTGCCGGTTGGTTTCCCATCAGCCTCACTGTGCGCGATCGTGTCCCACGAGCGCCCACGCACCACAGGCATCGTTGGTGATCGTTCGTCCGAGGTCTGGGCGGCATCGGTGACGGTCGGTGCGTCGGCGCGACCGGCTCACCGGTCGGGGCGCTCACGGCACGGCTGAGGGCCCACGTGGCCTGCGCCGCGCCGTGTCCATGCCCCCGACGAAGGGACACTTCGTGAGTCGGCTGTGGAGCCGGTTGAGCGCCCGTACGGCCGCTGTCGCGCTGCTCTCCGTGGGCGTTGCCGGTGGTTTCTACCTGGGCGAAGATCGGGAAACCCAGCAACAGGGCCTGACCGCGCAGGCAAGCGTCGAGGTCGACCGGATCGACTTCGCCTACCAGCGCGAGCGCCAGGCCAGCCACCAGGTCGCGTTCGCGCGGCAGCGGGCCGCCGAATACCAGGCGAAGCTGCGGGCGGCGCAGGTCGCCAAGGAGGCCGCCGAGCGGGCCCGCAGGGCCGAGGCCGCCGCGGCGTCGCGCAAGCGCGAGCGCGAGGCCGCTGCCAAGGAGGTCGCCAAGCCGTACGAGGGGCCGATCCCGGCGTCGTGCTCGGAGTACAGCGGCAATCGCAAGATCGGCTGTGCGCTGATGCTCGAGGCGGGTTTCGCCATCGACCAGTTCCCCTGCCTGGACAAGCTGTGGAACAAGGAGAGCGGCTGGAACCACAAGGCCAGCAACTCCTCCTCCGGCGCGTACGGCATTCCGCAGTCGCTGCCGGGCAGCAAGATGGGCTCGATCGCCGACGACTGGCGGACGAACCCGGCCACCCAGATCAAGTGGGGGCTGGGCTACATCAAGGGCAGGTACAAGACGCCCTGTGGCGCCTGGAGCAACTTCCAGAACAACGGCAACTACTGAGTCCGTCGACGGCGGGGCGGGTGGACGACCACCCGCCCCGCCGTCGCGCGTACCGGCGATCGAGCGGGACGTGAGTGGCGGTAGGCCCCTTTTGCTGATAGCAGTTGGGGGGTGAGCCTGCAGCCGCCAAGCGGCGACCCCTACCGGTTCGGCACCGAGGCGTTCTACGCCGCGCTCGGCCGGGCCTTCGTCGCCATGTGCGCGGTGGTCCCGTTCCTCTTCCTCATCGAGGCGGTCGACCAGGGGCTCGCGTTCGGCCTGGACGCGACCGCCGGCATCATCCCGCACCGTATCGACGGCCTGGACGGGGTCTTCTTCTCGCCGTTCCTGCACCACGGCTTCGACCACCTCTACAGCAACAGCATCCCGCTGATCCTGCTGGGCACCTTCGTGCTGGCCGCCGGCGCCCGCCGGTTCCTCTGGTCGACCCTGATCATCATCCTGGTCAGCGGGCTCGGGGTCTGGTTCACCGGCTCGCCCAACTCGGTAGTCGTCGGCGCCAGCGGCGTCATCTTCGGCTACCTGGGCATCCTGCTCACCCGGGGCATCGTCGAGCGCAGTTGGTGGAACTTCGCCGTCTTCCTGCTGGTCGGTCTGCTCTACGGCTGGCAGTTGGTCGGCATCCTCCCCACCGACGAGCGGATCTCCTGGCAGGGGCACCTGTTCGGCCTGCTCGGTGGCGTGGTGGCGGCGATCCTGTTCCGCCGCCGCCGGCCGACCGTGGACGGCTCGGACTACTCGGGTTCCCCCCTCAGCCTGCCCTGACCCGCTGCTCGGCGCGCCTGGGACATGCTTGCCCGACCGCTACGCCCCGCCTACCGTCGAGATCAGCACGCGTTGATCCGTGAGCGGAAAGCGACGGTACGCCATGCGCGAGGTCGATGTCGCCGTGATCGGGGCCGGTCCCGCCGGCCTGTTCGCCGCGTACTACGCCGGATTCCGAGGGTTGTCGGTTGCGGTGATCGACGCGCTTCCGGAACCGGGCGGCCAGGTCACCGCCATGTACCCGGAGAAGCTCATCCTCGACGTCGCCGGCTTCCCGGCCGTGAAGGGCCGCGACCTGGTCGCCAATCTGGTCGCCCAGGCAGCGCCGTTCGGCCCGCAGTACCTGCTCGGCACGCGGGCCGAGAAGCTGTCGTACACCGATGACCGGCCGGTGCTCGGCCTGGCCGGCGGCGAGCAGCTCGGCTGCGGCGCGGTAGTGGTCACCGGCGGGCTCGGCAGCTTCAGCCCACGCCCACTGCCCTGCGCGGACGGCGCCCCCGGCACCGGCATCGTCTACTTCGTCACCGACCCGGCCGAGCTGGCCGACCGGGACGTGCTCATCGTCGGCGGCGGCGACTCCGCCTTCGACTGGGCGCTGGCCCTGCAACCGCTGGCCCGCTCGGTGACCCTGGTGCACCGGCGGGAGAAGTTCCGGGCGCACGCCTCGACCGTCGCCCGGGTGCTGTCGCTGCCGGTGCGGGTGGTGGTCAACGCCGAGGTCACCCGCCTGATCGGGGACGCCACGGTGACCGCCGCCGAGGTGACCGTGCGCGGCGGCGCGGCCGAGACACTGCCGGTGGACACGGTGGTCGCCGCCCTCGGCTTCACCGCCGACCTGGGCCCGCTCGCCGAGTGGGGTCTCCGGCTGGACCGCCGGCACATCCTGGTGGACAGCGCCATGGCCACGAACCTGCCCCGGGTCTTCGCGGCCGGCGACATCACCGAGTACCCGGGCAAGGTCCGGCTCATCGCCACCGGCTTCGGCGAGGCCGCGACCGCTGTCAACAACGCGGCGGTGGCCATCGACCCCGACGCCCACCTGTTCCCCGGGCACTCCTCCGACGCCGGTTGACAGTCGGTATCGGACACACACCGATGCGTGTCCGGACCGAGACACGCCCGGTCGATCCTGAGGCAATGACGGGGTCGGAGAAGACGCACGACGGCGCACCCGTGACGTTGTCCTGGCTCTGTCATCCCGTCACCCTGCTCGCCCTTGCCGTGCTGCTGGTCAACGACCACGTGCTGAAGCCGGCCTTCCCCGGCCCGCTGACCGGCAAGCTGAGCGACGTCGCGGGCCTGGTGCTCGCCCCACCGCTGGTCGCGGTGCTGCTGACGCTGCTGGTGCCGCGGCTGCCGGCCCGGATGGCCGCGCTGGTCGGCCTGTTCGCGGTGGGCGCCGGGTTCGCGGCCGTCAAATCCAGCGGGTACGCCGCCGAGCTGGCCTCCTCGGGCTGGACCGCGCTGGCGGGGCCGTCGCTGGTCCGGGCCGATTGGACCGACCTCCTCACGCTGCCGGCGCTCGGTCTGGCCTGGTGGAGTTGGACGCGGGCCCGGACGCGGCCGGTGCGTCACCGGACCGCTCGGCTGGTCCGGCTGCTGGTGGTGCTCCCGCCGGCGGTGTTGGGGGTGGCGGCCACCAGCGCGGTCTACTACCCCTACGCGCTGGGCACCACGACGCTCGACGGGCAGCCCGCGATCTCGGTGGGTTCCGGCTACACCTCCTGGCCGACCGAGCCGTCCGACGGAGAATGGGCGGTAAGTGGCGACGCCGCGACCACCTGGCGACCCGCCACCGAGACCGAGGGGTCGCGCCTCGCGCAGCAGGGTCCCGGGCAACGGCAGGCGTGTGTACCCGACGCCCCTCGACGCTGCTACCGGGTGGTGACCGGTCACCTGCGGGTGGAGCAGAGCGACGACGCGGGCGCGACCTGGCAGGCGTCTTGGGAGGTGTCGGACGCGCGACGGGAGGAGCTGGCCCGCAGATCCCCGAACCCGGGCAACGTCGGCCAGCACTTCGCGTCCCGCGACCTGATCGTCTACAGCACCGCCGGCGGTGGCCACGAGGTGCTTGTCGCCAACGGGCGGGACGGCTTCCTGCGCCGGCTGCCCGACGGTGGGTGGCGGCGTGCCGGGTTCCTCTTCGAACAGGGCAACTCCGCCATCGACTGGGACGAGCCGCCGCGGGTCGACGGCGGCAGCCCCGGCGAACGCCAGACGGACCTGCTGCTCGCCGTCGTGCTCGCCTTCTCCCTCGGCGTCACAGTCCTCGTGTTCGCCGCTCATCTGGCGGTCCGCCGCAGTGGCGGCGGGCCCTGGTGGGGGCTCGCCGGTGGGGCCTCGATGCTGTTCGCCGCCGGCCCGCTGGTGTTGCTCTGGCGCCGTGACGACGACTTCGCCACCGTGCCGGTGCTCCTGATGATCGTCATGCCCTTGGGCGCCGTCACGGCGGTCGTGCTGTTCATCGGTGCCCGCTACCAGGGTGCGACCACCAGGTGGGGCGGTTGGGCGCTGGGCGGTTTCGCGCTCACCGTTCTGCTGACCGCGGTGCCGCTGATCGGCTGGCTCTACGGCATGCCGTTGCGGACCCGGTTCGCTGTGGCGCTCGCCCTGTTGGGCACCGTGCCGGGCGTCCTGCTGGCGATCCGGATCTCCCGGTTGGTCGATCCGGCTCGCGCGTACGCCCGCCGGCATGCGCCCCGCCCGCTCTATCCGTACGGGTTCTACCCTCCGGGCCCACCGACGCTGCCCGAGCCGCCCTACCCGCAGCAGCCGCCACCGCGCTGAGCGTTCGGGGGTGTGCGGCCGGTCAGCGGCGGGCGGGTGGCGCGAGCGCGGCGATCAGTACGGCCACCATGGTCAGCGCCGCCCCGAGCAGGGTGTTCACGCCGGGGTGGGAGGCCGCCGTGGGCAGCACCAGGTCAAGTAGGACCGCCCCCACGATCTGGCCGGCGATGGTGGCCAGGCCGAGCAGCAGCACACCTGTGAACCGGACGATCGCGGCGGCGATCGCGATGAACACGATGCCGATCGGTCCGCCCAGATAGAGCCACGGCTCGCTCGGCAGGTGGCCGGTCGGCCAACCTCGTACCGCGAGGTCGATGGCGAACGCCACGAGCAGGGTGACCGTGCCGACGGCGAAGTTGACGAGTGTGGCGGTCAACGCGCTGTCTGCCGCCCCCCGGACCCGCCCGTTGACCGCCTGTTGCCAGGCCGTGCCCACCCCGGCGACCAGTGGCAGCAGGGCCAGCGCCAGCGTGCCCGGAGCGCCGAGCCGGTCACCGACGGCCAGGCCCACCGCGAGCACGGTGAGGACCGCGCCGGCCAGCCGTTGTCGGGTCACCGGCTGCCGGCCGGTCGGACCGATGCCGGCCCGGTCCACGGCGAGGCTGCTGCCGGACTGGCCGGCGACCACGGCCACGGTGAAGACCGCCACGCCCAACGTGCCGATGGTGAGGCCCTGGGAGGCCACCAGGAACGCGCCGCACATGCCGCCCAGGCACTGCCAGGGCCGGAGCGCGCCGGCCGCGAGGGCGCGACGTAGCGCGCTCAGCCCCCGTCGTCCGCCGGGGGTGGCGGGTACCAGCACCAGCAGCACCACCAGACCCACGCCGAACGAGACCACCGCGGCGGCGAACCCGTCGGCCAGGCGTACGCCCAGCTCGCCGTTGATCCGAGACTGCACCGCCACCGCGACCCCGGAGACCGATGCCAGCGCGACACCGAGGATGCGGCGGGCGGCCGACAGGGTCTGCGGGGCCGCCGTGTCGGCGGCTGTCACTCCTGCTCGGCCAGCGGACGACCGTCGAAGTCGACAGCGGAGTAGAGAGCCAGCTTCTCCAACCGGTGGTACGAGTCGATCACCCGGATGGTGCCGCTCTTCGAACGCATCACGATCGACTGGGTGTACGCGCCGCCGGCCCGGTACCGCACCCCGCGCAGCAGATCCCCCGAGGTGACCCCGGTCGCCACGAAGAAGCAGTTGTCCCCGGTGACCAGGTCGTCGGTGCCGAGCACCCGGTCCAGGTCGTGCCCGGCGGCGAGCGCCTTCTCCCGCTCCTCGTCGTCGCGCGGCCAGAGCTTGGCCTGCATCGCCCCGCCCATGCACTTCAGCGCGCAGGCCGAGATGATGCCCTCCGGCGTGCCGCCGATGCCCATCAGCACGTCGACGTCCGACTCGCCGCGGGCCGCCGCGATGGTGCCGGCGATGTCGCCGTCGGAGATGAACCGGATGCCCGCCCCGGTCCGGCGGATCTGGGTGACCAGGTCGTCGTGGCGGCTGCGGTCCAGCACGCAGACCGTCACCTCGGACACGTCGGTGCCCTTGACCTTGGCGATCCGGCGCAGGTTCTCGGCCACCCCGGCGTTGATGTCGATCACGTCGGCGTACGCGGGACCGACGGCGAGCTTCTCCATGTAGAAGACCGCGCTCGGATCGAACATCGCACCCCGCTCGGAGACGGCGAGCACCGCCACCGCGTTCGGCATGCCCTTGCTCATCAGGGTGGTGCCGTCGACCGGGTCGACCGCGACGTCCACCTCCGGGCCGGTGCCGTCGCCGACGTGCTCACCGTTGAAGAGCATCGGGGCGTTGTCCTTCTCGCCCTCGCCGATCACGACGATGCCACGCATCTGGATCGAGTTGATCAGCTTGCGCATGGCGTCGACGGCGGCGCCGTCGCCACCCTCCTTGTCGCCCCGGCCGACCCAGCGGCCGGCGGCCATCGCCGCGGCCTCGGTGACCCGGACCAGGTCGAGGGCCAGGTTACGGTCGAGATCCTGTGGGATCCGCGTCCTGGTGTTCGTCATGACGGCTGCTCCTCCTCGCGACGGTGCGGGGACGGCCGGCGGCGGAGCGCCCCGCTGCCGGCTTTGTCGCTGATCCTCACACGATGGCCGAACGGGCGTCGGTGCGGGGCGGTGATGGGCCGGATACCGCCGGTCGGGAAGCTGCGAAGATGACAGGGTGGAACCCGCACAGCCTGCCGACCGCGTCCCCGCCGACCGCACGCCGCCCGACGGGCAGCCGCCGGCCGGCCTCCCCGCCGGCGCCGAGCCCACCGCGACGGGCCCGACGCCCCCGGCAGCCGGCGAGCCGGCCCGTGTCGCCGGTGAGCCGACTCCGGCCGCCGGTGAGCGGCCCGCGCCGCCGCCGCGTGTGGCGGCCGCGGCGCCCAAGGCCGAACGGTCGCCCAAGGACATGGCGATCTCGCTGCTGGTGCTGCTGATCCCGATCGCGCTGCTGCTGGCGTTCTACCGGGGCTTCCTCGGCGGCGATCAGGCCACGACTGTCGACGCGGCCCCGGCGATCGAGCAGGCGCGCTCGGCGAACACCTTCCCGGTGAGCGAGCCGCAGGGGCTCGGCTCCGGCTGGCGTACGGTCAGCGCCCGCTACCAGACCGTCGATGGCGGGGCGAACCTACGGATCGGTTACCTCACGCCGGAGGGACGGGGCGTTCAACTGCTGCAGAGCAACGTGCCGGCGGAGCGGTTGCTGCCGGCCGAGCTGACCGACCAGAGCCAGCCACAGGGCCCGACGGAGCTGGGCGGGCGCACCTGGCAGCGCTACACGGCCCGGGGAAACCAGCAGGCGCTGGTCCTGTTGGAGCCGACCCGCACGGTGCTCGTCGTCGGCGATGCCCGCGACAACGAGCTGCGCGATCTCGCCGGCGCGCTGCACTGATCGATTTCGCATCGATGGACCTCCGCTGACGGACGTATCCGTTAGGCTCCCTCGGCTCGGTCCGGTCCGCGCTCGCGGCCGGGCCATGTCCATCTTCATGAAGTGAGATCCCAGTGAACATTCGACGGTGGAGCTTCGGCTTCCTCGCCGCCACCCTGCTCGTCCCCGGCCTGGCCGCGTGCTCGTCCGACGCTGCCGAGCCGGCCGCCGCCCCGAGCTCGTCCGCCCCGGCCGTGCCTGCCGATCCGAAGGAGGCACTGCTCGCCTCCACCAAGGAGATGGCCAAGGGCGACTTCACCTTCACCGTTACCGGCGCCGACATGACCGGCGGCGGCCTGGTGCACAAGCCGAGCAACAGCGCGCAGCTCACCATGAAGCTGGGCGACGCCTCCGAGGACGTGTCGATGGAGATGGATCTGATCTACATCGACTCGGAGAGCTGGGTGAAGATGGACCTCGGCGGGGCTGTAGCCGCCATGATCCCCGGCGGGACGAAGAACAAGGGCAAGTACCAGCACCTGGACAAGACCAAGATCAAGGACCTCAAGGATCTCCAGCTCGACCCGGAGACGCTCGACCCGGTCGACAGCGAGACCCTGGTCAAGGGCGTTACCGAGGTGCAGAAGACCGGCGAGGGCACCTACAGCGGCAAGATCGACATCAGCGCCTCCACCGATTCGGTAGCCCTCGACGAGGATGTCGTCAAGGCGCTGGGCGCGCAGGCCAAGGCGCTGCCGTTCACGGCCAAGCTGGACCCGCAGGGCCGCCTCACCGAGCTGGTCATCCCGGTGCCGGCCGCCGGCGAGGCCGCCGCGCACGAGATCAAGATCGCCTACGCGGGCTACGGCGCCGGTACCGGCGCGAAGAAGCCGCCGGCGGACAAGATCGTCGAGGCTCCCGCGGAAACGTACGAGCTGTTCAAGTAGGCCGTCACGGCGGACCGGGGCGGCCTCAGGTCGCCCCGGTCCTGACTTTCCGGCATCGGTCGCCACGGCAACCGGACAGACGGGTGATTGTCCGACCCGTCGACAGGGAACAGAGAGGGAGTGATTCGGGCGCGTTGCTCGGCCCGGATCGCGCGACGTGGCCGACGGGCTGCCGCGTCGCCCGGTTTCCGGCGCCGACCAGGTCGTCGGGTGACCCCCTTGGGAGACACGTATGACTGTCCGACGACTCGGTGCCGGCCTGGTAGCCGCCGCCCTGTTCACGCCCGCCCTGGCCGCCTGCGCGGGCGGCACGACCGGCACCGCCGGATCGACCGCGTCCCCGACGGTGAGCGCGTCCGGCGCGCCCAGCGGTGCACCGGTGTCGGGCGATGCCAAGCAGGCGCTGCTCGACTCCACCAAGGAGATCAGCAACGGCAACTTCCGGTTCACGCTCTCCGGCGCCGGCTCCACCGCCGAGGGGCAGGTGCACCAGCCGAGCCAGAGCGCCGCGATGAAGTTCTCCATCGGCGGCCCCTCCTCCGACCTCGCCATGAAGCTCGACGTCATCCACGCCAAGCCGGACAGCTGGGTGAAGCTGGAGCTGACCGGCCCCACCGCCGACAGCCTGCCGGCCATCAAGCAGCTCAACCTCGGCAAGTACCAGCACCTCGACCAGGCCCGCATCAAGGGCAACAAGAACCTCGGCTTCGACTTCGAGAAGGTCGACCCGGCCGGCAGCGCGGTGCTGACCCAGGGCATCACCGAGGTCCGCAGCACCGGCACCGGCACGTACGCCGGCACCATCGACGTCACCAAGGCAGCCGAGGCCGGCTCGCTGAACGCCGCCACCATCGCGGCGCTTGGCACCCAGGCGAAGACCGTCCCGTTCACCGCGAAGGTCGACCCGCAGGGCCGGCTCAGCGAGTTGGTGTTGCAGCTCCCGGCCGGCGGGCAGACCACCGCCCAGGAGATCAAGATGACGTACTCCGACTACGGCGCCGCCACCGCCGCGCAGAAGCCGCCGGCGGACCAGGTCGTCGAGGCGCCGGCCGAGCTCTACAGCCTGTTCAACTGATCGTCGTACGTCGGTGGGGTGGCTCCGGTCGCCCCACCGACGGTTCCGGCCGGGGTGGGATCGGTAGGGGCGTCGGCGATCAGGACGCCGGGTCCTGGCGGGCGGCGTCGATCCGCGCCCGCGCGCCGTCCAGCCAGCGTTGGCAGATCACCGCCAGCGCCTCGCCGCGCTCCCAGAGCGCCAGCGACTCCTCCAGGGACGTGCCGCCGGCCTCCAGCCTCTCGACCACCGAGGCCAGTTCGGCGCGGGCCTGCTCGTAGCTGAGCCGTTCGTCCGGCCCGGCCTTCGTCTCGTCAGTCATCGCGTCCATCTCAGCACATCCGTGTCCGGGTCACCGCGTCGCCACTTCGCTGTCGACGGTGGCGGCCAGCTCACCGTCGGCGAGGCGTACCCGCAGCGGGTCGCCCTTGCCCACCTCGGCCGCCGCCCGCACGACGTGCCCGTCGGCGCGCTGCACGATGGCGTACCCCCGGTCGAGGGTGGCGGCGGGGGAGAGGGCGCGCAGCCGGGCCACCGTGTGCCGCAGGTCGTCGTCGGCACCGGCGAGCCGGTGGTCCAGGCAGCGTCCGGCCCGCTGGCGCAGCGCGGTCAGCTCGGTCGCGCGGTGCTCGACCATCACCTGCGGGCGGGCCAGCACCGGCCGGGATCGCAGGCTGTCGAGACGGTGGGACTCCCGGTCGACGAGGTTGTGGACCGCCCGTTGGAGGCGGTGCCGGGCCTGGCCGATGAGGCGTACCTCCTCGGTGAGGTCGGGGACCACGCGCTTGGCCGCGTCGGTCGGGGTGGAGGCGCGCAGGTCGGCGACGTAGTCGATGAGCGGCGCGTCCGTCTCGTGGCCGATCGCGCTGACCACAGGCGTACGGCAGGCGAAGACGGCCCGGCAGAGCGCCTCGTCGGAGAAGGGCAGCAGGTCCTCGATGCCGCCACCGCCCCGGGCGATGATGATCACGTCGATGCTCGGATCGGCGTCCAGCACCTTGAGCGCGTCGATGATCTGCGGCACGGCGGACGGGCCCTGCACGGCGACGTTCACCGTCCGGAACTCCACGGCGGGCCAGCGCCGCCGGGCGTTGGTCAGCACGTCCCGCTCGGCGGCCGACGCGCGGCCGGTGATCAGCCCGATCCGGCCCGGGAGGAACGGCAGTCGCCGCTTGCGAGCCCGGTCGAACAGCCCTTCGGCGGCGAGCAGCTTCTTGAGCTTCTCCAGCCGGGCCAGCAGCTCACCGAGCCCCACCTGCCGGATCTCGTCGGCCCGCAGGCTCAACGTGCCCCGCGCGGCGTAGAACTCCGGCTTGGCGTGCAGCACCACGCGGGCGCCCTCACGCAGCTCGGGCGCGCCGGCGTCCAACACGTCGCGGTTGGTGGTGACGGTCAGGCTCAGGTCGGCGGACGGGTCACGCAGGGTCAGGAAGACGGTGGTGGCTCCGGGGCGGCGGCTGATCTGCGCCACCTGACCGTCCACCCACACCCAGCCCAGCTTGGCGATCCACGCCCCGACCTTCTGCGAGACAACCCGAACCGGCCAGGGCTCCTCCGCGCTACTGCTGCTCCCACCAACCCCACTCACGCGCCCACCCTACGACCACCCCCACCAGACCCCGTCGATCATGAAGTTATTGCGCTGGGCGGCGGCGTGTCGCGGCAACAACTTCATGATCAACGGGGTTCGGCGGGGCGCTGGGCCGGGTGCGGTCGGAGAGGCGGCACGTACGATGGGGGGGTGACTGATCTCCGGACCGGCAAGCGCGTGCTCCTGGCCAAGCCCCGCGGCTACTGCGCAGGTGTGGATCGCGCCGTGCAGACCGTCGAGGAGGCGCTGAAGCTCTACGGCGCCCCGATCTACGTCCGCAAGCAGATCGTGCACAACAAGCACGTCGTGCAGACCCTGGAGGCCCAGGGCGCGATCTTCGTGGAGGAGAACGAGGAGGTGCCCGAGGGCGCCACAGTCATCTTCTCCGCCCACGGTGTGGCGCCCGAGGTCTACGAGCAGGCCCGGGAACGCTCGTTGAAGGCCATCGACGCGACCTGCCCGCTGGTCACCAAGGTGCACCAGGAGGCGAAGCGCTTCGCCGCCGAGGACTACGACATCCTGCTGATCGGCCACGAGGGGCACGAGGAGGTCATCGGCACCGCCGGCGAGGCGCCCGCGCACATCCAGCTCGTGGACGGTCCGGACGGCGTCGACAAGATCACCGTCCGTGACCCGGAGAAGGTCGTCTGGCTCTCCCAGACCACGCTCTCGGTGGACGAGACGCTGGAGACAGTCGCCCGGCTCAAGACTCGGCTGCCGCTGCTCCAGTCCCCGCCCAGCGACGACATCTGCTACGCCACGTCCAACCGGCAGCACGTGGTCAAGGAGATCGCCCCCGAGTGCGACGTGGTGATCGTCGTCGGCTCGACGAACTCCTCCAACTCGGTCCGGCTGGTCGAGGTTGCCCTGGACGCCGGTGCCCGCGCTGGTCACCTGGTCGACTTCGCCCACGAGATCGACGACGCCTGGCTCACCGACGCCCGCACGGTCGGGGTGTCCTCCGGCGCCAGCGTCCCGGAGGACCTGGTCCACGACGTGCTGGCGCACCTGGCCGCACGCGGTTTCGGCGACGTCGAGGAGATCACCACCGCCAACGAGCGGCTCGTCTTCTCGCTGCCCCAGGAGCTGAAGCGCGACATGAAGGCCGCCGCGAACCGCGGCTGAGAGCGCCAGGGTGGGAACGCCGTGCCGGCCCGGTGCGTCGAAGGCGGCATGAGGACCTTTCGGCTCGTCGTCCCCGCCCTGGTCGTCTGCGCGGCGCTGAGCGCCTGCGGTGGGACGGACGGCCCCGCCACCCCCGACACGCCGTCGACAACGAGCGGGCAGCCCACCTCGGCCTCGCCGAGCACCCCCGCCCCGGCGGCCACGCCCTCCTCGCCGCTCAAGCCGCCGGGCGGGCCCACCGTCCCGCCGCCTGTCGGCGCCACCGAACTCAGCGGCACGATCACCGCCGGTGTGGAGCCGAACTGCCTGCTGCTCGACGGGTACCTGCTGGTGGGTGGCCCCCGGGACGTGCTGGCCGCCGGCGCTCGGGTCACCGTGACCGGCCGAGTGGAGACGGGCCTGATGACCACCTGCCAGCAGGGCACGCCCTTCGTCGTGGAGGGCGCCCACCGCGGCTGACGACCTCCGCGGCCCCGCAGCGGTCAGCGGTCGGCGTCGTCCAGCAGTTCGGGGGCCTGCGGCTGGCGGGGGGTCAGCTCGATCTGGGCCGGGGTCGCCAGGTCGTCGTCCGAGACGCCCATCTCGGCCAGCTTGCGGGCGCTGACCAGCACCCGCGCCTCCAGGGAGCCGACCGCCCTGTTGTACGCGGTCACCGCGCCGGCCAGCGACGAGCCGAGCTTGCCCACGTGGTCGCCGAGGGTGGAGAGCCGGCCGTACAGCTCCCGGGCGAGGGTGTGCACCGCCACCGCGTTGCGGGCCAGCGCCTCCTGGCGCCACGAGTAGGCCACCGTACGGAGCAGGGCGACCAGGGTGGCCGGCGTGGCCAGCACCACGTTGCGGGCGAACGCGTGCTCCAGCAGCGTCGGGTCGCGTTGGAGCGCGACGTCGAGGAACGGATCGGCGGGCACGAACAGGACGACGAACTCGGGCGAGCTGTCGAATGCGGTCCAGTACGACTTGGCGGCCAGGGCGTCGACGTGCCCCCGCAGGTGTCGGGCGTGCGCATCGAGATGGGTGTCCCGGCCGCGCTCGTCGCGGGCCTCCATGGCGGTGAGGTACGCGTCGAAGGGCGCCTTCGCGTCCACCACCACCGACCGGCCGCCGTGCAGGCGGACCACCAGATCCGGGCGGACGACCTGGTCGTCGGTGGCGGCGGTGACCTGCTCGGAGAAGTCGCAGTGCTCCAGCATGCCGGCGGCCTCGACGATCCGGCGCAGTTGGTGCTCGCCCCAGCGGCCCCGCACCTGCGGCGCGCGCAGCGCGGCGACCAGCTGCTTGGTCTCGGTGCGCAGCTCCCCGGAGACCGCGTTCATCGAGCGGACCTGCTCGCGCAGCTCGGCGTACGCGTCGACGCGGTCGTGCTCCAGTTCGGCGACCCGCTGCTCGTACCGGCGCAGGCTGTCGTGCAGCGGCGCCACGGCACGGGCCACCGCCTCCTGCGACTGCGCGGTGGCCTCGTAGCTCAGCGCCCGCATGGACTGCTCCAGCCGCCCCTCGCCCTCCCGGGTCGCGGTCAGGGTGGCATCCAGCCGGGCGATGTCGGCCGCTGACCGGGACCGGGCCGCGAGCCAGCCCACCGCCCCGCCGGCACCAAGGCACACGATCACCACCAGCAACGTCGAGACGTCCATCACCGGAGCTTGCCAGACGGCTACGACGAGACACCCGGGGGTACGTTCGATGGCATGGAACTTGTGCTGTGCCTCGCCATCGTGGTGATCGGGGCGCTGGGCGCCGCGGCGCTCATCCGCTCCCAGTCCACCGCCCGTCGGCGCACCGAGCTGGGCGACGCCCGGGCGGAGGCGCACCGCTGGTACGAGCGGCTCGGTGGTCAGCTGTTGACCCTCCAGGGCGACGAGCCGGCGGTCCGCCAGGCGCTGGCCGACGCCGGTGAGCGGTACAACGCGGCGGGTTCGCAGTTGGAGCAGGCGCGTACGCCGCACCAGTTCGCGCTCGCTCGGGAGACCGCGCTGGAGGGACTGGCGTACATCCGGGCGGCGCGGACCGCGCTGGGCATCGATCCCGGCCCCGAGGTGCCGGCGCTGGCCGCCGCGCGGGGCGTCGGGCAGCTCACCAAGGAGCGCGAGGTCGACGTGCAGGGGCAGACCTTCCGAGCCGGCCCGCAGCCCGGCCGGCAGACGCCCTACTACTACCCCGGTGGGCGGTACCAGGGCCGGCCGGTGCCGGCCGGCTGGTATTCGACGCCGTGGTGGAAGACCGCGTTGGGCGCGGGGGCCGGTGTGCTCGGCGGCATGCTGATCGCCGACGCGCTGTTCTCGCCTGCCTTCGCCGACCCGGGGTACGGCTACGACGAGGGCTACCAGGAGGGCTTCGGTGACGGCGCCGACTACGCCGACGACCAGGGCGCCGATGGCGGCGACCAGGGTGGCGACGCCGGTGATCAGGGGGGCGACTTCGGCGGCGGCGACCAGGCGGGCGACTTCGCTGGCGGCGACTTTGCCGGTGGCGGTGACGTCGGCGGTGGAGGCTTCGGCGGCGGTGACTTCGGTGGTGGCGGCTTCGGTGGCGGTGACTTCGGTGGTGGTGACTTCGGCGGCGGCGGCGACTGGTGAGCACCCGAGCCGCCGACTCGTGAACATCACCTGCTGACGCGTGCGACGGGCCCCGGTCGTGACGACCGGGGCCCGATTGCTGTGCCGAACGGTCAGCCGGTGTTGCGCATGCCGGCGGCGATGCCGTTCACGGTGGTGAGCAGCGCCCGCTCCAGGGCCGTGCCGTCGCTGGGTGCGCGCCGGCCACCCGGTGCGGTGGCCACGGCACGACCGGCCGCGCCGGACTCCCGGTACTGCCGCAGCAGCGCCACCTGCAGGTGGTGCAGCGGCTCCAGGTAGGTGTCCCGGACGGCCAGGGTGCGCTGGAGCACAGGCGAGTTCTCCAGCAGGGCGGGGGAGGCGGTCACCGCCAGCACCTCGCGCTTGGTCAGCTCGTACTCCCGCTCGATCTGCTCGAAGATCGGGTGCAGCTTCTTCGGCACGAGGGTCTCGACGTACCGGCGGGCGATGCTGAGGTCGGTCTTGGTCAGCATCATCTCGACGTTCGACAGGAACGTGCGGAAGAAGTGCCAGTTGCGGTGCATCTCGGCGAGGACGTCCGCCAGCCCGGCCTCCCGGGCGGCGGCCAGCCCGGAGCCGACACCGAACCAGCCCGGCACGATCTGCCGGGTCTGCGTCCAGCCGAACACCCACGGGATGGCCCGCAGCCCGGACAGCCCGGCACCGGTGTTGGGTCGCTTCGCCGGTCGGGAGCCGATGTTCAGCGCGCCGAGCAGCTCGGTGGGGGTGGACGCCCAGAAGTACGCCGGCAGGTCCGGGTCCTCGACGAGGGTCCGGTACGACCGGAACGCGGACTCGGAGACCACGTCCATCGTCGCGTCCCAGCGCTCCAGCATCTCGGCCGGCTGGCGGGGAGCGGTGTGCAGCAGCGTCGCCTGGAGCACCGCGGCGAGGGTCAGCTCCAGGTTCTCCCGCGCAAGCGAGGGCAGCGTGTACTTGTCGGAGATGACCTCGCCCTGCTCGGTCACCTTGATCGCGCCGTCAAGCGTGCCGTACGGCTGCGCCAGGATCGCCTCGTGCGTAGGGCCGCCGCCGCGCCCGACAGTGCCGCCGCGGCCGTGGAACAGCCGCAGGCGTACGCCGTGCCGGGCGGCCACGTCACGCAGCGCGCGCTGGGCCCGGTGGATCGACCACTGGCTGGTGGTGATCCCGGCCTCCTTGTTGGAGTCGGAGTAGCCGAGCATGACCTCCTGCACGTCGCCGCGGGCCGCGACGAGCGCCCGGTACGCGGGCAGCGACAGCAGCTCGTCGAGGAGTTCGCCACCGGCGTTCAGCTCGGCCGGGGTCTCCAGCAGCGGCACGAAACCGATCCGGGACCGGCCGCTGTGCACGTCGACAAGCCCGGCCTCGCGGGCCAGCACCACGGCGGCGAGCACGTCGTCGACGCCCATGGTCATCGAGATGATGTACGACTCGATCACCTCGTTGCCGAAGCGGTCCTGCGCCTCGCGGATGGTGCTGAACACGTCGAACGTCTTGCGGGCCGGCTCGATCAACGGCGTGTCCAGGGTGGACAGCGGCCGGCGGCCGGTCAGCTCGTCGGCGAGCAGCTTGGTGCGCTCCAACCGGCTCAACGACGGGTAGTCGGACACCTCGCCGACGGCCGCGTAGAGCTGAGTGAGCACCTCGTGGTGCTTCTCGGCGTGCTCCCGGACGTCCATGGTCGCGAGGTGCAGGCCGAACGCGGAGACCGTCCGGATGGTGGAGGCCAGCCGGCCGACGGCGGTGAGCTGCCCGGAGTTGCGGGCCAGCGAGGCGCGCAGCAGGTCCAGGTCGGCGATCAGCTCGGCGGACCCGCGGTAGTCGCGGCCCGGGACGTGCGCGGTGCCCTGGCGCAGCCGCTGCCGGGTGTTGGCCAGCTTGGCCTTCACGCAGCGCGCCTTGAGCCGGTACGGCTCCTCGGCGTTGACCCGACGGAACCGCTGGGCCACCTCGGGCAGCGCGTCGAGGTCGGCGGCGAGGCTGGCGGAGAGGTCCAGCGACACCCCGCGCAGTCGGCGGGACACCGAGACCTCGTTGATCAGGTGGTCCATCGCCTTCTCGGTGGCCGCGATGCCGTGCTCGTGCTGGATGGTCAGCACCTCGCGGGTGACCGCCGGGGTGACGAACGGGTTGCCGTCGCGGTCGCCGCCGATCCAGGTGCCGAAGCTCAGCGGGCGGGCCGTCGGCGACGTCTCCACGCCGAGGGTGCGCAGCGTGTCGGCCAGGTCGTCGAGCACCTGCGGGGCGGCCTCGGCGTACAGGTCGCGCAGGTAGTAGATGGCGTTGCGCGCCTCGTCGGTCGGGTCGGGCCGGTCGAGGCGCAGCTCGTCGGTCTGCCACATCAGGTCCAGCAGCTCGGCCAGCCGGCGGTTGGCCGGGCCCTCGTCGCTGGCGCCGTAGAGGATCGCGTTGGCGGTCTCGGTGTCCAGCTCGTCGGCGATGGCCCGCAGCTTGGACAGGATCGAGCGGCGGGCCGCCTCGGTCGGGTGGGCGGTGAAGACCGGCCGGACGGCCAGCCGGCGGGCCGCGGCGGCGATCTCCTCGGCCGGCACCCCCCGCTCGGCGATCATCTTGGCGGCCTGGTCCAGCCAGCCGCCCTGCACCGCGCGGCGGCGACGCAGGTCCCGAGCGCGGTGCACCTGTTCGGTGATGTTGGCCAGGTGGAAGTAGGTGGAGAAGGCGCGGGCCAGCTTGGTGCCTGTGGTCACGTCGAGCCCACCGAGCCGCTGGGCGGCGGCCGGGACGTCGGAGCGGACCTGGGCGCGGATCTCCTCGACGAGGTCGAGCAGCGGGCGGCCCTCCTGGCGGGCCAGCGTCTGGCCGAGCAGGGTGCCGAGTCGGCGGATGTCAGCGCGCAGCGCGGCGTCCGGGCCGTCGTGGTCATGCTGGTCGGTCACGATGCGCTCCTTACGTGAGTACGAAGGACAGCGCTGTCCGACTCCCTGGATGGTATCCGCGCCGGGCCGGCTGGCAGGAGGGGCTCTCCGCATACCGGGCCGTGACACGGAACACCCCGGAGATCACTTCAGGGTCTTGCGCGGGCGATCGCCCGGCGCCCCCGCACCCGGGTCGCGCCGAGCAGGGCGGCAAGCGCGAGCACCGCCCAGAGCGCCAGGCCGGTCAGTGGCCAGCCGATCGAGCGTCTGTCGAAGTACACGGCCGACTTGATCAGGTCGGTGGCCAGGCCGGGCACGTTCCAGCGGTGCATGCCGCGCAGCCAGGTGGGCAGGAACTCGGGGGCGTAGATGCCACCGGAGCCCGGGTTGCCGAGCACCACCAGTAACAGGATCACCAGCCCGGTGCCGAGGACCCCCAGCCAGCCCTGGACCGCGGCGGCGACCATCGCGGCGGCGAAGGCGGCCAGCATGCCGGTGCCGGCGATGGCCGGCAGGTCGTGGTGCCAGACGTCCAGCACCGGGCCGACGATCACCGCCCCGGCGATGCCGAGCACCACGCTGTAGACGGCCAGCGCCCCGATGCGCAGTCCGGCGGCGCGCAGGGTGCGCGGAGCGGTGCCGGCGGAGATGCCGAGCACTGTCGAGGCCAGGTATCCGCCGAGGACGTACCCGATGGCCAGATAGAAGGGGACCAGGCCGCGGGGGTCGGTGCCGGCCACGGGCACCTCGTCGGTCACCCGCAGCGGCACCCGGGCCTGCTGGGCGGCGCTGGTGAGCACCTGGATGACCAGGTCGGTGGCGGACGGCGCACCGGCGCTGGCGGTGGTCAGGACGAGCCCGCCGTCGGGGGCGGCGCTGAGCACGGCGTACACCTCGCGGCTGGTCAAACCGTCGTCGGCGGCGCCCGGGTCGGCGTAATCGATGGCTTTGATCTTGTTGGTCCGGTCGCGGACGGCGGCCAGGACCGTGCGCGCGGACTGGTCGCTGGCCGCCACGCCGACCGGCACGTCGCGGGGGTGGGGCTGGTGCAGGGCGCCGACGTACGCGGCGATGAAGGCGACGGCCAGCGCGAGGGTGCCGAGCAGCAGACCGGCGGTACGGGGGAGCCAGTCGCGTACCCGGACCTCCGACGCCTCGTCCACCAGGCCAGCCTAAGGGGGCGTTTGCCCTGCTTGTGGCGTTTCTGCGGGCGGAAAACCGCTGGTGCCGGCCGTTAGCGTCTGATCATGGTGTCACCGAGCTACCCCGCCAAACCCAAGCCGGGCGACCGGGTCGCGGTCGTCTCCCCCTCCGCCGGACTGCCGGCGATCTTCCCCCACGTGTACGAGTTGGGGCTCCGCCGGCTGCGCACGGAGCTCGGGCTGGAACCCGTGGAGTACCCGACGACCCGCGAGATGGGGGCCGACCCGCGTGACCGGGCCCGCGACCTGACCGCCGCCTTCGCCGACCCGACGATCACCGCCGTGCTCGCCACCGTCGGCGGGGACGACCTGATCACCGTCACCCCACACCTCGACGACGACGTGCTGCGGGCCAATCCGAAGCCCTACTTCGGCTACTCCGACAACACGAACGTGCTCAACCACCTCTACCGGTTGGGGATCGTCGCCTACCACGGCGGCTCGGTGCTGGTGCACCTCGGCCGGCCGGGCCGGCCACACCCGCTGACCTTCGAGTCGCTGCGCGCCGCCCTGTTCACAAGCGACTGGTACGAGTTGTCACCCGCCCGCGAGTGGGGCGACCGGCCCAACCCGTGGACCGAGCCGGAGACGTTGGCGTACGAGCCGGAGATGCTGCCGGGCGAGGGCTGGCGCTGGCAGGGGCCGGCGCGGGTCGTCCGGGGGCGTACCTGGGGTGGCTGCCTGGAGATCGTGCACTGGCTGCTGGCCACCGACCGGGTGCCGACCGCCGCCGAGTTGGACGGGTCCGTGCTGATCGTCGAGACCTCGCAGGAGATGCCCAGCGCCAAGGAGGTCTTCCGCATCGTGCGGAACCTGGGGGAGCGGGGGCTGCTCGCCGCCTTTCCGGCGGTGGTCGTCGGCCGGCCGAAGGCCTGGGACTTCGGCAAGCCGCTGACGGTGCCCGAGCGGCGGGCCTGGGGCGAGGCCCAGCGGGACGCCATCACCCGCGCCCTGGCCCCCTACAACCCGGACGCGGTGGTGGTGTTCGACGTCGACCTCGGCCACACCGACCCACAGTTGATCATCCCGTACGGCGGGGAGATCCTTGTCGACGCGATCGAGGGCCGGATCGCGGTGCGCTACTGAGATCCGTGCACCGCCCGCGCCGGCGGGCGGTGCACGGTCGCAGGTCAGCCGTTCGCGCAGAGGACCGATCGCAGGGCGGCCAGGAGACCCGCGCTCGACGGCACCGGAAGCTGCCCCTGGACGTCCCGGTCGATGTCGAAGACGTTTGCGGCCAGGACGAGCTGCCGGGAGTTGTCCAGGCTGGTCGCCGCGATGCTTGTGAAGCCCGGCCCGCCCCCGTCGGTCGTCCACACTCCGATCGCGCCCGACGCGCACGGCAGCGTCACCCGCTGCACCCCCAGGCCGTACTCGCTCGGCGAGTCGCCCATCGGCACCACGGTCTCCAACTCTCGCTGCTGTGCCGGCGCGAGCAGTCGTCCGCCGAACAACGCCCGGTGGAACCGCGCCAGGTCAGCCGTCGTCGAGATCATCGCCCCGGCCGTCCAGTCGTACGACGGGCTGAACGTGGTCACGTCCCGACCGGTCAGGTCGTAGCCGTGCAGATGCCGGCCGTGGATCTCCGGGTCGGTGATCGGGAACGAGGTCTGACTCAGGCCGAGCGGCCCGATGATCCGCCGCCGCACCTCGGTCGCCGCGTCCCGGCCGGTGACCGCCTCGATGATCAGGCCGGCCAGCAGGTAGTTGGTGTTCGAGTAGCGCCACGAGGCGCCGGGGGCGAAGTCCGGCCGGTGGGCCACCGCCAGGGCGATCACCGTACGGGGTGTGATGACCCGGTCCCAGTCGTGCTCGTCCAGGTACGGGGCCCAGAAGCTCCGTTCGTCGGTCGGGTCCCAGATGCCGCTGGTGTGGTTGAGCAACTGCCGGACGGTGATCGTCGAACCGTCGTTGCCGTTGCCGTGGACGATCCCCGGCAGCCAGCGCTCGACCGGGTCGTCGAGGGTCAGTCGGCCCTCGCCCGCCAGTTGCAGCAGCACCGTGGAGACGAACGCCTTGGTGTTGCTGGCGATCCGGAAACGGTCCTCCGGCCGGGCCCGCGCCCCGGTGGCCCGGTCCGCCACTCCCGCCGCCAACTGCCACCGTCGGCCGTCCACCCGCCCGTACGCCAGCGCCGCGGGAAAGCCGTCCACGACCAGTTCGTCGAGCGCGGCGGCCAACGCCAGGCGTTCCGGCGCCTGATGGTCGGCGCGGACCGGTTGAGGTGGAACGGCGAGGGTGGCGACCATCGTGCCTACCGACACCACCACGGTCCAGAGCGAACGCGTCACGACCTGCTCCCATCGACGAAACGTATGTTGCCGTCGACAGTGCCGGCCTGTGGACCGCGGCGACATGCGGCTCTCCCGTCGACCGGGTGGGGTTAACCCGACGGGTTACCCGGCTGGGGGGATGGCCCGCATCCGGGCATGCTGATCCGGAACACTCGCTGCCGGCTCGTCCGGGACGGTGTCGTCCGGCACGGTCGGGAGGATCAGATGACGCGTCTCCGGCAGCTCCGCAACCAGGTCGGGTACGTGCTGACCAGCCTGCCGCTGGCGGTGGTCGGCTTCGCGTACGCCGTCGTCACTGTGGTCGTCGGCGGGGCGCTCGCGTTGACGCTGCTCGGCCTGCCGCTGCTGTCCTCGGGCGTCCTCGGCGCTCGCGGTTGGGGATGGCTGCACCGCGCGCTGGCCCGGGCGACGCTGGGGTTGCGGGTGGCGGGCCCGCGACCGGTCCGACGACGGCCCGGGCCGGTGGGGTACGTCCGGAGCGGCCTCGGCGATGGCACCGGATGGCGGGCGCTGGCGTACCTGATCGTGAAGCTGCCGGTGACCCTGGTGGCGACGGCGGTGATCGCGGCCTTCCTCTGCTACCCGGTGTTCCTGCTCAGCCATCCCCTCTGGTGGTCGCAGCGCGCCGCCCTGCAACTCGGTGACTTCTTGTTCGACACCTGGCCGCGGTCGTTCCTGCTGGCCGGGATCGGCGCCGGGATGCTCGTCGCCGGCACCTGGCTGCTGCGCCTGGTCCTGCTCCTGGACGGCCTGCTGATTCGTGGTCTGCTCGGCCCGACCAGCCTCGACGCGCGGGTCGACGACCTCGAAGAGGCCCGCGCGCTGGCCGTCGACGACGCCGCCGCGCTGCTGCGCCGCATCGAGCGCGACCTGCACGACGGTACGCAGGCACAACTGGTCGCCCTGGCCATGAAACTCGGCCTGGCCAAGGAGAAGCTCGCCGGTGACGCCGCGCCCGAGGCCAGAGCGCTCGTGGAGACCGCGCACCGGGACGCGAAGATCGCCATCACCGACCTTCGTGACCTGGCCCGGGGCATCCATCCGCCGATGCTCGACAACGGTCTGGAAGCGGCACTGGACACCCTTGTGGCGCGGGGCGCCGTACCCGTGCAGCTGCGGGTCGAGGTGCACGACCGACCGTCACCTGCCGTCGAGACGACCGTCTACTACTGCGTCGCCGAGCTGCTCACCAACGTCGCCAAGCACGCGGCGGCCCAGCGGGCGACAGTCGAGGTACGGCAACTCGACGGTCTGCTGCGGGTGCAGGTCGCAGACGACGGCGGTGGCGGCGCCATGATCGGAAAAACGACACACGCGCTGCCCGGCGGCGGGTTGGCCGGCCTGCGCGACCGGGCCCGAACCGTGGACGGCACGATGCGGATCGACAGCCCACCGGGCGGGCCGACGCTCGTCACCCTGGAACTGCCGGTGCGGCGATGACCGGGCTGCGCGTGGTCATCGCCGAGGACTCCGGGATCCTCCGCGACGGGCTCAGCTATCTGCTCGCCGACCGAGGGCACCTGGTGCTCGCCGCCGTGGCCGACCCGGAGGCGCTGCGGGCCGCCGTCGACGAACACCGCCCCGACGTCGCCGTGATCGACATCCGGATGCCGCCGACGTACACCGACGAAGGGCTGCGGGCCGCGCTCGCCGTACGCGCCGCCCATCCCGGTACGCCGGTGCTGCTCTTCTCCCAATACGTGGAGACCCGGTACGCGGCGCAGCTCCTCGCTGGCGGTGCCGAAGGTGTCGGTTACCTGCTCAAGGACCGGGTGGCCGAGGTCGGCGAATTCGTCGACGCGCTGACCCGCGTCGCCGGTGGCGCGACAGTGCTCGATCCGGAGGTGGTGACGCAGCTCCTCGGCGCGGCCCGGGGTCCCGGGCACCTGGCCGGCCTCTCCGAGCGGGAACGGGCCGTGCTGGCCCTGATGGCCGAGGGGCGCGCGAACGTGGCGATCGCCTCCGCGCTGTTCCTCAGCGTGGGGGCAGTGGAGAAGCACATCACCAGCATCTTCGGCAAGCTCGGTCTGCCGCCCACCGAGACCGACCACCGTCGGGTCCTCGCGGTGTTGCGGTACCTCCAGTCCGGAAGGTGACGCGTCGCCGTGCGCTACTGACCCACCGGCGATACGAGCAATTTTCTTCAAGACCGTGGACGGGCACGCCGGGAGGATGGATCACGTCGGTCTGGAAGCCGCCCCACCGGGTCGGCCCCTCGGGCACGCGGACCTGTTCGGGGAGGTCCGACGCCCCGGCCGGCCCTGGGCGGGCCGCGTTCGCGCGTGCCTGAGGAGGTGCCGCACGCCCCCCGTGCGGCACCTCCGACCGCCTTCGGTCAGGCCGCTTCGGTCGGGTCTTCGCCGCTCGCGGTGAGCAGGCGGCGCAGTCGGGCCGGTGGGTGGCCCACCTGCTCGCGGACCACCCGGGTCAGGTGTGCCTGGTCGGCGAAGCCGTACTCGCTGGCGAGCGCGCCGAGCGGCCGGCCGTCGGGCTCGGCGAGCGTGTCCAGCACCGCACGGACCCGCAGCCGGTTGCGGTAGGCGGTCAGGCTGCTGCCGGTCATTCGTTGGAACACCCGGCTGAGGTGGTGCGGCGAACTGCCCACCTGCCGGGCCACCTCTTCCAGACCCATCGTGAACCCCGAGTTGGCGAGCACCTCCCGGGCCTGGTCGGCGAGCCGCCGGTGCGCGGCAAGCGTCGCCGGCCGTCGACGGACGGCCCGCTCCACCTCGGCGTCCGGGTCGTCGGAGTGGAGGGCGCTGTGGTGCAGCAGGCGGGCCAGGAACCGCTGGAGCCGTTCGGCCATCTCGAACCCGTCCAGCCCACGCCGGAACTCGGCCACCAGCAGGCGGTGCGCCAGGTCCAGGGTGGCATCCGACGTGCCGGCCCAGCCGCCCTGGCCCAGCCAGCGCTCGGCGTCCGGCCGCTCCAGGAGCACCGCCGGATCGATCTCCAGGCAGGTGTACGAGTCGCCGCAGCCGAACGGATGCGCCACTGCCATCTCGTCGCCTGGTCGGGTAAGCAGGACCGAGGTGGCGTCGGAGAGCCCCACCCTGCCGTTCAGCCGACGCCGGTACGCCCCGGAACGACCCAGGACGATCTTGTGCCGGTCCTCCGCGACGGTCTCCGTCCAGCCGTGGTCTTCAACGATGCAGCGAACCTGGTAGATCAACATCCCGTCCGGGTGCCCCAGCACCCGCCACCGCGCGGGCGTCGTGCGGCGACGCGGATCACTGCCGAATCCCTCAGCGGGCATCGCTTCCCCCTGGCGCGGCGATCGTGCACTCTCCGCAGGAATGCTGCCGACTCACCATCCCCTCCGTCCACCCCCCGGCCCGACGCCGTGGATCAGCCGGCGCTGCCGGTCGGCTGCGCACGGACCCGGCGTCGCTGTCGCGGGGTCACCGGCCGACGACGGCGAAGGCGCGGACCGGGAAGGTGCCCATGCCGGCCACCATCGGCGGGGCCGCGGTGAAGCGGAACCCACTGGGCGGCAGCGCGCCCAGGCCGGTCAGGTGCTCCACGATCGGGATGCCGGCGGCGAGCAGGATGCTGTGGGCGGGGCGTACGCCTCCGGCCGCCGGGCTCATGTCGTCGATGTTGATCGAGTCGATGCCGACCACTGCCGCGCCGGCGGCGGCCAGCGCCTGGGCGGCGTCCCCGGTCAGGTACGGCGCTTCCGGCGCGCCGTACCGCTCGGTGCCGAAGTGCGCGTCCCACCCGGTGTGCAGCAGCACCGCCCGCCCGGCCACCTCGTACGGGGCCAGCATCAGTCGGTCCACGGCGCGTGTGCCGGCCGGCACCCGGACCACCACCCCGGGCAGGTCGGCGAGGCTGTCCAGCGGCACCCCGGCCAGGTCTGCGCGGCCGGCCCAGCGGTGGGCGGGAGTGTCCACGTACGTGCCGGTGTTGGCGATCATGTCGATCCGTGCCACGTGGAACTCGGTGCCCGGCGCGTAGTTGGCCCGGGACGCCGCGAAGGTCAGCCAGTCGGTGATCCGTGGCTCCGGCCAGCCGGGCAGAGTGGTCATCCCGTCGCTGATCACATGGCTCAGCTCGACCAGCCGACGATCGGCGCTCGACTCGTCGACGGCGACGCCCCGGCCGCCCTTGTGCGGCTCCTCGATGATCGTCTTCGCGCTGATCCGGACCTCGGCGACCATCAGCAGCCCCAGGTGCCGGACGAACAACGCCGCCAGGTCGTCGTCGGTGATCTCCCGACCGGGTATGTCCAGCCGGAACCCCTCGGTACGCAGCCCGCCACCGTTGGCGAAGCTCACCTCCGCGTCGAACTGTGCCCGCCACTGCCCACCCATGCCGAAACCCGACCATGCCGGCCACCCACCGGTCAAGATCTACCTCCCGTTCCGCACCGCCCCGGGCTACGGGTGTCGGGCGTCTCGGCTGGGGCGGTCTCTGGTCCGCGTCCCCCAAGATCGTGCTCGATCCAGGAAAGAGTGGAGATCCGCCGGCGACGAGACCACTACTTCCTGGATCGAGCACGATCTTGCGCGGTGTCGCCCCCAGGGCGGCAGCGCGACGGATCGTCCCGCACGGTCACCTGTCCGCGCGCTTCGGCGCGGTCGACGGCGCTCCCACCGACAAGATCCGCACAACATCAGGGAAAGTGCTGCCTCCCGCGCCCCGGAAGCAGCAACTTCCGGGAAGTTGCGCGGATCTTGGGACCTGACGGGGGTTGGGGCAGGCGGCGCGGGGCGCTCGGTGCGGGCGAACGGGCGGGGCTCGGGGCGGCCGGGCGTGGGGCGCGGGGCGCGCCGCGGGGCGGGGCGTGGGGCGCGCCGCGGGGCGGGGCGTGGGGCGCGGGGCGCGCCGCGGGGCGGGGCGGGGCGCGCCGCGGGGCGGGGCGCGCCGCGGGGCGGGGCGCGCCGCGGGGCGGGGAGCGGGCGGGGAGCGGGCGGGGAGCGGGGGCGGGGCGTAGGGCGTGGGAGCGGGGGCGACGCGCCGGGGTTACGCGGACCTGGGCGGAAGGGGGTGGCTGTCGGTGGACGGGGATAGGCTTGTTGGCGTGCACCCCCCGTCCGGCTGGACGAGGGGCCGCAGTCGTGTGCGTCGACTCCCCGGAAAGGTTTGCCTTGCTCACCGGTCTGTTCTCCGCCGCCCTGGCCGATCCCGGGCTGACCCGGGCGCGTGACCTGGCGCGCTCCGGTGCCGCCCAGGTCGACGGCCTCGACATCACCGCCCCCGCCGCGCTGCGTCCGTTCGCCGTCGCGGCGGTCGCCGCCGACGAGCAGGGGGCCGGGCGACCGGTGCTGGCGGTGACCGCCACCACCCGGGAGGCCGACGACCTGGCCGCCGCGCTCGGCGGGTTGCTGCCGCCGGAGCAGGTGGTGGTCTTCCCCTCGTGGGAGACGCTGCCGCACGAGCGGCTCTCCCCCCGCTCGGACACGGTGGGCCGCCGGCTGGCCGTGCTGCGCCGCCTCGCGCACCCGGAGGCGACCGACGCGCACGGCGGCACCGGGCCACTGCGGGTGGTCGTGGCGCCCGTCCGGTCGGTGCTGCAACCGCAGCTCAAGGGCCTCGGTGACCTGGAGCCGGTGCAGCTCGCCGCCGGCGAGGAGGCGGACCTGGAGGAGGTCGCCCACCGCCTGGTCGACATGGCGTACGCCCGGGTCGACCTGGTCACCAAGCGTGGCGAGTTCGCGGTGCGCGGCGGCATCCTGGACGTCTTCCCGCCGACCGACGAGCACCCGTCCCGGGTCGAGTTCTGGGGCGACGAGGTGGAGGAGATCCGCACCTTCGCCGTCGCCGACCAGCGGACCATTGAGCAGGTGCCGCTGCTCTGGGCGCCGCCCTGCCGTGAGCTGCTGCTCACCCCGGAGGTGCGTGCCCGGGCCGCCGCGCTCGCCGAGCAGCACCCCGAGCTGGCCGAGATCCTCGACAAGCTGGCCGAGGGCATCCCGGTGGAGGGGATGGAGTCGCTGGCTCCGGTGCTTGTCGGCCCCGACTCGCTGGAGCTGCTACTCGACGCCATGCCGGCCGGCACCCACGTCCTGCTGTGCGACCCGGAGCGGATCCGCACGAGGGCGCACGACCTGGTGCGTACGTCCGAGGAGTTCTTGCAGGCCAGCTGGGCCGCCGCCGCGGTCGGTGGCCAGGCCCCGGTGGACGTCGGCGCCGCCGCCTTCCGCACGCTCGGCGAGGTCCGCGCCACCGCCGGCACCCTCGGCCAGCCGTGGTGGACGCTGTCCCCGTTCGGTCTCGGCGAAGCCGAGACGGCCGAGACCCGGCAGCCCTGGGAGGACGCGCCCGAGCAGGCAGCGGTCACCCCGGACGACGCCATCGCGGTGACCCTCGCCGCCCAGCCGGCACCGCTCTACCACGGTGAGACGTCGCGGGTCGTCGACGACCTGAAGCGCTGGGCCGGGGAGGGCTGGTCGATCGCGCTGGTCTTCGAGGGGCACGGCCCCGCCCAACGGGCGGTGGAGGTGCTGCGCGACGCCGGGTTGGGCGCCCGGCTCACCGAGGAGGTGCCGACCGCGCCGGCCGCCGGCGAGCTGGTCGTCACCTGCGGCGCGCTGAGCAGCGGGTTCGTCGACGAAGCGTCCCGTTTCGTGCTGCTCACCGGCAACGACGTCACAGGCGGTCGAGGCACCTCGACACGGGACATGCGCAAGATGCCGAGCCGGCGGCGCAACACCATCGACCCGCTGGAGCTCAAGGCCGGCGACTTCGTGGTGCACGAGCAGCACGGCATCGGCAGGTACGTCGAGCTGGTGCAGCGCACCGTCAACGGCGCCAGCCGGGAATACCTGGTCATCGAGTACGCGGCCAGCAAGCGCGGCCAGCCCGGCGACCGGCTCTTCGTGCCGACCGACCAGCTCGACCAGCTCTCCCGCTACGTGGGCGGCGAGCAGCCGACGCTGCACAAGATGGGCGGCTCGGACTGGCAGAAGTCCAAGGCGCGGGCCCGCAAGGCGGTCCGGGAGATCGCCGCGCAGCTCATCCAGCTCTACGCCGCCCGTAAGGCGTCAAAAGGCCACTCGTTCGGCCCGGACACCCCGTGGCAGCGCGAGCTGGAGGACGCGTTCCCGTGGCAGGAGACGCCGGACCAGCTCGCCGCGATCGACGAGGTCAAGCGGGACATGGAGCAGACCGTCCCGATGGACCGGCTGATCTGCGGCGACGTCGGCTACGGCAAGACCGAGATCGCGGTCCGGGCGGCCTTCAAGGCCGTACAGGACGGCAAGCAGGTGGCGGTGCTGGTGCCGACCACTCTGCTGGTGCAGCAGCACTACAACACCTTCGCCGAGCGGATGAGCCAGTTCCCGGTGCAGATCCGGCAGCTGTCGCGGTTCCAGACCCCGAAGGAGACCGAGCGGACGCTGGAGATGGTGGCCGACGGCACCGTCGACATCGTCATCGGCACTCACCGGCTGTTGCAGACCGCCACCCGGTTCAAGCAGCTCGGGCTGGTGATCGTCGACGAGGAGCAGCGCTTCGGCGTCGAGCACAAGGAGCATCTGAAGACCCTGCGGGCCTCGGTGGACGTACTGAGCATGTCGGCCACCCCGATCCCGCGCACCCTGGAGATGGCGATCACCGGCATCCGGGAGATGTCCACCATCGCCACCCCGCCGGAGGAGCGGCACCCGGTGCTCACCTTCGTCGGGGCGCAGGACGACAGGCAGGTGGCCGCGTCCATCCACCGCGAGTTGCTGCGCGACGGTCAGGTCTTCTACCTGCACAACCGGGTCGAGTCGATCGACCGGGCGGCGCGGCGGCTGCGGGAGCTGGTCCCCGAGGCGCGGGTCGCCGTCGCGCACGGCCAGATGGGTGAGGACGCCCTGGAGAAGGTCATGGTCGGCTTCTGGGAGAAGGAGTTCGACGTCCTGGTCTGCACCACGATCGTCGAGTCGGGCATCGACATCCCGAACGCCAACACCCTGATCGTGGAGCGGGCCGACCTGCTCGGCCTGGCCCAGCTGCACCAGATCCGCGGTCGGGTCGGCCGGGGTCGGGAGCGGGCGTACGCGTACTTCCTCTACCCGCCGGAGAAGCCGCTCACCGAGCACGCCCACGAGCGGCTGGCCACCATCGCGCAGCACACCGAGTTGGGCGCCGGCATGTACGTGGCCATGAAGGACCTGGAGATCCGGGGCGCCGGCAACCTGCTCGGCGGCGAGCAGTCAGGTCACATCGAGGGCGTCGGGTTCGACCTGTACGTGCGGATGGTCGGCGAGGCGGTGTCGGCGTTCAAGGGTGAGCGGCCGGAGGAGGAGGTCGACGTCAAGATCGACCTGCCGGTCGACGCGCACCTGCCGCACGACTACGTGAGCGTGGAGCGGTTGCGGCTGGAGATGTACCGCAAGCTCGCCGAGGCCCGCGACGAGGAGCGGTTGACCGAGGTCGTCGCCGAGATGACCGACCGGTACGGCGAGCCGCCGGCTCCCGTGCAGAACCTGGTGGCGGTGGCCCGGTTCCGTCTGCTGGCCCGCCGGTACGGCCTGACCGACGTGTCCATGCAGGGCAAGCACGTGCGGTTCGGGCCGCTGCCGCTGCCCGACTCGAAGCAGATGCGGCTCAAGCGCTACCACCCGGACGCGGTCTACAAGCTGGCCACCGACCAGGTCAGCGTGCCCCGGCCGACCACGCGTCGGATCGGTGGCGAGCCGCTGCGGGACCAGGCGCTGCTCGAATGGTGCGCGCAACTGCTCTCCGACGTGCTGGGCGCCCCCGCCCCGCTGGTCGCCGCGGCCGGGTGAGGTGGGGGCCGTCACAGCGGGCGGAAGGGCATGAGAGAGTGACGGGCATGCGTGCTCGCCGTGTGATCGCCGCCGCCAGCGTCGCGGCTCTGGGTGTCCTCTCCCTCGCCGCCTGCGGGAAGTCCGCGCCGGACGTCGCCGCGTACGTCGGTGACAGGACCTATTCGCTCGACCGGGTCAACGGGATCTACGACGAGGTGCAGGCGAAGTACGGTGACGCGGTCCGCCAGGAGGCCGGCCAGGCCAGCGCGACCCCGTCGCCCGAGCAGTTGCGGGCCCCCGTCACCCGGCAGGACGTGGTGAACCTCCTGGTCAGCCTGGAGCTGGGCAAGCGGTTGGCGGCTGCCAAGAACCTCCAGGTGCCCGACGAGGTCACTCCGCAGCAGTTGGAGCAGAGCCTGCGGGTGCCGGCCACCACCGAGTACGCCAAGCTCTGGGGGGAGTGGGTCGACCTGCTGCAGGTGTTCAACCAGCAGCTTCCTCCGGCCGAGGTGAGCGACAAGTCGGTGATGGCCGTCTATCAGGCCCTGGTCAAGGCCGGGGCGATCCCGGGCGGCCTGCCTGTCGCCGAGGTGCGCCAGAAGTTCGGCGAGGGAGCCTTCGTCGGCAGCGCCACCGCGCTCAGCGCCGCCCTCGAGGAGGAGGCGAACCGGGTCGACGTCTCGATCAACCCGCGCTACCGCGAGGTGGGGGTGCCCTCGTTGGTGAGCAGCGGCCAGTCGGTCATCTTCTACTCGTTGCCGTACATCAACGAGGAGGGTCCGGTCACCGACATCTCCAGCCCGGACGCGGCGTCGCCGAGCGCGAGCCCGGACGCCGAGGGCACGGCCAGCTGAGCATGACGGCACGGATCGTCCTGCTGGTCACCTCACCCCGGTTGCCGGCTGGCCTGCTGACCTCGGCCGCCTGGGACGTCGTACGCCAGCATCCGGTCTTGACGGGCGCGGAGAGCGAGTTGACCACGGCAGTGCGTCAGGCGGGCGCCGAGGTGACAGTCGTGGACGGCCCGGCGACGCAGCCGCTGCTCGACACGGTGGCGGCGCACGGCGCGGCGGTGTGGTTGGCCGGCCCGGCCGGCGACGAGTCGCTGGCCCGGGAGCTGGGCCTGCGGCTGGCCCGGGAGCCGGGGCTTGCCGAGTTGGAGCTGATGTACGGCTCGTGGGACCCGCCGGGGGCCCGGCTGCTGGACGCGGTGGCCGTGCTGGACCGGCTGGCCTCTCCGGGTGGCGACCCGTGGAAGCGGGCGCAGACGCACCGCAGCCTCGCGGGTTATCTGCTGGAGGAGAGCTACGAGGCGTACGACGCGATGGTCTCCGACGACACCGACTCGCTGCGTGAGGAGTTGGGCGACGTCCTGTTGCAGGTGGTGCTGCACGCGCGACTCGCGGAGGACCTGCCCGAGGGCGAGCGGTGGACCATCGACGATGTGGCGGGTGGCCTGGTCGACAAGATGATCCGGCGCAATCCGCACGTCTTCGCCGGTGCCGAGGCGGGCACCCTGGAGGAGATCACCGCGAACTGGGAGCGGATCAAGCGCGTGGAGAAGGCGCGTGACTCCGTCCTGGACGGTGTGGCGTTCAGCCAGCCCGCGCTGGCCCTGGCCGCGCAGATCCTGGACCGGGCCGCGCGCAACGGCATCGAGGTCTCACTGCCGAACCCGGACGGTGAGCCTGACGACGAGGCGAACCTGGGCGCCACCCTCCTGACGATGGTCGCCAAGGCCCGCAAAGCCAACCTGAACCCAGAATCAGCCCTCCGCAGAGCAACCCTGGCCCAAGCCGAAAAGATCCGCGAAACGGAAACCCAACCCCGCGGCTGACCCGCGTTGATCATGAAGTTATTGCCGCGACACGCCGAAGCGGGCGGCAATAACTTCATGATCGACCGAAGTGGGGTTGGGGGTGGGGGGTGTCGGTAGGGTGGGTTGGTGGAGGAGTTCGGGGTACTTGCGGAGCGGGTTGTTGAAGCACTGCTGGAAGCGCGGCCGGGGGTCGCCACCGCTGCTGGGGATCACCGGTTCGACTCTCGGCTTCCGGATCTCTCCGTCGACGCGCTGGCCGCCGACCGGGTGATGCTCGCCGACGCGGCGAACGCGCTGTCCGAGCTGGACCCCGACGCGCTGGACGTCGACGAACAGGTGGACCACGCGCTGCTCACCTCCTTCGTGGACCGGGAGCTGTTCGAGCTGACCGAGATCCGGTCGCACGAGTGGGACCCGTTGCACCACAACCCCGGCCCGCTGCTGCACCCGCTGCTGGCCCGCCCGTACGCCCCGGCCGAGGTGCGGTTGACGCAACTGGCCGGCCGGCTCGCCGACGTACCGGATGCTCTCGCCACCGCCCGCGCGACGCTGCGGGACATGCCGCGGATCCACGCCGAGACGGCTGTCGGGCAGTTCACCGGCACGGCCGCGCTGATCCGCGACGAGCTGCCGGGGCTGATCGCCCAGGCGCCGGGCAGGCTCGACGAGGTCGAGCCGGCCGCCACCGCCGCGATCGCCGCGCTGGACGAGTTCGTCGCCTGGCTGCGTACCGGCCTGGCCGCCGACGCGGGTCCCGGCCGTGACCCACGGCTGGGGCGCCACCGCTGGGAGGCGCGGCTCTGGCACACCCTCGACACCGAGCTGGGGGCTGCCGAGATCCAGCGCCGCGCCTGGGCCAACCTGGACCGGATCACCGCGGAGATCCGCGCGGCGGCCGTCGAGCTGGTCGGCGGCCCGGCAGACGACGCTGCGGTACGTCGGGCGCTGGACGTGCTCGCCGCCGAGCACCCGGACGACTCGACGATCGTCGAGCTGGCCGGAGTGACCCTGGACGAGGCGACCGACTTCGTCCGCCTCCACGACCTGGTCACCCTCGTCGACGACAGGTGCGTGATCCAGGAGATGCCGGAGTTCGCGCGGGGTGTCGCGGTGGCGTACTGCGACTCGCCCGGCCCGCTGGAGACGGCGCCGGTGCCGACCTTCTACTGCATCGCGCCCACCCCGGCGGACTGGTCGGCGCAGCGCGTGGACTCCTTCTATCGCGAGTACAACGATCACATGGTCCGCAACCTGACCGTGCACGAGGCGATGCCCGGCCACTTCCTCCAGCTCGCCCACGCCCGGCGGTACGTCGGCGGCACGCGGGTGCGGGCGCTGGCCCGGTCCGGCCCGTTCGTCGAGGGCTGGGCGGTGTACGCCGAGGAGCTGATGGCCGGGCTCGGTTTCGGTGGCCTGCCGGTGCGGTTGCAGCAGCTCAAGATGCAGCTCCGCATGACCATCAATGCGCTGCTCGACCAGTTGGTGCACGCCGAGGAGCTGCCCGAGGCCGAGGCCATGGCGCTGATGACCGGGCGCGGTTTCCAGGAGGAGGGCGAGGCTGCCGGCAAGTGGCGTCGGTCCCTGCTCACCTCGACGCAGCTCTCCACGTACTTCGTCGGGTACAGCGAGGTGGCCGAGATCGCCGCCGCCCGCCCGGAGGGGGTGTCGGTGCGCGACTGGCACGACGCGATGCTGGCCCACGACTGCCCGCCTCCGCGCCACCTGCGCACGTTGCTCGACGTGTGAGGACGCCGGCTACTGGCCGCCCGGCCGGCGGTCCACCACGCCGGCGCCGGCGGGCGGGTCGAACGCTGTCTCCTCCACCGTCTCGGAGTAGGCGCTCAACGCCAGCTCCCTCGGTTTGCCGTCGACCGAGCCGAGGAAGCTGCCGAGCACGCCTTCGGTGGTCACGCAGGCGCTGAAGTCGCCGTCCGAGCGCTGCACCTCGACGCAGGCCGCGTGATGCCCCGCGACTGTGGTGTCGCTCTGCTTGATCACCGCCTGCGGGTCGAGTGCGGCGGCGGTCAGCAGCCCGACCACCACCGGCGGGGTGACGAGACCCTGCCGGTTGGCCTCGGTGAAGAGCGCCACTGTGGGCTTGCTTCCCGGGCTGGGCGGCGCGACGAGCGTGCACGCCATCCGGCCGCCGGTCGCCGTGCAGCGGGTGACGGCGTCCGGCGTGACGGTGAGCCGCCCACCCGGGTAGGTGTAGGCGGAGCGGGCCGGATCCTGCGCCTGCACGATCGCGGCGGTCTGGCCGCCGGGCAGCTGGTAGTCGGCCGAGTAGGTCAACTCCAGCGCCCGATCGAGGCGGGCGGCGAGGTCGTTGACGAGATCCGAGCGGCCCATGGCGCTGCCGGCGTCCTCGAATGTCTGACAGCCGGTGACCGTGAGCGACGCGATGACCGACACGGCGAGCATGCGGAGGGTGGTCGAGGCGGCGGGCATGACGACCAGCCTGGTGGATCAAGTCGGCGCAGCGCAAACCCGTTGCCGGTTGACGCCCGGAAATCCGGGAATGTCCGTCAGCGCGGGGCGACTCGGGTGCGCGGGCGACGCCGTGCCCGATCCCGCCGCCCGATACGCTGCGTTCAACACCTGCCTCAGCCGCACCGTCGCGGCCCACCCACGGACCGGATCACAACAACGAGGAGCGACTCAGTGGCAACCATCGAGGGAATCGTCGCCCGGGAGATTCTCGACTCGCGGGGCAACCCGACGGTCGAGGTCGAGGTCGGCCTGGACGACGGCACGGTGGCCCGCGCCGCAGTGCCCTCCGGCGCCTCCACCGGCGCGTTCGAAGCGATCGAGCTGCGCGACGGTGACGCCGACCGCTACCAGGGCAAGGGCGTGGAGAAGGCGGTCTCCAACGTCGAAGACAAGATCGTCGACCAGATCATCGGGTACGAGGCCAGCGAGCAGCGGCTCATCGACCAGAAGATGCTCGACATCGACGGCACCGACAGCAAGTCGGAGCTGGGCGCGAACGCCATCCTCGGGGTCTCCCTGGCGGTGGCGAAGGCGGCCGCCGGCAGTGCCGAGCTGAGCCTCTTCCGCTACCTGGGCGGCCCGAACGCGCACCTGCTGCCGGTGCCGATGATGAACATCCTCAACGGTGGGGCGCACGCCGACTCCAACGTCGACATCCAGGAGTTCATGGTCGCGCCGATCGGTGCGCCCACCTTCCGCGAGGCGCTGCGCTCCGGCGCGGAGGTCTACCACGCGCTGAAGTCGGTGCTGAAGAAGAAGGGCCTGTCGACCGGGCTCGGCGACGAGGGTGGCTTCGCGCCGAACCTGCCGACCAACGCGGCTGCCCTGGACCTGATCGCCGAGGCGGTCGAGAAGGCCGGTTACCGGCTCGGCACCGACATCGTGTTCGCCCTCGACGTGGCGGCCACGGAGTTCTTCGACAACGGCACCTACACGTTCGAGGGCGCCGCGAAGTCCGCCGAGGAGATGAGCAACTACTACACCAAGCTGGCCGGTGACTACCCGATCGTGTCGATCGAGGACCCGCTGGCGGAGGACGACTGGACCGGCTGGCAGACGCTCACCGCGTCGATCGGCGACCGGGTGCAGATCGTCGGCGACGACCTGTTCGTGACCAACCCGCAGCGCATCGCCCGCGGCATCGCGGAGAAGTCCGCGAACGCGGTCCTGGTCAAGGTCAACCAGATCGGTTCGCTCACCGAGACCCTGGACGCGGTGGACCTGGCCCACCGGGCCGGCTTCAAGTGCATGATGAGCCACCGCTCCGGCGAGACCGAGGACACCACGATCGCCGACCTGGCGGTGGCCACCGGCTGCGGCCAGATCAAGACCGGCGCGCCGGCCCGCTCGGACCGGGTCGCCAAGTACAACCAGCTGCTCCGGATCGAGGAGGAGCTGGCCGACGCGGCGCGCTACGCGGGCGCGGGTGCGTTCCCGCGTTACCGTTCGGCCTGAGAGGTTGTCGGGAAGCCCCGCAGCGGTCCTGGGGCTTCCCGGCGCACTCGGCAACACACGTAGCCTCGGGGGAGGGGTGTGACGATGCAGCGCCGCACACCGGGTGGTCAACGTCCCGCCCGTCGGCCGGGTCAGACCGGTCGACCGGGTGCTGGCCGGGCCACCCGTGGGTCGCTCCGGGACGCAGGCCTACGCGCCGAACCGCGCGGCGCCGCCGGTCGGGCGCCGGGCGCGGTCCGGGGCGCCGAGGGCGTACGCTCCGCGAACCGTCCGGCCGCTGCCCGGCGTACGGCCGCCGGCGGTTCCGTCAAGCGGCTCGCCGCACCCCATCCCCGTCGCTTCACCGGCCGGGCCACCGTGTTGTTCGCGGTGTTGATCGCCCTCGCCCTCGCGTACACCTATCCGGTGCGGGTCTACCTGGATCAGCAGGCCGACATCGAGCGGATGGAGGCCGCCCAGGCGGCGCAGGAGGAGGAGATCGCCAAGCTGACCGCGGAGGCGGCCAAGTGGCAGGACCCCGAGTACAAGATGACGCAGGCTCGGGAGCGGTTCTTCATGGGCCGGCCGGGCGAGAAGATGATGGTGGTGCTGAACGACCCGGTGGGCGCCGCCCGCGACGCCGGGAAGTCGCCCGGCTCGGGCGCCCCGGCGGGGCCGACGACCTGGTACGACACGCTCTGGTCGAGTGTGCGGGCGGCGGACACCCAGCAGCCGGGTAAGTGACCCACCGATCAGCACACCAGGAGAGACGAGCACCGTGACTGTCGCACCACCGCCGGAGTCGGCGGCGGATTCCGTACCCCTGCCGCAGCGGGAGCCGGCCACGGAGGCCGACCTGGCCGCGGTGGCGGCTCAGCTCGGCCGGACGCCCCGGGGCACCCGGGCGGTGGCCCACCGCTGCCCGTGCGGCCTGCCCGACGTGGTGGAGACGACGCCCCGCCTCGCCGACGGCACCCCGTTCCCGACGCTGTACTACCTGACCTGCCCCCGGGCCACCGCGGCGTGCAGCCGGCTGGAGTCGGCCGGGCTGATGCGGGAGATGGCCGACCGGCTGTCGACTGATCCGGAGCTGGCCGCCCACTACCGGGCGGCGCACGAGGACTACCTGGCCCGCCGCGAGGCGATCGGCGAGGTGCCGGAGATCGCGGGCATCTCCGCCGGTGGGATGCCCGGCCGGGTGAAGTGCCTGCACGTGCACCTCGGCCACGCCCTGGGTGCCGGCCCCGGCGTGAACCCGTTCGGTGACGAGACGTTGGCGCTTGTCGAGCCCTGGTGGGCCAGCGGCCCCTGCGTCGACGTGCCCCCCACGGAATGACCACGCAGGCCGAGGGCCGGATCCTGGTGCGGCGGGCCCGCACCGGGGACGTGCGGGGCATCCGCCGGTTGGTCGACACGTACACCGACGACCGGCGACTGCTGAGCAAGGCCACCGTCACCCTCTACGAGGACGTGCAGGAGTTCCGGGTGGCGGTCCGGCCCGATGACGGCGTCGTGGTGGGTTGCGGGGCGTTGCACGTGATGTGGGAGGACCTGGCCGAGATCCGTACGGTGGCCGTCGACCCGTCCTGTCGCGGCCAGCGGATCGGGCACCGGCTGGTGGGTGAGCTGATCGACGCGGCCCGGGAGCTGGGCGTGGCGCGGATCTTCGTGCTCACCTTCGAGACCCGGTTCTTCGGCTCGTTCGGCTTCCGGGAGATCGACGGCGCTCCGGTGCCGCAGCCGGTCTACGAGCAGTTGCTGCGCTCGTACGACGAGGGTGTCGCGGAATTCCTGGACCTGGAGCGGGTCAAGCCGAACACGCTGGGCAACACCCGGATGCTGCTGCGCCTGTAGCTCAGGCGCGGCGGGGGTGGCTGGCGAAGAAGTCCCAGATCAAGTCGGTGGCGGTGACACCCGCGGCGGGCGCGGCGAGCTGACCGGAGGTCGCCCCCGGCCAGCTGTGGCCCATGTCGGCGATGGTGTAGACGCTCACCTCGCTGCCGTCCGCGCACCGGGCCTCGGTCCGCGTCACCCTCGGCACCCCGGACGCCTTCGACGCCGGCGTGCACCGGAGCCGTTGCTGCCAGGTCTTGATGCCCGCCTGGAACTTCGGGGCGTACTCGTCCTGAGCGCCGATGAAGGTGATCACGGAGACCGGTGACTTCGGCACGTAGCTCTCATCAGTGGTCAGTGCACCGCTGTAACCGCCGCTGACCACCCCGATCGCGGCGTACCTGCCGGTGGCCTCCACCGCCGCCCGGAAGCTCATGTCGCCGCCGTTGGAGATGCCTGTGAGAAAGACCCGGTTGGGGTCCGCCCGCCAGGTCTGGACCAGGTGGTCGGTGAGGGCGTTGAGGAAGCCGACGTCGTCCGCGTTGCCGCAGCAGGACAGCGCGTTGTACCCACCGTCCAGCCCGTCCGGGTAGGCGACCAGGACGTTGTCCCTGTCGCCCCGAGCCTCCAGGCCCGCCAGATCCCGCACGAGGTAGCCGGATCCGGGATAGAAGTGCAGCGCGATGACCAGGGCGGGCGCACGGCTCGGGTCGTACCCGGGTGGGGCGTGCAGCAGGTAGCCGCGGTCGAGCCCGTTGTGCTTCAGCGTGAGCTGGTGGTCGCCCGGAGCCGGGCGTTCGCTCGACGCGGACGGGGTCGACGAGGGTTGCCCCCGCTCACAACCTGCGGCCACGACAATGAGGCAGAGCCCCGTCAACACCGCCACCGTTCGCCGCACGTCGGCCACCCCCCGTCGACCCCGCGTCCACACTGGACGTGATCGGTGCGCGGATCAACCCTTTCGGTCCTGACCGAAGGGAGGCAGGCTGTTTCTCATGCTTCGCCTCCAGCTCGGCCCGGCGGATCTCTGCCGGGTGCGGTTCGGCGATCGACTGCACCCGGTCGGCACCGCGCTGCTGGCCGGTCAGTGGCTGCGCGATCCGACGGTCGCCGTGCTGGCCCCCGCGCTGGCCGAGCAGGCGACGGCGGTCGAGGCGACGGGCGCGGCCCAGGCAGCCACCGCGATCCTTCGACACCTGCTGCCGGAGCGGGGGCGCCTGCCGGATTTCGTCACCCCTCTCGACGGTCTGGAATCGCTGGCGGCAGGTCTGGAGGCCATCCGCGCCACCCCGGCCTGCCGGGTGCGCGCCGAGGCCACGGCGTCGTACGCCGGCGTGAGCGCCACCCCGCTGCGGCGTCGGTTCGCGGCGGCCGACCCGGAGGTGCTGGACCTGTTCGGCGGTGCCGTGGCCAGCTGGTTCGACGCCGTGCTCGCGCCGCTCTGGCCTGATCTGGTGTCGACACACCGCCAGCAGGTGACCCTCGCCAGTCAACGGCTCGCGCAACACGGCCTCGCCGGGCTCTTCGCGGGGTTGCATCCGGCGATCCGGTGGCGTGAGCCGGTGCTGGAGGTACGGACCTGGTGGAGCGGGGACGTGGTCGGAACCGGTCACGGCGTGATCCTGCTGCCCTCTCCGTTCGCCGGGCTCCGCCCCCGGGTGCTGGTCCAGCCGGGGCGGCCGATCCTGCTCGTCTATCCGGCGCCGATGCCGATCCGCGGCGACGCCCCGGAGGGCGATCCCCTCGGCCGACTGCTCGGCGCCACCCGCGCGGCGGTGCTGCGGCGTCTCGCCGGCGAGGGCGGGCTGACCACCACGGCGCTGTCCCGGGCGGTCGGGGTCAGTCTGTCGTCGGCCTCGGAGCACGCCACCGCGCTGCGGGCGGCCGGTCTGGTCGTCAGCGAGCGGGAGGGCGGGACCGTCCGACACCACGTGACGCCGCTCGGCGCAGGTCTGTTGAGCGTCGGGCCGCCCGGAGGGCTGTCGTAGGGTTGCGGGGTGACGACGCGTGTGGCGGCCATCGACTGCGGGACCAACTCGATCCGACTGCTGGTAGCCGACCTGCCTGAGGAGTCGGCCGGGCCGCAGGCCCCGCTGACCGACGTGACCCGACGGATGGAGATCGTCCGGCTCGGGCAGGGCGTCGACAGGACGGGCCGGCTGGCGCCGGAGGCGATCGAGCGGACGCGTGTGGCGCTGGCGTCGTATGCCGCCGACATCGAGAAGCTGGGTGCCCAGCGGGTGCGGATGTGCGCGACCTCGGCCTCCCGGGACGCCGCGAACGCTGCCGACTTCACCGAGATGGTGCAGCGCACCCTGGGCGTGGCGCCCGAGGTGGTCAGCGGCGACGAGGAGGCTCGGCTGTCGTTCACCGGCGCGGTGCGCGGGCTGCCCGCCGACGCGTCGGAGCCGTTCCTGGTCGTCGACATCGGCGGTGGCTCCACCGAGTTCGTGGTCGGTGACCGGGCCGCTGGCGTGCGGTCGGCGATCTCCGTGGACATCGGGTGCGTCCGGATGACCGAGCGGCACCTGCCGGGCGACCCGCCGACGGCCGAGCAGATCGCGGCCGCGGAGGGCGACATCGCCGCCGTCGTGGACCGGGCGCTCGCGTCGGTGCCCGGCCGCGAGGCCGCCACCCTTGTCGGCCTCGCCGGTTCGGTCACCACTGTGGTCGCCATCGCCCAGGGCCTGCGGGAGTACGACCCGGAGCGCATCCACCACGCTCGGGTGTCGTACGAGGCGGTGGCGCGGGTGACGGCGGACCTGCTGGGTCAGACCCGCGCGCAGCGGTTGACGATTCCGGTGATGCACCCGGGCCGGGCCGACGTGATCGGAGCGGGCGCGCTGGTGCTCCGCGTGATCATGGAGCGCGCCGGAATGCCCTCGGTGGTCGCCTCGGAGCACGACATCCTCGACGGCATCGCCTGGAGTCTCCAGTAGGCCACCCGCGGCCTTGATCGACTCGGCCCTGGTCACGCGGCCTTGATCAACACGACATCGCCGATATCGCGGTATCAAGACCACCTGGACACCCCGGTTTCGGCGATCTCGTGTGGATCAAGCTGGCCCAGCCCCGCCCAGGCCCGCCCAGCCCCGCCCAGGCCCGCCCAGCCCCGCGCGGTCCCGCTCGGCGCGTCGGGGGCGAATCGTTGACGCTACTTCGCATTGCGTACTAGTGTGCATTGCGTGGACACCACACAGTTGTTGAAGGGCGTGCTCGATCTGGCCGTCCTCGCCGTGCTCCGGGAGGAGGACGGTTACGGCTACGACATCCTGCGCCGGCTCCGCGAGGCCGGCCTGGAGGAGATCGGCGACGCCTCGGTCTACGGCACGCTGCGCCGTCTCTTCGCCGCCGGCCTGCTCACCACCTACGTCGTGCCGAGCGAGACCGGCCCGCACCGCAAGTACTACTCGCTCAACGCCGCCGGGCGTGACCAGTTGACCCGCTCCGGCAAGCTCTGGCGCTCGTTCGCCACGACCATGGACACTCTGCTCGACGATCGGGGGCTGGCGGCATGACCGTCACGGAGCAGGAGATCACCGACTACGTGGCGCGGGTCCGGGCGGCTCTGGCCGACCTGCCGCCCGACCGGCGCAACGAGCTGACCGAGGATCTCGCCGACCATCTCACCGAGGTCGCGGCCGAGGGCGAGGGCACTCTCGTCGAGCGGCTGGGCGAGCCCGAGACGTACGCCGCCGAGCTGCGCGTCGCGGCCGGCGCCGGCGTGGGCGGTGGACGCAACCTCGACCAGCGCGTCGCCACCGCGGTGATCCGGGCCCGCAGGCGGCTGCGAGCCGTCGACGTCCGGCTCGGCCCACCCCTGGGGTACGAGACGGCCAGCGACTTCCTCAAGCTGCTGCGCCCTGCCTGGTGGGTGCTGCGCGGTTACCTCGCGGCGATGCTGGTCACGGTGATCACCACGGGGGGCGACTTCGGTCTGCTGCCCCGGCTCGGTGGTGAGCTGCTCGCCGGCCTGATCATGCTGGTCGGCTTCGTGCTCGCCTCGATCTGGCTCGGTCGGCGTTCCGCCCAGCTGACCCGTTGGCCGCGCTCGGCGGTGCAGGTCGGCAGCGCGGTGCTTGTGGTGTTCGCACTCTCCGCCCTGGTGCAGGCCGAGGACCGGATGCGCTACGGCGACTACGGCTACCAACCGACCTCGGTCGACAACCCGTACGAACGGATCATGGACGTCTTCGTCTATGACAGCGAGGGTCGGCTGGTGGAGAACGCCCACCTCTTCGACGAGAACGGCAACCCGATCCGACTGGGCTACCCGACTTGCGAACAAGCGCTCAACAGCCAGGACAAGCTGCTGCGGGCGTACCCCCTCTGTCCGGAGCAGGCTCCCTTCGGGCCCCGGGGCCCGGGCATGCCCATCCCGCCCCGGGCGCCGACCACCACACCGGAGCCGACCACCACACCAACTCCGACAGTCACCGGTCAACCCACGGTGAGCCCGAGCGCGACACCGAGCGGTACGCCCAGTGGCGACCCGACCCCGACCGCGACGAGCTGACGGGCGATGTGAACCAGATCATGCAGACGATGCTGGGAAATAGCTGAACGGACGAGGCGAGCGGGACGACACCGGAAATCAATGATCGTTACGGTGTCGTCTGCTCATCCACCCCTCGGAAGGAACCCCCGTGTCAGAGCAGGTCGCACCGCCCTCCGCGTCAGACGCCGCGCCGCAGCCGCCGGTCGGCGAGACGCCCGCCCAGCCGGCCGTCGAGACGCCGCCCCCGGCCGAGCCGGAGGCGAAGAAGTCCGGTGGGAAGAAGGCGCTCGGCATCATCGGCGCGATCGTCGTGTTCCTCGTCATCGCCGGCCTGAAGTTCGGTCTCGCCTCGGCGGTCGGCAACTTCCTGAACAAGGATGAGACGGCCGACGCCAAGGCCGGCGACTGCATCGCCGAGCTGCCCGAGATCAAGGGCGACAAGGAGGAGAAGGTCGACGGCGCCAAGGTCGTCGAGTGCACCTCCACCGACGCCGCGTACAGCGTGGTCGGTCGGATCGACGGGCAGACCGAAACCCAGGCCAAGGCCGACACCACGTGCAACGAGTTCTTCAAGGAAGACCAGGAGGGGTACGTCTTCTACAGCATCGAGTCGGGCAAGAAGGGCTACGTGCTCTGCCTGACCAAGAAGGCCTGACCAAGAAGGCCTGAGCGACAGGGCCTGACCGGGCTGCGACACCGACGACGGCGGCGGGGAGAGTTTCCCGCCGCCGTCGGCATACCCGGAGTCACCGTCCGGCGAACGGGAGGTGAATGCCACTGTTCCGGCGTCTTCCGGGCAGGGGGCGCGGCATGGCAGGCTACCGGCACGTAGGACCACTGGGCGACCAGCCAACGATGACTGACCGCTAGGAGGACGGCCGATGGGCGACATGGTGAGCTACCGCAGCAACGGGGGGACGAGCGAGGGGTATCTCGCGATACCCGCCAGCGGCACGGCCAGCCCCGCCGTCATCGTGATCCAGGAGTGGTGGGGTCTCGTCCCGCACATCCGGTCGGTCGCGGACCGGTTCGCCGAGGCCGGCTTCGTCGCCCTGGCCCCGGACTTCTACCACGGTGAGACCACCAGCGAGCCGGACGAGGCGCAGCGTCTGCTGCTGGGGATGCGAATGGACGAGGCGGCGAAGGACATCGCCGGCGCCGCCGACTACCTCGCCGGCCGGCCGGAGGTCACCGGCAAGGTCGGCGCCGTCGGGTTCTGCGCAGGCGGCAGCCTGGCCCTCTGGTCGGCGACCCTCTCCGAGCGGATCGTCGCCAGCGTCGGCTTCTATCCCGTGCTGCCCTGGGAGTCGATGCGCCCCGACTGGGCCGACTACGCCGGCAAGGCGGCGGTCATCCACTGTTCCGAAGAGGACGGCACCTCGACCGACGAGGGTGTGCAGACCGCGCGCCGGGCCATCGAGGAGGCCGGCGGCACCTGCCAGCTCTACGACTACCCGGGCAGCTCGCACGCGTTCTTCAACGACGACCGGCCGGAGGCGTTCGACCAGCGATCCGCCGCCAGCGCCTGGGCCCGTACCCTCGAGCTCTTCCGGGCCAAACTTGGCTGAGCCGCGTACCCCCGACCAGGTCGTCGCCCGCGCCGCGCGGGCGACCGACCTGGCCGACCTCGACGCGGCGGTCAGCGACTGTTTCGCCTGCCCCCGGCTCGTGCGATGGCGGGAGGAGGTGGCCCGCACCCGGCGGGCCGCCTTCCGCGACCAGGAGTACTGGGGTCGACCGGTGCCGGGCTTCGGCCCCGCCGACGCGCGGATCGCCATCCTCGGGCTCGCGCCCGCCGCGCACGGCGGCAACCGCACCGGCCGGATCTTCACCGGCGACCGCTCGGGCGATGTGCTCTTCGCGGCCCTGCACCGGGCCGGGCTGGCGAACCAGCCGACAAGCGTCGCCGCCGACGACGGCCTCACCCTGCGCGACACCCGTATCTTCTCCGCCGTCCGCTGCGCGCCGCCGGACAACAAGCCCACCCCCGACGAGCGGGACACCTGCGCGCCCTGGCTGCACCGCGAGGTCACGCTGATCAGGCCCACACTGCGCGTCGTGGTGGCGCTGGGCGCGTTCGCCTGGGCCGCGTGGTGGCCGGTGCTGCGCCAGGTGTACGGGCAGCGCCCGCCCAGCCCGCGACCGGCGTTCGGCCATGGGGCACACTGGTCCGGCGCGGCCGTGCCGGAGTTGCTCGGTTGCTACCACGTCAGCCAGCAGAACACCTTCACCGGGCGGCTGACACCGGGGATGTTGGACGATGTCTTCGGCCGGGCCAAGCAGCTGGCCGAAGTGGACTGAGAACGCGTGGGGTGGTGGCGATGACGAACGGAACACGCCCGCCCACGCCGTCCCCGGTCGCCGGACCGGGTGTGGTCCGCCCGGTGCTCGGCCTGCTGCGCCGGTGGTGGCCGGTGGGTACGGTGGTGGCGCTGCTCGCGGCCGCCGCACTGGCCTCGGCGCACTCGTCGATCGGCGCCAGTCAGATCCCGCCGGCCGCGGACAACGTGCCGTGGGTGCCCGAATATCCGACGGACATTCCGACGCCACCGCCGTCGATCCCGGTCGAGCCGAGGGACGCCGGCGAGGCCACCCAGGCGCACATCCCGCAGTGGATCGCCACCGTGGCGATGGTTCTGCTCGGGCTGGCCATCCTCGCGGTGCTGGGTTACCTCGGCTGGCTCCTGATCCGCGGTGCGTTGCGCCGCACCACCCGGGCGCTGCCGGCACGGAGTGCCCGCCGTACGGCCGAGGGCACCGCCCTCGAGGTGGTCGCCGCCCTCGACGCCGGCCTGGTGGAGCTGGACGACCAGGCCACCGACCCACGCGTCGCGGTGATCGCCTGCTGGGTACGCCTCGAGGAGGCCGCCGCCGTGGCCGGCGTGGCGCGGCAACCCGGCGACACCCCGACCGACCTGGTCACCCGGCTGCTGCGGGGTGATCCGTCGACAGGGGTCCCGGCGATCGTCAGCGCCGACGTGCTCGCCGAGTTCGCGCACGTCTACCGCGAGGCCCGGTACGCCACACGGGACGTCGACGAGGGCACCCGTGACCAGGCCCGCGCCGCGCTGCGGCGGTTGCGCGGTGAACTCACCATCGTGACGGCGGGCGCCCCCGAGGTGCCGTCATGAGCGGGCCGGGGACGGTGCAACGGTGAGCGGCAGCGCCAGCATCGACGACCTGCTCACCTTCGAGGAGGAGCGGCCGAAGCGCGACGACCGTGACAAGGGTGGCCCTGCCGGGCGCATCTTCCGAGCCCTGGCCGGCAACGCCGCCATGGTCGCCGTGCTGGTTGTCGGGCTCCGGGCGGTCGGTCTGCAGATCTCGCTGATGATCCTGATCGCCGGGGTGTTCGCGGTGTCCGCGGTGCGCCGGATCGCCGCCGCCCTCGCGGCGCCACCACCGCCAACGTCCCGGCGCTCCTCCACCACCCAGTACGACGAGGGCACCTGGAACTGGGGTGCGCGGGACGCGCTGCGCGCCGCCATCAACGGCTGGGAACTCCCGCTGGACTGGTCCACGACGCGACCCGAACGTTTCACCGGGGTCATCCTGCCCCGGCTCGCGGAACTCGCCGACGAGCGGCTGCGCCTGAAGCACGGCGTGACCCGCGAATCCGACCCGGTCCGCGCCCGTGCCCTGCTGGGTGACCGGCTGTGGACGTTCCTGGAAAGCCCGCCCCGCCGCCCTCCGTCGCCGCGCGATCTCGCGGTGATCGTCGCCGAACTGGAGAACATCTGATGAACGACGTGGACCGGAGCATGTCCGCCGCCGAGGTCGGTCGCCTGGCCCGGGCCGTCCTGGACGCGGTCGGCACCGTCGTGGTCGGCAAGCGGGACGCGTTGGAGCTGGTCCTCGCCGGGATCCTGGCCGGCGGGCACGTGCTCCTGGAGGACCTGCCCGGTCTGGGCAAGACGCTCACCGCGCGCTCCTTCGCCCAGGCACTCGGGTTGGACTTCCGTCGACTCCAGTTCACCCCGGACCTGCTCCCCGCCGACGTCACCGGCTCCTTCCTCTACGACCAGCGCAACGGCGACTTCGCCTTCCGTGCGGGGCCGGTCTTCACCAACCTGCTCCTCGCCGACGAGATCAACCGGACGCCGCCGAAGACCCAGTCCGCGCTGTTGGAGGCCATGCAGGAGAAGCAGGTCTCGGTGGAGGGCGTGACGTACAAGCTGGACGAGCCGTTCCACGTGCTGGCCACCGCCAACCCCATCGAGTACGAGGGCACCTACCCGCTGCCCGAGGCGCAGCTGGACCGGTTCCTGCTGCGGGTCTCCTTCGGCTATCCGGAGCACGAGGAGGAGTGGGAGGTGCTGCGCCGCCGGATGGGCCGCCGTCGCGAGGAGGCCGACATCAAACCGGTCGTCGACGCCGCCACCCTGCGGGCGATGCAGGCCGCCCTGGAGGACGTGGTGGTGGAGGATTCCATCGGCCGGTACATCGTGTCCCTCACCGCCGCCACCCGGGAACACCCGTCGGTGCTGGTCGGCGCCTCGCCGCGTGGCTCGTTGGCGCTGTTGCTGCTGGCTCGGGTGCGCGCGGTGTTCGGTGGCCGGGACTACGTGGTGCCGGAGGACGTCAAGGAGGTGGCGGCACCCGCCCTGGCCCACCGGATCACCCTGCGCCCGGAGATGTGGCTGCGCCGCGTCGACCCGGCCTTCGTCTTGGGTGAGGTGTTGGAGGCGACGCCCGCCCCGGCCAGTGGCGCGCTGCCCAGCTACGCCGCCGGCGGGCTCCGGCGCTGATGACCGGCCCGAGCCTGCCCGAGCCGCGATCCACCGAGCCGGAGTCGACAGCCGGCTGGGCGCCCACCCCCGCGCTCGGCCGCGCGGTGCTGCTCGCCGGCCTGCTGCTGGTGACGGGGGTCCTGCTGGGGCGGGTCGACCTCGTCGTGCTGGCGGCCCCGTTCGCGCTGGGCACCGCGTACGCGCTGCGCCGCCGGCCCACGACGTTGCCGCAGGTCTGGATCACCGCCGGGGACGACGCGCCGCTGGTCGAGGGTGGCGACGTGTCGGCGGCGGTGAGTGTCGGCAATCCGGACACGGTCGACTACGACCTGGTGGTGGTGCGGTCCCGGGTCTCGCCGTGGTTGCGGATCAGCCGTGCCGGCTTCGCCGGCGCCGCGGCCCCCGACGCCCCGACCGCCGACGCCTCGCCTGCTGCTGGCACGCCCGCCGGCACCGGCCGTTCGGTCGCCGACCGGCCGTTCGTCACCTCGGTGCCCGCCGCCGCGGCGGTGGACCTGGAGTTGGCCGGCCGGGCTCTGCGCTGGGGTCGACACCCGGTCGGTCCGGCCGGCGCGCGGGTCGCCGCGGCGGGTGGCCTGCTCGTCTCCCGAGCGGTGCTCACCGATGCGGTCGGGGTGCGGGTCTATCCGCGTACCGAACCGTTCGAGGCGGTGGAGGCGATGCCCCGCGCCGCCGGCCTGGTCGGCGCGCACCACTCCCGCCGGCCCGGTGAGGGCGGCGAACTGGCCGGTGTGCGGATCTTCGCTCCCGGTGACCGGCTCCGCCGAGTCGACTGGCGGGTGTCGCTGCGCGCCCGGCAGTTGCACGTGGCGGCCACCCTCTCCGACCGGGACGCCGAGGTGGTGGTGCTGCTCGACGTGCTCGCCGAGGCCGGGCGCTCCGGCGGCGTGGACGGCTCCGCCTCGGTGTTGGACACCACGGTGCGGGCCACCGCGGCGATCGCCGAGCACTACCTGCACCGGGGTGACCGGGTGTCGCTTCTGGAGTACGGGCCGGGTGCCCGCCGCCTACGCGCGGCCGCCGGTCGCCGGCAGTACCTGACCGTCCTGGAGTGGCTGCTCGACGTGCGTGCCGACGCCTCTCAACACGAGCCGTACGACCAGGTCTTCGGCCCGCAGCAGCTCTCCTCGGACGCGTTGGTGGTGGTCCTCACCCCGCTGCTCGACGAGCGGTCGGCGCAGATGTTGGCGCGGCTGGCCCGCGGCGGCCGGTTCGTGGTGGCGGTCGACACGCTGCCGGCCAACCTGACGCCGCCGAAGGATCGGGGCTGGGCCGAGGTGGCGTACCGCCTGTGGCGGCTGGACCGGGAGACCATGATCGGGCAGCTCCGGGAACACGGCGTGCCCGTCGTGCGCTGGGCCGGCGCGGGCAGCCTGGACCAGGTGCTGCGGGATGTGGCGCGGCTGGCGACGGCCCCAAGGGTCGGTTCCCGGTGAGCGCGAGGAGTGAGCCGGGTTTGCGAGCCCCGCAGTCGCGAACGATCGGCGGCCCGGTGAGCGCGAGGAGTGAGCCGGGTTTGCGAGCCCCGCAGTCGCGAACGATCGGCGGCCCGGTGAGCGCGAGGAGTGAGCTGAGATGATCGACGCGGTCACCGGGCGGGTTCGGGCTGCTCAGGAGGCGGTGGCCCGGATCAGCGCCGTTCCGCTGATGGTCCGGGCTGCGATCTTCGTCATCGCGCTGGCCGGGTTGGCGCTGGCGTTTCCCGCCGAGGTGTTGACCGGCCGGCCGCTGTTGTTCCTGGCGGTGGCCGCGCTGCTGCCCGCGGTGGGTCCGCGGCGGCTGTGGCCGACCTTCGTGGCGCTGGTCATGGTCGGTGGCTGGTTGCTCGCCACCGACGGGTACGGCCGACCGGTGGCGTTGTGGCGGTTGCTCGCCGTCGCCGCGCTGCTCTATCTGGGGCATTCCCTGTGCGCGCTTGCGGCGCTGCTGCCCTACGACGCGGTGGTGGACCCGGAGCTGGTCACCCGGTGGTTGCTGCGGGTGGCGGCGGTGCTGTTGGGTACGGCCGTGCTGGGGGTGCTGCTGTTGCAGGCGGCGGGCCTGGGTGGGGAGGCCGGTCATCAGTGGGTCACCGTGCTGGGGCTGCTGGTGGCGGTGGGTGTCGTCGCGTTGCTGGGTTGGCTGCTGCGGCGTAGGTGAACCCGTGGGACGGCAGGGTTACGCAGGTCACAGGGGTTGTGTTCCGTCACAGATGGGGGGCGCGAGCGGGATTACCTGACCCGGGCGGGGAAAGATAGATGACGTGAATCCGAAGCGGATCCTTGTGGTGGGTGCCGGGCATGTTGGTCTCTACGCGGCCCTGCGCCTGTCAAAGAAGCTCAGCTCCCGTGAGGCTGAGGTCATCGTCGTGGACCCCCAGCCCCACATGACCTATCAGCCGTTCCTCCCCGAGGCGGCGGCGGGGAACATCTCCCCCCGGCATTCCGTGGTGCCGCTGCGCCGCGAGCTGCGCCGCTGCAAGGTGGTGGCGGGAACGGTCACGCGTGTCGAGCACGACCGCAAGGTTGCCACCGTGCAGCCGATCGTCGGCCCGGCCCGGGAGATCGCGTACGACCACGTGATCGTGGCACCGGGTTCGGTGTCCCGGACGCTGCCGATTCCGGGCCTGCACGAGCAGGGCATCGGGTTCAAGACCATCGGTGAGGCGATCTACCTCCGTAACCACGTGCTGGACCGGCTGGACGTCGCGGCCGTGACCCCGGACCCGGAGGTGCGCCGCTCGGCGCTGACCTTCACGTTCGTCGGCGGCGGTTACGCGGGCATCGAGGCGCTCGCCGAGATGGAGGACATGGCCCGCGACGCGCTGCGCTACTACCCCGAGCTCGAGCCCGAGGACATGCGCTGGGTGCTCGTGGAGGCCACCAACCGGGTCCTGCCCGAGGTCGATCGGGACATGGGCGCCTACACGGTGCAGCAGCTCATGAAGCGCAACATGGACATCCGGCTGGACACCCGCCTGGAGTCCTGCGTCGACGGGGTGGTCAAGCTCTCCGACGGGGACAGCTTCCGGTCCGACACGATCGTCTGGACGGCCGGTGTGAAGCCGTCGCCGATGCTGGACGCGACGGACTTCCCGCGTGACGATCGTCGGCGGGTGACCTGCATTCCCACGCTCCAGGTGGTCGACGGTGACCGGGTGATCGAGGGCGCGTGGAGCGCCGGTGACTGCGCCGCCGTACCGGACCTGACCAAGGAGCCGGGTAACTTCTGCTCGCCGAGCGCGCAGCACGCTGTGCGTCAGGCGGCGCGGATGGCCGACAACATCGCGGCGGTGATCCGGGGTCGCGAACCGGTCAACTACAAGCACAAGCACGCCGGCAGCGTGGCGAGCCTCGGCCTGCACAAGGGCGTCGCCCAGGTGTACGGCATCAAGATGACCGGTTGGCCGGCGTGGGTGATGCACCGGACTTACCACATGAGCCGGATCCCGTCGTTCAACCGCAAGGTCCGCGTGGTGGTGGACTGGTCGCTGGCGTTCTTCCTCAAGCGTGAGGTGGTCGCCCTGGGCCAGCTGCACGATCCGCGCGAGGAGTTCGTCGAGGCATCCCAGCCGGTTGGCGCGCCACGCGTCTGAGCAAACTGGACGAAAGGGCCTCTCCCGATCGGGAGGGGCCCTTTCGCGCTCCTCGGCTCAAACCCGCCAGGTCCAGGCGTCGGCGACGCGGGTGGCCGGACCGTACAACTGCTCCAGGGTCGCCCGCAGGCTGTCGGCGTGCGGCGCGTCGTCGGCCAGCGCCACGCAGGACGCGCCCCAGTAGTCGACGTCCCGGGCGGCCTGCCGGCGCTGCTCGTCGCCGATGGCCGGCTGGTCACCGCGGCGGGCCACGTCGGCCAGCAGGGCTGAGGTGGGCTGCTTGAAGGTGCCCATGGCGGCGGTGCCACCGCGCCCGTACGGGCCGATGAAGAACCCCTCGGGCAGGCCGAAACCGGCGTCGGCGGCGGCCGCCCAGCGCATCGGCCACGGTTCCTTGGGGGTGGGCAGCGGCACCGGCACCAGCACCCCGCCCGGCTGGACGCACTGCCGCCAGTGTCCGCCGGTGATGAACTCCGGCACGGCCGGCCGCGCGGCGGTCGGCAGGGGAGTCGGAAAGAGCGGCAGCAGCGCCGCGACGACGGCCAGCGGCACCAGCCGCCCCGCCCGACCGGTGCCGCGTAGTGCCCGGTCGACGGCCAGGACCAGAAGCGTCGCCACGATCGGGAGCAGCGCCAGACCGAACCGCATCGGCAGCGCGCCGTCCACCACCGGCAACCCGGCCAGCAGGGCGTACGGGCCGGGCAGCGCGGTGCGGGTGCCGCCGAACACCACCTCCGGGCCGAGGGAGAGCGCACCCATCACCAGCGCCGCCACCACGCAGGCGCGCACCAGCCGCCGCCGGCCGGCCCAGACCGCGCAGGCCGCGGTGACCAACAGCAGCGGCCAGCCGAGGAACGTGTTGTACTCGGCGGGGCCGGTGGTCAGCCGGGACGCCTCGACGCTGCCGGCGACCGACAGCGGAGAGATCGCCCACCAGCTGCTGAGGTCGGCCGAGAAGTAGGCCGGGCTGAACATGCCGTCGGCGACGCCCTGCGGCCCGGCGAACTGGAACCACAGCGGGTAGCCGAGCACCAGCAGCGCCAGGCCGGCGGCGATCGCCAGCCCGCCGGCGAAGCCGGGCAGTGCCCGCCGGGCGAGCTCCCGGTCGGCGACGGCGTAGCTGATCGCCATCACCAACAGTGTGACGGCGCAGAGGAAGAGGACCTCCTCGCCGATGAGGACCTGCGCGGTGACGGCTGCGGCCAGTCCGACGGCAGAGCTGATCATCCGTCGTCGGTCCGGACCGGCCGGCCGGGCGTGGGCCGTCTCGTCGGGTGTCGTTGGGCCGGGGTCGGACGCCCGGAGCAGCCGGACCACCAGCCAGACGATCACCGGCAGCAGCCACTGCGCCGTCATGTGCAGGTGGCTGTTGGACTGCGAGATCATCCCCGGACCAAAGCCGCACAACCCACCGCCTAGCGCGGAGGCCAGGCGGCGGGCGCGCAGCGTGCGGTGGAACAGCAGGTACCAGGCGAGGGCGGTGCCGGCCAGGTTGGCGGCGGCGAGCAGCGCGAACGTGGTGGGCGCGCCGAGCAGGAGGGTGATCGGCGCGCAGACCACACCGAGCGCGATGACAGTGGTGTTGGCCATCAGGTTGACGCCGTCCGGGGCGTTGAGCCGGTCGGTGAGCAGGTGGAAGTCACCGAGCAGCGCCCTCGCGTCGACAGCCAGGAACCATTCGTAGAGCGCCTGGTCCTCGGGGTTGAGCGCCAACGTGCGCCCATCCGGGTCGGGCCACAGCCCGTGGGTCAGCCAGCCGGCCAGCGCCACCCAGACCACCGCGACCAGCAGGTCCGCCCGGTGACGACGGACGGCGGCCAGCAGCCGGACGGCCCGGGTTCGGCGGTCGACCTGATCGTCGGAGCGGAAGACCTGGTCAGGTGCGGCGTCGGGGGTCGTTGGGGCTGCGCTGCTCACGGCATCGACCCTAATGTGGCCAGCCCGGCGGGGTACGCCGGGTCGCCGCCGACCGGCTACGGTGACACTGCACCGTGCGTGTCGGCGCGCGGGTGCCACCCGCCCGGGTGGTGGAAAGGCAGACACGGCCGCCTTAAAAGCGGCTGCCGAAAGGCGTGCGGGTTCGACCCCCGCCCCGGGCACCAGCCGCCACGGCCTCCGCGTTCCCATTCGTGATCACCAGGAGTGGGTCGGGCAGTCTACTCTTGGGGTGCACGTTCACGTGCAAACGACCCCCTGAGGGAGGCCAGAAAGTGAAGACCTCGAACCCGGTGCTCGCCCGGCTCGGCCAAGCGGCCGAGCGGGAGCGCTCCGCCGGGTACGCCCCGGCCGGGCCGTACGGACAGCCCGGCATTCCCCAGCAGTACCCGTCCCAGGCCGGTTACCCGGCCGCGCCGCCTGCCGTGGCGCCCATGACCGTCGACGACGTCGTCGTCAAGACGGTCGCGTTGCTCGGCATCCTCGGCATCACCGCCGCGGCTGCCTGGGTGCTCGTGCCCGACGCGCTGGTCGGCACCGCCTGGATCGGCGCGGCGGTGGTCGGCCTCGTCCTCGGCTTGATCATCTCGTTCTCCCGGATGGCGAACCCGGCGCTCGTGATCGCGTACGCGGTCGTCGAGGGTGTCTTCGTCGGCATGGTCAGCAAGGCGTTCGAGTCGGCCTACGACGGCATCGTGCTCCAGGCCGCCGTGGCGAGCTTCGGCATCTTCTTCCTGATGACCATGATCTACAAGGCGAAGATCATCCGGGCCACTCCGGTCTTCGTGAAGGTCGTGAGCGCGTCGATCGTCGGCCTGGCGGCCGTCATGCTGATCAACCTGGTGCTGGCGCTGTTCGGCGTCAACACGGGCCTGCGTGACGGCAGCCCGCTGGCCATCGGCTTCAGCCTCGTCTGCATCGTGGTCGCCTCGCTGAGCTTCGTGCTCAGCTTCAAGGAGATCGAGGACGGCGTCCGCATGGGCCTGCCCCAGCGCTACTCCTGGGTGGCAGCGTTCGGCATCCTGGTCAGCCTGGTCTGGCTCTACATCGAGATCCTGCGCCTGCTGAGCTACTTCCAGGGCGACGACTGACCTCGTCCGTCCCGTCCGACCGGCGCCCGCCCCCGCTGTCGTGGGGGCGGGCGCCGTCGTCCGCGCCGTTTCACCGCCGCCGCCGGGCCGGGCGGGGCAGAGTGACTGCGGGGGGTACGCGGGCGAAGGAGGCGACGGTGCGCAGCAACAACCCGGTGCTCAACCGGCTGGACGAGACCGGTCGGTTGGAGTCCCGGGTGGTCAGCTCCCGCGACGTCGAGCCGATGACCGTCGACGACGTGGTGCTGCGTACCGTCGGGTTGCTCCTGCTCACCGGGGTGGCCGCGGCGGTGTCCTGGGCGGTGGTGCCCGACGCGGTGTGGCTCGGGGCCGCGCTGGCCGGCTGCGCCCTCGCCTCGATCGTGCTGGTCCTGGTCATCTCGCTGCGGGGGATCACCAACCCGGTGCCGATCGTCGGTTACGCGTTGCTCCAGGGGCTGCTGCTGGGGGTGGCCAGCCGGGCCTTCGAGCAGGTCTACCCGGGGATCGTGGTGCAGGCGGTGGCCGGCACCTTCGGCGTCTTCCTCGGCATGGCGGCGCTGTACCGGGCACGGGTGATCCGGGCGACGCCCCGGCTGGCGCGACTGGTGATCGGCACGCTGCTCGGCATCGCCGTGCTCAGCGTGGTCAACCTGGTGTCGTACCTCATCTCCGGGCGGCCGGGGTTGGCGGTCTACAGCGTCAGCGGGGAGGTCGGCTGGCTGCCGTACGCCTTCTCGGTCGTTGCGATCATCGCCGGTGCGTTCAGCTTCATCCTCGACTTCGACCTCGTCGAACGCTCGGTGCGCGACGGCCGACCCCGCCGGTACGCGTGGCTGAGCGCGTTCGGCCTGCTCACCGGCCTGGTCTTCCTCTACTGGCAACTGCTGCGGCTGCTCAGCTACCTCCGCCGCTGACCGGCCCGGCCCTCGGCCCGGCGGCATGATCGACTCGGTTTTCCTGATGTCGGGGTGTCCGGGTCACGGTGATGCCCCGGTTTCCGGGAAGTCGAGTCGATCTCGGGCGACGCACCGGTCGGCCGTAGACTCGGCGGCGATGAGCGCAGCGGAGTTGGAGCGGGCCGTGCAGTTGCTGGTCCGCCAGGTCGGGCACTGGGAGCAGCCGCGCTGGGCGGCGGCCGCGACAACCGGCAACGTGCCCCGAGCCGACCTGGTGCACCGGCTGGTGCAGGAGATCGCCAATCTGGCCGCCGACGCCGAGGGGCAGCCCCGCCGTACGGTGCCCCGGCTGAACAACGACCTGGCGCTGCCCGACCAGGTGCGGGTGGTGACGGCCGACCTGCTGGCCGCCGGGGCCGACGCCGAGGTGCTGGCGCGGGCCGCCGCCGAGGTGACGGCGACCCGCGGCGCGCTCTAGGGTCGGCCTCGGCTCAGTTCAGCCGCTCCAGCACCATGGCCATGCCCTGGCCGCCGCCGACGCACATGGTCTCCAGACCGATGGTCTTGTCGTGCCACTTCAGCGCGTTGAGCAGGGTGCCGGTGATCCGGGCGCCGGTCATGCCGAACGGGTGGCCGACCGCGATCGCGCCGCCCATGACGTTCAGCTTCTCCTCCGGGATGCCCAACTGCCGGTAGGAGGGGATGACCTGCGCGGCGAACGCCTCGTTGATCTCGACGAGGTCGACGTCGTCGATCGTCATGCCGGCCCGCTTCAGCGCCTGCCGGGACGCCTCGACCGGTCCGAGGCCCATGATCTCCGGCGACAACGCGGTGACGCCTGTGGAGACGATCCGGGCCAGCGGGGTCAGGCCCAGCTCCTCGGCCCGCTGGGCGCTCATCACCACGACGGCCGCGGCGCCGTCGTTGAGGGGGCAGCAGTTGCCGGCGGTGATCCGGCCGTCCGGGCGGAACACCGGCTTCAGGCCGGCGACCGCGTCCAGGGTGACGCCCGCACGGGGGCCGTCGTCGGTACTCACCACGGTGCCGTCCGGCGTGGTGACCGCTGTGATCTCCCGGGCCCAGAAGCCGTCGGCGATGGCCTTCTCGGCGAGGTTCTGACTGCGCACGCCGAACTCGTCCATGTCGGCGCGGGTGACGTCGTACACCTGGGCCAGGTTCTCCGCGGTCTGCCCCATGGTCAGGTAGATGTCCGGCAGGTCGCCGGCGTCGCGCGGGTCGGTCCACACTTCGGCGCCGCCCTGCGCGCGGCGCTTCGAGCGCTCGGCGGCCGCCGCGAAGCGCGGGTTCTCCCACCGGCCGCCGACCAGCGCCTGCGCCTCCGGTGGCAGACCGTCGGAGCTGCCGCGGGCGTAGCGGGACACCATCTCGACGCCGGCGGAGACGAACACGTCGCCCTCTCCGGCGCGGATGGCGTGCAGGGCCATCCGGGTGGTCTGCAACGAGGAGGCGCAGTACCGGGTCAGCGTGGCGCCGGGAACGGTGTCCAGCCCGAGCAGGGTGGCCACCACGCGGGCCATGTTGAAGCCCTGCTCACCGCCGGGCAGGCCGCACCCGAGGTAGATGTCGTCGATGGTGGTCGGGTCGAGTTGGGGGATCTTGTCCAGGGCGGCCTGGACGATTGTCGCGGCGAGGTCGTCGGAGCGGACATCGCGCAGGGACCCCTTGTGCGCCCGGCCGATGGGGGAGCGGGCGGTAGCGACGATGACGGCGTCGCGGGACGACTCAATCGGCATGAGCCAACGTTAACCCGCCGGTAACATGGCGCGGAAGAAGCGGGCGCGGCGGGAAATGTCACCCCGGCCGGGTGTGCTCTAGCGCCGGGAGGCCACCGCCGCGGCGGCCACGACGGCCGGCAGCAGGGCGTGCGCCCACACCCGGTAGCCGTCGGCGGAGGGGTGGAAGCCGTCGTGGCAGAGCGTCCCCGCGTCGGCCCGGAAGACCGGCCCGGTCTCGGTGGCCAGGTCGACCACCGCGCCACCCGCCTCCAGCACCGCACTGGTCTGCGCGCGGGCGATCCGCCGCCCGGACCAGCCGACCAGCTGACGCAGCGGCGGCGCGATGGCGCGTACGGCACCGAGGTCGGGGCAGGTCCCCACCACCACTTCGACGCGTGCCTCCCGCAGCCGGTGCACCGCCGCCGCGAGGTAGGCCGACGCGTCGGCGGGCCGGCGCAGCCCGGTGGCGTCGTTCGCGCCGATCAGGATCAGCGCCACGTCGGGCCGCTCGCCGAGCAGGGCCCGGGCGACCTGGGTGGCCAGGTCCGTCGAGCGGGACCCGGAGACGCCGACGCTGGACAGGTGCACCCGCCGGCCGTTCGGGCCCTCGGCGAGCAGATTGGCCAACTGCCCGCCGATGGTGTCCTCGAGGCGGTCGACGCCCACGCCCAGAGCCGAGGAGTCGCCGAGCAGCACCAGTCGCAGCGGCGCGGCGTCGGCCCGACCGATGGTGGCCCGCAACGCCAGCCCCAGCTCCGGCTCCGCGTAGCGCCTGTGCCGCGCGACGAACGCCTCGCCGGCCAGTACGGCGGCGCCGCCCACCGTGCCGGCGAGCAGCGAGAACGCCGCCGCCCGACCCAGCCGGCCGGGGAGACCGGCGGTCACGCCTCGCTCGCTGCGCTCGTTCATGCCAGTCCCTCCACTGTCGAGGTGTCCGTCGCGGGGCCGGGCTGCGGCACCGCGTTGACACCGAAGAACGCCCGGCGACGCAGCTGCGCCCACCGGCCGGCCGGCCCTCGGTCGCGGCCCCGGACCTGGGTGCCGCTGACCTCGGTGCCGGCGTGCCGGGCCGCCTCCTGCGCGGCCTGTGGCAGCGACCGTACGCCCTCGCCCCGCGCCGGCGTGGCCCGTCGTTCCTGCCCCGCGCCGAGCGCGGAGAGCATGGTCGGCAGTAGGGCGGCGGCGGCCATCGCGTACCCCTCGGCGGACGGGTGGAACCGGTCCCAGGCGAACATCCGGTGCGGTTCGGCGGCGAACCGTGGGCCGAGCAGGTCGCCGAGGGACACCGTCCAGCCGCCCGCCTCGACCACCGCCACCGTCTGGGCGGCGGCGAGCTGGCGACTCCACCGGTGCGCCAGCCAGCGCAGCGGTGGTTGGATCGGCCGGATCGCACCGAGGTCGGGGCAGGTGCCGACGACCACCTCGCAGCCGGCGTCGCGCAGCGCGTGAACCGCCTCGACCAGGTAGCGCACCGCCAGGCCGCGCGGGGTGCGGTTGGTGATGTCGTTGCCGCCGATCAGGATCACCGCGATGTCGGGGCGGTGCTCCAACGCCGCGTCCACCTGGTGTCGCAGAACGGCCGAGATGGCGCCGACCACCGCGAAGCGGCGCACCTGGACCGGCCGGTGCAGCCGCCGGGACAGTCCGGTGGCCAGCAGCGCTCCGGGTGTCTCCCGGCGGCGGTGCACCCCGTAGCCAGCAGCCGACGAGTCACCGAGCACGACCATGGTGAGTGGGGGGCCGGGGAACTTCGCGCCGTACATCCCGTCGCAGCGCGGCGGCGGGGCCTCGGCCATCGGGATGGTGCGCCGGGCCTGACGGGCCTGGCCGAGCAGCACCCCGCCGGTCGCCATCACGGCCGCCGCGGTGGCGCCCGTCCCGATGGCCGCCAGCCGGGCGATCCGCCAGGCGTGCCGCCGGCGCGGACCAACGGGTACGACAGAACCAGCCACCCCCATATGCCGACATTATCGCGCCGCCCCGACACACCGCTGTCGTCGTCCCGGCTCGGGAGTGCCTGGAAACCGACGCGACGGGGTACTTCTGCGGTGGAGGCCGGCCGACTTGCGCCGACCCGCCACGCTGATCCGGCGGAGAGGAGCGCGACGATGGGGAAGACACTGAAGCGCAGCGCGGCGTTCACGGCCCTGGCGCGGGCACTGGCGGCGGGGGCGCGCGGCGGGCCCTCGCTGGGCACCCGACTGGCGGCGCTGCCCCGGATGATCCGCGCCACGACCCGCGGGGAGTATGACGGTGGCCTGCGGCTGGCGCTGATGACCGCGGCCACGGCGTACATCGTCTCGCCCATCGACCTGCTGCCGGAGATCCCGCTGGCGATCTTCGGGCTGGCCGACGACGCGGTGATGATCACCTGGCTGGCCGGCAGCGTGCTCTCCGAGACCGACCGTTTCCTCGAGTGGGAGGCCCGACGCAGCTCGGTCATCCCCGGGGGGCTGGTGCCCTGACGGCACGTACGCTGGTCCGCGAGGATACGTCTGCCCGGCCGCCGTTGCCGGCGCCGCAACGAAGGGCACACCGTGCAGTACTACGACAACGTCGTCGACATGATCGGCAACACGCCGCTGGTCCGCCTGCGAAACGTCACCGAGGGCATCCAGGCCACCGTGCTCGCCAAGGTGGAGTACCTGAACCCGGGCGGCTCGGTGAAGGACCGGATCGCGCTCCGCATGGTCGAGGACGCCGAGGCCGCCGGCCTGCTCAAGCCCGGTGGCACCATCGTCGAGCCGACCAGCGGCAACACCGGTGTCGGGCTCGCCCTGGTGGCCCAGCTCAAGGGCTACAAGTGCGTCTTCGTCTGCCCCGACAAGGTCAGCCAGGACAAGCAGGACGTGCTGCGGGCGTACGGCGCCGAGGTGGTGGTCTGCCCGACCGCTGTCGCGCCGGAGGACCCGCGCTCGTACTACAACGTCTCCGACCGGCTGACCCGCGAGATCCCCGGCGCGTGGAAGCCCGACCAGTACAGCAACCCGGCGAACCCGCGTTCGCACTACGAGACGACCGGCCCGGAGCTGTGGAAGCAGACCGAGGGTGGGCTCACGCACTTCGTGACGGGCGTCGGCACCGGCGGGACGATCTCTGGCATCGGCCGGTACCTCAAGGAGGCGTCCGAGGGCCGGGTGAAGATCATCGGGGCCGACCCGGAGGGCTCGGTCTACTCCGGCGGCACCGGTCGGCCGTACCTGGTCGAGGGCGTCGGCGAGGACTTCTGGCCAGAGACGTACGACAGGGGTGTGGCCGACGAGATCGTCGAGGTCTCCGACAAGGCGTCGTTCGAGATGACCCGACGGCTGGCCCGCGAGGAGGGCCTGCTGGTCGGCGGCTCCTGCGGGATGGCCGTGGTCGCCGCGCTGGAGGTGGCCCGCAAGGCCGGCCCGGACGACGTCGTGGTGGTGCTGCTGCCCGACGGCGGCCGGGGTTACCTGTCCAAGATCTTCAACGACTCGTGGATGGCCCGGTACGGCTTCCTGGACAACTCCGGTGCCGAGCCGACGGTGGCCGACGCGCTGGCCAGCAAGCCGGGCGGCCTGCCCGAGCTGGTGCACGTGCACCCGACCGAGACGGTCCGCGACGCGATCGACTACATGCGTGAGTACGGCGTCTCGCAGTTGCCGGTGCTCAAGGCCGAGCCGCCGGTGGTGACCGGTGAGGTCGCCGGCTCGATCGCCGAGCGGGACCTGCTCGACGCGCTGTTCACCGGTCAGGCCCACCTGCACGACACCATCGAGCGGCACATGGGCGACCCGTTGCCGATGATCGGTGGCGGCCAGCCGGTCAGCGAGGCCGTCGGCCTACTGGAGAAGTCCGACGCCGCGCTGGTGCTGGTGGACGGCAAGCCCAAGGGCGTCCTCACCCGCCAGGACCTCCTGGCCCACCTGGGCGCCCACTAGTCCCCTCCCGGCCCGTCCTGGCTGCCGCCCGCGGGCGGCAGCCAGGACATTCTCCGTGCTGTCCTTTGCGAGGCAGGGGTGGGCTCCGGGGGCGGGGCGCTGTTCAGAGGTTGCGGGTGTAGCGCAACTGGCGGGTCGGCGCTGATCCGATCGTCTCGTCCCGTTCACCACCGGTCGGGGTCCAGCCGCCACGCTCGTAGAAGGCGCGAGCGTGAAAGTTGTCCCGCAGCACCCAGAGCACCGCACGACGCCAACCGAGGGCGCGCATGGCGTCCAGGGCGTCCACCATCAACAGGCGGCCGGTGCCCCGACCCTGCTCGGCCGGTTCCAGGTGGATCGCGTTGAGCAGCCCGGTCGCGGGGTCGTCCTCGTCGTCCGGGCCCACGTAACTGAACCCGACCAGCGCTCCCGCGCGCTCGGCGACGGTCAGCCGGTGGGTGTCCCGTTCCCACTGCCACCGTTCGGCCCAGTACCGCCCCATCGCCTCCGGCGTGGGGTCGGCCAGGGCCTCGGGCGGCAGGAAGGCGGAGTACGCGGCGACCCGGGAGCGCTGATGCATGGCGCCCACCGCCATCAGGTCGTCACCGGTCGCGGGGCGGAGCGTGACGGTCACCCGGCCGAGGCTACCCGGCGCGGCGGGACCTGCACGGTGGTCAGATCCTCGGCGATGACCAGGTCGCCGTCGAAGTGTGCGCGCGCCTCGTCGAAGAACCGGCGGGGGTCGGGATAGCGCTGCGAGAAGTGCGTGAGCACCAGCGTGCGTACCCCCGATTCGGTCGCCACCCGCGCGGCCTGCGCCGCGGTCAGGTGCCCGACCTCGGCGGCGAGCGCGGCCTCCGACTCCAGGAAGGTCGACTCGATGACCAGCAGGTCGGCGTGCTCGGCAAGGGCGTACACGCCGTCGCAGAGCCCGGTGTCCATCACGAACGCGAACCGCTGCCCCGGCCGGGGCACGCTCACCTCGTCGCGGGTGACGCGACGCCCGTCGAGGTCCAGGTGCCCGACGCGGATCAGCTCGCCGACCGCCGGGCCGGCGATGCCGTACGCGGCCAGCTTCTCCGGCAGCATCCGGCAGCCGTCCGGTTCGACCAACCGATAGCCGTACGTCTCGATGGGGTGCCGCAGCCGACGGGCCTCCAGCGTGCCGCAGCTCAGGGCGATCAGCTGACCGTCGGTCTCGATCGGGGTGACCGCCAGCTCGGCCGTCTCGTAGAAGGAGGTGGCGTGCCGCAGTCGGGCGAAGTACTCGCCGCCGCCCGCCGGGAAGTGCACGGCGACCGGGTGCGGCACCCGGTCCAGCGAGAGGCGCTGGATGGTGCCGGGCAGGCCGAGGCAGTGGTCGCCGTGGAAGTGCGTGACGCAGATCCGGGTGAGATCGGTGGCGGTGACAGTGGTGTGCAGAAGCTGCCGCTGGCTGCCCTCACCCGGGTCGAAGAGGATCACCTCGTCGTCCCAGCGCAGCACGTACCCGTTGTGGTTGCGCTGCCGGGTCGGCGCCTGGCTGGCCGTCCCGAGCACCACCAGCTCGCGCATGGACATCGCCGGTCCTCCGGATATGGAGCGACCCCCGGGGCGCTCCGCGCATGTGCGCGGGCCGGCTGGACTTGGCCGGCACCCCGGGGGTCGGGTGGCTGTCGTGGATTCGCCGCACCGCTGCCACACGGTCTCGACGGTCGTACTGGTTGCCCGCCTCGCGGCGGACGGATCACTGTCGAGGACAGCGGCTAGCTGACAGCCACCTCACGAGTCCGATTGCTATACAAGTCTGGACCACCTCCTTTCACGTGTACGGCCACGTTATCGAGTTCCCGCCGGGCTCTGCAACGGATTTCGATCACAGGGCCAAACGGGAATGCCCGGCCACCTCATCGGCAGCCGGGCATCGCGGTCGTACGGGTGGCGGAGGTCAGCCGGCGGTGCGGGCCACGCCCACCGGGCAGCTCAGCCCGTTCGGGCCGTGGTTGCAGTACCCGTTCGGGTTCTTGGTCGGGGCCAGGTACTGCTGGTGGTAGTCCTCGGCGAAGTAGTAGCTGCCGAGCGGGGCGATCTCGGTGGTGATCTCACCCTTGCCGGCCCGGGTCACGATCGGCTGGAAGGCGTCCCGGGACGACTCCGCGATGGCCCGCTGCTCGTCGGTGGTCGTGTAGATCGCCGACCGGTACTGGGTGCCCACGTCGTTGCCCTGGCGCATGCCCTGGGTCGGGTCGTGGTTCTCCCAGAAGACCTTGAGCAGGTCCTCGTACGTGATCTTGCTGGGGTCGTACACCACCTGGACGACCTCGGCGTGCCCGGTCCGGCCGGAACACGTCTCCTCGTACGTCGGGTTCTTGGTGATGCCGCCCGCGTAACCGGCGGAGGTGGTGTAGACGCCGGGCAGCGTCCAGAACAGCCGCTCGGCACCCCAGAAACAGCCCATGCCGAAGACGGCGACCTGGAGGCCCTCCGGGAACGGGCCCTTCAGCGGGGTGCCCAGCACCTCGTGGCGGTCGGCGACAGGCATGGCGATCTGCCGGCCCGGCAGGGCCTGCTCGGGCGAAATCATCTCGGCGTTCATACGGCGCAGGAACACGGTGGGACTCCTCTCGTACCTCTCCCAGCGTGTAACACCGGTAGGTCTTCCTTCCTTACCCGCGTCACTGTGACTCAGGCCCCCCGCCACGGGCGGCGGCGATCCGATCGGCGTAGGTCTGTGCCTCGCTGTCGTCGGTGTACCGGGTGCGCGGCCAGAAGAAGCCCCGCAGCCCGTCGCCCTTGGTACGCGGCACCACGTGGGTGTGCAGATGCGGGACGGACTGGGACACCTTGTTGTTCATCGCCACGAACGTCCCACCCGCCCCCAGGGCGGCCTCGACCGCCACCGCGAGCCGCCGGACCAGCGCGAAGTAGCCGGGCAGCAGGTCGGCCGGAAGCTCGGCGAGGGTCACCAGGTGCACACGAGGCACCACCAGCACGTGCCCCTTGAACACCGGACGGGTGTCCAGGAACGCCACCCCGTCCGGTTCGTCCGCGACCCGGAACGCCGGCACGTCACCCGACACGATCCCGCAGAACACGCACCCGCTCATCGCCCCAGGCTATGTGGTCGGCCCCGCGGGACACGCCCCCCGTGCATCCATCGACTGTGGTAGTCATTTACGGGTCTGAATCAATTGGGGGGAAGGACGCACCTTGCGCATCAGAAGAGGCACGACCCTGGCGATGGCGGTCCTGACCGCCGGGCTGCTCACCGCCGCGATCCCGGGAGCCGCCCAGGCAGTCGCCGCGCCGACTGCCACCCCGCTGTCGTTGCCGGCGGTGTCCGACGTGGTGTCCGCCGGTGACCGGGTCTTCGTCAGTGGAGGCCGTTCCTCGACCGACGTCGTGGTGGCCAACGCGACGGGTGCGGTGGTCGGCACCCTGTCCGGCCTGCCCGGCCCCACCGACCTGCTGCTCAGCGCCGATCGGCAGACCCTCTACGTGGCGCTGCCGAGCGCCAACGCCATCGCCGCCTTCAACACCGGGTCGCTTGTCGAGTCGGCCCGGTACGACACCGGCGAGGGGGAGTGCCCGTCGTCGCTCGCGTTGACAGGGCGCTACCTGTGGTTCGGCTACGGCTGTGACCAGTGGGGCGGCAACATCGGCCGGATCGATCTGGGACGCCAGCCGGCCCTGGTGACCACCGGGGTGGCCACCGGCCAGGACTTCTACGACGCCCCGCTGCTGACCGCCGCCAGTCAGAACCGTTCGGTGTTGCTGGCCGGGCAGCCCGGGTTGAGCCCCGCGTCGGTGTACGCGTACACGATCGGCGCCGGGGGCGCACTGAGCGCGCCCCGGGAGAACGACTTCATGGCGGTCGGCAGCAACCTGCGGGACGTCGCGCTCGACCCCACCGGCACCACCGTCTTCACCGCTTCCGGCTCCCCGTACAAGGTGCAGGCGTTCCCGTTCGCCGACATCAGCACCCCGTCGGCGACCTACGACACCGGTGCGTACCCGAGCGCCGTCGAGGTGTCCCGCGACGGCACCAAGATCGCCGGCGGAGCGGACGCCTCCTATGACCCGGACGTGTTCCTCTTTCGGGTCGACGGCACCGAGTTGGCCCACTTCGAGCTGAACGACGAGCTCAGTCCGGGCGCGCTGGCCTGGGCGCCCAACGGAGCCCGGGTCTACGCGGTGTCCTACGACTGGACCGGGGTCCGCCCGGTCACCCTGCACGTCCTGCCCGTTCCGGCCGGCTGACCGGCTCGCCGGCGGATCGTCGGCGTGTGCGGGGCCGGGCCAGACGGTCCGGCCCCGCCCGGAGCGCGGGTTCCGTTCCAGCCCTCTCCGTCGGGGCACTAGCCTCACCAGAATGAGTCACGGCTTCGAGACGCTCGCCATCCACGCCGGTCAGGACCCTGAGGCCCGCACCGGCGCGGTGATCCCGCCGATCTACCAGACCAGCACGTACGCGCAGGACGCCGTCGGCGCGCCCCGGCTCGGCTACGAGTACAGCCGCTCCGGCAACCCGACCCGCGACGCCCTTCAGGAGTGCCTGGCCGCGCTGGAGGGCGGGCCAGTGGGCCTCGCCTTCGCCAGCGGGCTGGCCGCGGAGGACACCCTGCTGCGGGCCGTCTGCCAGCCGGGCGACCACGTGATCATCCCGGACGACGCGTACGGGGGCACCTACCGGCTCTTCGCCCGGGTGGCCCAGCGCTGGGGCCTGGAGTTCAGCCCGGCCAAGGTCTCCGACGTGGCCGCGGTCCGGGCCGCCGTGCAGCCCGGCCGGACGAAGATCATCTGGGTGGAGACGCCGACGAACCCGCTGCTCGGCATCGCCGACATCGCCGCCCTGGCCGGTGTGGCGCACGACGCCGGCGCGCTGCTGGTGGTCGACAACACCTTCGCCTCGCCGTACCTGCAGCAGCCGATCGCGTACGGCGCGGACGTGGTGGTGCACTCCACCACCAAGTACATCGGCGGGCACTCCGACGTGGTGGGCGGCGCGCTCGTCGTCGCCGACGCCGCGCTCGGCGAGGAACTGCGCTACCACCAGAACGCGATGGGCGCGATCAACGGCCCGTTCGACGCCTGGCTCACGCTGCGCGGCATCAAGACTCTCGGCGTACGGATGGATCGGCACTGCGACAACGCCGAGCGGCTCGCCGCGTACCTCGACGGGCACGCCAAGGTGGCCGAGGTGCTCTACCCCGGGCTCCCCTCGCACCCCGGTCACGAGGTCGCCGCCAAGCAGATGCGCCGCTTCGGCGGCATGATCTCGTTCCGGGCCGCCGGCGGCGAGGACCACGCCGTGGAGATCTGCAACCGGACGACGCTCTTCGTGCTCGCCGAGTCGCTGGGCGGCGTGGAATCCCTGATCGAACACCCCGGCCGCATGACACACGCAAGTGCTGCCGGCTCGCCGCTTGAAGTTCCCGGCGATCTCGTGCGACTGTCTGTCGGCATCGAGACGGTCGACGACCTGCTCGCCGATCTGGAGCAGGCGCTCGGCTGACCGCTGGGGAGGATGGCCGTGCAGGACATCATGGCGACCTGGGTCGGGGCGACCGCCAAGCAGATCGCCCGGGGCGTACGCCGGGGTGACGTCTCGGCCACCCAGGTCGTCGCCGACCACCTGGAGTACATCGCCTCGGCCGACCGCGAGCTTGCCGCGTTCCGCGCCGTTCGTGGCGGCGAGGCGATCACCGAGGCCGAGAAGGTCGACGAGCAGGAGGACCTTGCCAACCTCCCCCTGGCCGGGGTGCCGGTGGCGGTCAAGGAGAACACCCCGGTCGCCGGGCTGCCCACCTGGAACGGGTCGGCGGCCGTACGCACCGACGTCGCGGAGGCCGACCACGAGGTGGTCCGCCGGCTGCGCGGCGCCGGCGCGGTGATCCTCGGGGTCACCCGCATGCCGGAGCTGGGGCTGTGGGCGCTCACCGACGACGACAGCGCGGTCACCCGCAACCCGTGGGACAACACGCGTACCCCCGGTGGCTCCTCGGGCGGCGCCGCCGCCGCGGTCGCCGCCGGACTGGTGCCGATCGCGCACGCCAACGACGGGCTCGGCTCGATCCGCATCCCGGCCGCCTGCTGCGGCCTGGTCGGTCTCAAGCCCGGTCGGGGCGTGGTGCCCTGCCAGCTCGGCGCGGACGACTGGTTCGGCCTCACCGAGCACGGAATGCTCACCAGCACCGTCGCGGACGCGGCGGTCGGCTTCTCGGTGCTCGCCGGCCGGCGAGCGGAGAAGCTGGTCCCGCCGCAGCGGCTGCGGGTGGGCGTCTCACTGCGCTCGCCGGTGCGCGGCGTCTCCCCGGACGCGCCGAACCGGGACGCCGTGGCCACCGCCGGCCGGCTGCTCGCCGCCGCGGGGCACGACACCGTGCCGGCCGATCCGGTCTACCCCACGGCCCTGGGCCTGCAGGGCATCGCGACCTGGTTCGCCGCTGCCGCCGCCGACGTCCGGGCCGCCGGGCTGGACCGCCGTGGCCTGCAGCGCCGTACCCGGCGGCACGTCGCGCTGGGCGAGTGGGCGCAGCGCAGAGGCTACGTCCGGGAGGCCGACCGGGCCGCCTGGCGGCAGCGGTCGGTCGACTTCTTCACCGACCACTCCGTCGACCTGCTGCTCACCCCCGCGCTGGCCAGCGCGCCGCCGGAGGCCGGACGCTGGTCCGAGCGGTCCTGGCGGGCGAACATGTCGGCCAACATCCGGTACGCCCCGTACGCCGCGCCGTGGAACATGGCCGGCCTGCCGGCGATCGTGGTGCCGGTGGGCCGTCGACCGGACGGCCTGCCGGTCGCCGTGCAGATCGTCGGCCCGCCCGGCTCGGAACTGCTGCTGCTCGGCGTGGCCGGTCAGTTCGAGATGGCCGCCCCGTGGCCGCGGCACGCCCCCGGTTACCCCCTCGTCGGCACGGGGTCGCCGGCCGTCGCATGATCGTCTAACGTGTGCGCGCACCGTCGCGCGGACCCGAAGGACACCCATGCGCTGCCAGACCTGCGGGGACGCCACGTCCACCGAGCACAACGACTGCCAGCGCTGCTACACACCGCTGGGGCAGCCCGCCGTCACGCCGGGGTTGCCGACCTACCGCGTCCGTGGGATCGGCCTGGCCGCAAACGTCGCCGTGGGCGCGACCGCCGTGTTCTACCTGGTGGTGTCGTTGTCCCCGCTGATCGGGATCGTGATGGCCCGGCAGGCCATGGCCAACGACGACACGGACCTGCTGCTCGGCGCTGCCGTCGTCGGAGGGCTGTTGGCGCTGCCCATGGTGGTGGCGCACCTTACCGCCGCCGTGCTGGTGATCATTTGGACGTGGCGGGCGCGGAAGAACACCGACGCCTTCCCTGGCGCGCTGCCGACGCTCGGGGCCGGCTGGGCGATCGCCGGCTGGCTGGTGCCCTTCGCGAACTTCGTGGTGCCGGCCCGTGTGGTGGCGGGCGTGGCGAGGGACAGCCTCTGGCGGCGGTTCACGCCGACCCTCGTGGTCGTCTGGTGGTGCGCCTGGCTGGTGTTCAGCGTCGGCGGGCGGCTGACCAGTCGCGCCGACGAGAAGGCGTACGACAGGCTGCCGGAGACCCCGTTCACCGACGCCGGCTACCAGGCGTACGTCGACTACTACGGCGACTCCCTGCTCCGCAACGCCCTGCCGGCGGTGGCCTGCGCGGTCTCCGCGGTCACGCTGATCCTGCTGATCCACCGGATCTCCGCCGCACAGGAGGCCCGGATCGCCCGTGCCGCCCCGGTGTGGCCGACCGCCCCGGTGTGGCCGGCCCAGGCGTGGCCGGCGGCCCCGGCGGTTCCGGCGTTTCCCGCCGCCCCGGCCCCGGCCCCGGCCCCGGCGGCCCCGGCCCCAGCCCCGGCGCAGCCGGCGTCGGACGCGCCCACTGCGTGATCCACTTCAGGTCGGCGATGTTGCGGTGTCGGGGCACGGTCGATACCGCGACGTCGGGGATGTCGAGTGGATCAACCCGGTGTCGCCGCAGGGGGCACCATGGCCGGGTGGCACGATCGGGGCATGACGGAACTGGTCGGCCTCGACGACGTACGGGCTGCGCGGAAACTACTCGCCGACGTCGTCCGGACCACCCCGCTGGAGCCCTCCCGGCCACTGAGCGCGGCACTGGGCGGACCGACCTGGCTCAAGTGCGAGAACGTGCAGCGCGCCGGCTCGTACAAGGTGCGGGGCGCGTACGTGCGGATCTCCCGGCTCTCGGCGGCCGAGCGCGAACGCGGCGTGGTCGCGGCGAGCGCCGGTAACCACGCGCAGGGTGTGGCTCTCGCCGCCGGCCTGGTCGGCACGCACGCGACTGTCTTCATGCCGGTCAACGCGCCACTGCCGAAGGTCGCCGCCACCAAGGGGTACGGCGCGCAGGTCGAGCTGGCCGGCAACACGGTGGACGAGTCGCTGGTGGCGGCGCAGACGTACGCCGAGCGCACCGGCGCGGTGCTCATCCACCCGTTCGACCACCCGGACGTGATCGCGGGGCAGGGCACGGTGGCGTTGGAGATCCTCGAACAGTGCCCGGACGTGCGGACGATCATCACCGGCGTGGGCGGTGGCGGCCTGATCTCGGGCATGGCGGTGGCCGCCAAGGCACTGCGGCCGGACGTACGCATCATCGGTGTGCAGGCGGCCGGCGCGGCGGCCTTCCCGCCCTCCCTGGTGGCCGGGGAACCGGTCCGGCTGCCCGCGTTCGCCACCATCGCGGACGGAATCGCGGTCGGGCGGCCGGGGGAGATCACCTTCAACCACGTCCGCAAGCTCGTCGACGAGATCGTCACGGTCACCGAGGAGGACATCTCGCGTGCCCTGCTGATGCTCCTGGAACGCGGCAAGCAGGTCGTCGAGCCGGCCGGAGCGGTAGGCGTCGCGGCGCTGCTGGCCGGGGTGGTGGAGGTGGAGACGCCAGTGGTCGCGGTGCTCTCCGGTGGCAACATCGACCCCCTGCTGATGCTGCGGGTGATCGAGCACGGTCTGGCGGCCGCCGGACGATACCTGCGGGTAACGGTGCGGTGCTCCGACCGGCCCGGCCAGCTCGCCTCGTTGCTGAGCCAGATCGCCGAGCACCGCGCCAACGTGGTGGACGTGGAACACCAGCGGGCCAACCCGCACCTGAGCCTCGGCGAGGTGGAGGTGGCCCTGTCGGTGGAGACGCGCGGCGTGGAGCACTCCGACACGCTGATCAGCGCGCTGCGCGCCAGTGGTTACCAGGTGGTCTTCGCCGCCGAGGCGTGACACCAACGTGTGTCACACCTCGGCGGCGGTACGCCTCGGTCGGCGCTCAGGCGCCCTCGGGGCGCTGGTGCCCGGTGGGATCGGCGACGGTGGTGCGGGGCCGCGTGGCTCTCAGCCGGAGAACGGCTCGAAGCTGACCACTGTCACCTTGATGTCGGCGCCGCTCGGGGCCGTGTAGGTGCAGGTCTGCCCGGCGCGACCACCCAGGATCGCCTTGCCGAGTGCCGACTCGGGGCTGTAGACGGTGAGGTCGGTGGTGGCGGCGATCTCCCGCGAGCCGAGCAGGAAGGTCTCGGTGTCGTCGGCGTCGTCGTCGAAGTAGATCGTCACGACCATGCCGGGCGACACCGCGTCGGCCGTCGGGGCCTCGCCGACCTTGGCGGTGCGCAGCAGCTCCTGCAGGTAGCGGATGCGACCCTCGGCCTTGCCCTGCTCCTCGCGGGCGGCGTGGTAGCCACCGTTCTCGCGCAGGTCGCCCTCCTCGCGGCGGGCGTTGATCTCGGCTGCGATCGCCGGACGGTTGGCGATGTGCTCGTCGAGCTCGGCCTGGAGGCGGTCGTACGCGTCCTGGGACAGCCAGGTGGCGGGCGCCTCGTTGCCAGTGGACACAGGCGTTCTCCTCAGTTGTGCGTGCTGGCTGACAGGTGAACTACCAAGTTACCAGTGCGGTACGACACAGCGTGTCGGCGATCACCGCCGGTGTCCGGATCCGGCACGGGCGGTAGACCCGCCGGTGCGGGTTGTCCGAGGGCGCTGCGGGGCCGCGTATCCGCAGTTCAGGTGGGAGGCCGGCAGCGCAGCACCTCGCCGATGAACGGACGGGCGGAGGTGCTCAGCCGGTGCCGGGTGGTGACGTGCCGGTCGCCGGGTGCGGCGGTCACCGTGATCTCCGTACGGGCCACCTCGACGCCGGCGCGGTCCCGGGCGCGCAGCACACAGACCGCCGATCCGCCCGGCGGCACGGTCACCCGGAAGTCGACAACCACCTGACTGTCCGTGATGTCGGTGTACGTGATCACCTGGGCGTCGTAGACCGGGTCGCCGTACTGCCGGTAGAGCCGCAACGAGATCAGGCTCAGCACCGCCACCAGCACCAGGAGCACCAGCGCGGCCAGCAGCGTACGGCGGCGGCCTCCGCCGGGTGCCCGGCGTCGGCCGTAGCGCCCGGCCGGAAAAACCGGCGCGCCCGGTGAAATTGTGGCGTGCGTCTCGGTCACCGGCGGGTATCTCCTGGCGTTGTTGTCGGCGGCATCGGCAAGAATGGCAGGAGTCCATCCTCCCAGCCCGGCCAAACGGCAGGAATGGCAGGTCGGGCCCCCGTGGTGCCGACCGGCGGCGGGGTGCGGAGGGTCCCGGCAGGTCAGCCGGTCGAGCCCGGTCGGGTCTACCGTCCGGCACAGACGAGGAGCGCCGAAGTTGGCAGAGCAGCTGCGTCTCATGGCCGTCCACGCGCACCCGGACGACGAGTCGAGCAAGGGTGCGGCGACGATGGCGAAGTACGTCGCCCAGGGGGTGGACGTGCTGGTGGTGACGTGCACCGGCGGTGAGCGCGGCAGCGTGCTCAACCCCAAGCTCGACCGGCCCGACGTCTGGGCCAACATCGCGGACATCCGGCGCGCCGAGATGGACGCCGCCCGGGCGATCCTCGGCGTCGACCAGGCCTGGCTCGGGTTCGTCGACTCCGGCCTGCCCGAGGGCGACCCGCTGCCGCCGCTGCCGGAGGGCTGCTTCGCCCTCCAGGACGTCGAGGTGGCGGCCGGCCCCCTGGTGCGCCTGATGCGTGAGTTCCGCCCGCACGTGGTGACCACGTACGACGAGGAGGGTGGCTACCCGCACCCGGATCACATCATGTGCCACAGGGTGAGCGTGGCCGCGTTCGAGGCCGCCGGTGACCCGGAGCGCTACCCGGAGCTGGGCGCTCCCTGGCAGCCGCTGAAGCTCTACTACGACATCGGCTTCTCCAAGGCCAAGATCATGGCCCTGCACGAGGCCATGCTCGCCACCGGCGGTGAGTCGCCGTACGAGGAGTGGCTCAAGCGCTGGGACGAGCGTCCGGACAAGGGCCCTCGCATCACCACCCGGGTGGACTGCGCCGAATACTTCCCCGTCCGTGACGACGCGTTGCGCGCCCACGCCACCCAGGTCGACCCGGACGGCTTCTGGTTCCACGTGCCCATGGAGCTCCAGCAGCGTGCGTGGCCGACGGAGGATTTCGAGCTGGCGCGCACCGTGGTGGACAGCCCGCTGCCCGAGTCCGACCTCTTCGCCGGAGTGCGGGAGACGGCGCACGCCGGCTGATACCCGGCCGGGGGCTACTGTGGTAGGTAATCGCACATCGGAGGAACGCCATGCTGACCGCTGCACAGGTGCTCGCGGAGAACAACTTCGGGGACACCCGCACGGGTGGCCTGGCCGGGCCGATGGGCCTCTTCCTCATCCTGCTGTTGGCCGCCGCGACCATCCTGCTGATCCGCAACATGAACGCCCGACTGCGGCGTCTGCCCGACCGGTTCCCCCAGCCGGGGCGGTCGGTCGATGCGACCAGGACCGACGCTTCAGTCGTCGATCCGACAGACGGGATCAGCGCGCATGATTCATCCACGCCCGCTCCCAACGGGCACGAGCAGCAGCGGAACGGGTAGTCCGGGCATGATTCACGCCGAACCGGGTGGTGGACCCCTGTTGCGACCACCCGGTTTGGCTTAGCCTTCCGCCGGGGGGACCAAAAGTCCCCGAGCCGTGCGCGGAAGGGGGCGCCGATGACTGTCACAGCACCGGCCGCCCGCCGTACCGTCGGTCGGTCGGCTGACGGGGGAGGTCGATGACCTCCGGCCCGGCCGGCGACCCGTTCGACCGGCTCGGGGTCCACGGCATGCCTGCCCGGCTGCTCGTGCTGACGGCTGCGGTGACGGTGACGGCTCTCGTCGCCGCCGTGGTCGGTCTGACCCTTCCGACCGGGCTGCCGTCCGACGATCCTCTCGGTGGTCCGGCCCGCTTCGGCATCGCCGTAGCCGTCCTCGCCGTGGCCCAGCTCGCCCGGCTCCGCTTCCGCAGTTCCGCCGGGATGGTCAGCATCACCTGGGGCGAGGCGGCCCTGATCGTCTGCCTCTATCTCGCGCCGGCCGGCTGGCTGCCGTCGGCCACACTGCTCGGCACCGGGCTGGCCTGGACGGCGCTGTCGCTGCACAGTGACCGCCGTCCGCCGCTGGAGATCGTCCGGATCGCCGCGTCGCTGACTGCCGCGTCGGCGCTGGCCGTGTCCGTGACCACCGCCCTGGGGCACCCACTGCTCACCGCGCCGACACCGATGTTGGCGCTGGCCGTGATCGCCGGTTCGGTGACCTACCTCCTGGTGACCGCATGGCTCGGTGGGGTGACGCTGGGGCTGCGACACGGGCTGCCCATCGGGCCGCCGCTGCTCGCCGCGCTGCGCAGCAAGCTGCTGATGTTCGTGGGTAACGTGGCGGTCGGCCTGGTCGTGATCGCGTTGCTGGAGTTGGATCCGCGCTGGTTGCTGCTGCTCCCGCCGTTGCTCTGGCTGCTGCAACAGACCTACCGCTACCGGCTGCGCGCGGACCAGGAACGCCGTACGTGGCGTGCCTTCGCCGAGGCCACCGCGGCCCTCAACCAGCTCGACGAGCGGGGCGTGGCCAGCGCGGCGGTGACCGGCGCGCTGGCGCTGTTCAACGCCGAACTGGTGGACGTGGACGTGGCCCGGGCCGACGGCAGGTGGCGCCGCTACCGGGGGGACGCCGGCGGTCAGCTGCTCGACCGGGAGGTGAGCCCTCCGGACCGGTCCGAGCCCGACGAGTACGAGTTGGTGCGGCCCCTGTCGGTGGGCGCCGCTCCGGTCGGCCAACTACGGGTCCGGTTCCCCCGCTCCGCTCCACCCGCGATGAGGGAACGGGACGCGGTGGCGGCGTTCGGCGACGCGCTCGCAGCGGCGCTCCACGATGCCGCGACCCATCGTGAACTGCGGCTGGTCACCGCCCGATCGTCGTACGAGGCGGTGCACGACCCGCTCACCGGTCTGGCGAACCGCACGGCGATGCTCGGCAAGGGCGACCAGTCGCTGCGGCAGCTCGCCCACGATCACCCGGTGGCGCTGCTGCTGCTCGACATCAACCAGTTCAAGGAAGTCAACGACACTCTCGGGCACGCGGCCGGCGACCAGTTGCTGCGACTCACCGCCAACCGGCTCAGCGCGCTGGCCCGGCCCGGTGACCTGCTCGGCCGGCTCGGAGGCGACGAGTTCGCGCTGCTGCTCACCTCGGTCCCCGTGCTCGGCGATCGGGCCGCGCCGATGGCGCACGCGCTGCGGCAGGCTCGTGAGATCGCCGAGCGACTGGCCGCACCGACCGAGGTGGCCGGGGTGCGGATGTCCATCGAGGTCTCCGTGGGGGTGGTGGTCGCCGACGCCGGCACCGCCGACCTGACCGAGCTGCTGCGCCGCGCGGACATCGCGATGTACCAGGCCAAGGAGGGCGGCGGCAGCGTCGCCGCGTACGACAGCACCCGGGACGCGGCCAGCACCGACCAGTTGGCTCTGCTGGCCGAGCTGCGTGAGGCGCTGAAGGTTGACGACCAGTTGGTGCTGGCGTTGCAGCCGGCGGTCGACCTGGCCACCGGCGCACCCACCGGTGTGGAGGCGTTGATCCGCTGGCAGCATCCCCGGCGCGGCTGGCTGAGCCCGGCCGACTTCATCCGCCCGGTGGAGAACAGCGAGCAACTCGGCACGTTCACCCGCTACGTGCTGGACAAGGCGCTCGGCGTGGCCGCCGGCTGGGCCCGCGAGGGGCTGGACGTCCCGATCTCGGTCAACCTCTCGGCGCGCAGCCTGCTCGACCCGCGGCTGCCGGCGGAGATCGCCGACGCGCTGCGTCGACACCAGGTGCCACCGCACCGGCTGGTCCTGGAGATCACCGAGACGGTGGTGATGAGCGAGCTGGAGATCATCGACGAGGTGCTCGCCAAGCTCCGGTCGATGGGTGTGCAGCTCGCGGTGGACGACTTCGGCACCGGTTTCTCCTCGTTGACCTTCCTCACCCGGATCGCCGTGGACGAGTTGAAGGTGGACCGCTCGTTCGTGATCCGGATGGCCGACTCTCCGGAGGCCGCGGCCATCGTCCGGACCACCGTGGGGCTCGCCCATGAGCTGGGGCTGCGGGTGGTCGCCGAGGGCGTGGAGACGGCCGAGCAGCGACTGGCCCTGGCTGAGCTCGGCTGCACGTCCGCGCAGGGCTACCACTTCTTCAAGCCGATGCCGGCGGACAAGATCGGTGCGGTGCTCGGATCGCTGCGCGATTCGGCCGAGTCGAACGTCTTCCGCCTGCGCGCCGACGGCGCCTCCTGACCGACCGCGCCAGCAGCGCCTCCGGAACGCTCGCGCGGCCTCACCCGCCTTCCGTGCTCGATGGTGGAGGTCGGACGGGGCATTCGATCGCCGCGGAAGGCTCTACAGTCGATTGAGCCTCGTGGATCTACCAGGCTGCGGGGCCCTCCCATCCATCTGCCGAAGGGGCAGCATGCGACTCTTCCGGAAACGCCCCGTGCTCGCGGCGGCGCTCGCGCTGACCGCCGCGACGCTCGGCGCCCTGGCGGTCACGTCACCCGCACAGGCCGCGCCCGAGTCCGCCTCGCTGACGGTCACCGGCGACGCGGACGATCCGATCAGCCAGGGCGACGGCGTGTCGTTCTCCACCGCCGCGGGCGACGGATTCAACGTCTGGGGCACCGAGAACCACCTCACCGTCCAGGTCTTCGATCCGCCCGCCGGGCCCTGGATGCTCGATCTGAGCGCGCCGGTCGGCCAGCCGCTGACCGTGGGCACCTACACCGGCGCCACCGAGTACCTCTACGAGAGCCCGCTGCCCGGCATCGCACTGGCCGGTCACGACCGGATCTGTCCGTACGGGCAGACCGGCTCCTTCACCGTCACCGACATCTCCTGGGGCCCGCACGGATATCTGGAGCGGTTCGACGCCACGTTCGAGCAGCGCTGCAACTACTCAACGGGCTCGGCCCGGGGCGAGGTGCACGTGGCCAACCCGCCCGCGCCGCCGGTGCTCGCCGTCGGCGTGGCCGTGGCCCGCGCGGGCACCATCGACACCGCGACCGGCGAGGTGACGGTCGGCGGCACTGTCACCTGTACCGCGCCCGCCACCGTCTACGTCGAGGGTGGCCTGACCCAGACGTGGCCCGGCAGACGCGCCAAGGGCATCGTCCGGGCGGAAGTTGCCTGCACACCGGGCGCCCCGATCGCCTGGACGTCGAGTTCGCAGTCGTTCAGCGAAACCCCGTTCCGCAAGGGCGACGTCGAGGTCTCGGCGAACGCCAGTTCCTACGACACCACGTACAACGTCTTCGTCAGCGATGAGACCACCGCGCGGGTGGCGGTGCGGCGAGGCTGAGGCGCGCCCGGCCGGGGCCCGCGTGGCCCGGGCCGGGTGACCGCCCGGCGCGGCCGGGCGGTGATGGTTATGGTCGTCGGGTGAACCGACTCGCCGACTCCACCAGCCCGTACCTGCTCCAGCACGCCGACAACCCGGTCGACTGGTGGCCGTGGTGCGACGAGGCGTTCGCCGAGGCGAAGCGGCGTGACGTTCCGGTGCTCATCTCGGTGGGCTACGCGGCCTGCCACTGGTGCCATGTCATGGCGCACGAGTCGTTCGAGAACGAGCAGGTCGGCGCCCTGCTCAACGACAACTTCGTGTCGATCAAGGTGGACCGTGAGGAGCGCCCGGACGTCGACGCCGTCTACATGACCGCCACCCAGGCGATGACCGGTCAGGGCGGCTGGCCGATGACTGTCTTCGCCACCCCGGACGGCACCCCGTTCTTCTGCGGCACCTACTTCCCGCGCGCCAACTTCACCCGGTTGCTCCAGTCGGTCACCACCGCCTGGAAGGACCAGCGCGCGGAAGTGCTGCGCCAGGGCGCCGCCGTGGTCGAGGCGATCGGCGGCGCGCAGGCCGTGGGCGGCCCCACCGCCCCACTGGACGGCCCGTTGCTCGATGCCGCGGCCGGCAACCTCGCCAGTGGGTACGACGAGACGAACGGCGGGTTCGGGGGCGCGCCGAAGTTTCCGCCGCACATGAACCTGCTCTTCCTGCTGCGCCACCACCAGCGCACCGGCGACCCGCGCAGCCTGGAGATCGTCCGGCACACCGCCGAGGCGATGGCGCGGGGCGGCATCTACGACCAGCTCGCCGGCGGCTTCGCCCGCTACTCGGTGGACGCGCACTGGACGGTGCCGCACTTCGAGAAGATGCTCTACGACAACGCGCTGCTGCTGCGCGTCTACACGCAGCTCTGGCGGCTGACCGGCGACCCGCTGGCCCGCCGGGTCGCCCGGGACACGGCCCGGTTCCTCGCCGACGAGCTGCACCGGCCTGGGGAGGGCTTCGCGTCCGCGCTGGACGCCGACACCGAGGGCGTCGAGGGGCTCACCTACGCGTGGACACCCGCCCAGCTCGTCGAGGCGCTCGGGGAGGACGACGGCCGCTTCGCCGCCGACCTGTTCACCGTCACCGACGAGGGCACCTTCGAGCACGGGACGAGCGTGCTGCGGCTCGCCCGGGACGTCGACGACGTCGCGCCCGAGGTCCGGGCCCGCTGGCAGCGGGTGGTCGGCCAGTTGCTCGCGACCCGCGACACGCGACCCCAGCCGGCCCGCGACGACAAGGTGGTGGCCGCCTGGAACGGGCTGGCGATCACCGCGATCGCCGAGTTCCTCCAGGTCGCCGCGCTGTACGCGTCGCCGAAGGACGAGGACGCCAACCTGATGGAGGGCGTCACCATCGTCGCCGACGGCGCGATGCGCGACGCCGCCGAGCACCTGGCCACCGTGCACCTGGTCGACGGCCGACTGCGGCGGGTCTCGCGCGACGGCAGGGTCGGTCAGCCGGCCGGGGTGCTGGAGGACTACGGCTGCGTGGCCGAGGCGTTCTGCGCCATGCACCAGTTCACCGGCGAGGGTCGCTGGCTCACGCTTGCCGGTCATCTGCTGGACACCGCGCTGGAGCACTTCGCCGCGCCAGGGGGCGCCTACTACGACACGGCCGACGACGCGGAGCAGTTGGTGGCCCGGCCGGCCGATCCGACCGACAACGCCACCCCGTCGGGTCGGTCCGCCCTGATGGCCGGCCTCGTGTCGTACGCCGCGCTGACCGGGGAGACGCGCTACCGCGAGGCCGCCGAGACCGCGCTCGCCACCGTGGCGCCCATCGTCGGGCGGCACGCCCGCTTCGCCGGGTACGCCGCCATGGTCGGTGAGGCGCTGCTCTCCGGGCCGTACGAGATCGCTGTGGCGACCGACGACCCGGCCGGCGACCCGCTGGTGGCCGCGGCGCGGCGGCACGCCCCGCCCGGAGCGGTGGTGGTCGCCGGTCGCCCGGACCAGCCCGGAGTGCCGTTGCTCGCCGACCGGCCGCTTGTCGACGGACGCTCCGCCGCGTACGTCTGCCGGGGTTTCGTCTGCCGGCGACCCGTCACCTCGGTCGACGACCTGGTCGCCGAGCTGGGTTAGGCCGTAGCGCCCGGTAGTCGCCGGCATCGCCCATCCGGGCGGCCCGTCCGGCGCTACCGAGGTGGGTCACCGGCCCTCCGGATCGCCACGTCGGCCGCCCGGATAGGCTGGCCGCGCTATGGATTCCCGTACCGGTCTCCCCGTTGTCGGCATGGTGGGCGGCGGCCAGTTGGCCCGGATGACCCACCAGGCCGCGATCGCCCTCGGCCAGTCACTGCGTGTGCTCGCGAGCGCCCCCGACGACGGCGCGGCCCTGGTCGCCGCCGACGTCCAGTACGGCGACCACACCGACCTGGCCGCCCTGCGCACCTTCGCCAAGGGCTGTGACGTGGTCACCTTCGACCACGAGCACGTGCCGTCCGAGCACATCCGCACCCTGGCGGCCGAGGGGGTGACCCTGTACCCGCCGGCGGACGCGCTGCTGCACGCCCAGGACAAGCAGGTCATGCGGGAACGCCTCACCGAGCTGGGCGCGCCCAACCCGGCGTGGCGGCCGGTCGGTGAGCCCGCCGACCTGGTCGGCTTCGGCGAGCAGGTCGGCTGGCCGGTGGTGCTCAAGGCGGCCCGGGGCGGCTACGACGGTCGGGGCGTCTGGATGGTGGACGACGCCGCCCAGGCCGCCGAGCTGGCGACCACGCTGCTCGCCGGCGGCACCCGGCTGATCGTCGAGGAGCGGGTGCCGCTGCGTCGCGAGCTCGCCGTGCAGGTGGCCCGCTCGCCCTTCGGGCAGGTGGCCGCGTACCCGGTCGTCGAGACGGTCCAGCGTGACGGCATCAACGTCGAGGTGCTGGCCCCGGCGCCCGGCCTGGACGAGGAGCTGGCCGTCACCGCCCAGCAGCTCGCCATCGACCTGGCCACCGCGCTCGGCGTGATCGGCCTGCTCGCCGTGGAGCTGTTCGAGGTGCGCGACGACTCGGGTCGACCGGCGATCGTGGTCAACGAGCTGGCCATGCGACCGCACAACTCGGGGCACTGGACCATCGAGGGCGCTCGTACCTCCCAGTTCGAGCAGCACCTGCGGGCGGTGCTGGACTATCCGATGGGTGACACCGCGCTGACCGCGCCGGTGGTCGTGATGGCGAACGTCCTCGGCGGTGAGCCGGGCGGCATCTCGATCGACGAGCGGCTGCACCACCTCTTCGCCGCCGAGCCGGGCGCCAAGGTGCACCTCTACGGCAAGCAGGTACGCCCCGGCCGCAAGATCGGGCACGTCACGGTGCTCGGCGACGACCTGGACGACGTACGGGCGCGCGCCGCGCGAGCTGCACGCTGGCTGCGCGCGGGGCACGAGTGAGCCACGGTTTCGAAAACGACGAGAGGGCCGCAGTGAGCACGGTTGGGCTGATCATGGGCAGCGACTCGGACTGGCCGACCATGCGGGCCGCCGCCGAGGTGCTCGACGACTTCGAGGTGTCCTACGAGGTGCGGGTCATCTCGGCACACCGGACCCCGGTCGCGATGATCGACTACGGTCGCGACGCCGTCGACCGTGGCCTCAAGGTGATCATCGCAGGTGCCGGTGGCGCGGCTGCCCTGCCGGGCATGGTCGCCTCGGTGACCCCGCTGCCGGTGATCGGCGTGCCGGTGCCACTGAAGCACCTCGACGGCATGGACTCGCTGCTGTCCATCGTGCAGATGCCGGCGGGAATTCCGGTGGCCACCGTGTCGATCGGCAACGCCCGCAACGCCGGCCTGCTGGCCGTCCGGATCCTCGGCGCCTCCGACGAGACCCTGCGCGCCCGGATGGCGACCTACCAGCAGGAGCTGGAACAGCTCATCAAGAGCAAGGACGCGGCCCTCCAGGCCACCCTGCCCTGACCCAGCCCCACCCACGGGCCGGACCCACGCACCCGTGACGGCACCGCGAGCCCGGCCCACTCACCGTCCCCACTCGCGCAGCCTGCCGTGACCCTCCGTTTTCATCTCGCCCAGCCTGCCGTGACCCTCCGGTTTCACCTCATGCCGCGTAGCGCGGTCTGGAGGCGTTCCTGGGCGCGGCGGCGGCGCTCGTTGCTGGCTCCGAGGACGAGCAGCAGGAGCCCGACGGGGATCAGCGCCAGCCACGGGCCGAGGCTGAACAGTGCGTGGATCGCGGCGATCGCGGTGACCGACGCGCCGACGATCACCGGGGCCTGCTGCCGGCTCGACGAGCCGAAGATCAGCACCGCCACCGCGCCGAGCAGCAGCAGCATCTGCCGCAGCGTGCTGGTATCGGTGGCCAGCACGATCGCCAGCGTCGGCACGAACGCGGCGACAAGCGCCGGCCCGTACGCCACCCAACTGCTCAGATCCGGTCGGTGGCGCAGTTCGAGAACGCCGACCAGCAGGGCCAGCGCGGCGAACGGCAGCGTGTAGGCCTCGGGCAGCGCCACGTCGGCGACGCGCATCAGGATCCACCAGGCGGTGATCTCGCAGAACACCACCGCCCAGAAGAGGATCCGGCGTTCCACGGGCCGTCGGCCGGGTCGGGTCGCCGCCACGCCGAGGACCGCTCCCCAGGCGGCGAGCAGGGCGGCGATGTGCCGGGGGGAGTCGAAGGCGAGCGCCAGCGCGATCAGGGCCGCCGCGTATCCGGTCCACTCCACAGTGGATGCCTCGCGTTGCGCCTCGGGGCGGCGCAGCCGGGGCAGTGTCGCGGCGAGCACCTGGAGGACGGCGCCGACCGCGAGCACGCCGAACGCGGACCAGACCGCCGCCAGCCCGGCGACCAGACCTGCGGTGAGCACGAAGAGCTGAGCCATCAGCGACGCGAAGAGCCAGCCGAGGATGCGTGCCCGCTGTGTGACGCCGAACAGCGCCGCGACAGCGCCCACGCCGACGGCGCTGCCGAGGGTGAACAGGGTCAGGTCCCGCGCGGCCAGACTGCCGGACAGGCCGGCGCTGCCGCCGGCCAGACCGATGGCGAACACGAGCACTCGGGCCAGCCGCAGGGAGCGGGCCGGCTCGACGAGCGGCGGCGGTGACGTCAGCGCGAGCCCGAGCATCGCGATGGTGAAGACGGACAGGGCGGCGACGGTGCTCGCGGGCCAACCCCGGCCCAGCGCGGTGGGCGCGATCAGCAGCGTGACGGCGGCGCCGGGCAGCACCACAGGTACGGCACGGGACCGCCGGCCGCCACTGAACCCGGTGGCGGCCAGGGCCGCCGTCGCGGTGAGCAGCAGCGCCGTCAGCACGTGGGTCGGGTTGACCACGTCCGGCGGCGGGGTGAGCAGCTCCGGCGGTGGGCCCTGCCAGATGCGGCTCAACGTGCGATGCGGCTCGACGAGGGCGACGATCAGGGCGGGCGTGATCGACGCGACCGCCAGGGCGGTCGGCAGCGCGGCGGCCGCGAGCGCGCCGGCGGAGGGGCTGACCCGCCACCGTCGCCGGTCCGGGTCGTCCGGCAGTCGCCGCAGCGCACCGTCGAGGAGCACCGCCCAGCGGCGGACCGGCTGGGCGGAACCGGTGGGCGGTACGGTCGCCGCGCGGATCAGCTCGGCGAGGACGCCGAGCAGGGCGGCGGCGGCCGCGTAGACCCCGGCGGGGAGGCCGGTGGGGATGGCGGCGAGGGCGCTGATGCTGGCGCCGCCGACCACGGCCACGCTGACCCAGGGCAGGTACTGCGGAACCTGCCGGCGTACGGCGGCAACGCCGGCCAGACCGAGGCTGGACGCGGCAAGCGCGGCGGTCAGCACCACCTGTGCCGAGTGCTGGAACTCGACGGCCAGCGCCGCCACCGCACCGGGCAGCGCGAGCAGCGCGGCGCCGGCAGCCGCGCCACCGATCTGCACGAGGTGCGGAGGCATGCCCTCGGTCTCCAGGTCGGTCACCTGCGGCCGGGCCAGGACGCGCGCCAGCGTGGCCACGACGATGCCGATCAGCGCGATGCTGCCCAACGCCAGCGCGGTGGTCCACGGGCGAACCAGGCCGGCGCCGGCCCCGTGCAGCGCGACCACCCCGGCCACGGTGGCCCGGGACAGCCCGGCCCGGGCCTCCTCGCTGGCCACCGCCGCCATGCCGTAGACGGTGGCGACCATGGCCCCGACGAGCACCGGCGACCACCAGGGCAGGTTGAACGCGGCCGGCGCGCCGATCGTGGCGAGCACCACGGCCACCCCGGACGCGTCCCACCGCCAGGGCGGCGGGAGCAGGACGCCGGCGGCGATGGCCAGCAGCACCAGCGCGATCGGCGCCTGCCAGGTCGCGCCGCCGGTCGGCGCGGCCGGCCAGCCGCTCAGGTCGCCGTCCCAGATCGGTCCGGGGGTGGCGAGCACACCGACCCCTCCACGCAGCGCCGTCCAGCCGGCGAGGACCCCGATGAGCACGCCGCCAACGGCGATGCCGAGGATCGGGCCGCGTCGCCACTCCTCGGGCATCGCGCGGGCGCCCACGGCCACCACCAGGACCAGGCCGGCGGCCACCGCCAGTTGCCCACCCGGGGCGAGGACCGCGGCGATCCGCACCATCGTGGCGATCAGGGCGGTGGTGACCGCCGCGGCGGCCAGGTCCGAGCCGTCCAGGGTGAGGTCGGAGCGGCGGCCGGCGTCGATGGACGGGGCCAGGAAGAGCAGCACCGCGGCGACCAGCAGCAGCGCACCGACCCAGGCGTCGGCGACCGTCGCGCCGGGTGCGCCGAAGGCGGCGGCGGTGACGACCAGCGCCCCCAGCCCGGTGCCGACCGATAGCGGCGCCGGGATGCGCCGCTGGGAGACCTGCACCATTGCGGCGTACCCGAGGGTCACACAGACGGCCAGGAAGCTCGCCGCCAGCACCGGGACGGTCGCCTCGCGGAGGCTGGCCGGGGTGGGGGTCGGATCGACGGGCATGGTGGCGGCCACGAAGGCAGCCACCGCCCCGGGCAGCGCGAAGGCCGCGCCTCCGGCGGCCCAGTCCGTGACGGTGTCGGAGGCGGCCGACGCGATCCGGACCCGGGGGGCGAGCGTTACCAGCGCGCCGGCCGCGAAGAGGGTGAGCAGGACCGCGGCCGTGAGCCCGGGACGGGACAGGCCGGCGCCCGCGCCGAACAGGCCCACCACGGCGGCGCCGACGGCGTGGGCCAGCGCGGCCCGGGTGGTACGCGCGGAGAGGCCGATCACCCCGATGCCGATCGCGGTGACCACCATCGGCCAGGGCGCCGACGCCCAGCCGAGGCCGAACGACGCCGGTACGGCGAGCGCGGTCAGCGCGGCCCCGGCGACAGCGAACTCGCGGCGGATCTCCGGCGGCAGGGCCAGCACCGCGGCGATGGTGAGCAGGAACGCCGCGGCGGCGAGTTGCCACGTGGTCGGGCCGACGGCGGCGGCCAGTTCGGCGGCGTACCCGTCGAGGTCAGCGCTCCACGCGGGTAGCGCGGCCCGGACCGGGGCGACCCCGGCGCGCAGTGCGCCTCCGGCGACCACCAGGCCGCTGACGGTGAGCGCGACCGCCGAGGCGATCTGCGGGCCGCGTCGGGCGGTCTCGGGGATCGCGCGCACCGCCAGCCCGGTCACCGTGATCACCGCCGCGATCAGCAGCAACGCCTGGCCGGGCAGCGCCACCGAGGCGATCCGGCCGAACGCGCCGATCACGGCCAGGGTCACGATGCCGGCCGCCACGTCCGGCAGCGGTGGGCGGCGCAGCACCAGCGCGCCGGCCAGCCCGACGGCGGCGGCCAGCAGGAGCACCAGCCCGGCGCCGGTGGCCGTCGGCACGGTCTGCGCCCGCAGCAGGGCGGTGACCGCGTACGCCAGGGCGACCGCGACGGCCACCGCGTGCAGCGACCAGGTCAGCTCGCGCAGCCCGGGGACCGGACGGGCGGGCCGGGCGTCGACGGCGCCCGTCCCGGCGTCGATCAGCTCGCCGGCCTCCTCCGGGTCGGCCTCCGGTCGGGCCTCGGCGTCGCGTTGCCGGGGCGCCACCGACGGGTTGGTCGGGCCGGGCAGGTCGTGGCGGACGGGACGCTCCACCACGAGCGGGGAGCGGGCCAGCCACAGGTCGAGGAGGGCCACCAGGGTCAGCACCAGCGCCCAGCCGCCCGGCCCGGTGATCCGGTCGTACGCCAGCAGCGGCAGCACCGGCTGCGCGGCGACCACCGTCGCGAAGCGGGGTGTGCGCAGCCCCGTCCAGGCGGCGTACCCGACGGACACGGCAGCGGAAGCTCCGAAGATCAACCCGGCGAACACGGCGCCGGAGGTGCCGTCGTCGGTGATCCGGTCCACCGCCCACAGCGCGTACCCGGCCAGCGGCACGAGCAGCAGGCCCACCGCCGAGATCGTCTCCGCGGTGGACGTGAGCCCGCGCCGGGCCAGCGCCGGGGGCGCGAGCAGCATCAGCACCGTGGCGACCAGCAGGACGCCGAGGCGGGCCAGCGCGTCCATCGAGCTGGTCGCCACCGCGGCGAAGACCACCGCGGCCACGGCGAGCAGCAGCGCGCCCAGCCCGAGTGGGATGTTCTGCACCTCCCGGGAGGACGCCTCCGGGGGATGCTCGGGGTCCTCGGCGTCCCGCCAGGACGCCGGCGGCGGATCCTCCGGTGCGGGCGGGGTGCCCTGGCGTGGAACCCGGGGCGGCGCGCCGGCGGTGGCCGTCGGCGGGCGGCGACCGGGGCGGCGGCGCAGCACCCGGCGGGGCCGTGTGGCCTGCTTGGTCCGCTCCTCACCGGCGTGGGCGAGGATGTCCCGCTGGAAGAGCGCGGCCTGCATCTTGGCGGCGATCTGCCGTTGCTCGCTGGCGATGGCGGCGTCGCGCGCCTTCATCTCCGCGATCGAGCGCTCGATGTCCGCCAGGTGGTCACGCCACTGCGGTTGGTCAGCCCCGCAGTGCGGGCAGCGCACGGCCGGCTTGATCTCCCGGCCGCACGAGGAGCATTGAAAGGTCGCCACGACACCCCTCCACCCGCACTGTGGACTCCCACTGTCGCAGCATGCCCAAAGCTGGCGCGGATTTCGACACTTGTCGGCGGGTCCGGGGCAAACAACATCACCGGCCGGCCGCGAAGGGGGGTTTCGCGACCGGCCGGTGAGTGGCGAACCGTCAGGGGCGGCCCATGCCCCGGTACTCCCAGCCGGCCTGCGTCCACAGTGCCGAGTCGAGGCAGTTGCGCCCGTCGACGACCTTGCGGCCGGCGACCAGCTCACCCAGGGCGACCGGGTCGGCGTTGCGGAAGTCCGCCCACTCGGTGAGGACGCAGACCAGATCGGCGTCGGCGACGGCCTCGTTGATGCCGGCCTCGTAGGTCAGCTCGGGTACCGCGCGGCGGGCGTTCTCGCTGCCCTGCGGGTCGTACACGTGCACGTCGGCGCCGGCCTTCTGCAACAGCGCGGCGACGGCGAGCGCCGGGGCGTCGCGGACGTCGTCGGTGTTGGGCTTGAAGGTGGCGCCCAGCACGGCGATGCGGGTGCCGGAGAAGTCCGGGCCGGCCGGCCCGGAGCGCCGGCCGAGCAGGTCCGCCGCGAGCTGGAGTACGCGGGTCCGCCGACGCAGGTTGATCAGGTCGACCTCGTGCAGGAAGCGCAGCGCCTCGCCCGCGCCCAGCTCCTGCGCGCGGGCCTGGAAGGCGCGGATGTCCTTGGGCAGGCAGGCGCCACCGAAGCCGAGCCCGGCCTGGAGGAACCGGTTGCCGATCCGGGGGTCGTACCCGATCGCGCGAGCCAGCTGAGTGACGTCGCCGCCGCTGGCCTCGCAGACCTCGGCCATGGCGTTGATGAAGGAGATCTTGGTGGCCAGGAACGCGTTCGCCGCGACCTTGACCAGTTCGGCCGTCGCGAAGTCGGTGACCACCAGGGGCACCTCGCGGTCCTCGGTGGCGGCCAGGTCGAACACGCCCTTGTGCGCGGAGTAGAGCATGCCGTTGGCCCACTCGCTCTTGACGCCGACCACGATCCGGTTGGGCCGCAGCACGTCGTCGACGGCGAAGCCCTCCTGGAGGAACTCGGGGCTCCACGCCACCTCGACGTCCAGGTCGTTCGGGGTGTGCTTGCCGACCAGCTGCTCGACCCACTCGGCGGTGCCCACCGGCACGGTGGACTTGCCGACGATCAACGCCTTGCGGGTCAGGTGCTGCGCCAGGCTGGTCACCGACGCCTCGACGTACGACAGGTCGGCGCCCATCCCGTCGGCCCGCTGAGGGGTGCCGACGCAGATGAAGTGCACGTCGCCGAACTCGGCGGTCTCGGCGATGTCGGTCGAGAACCGGAGCCGGCCGGCGGCCAGGTTGCGCTTGAGCAGCTCGTCCAGGCCGGGCTCGTGGATCGGCACCTCGCCGGCGTTCAGCATTGCGATCTTGTCCGCGTCGACGTCGAACCCGAGCACCTCGTACCCGAGTTCCGCGTAGCAGATGGCGTACGTCGCACCGAGGTAGCCGGTTCCCAGGAACGTCACCCGCGGCCGAGGCGCGCCCGAGGGCGGCGTCACCGCGGCGATGGCGGGGGTCGGCTGGATGGTGGGGTAGGGGATCGTCACGCCTGTCTTCTCCGCTCGCACTGGCGGCGCGTCGTCGCGTCGCATTCTGCTGCGGCGCCTGACGGGGCACCGGAGGGGTGGCTCACTGTCTGCCTTCCATCATCGCCCAGCGGCGCGGGTGCTCCGTCATGCCCATACCTACGCGCCGGTAACATCACCTGAACTGCAGTCGCTATCCTTCAGTCTGCGCGGTCGGCGGTCAGGGGAGGCCGCAGACTGCGCATGATAGCGGTGAAGGGGAGGGGCCGACATGGCCGCAGGGGAGTCGTTCGACGTCTACCGGTTGCCCGAGGAGCACGAGGCGATCCGGGAGGCGGTCCGTGAGGTCTGTGCCGCCAAGGTGGCGCCGCACGCCGCCGAGGCCGACGAGGCCGGCGAGTTCCCGAAGGCGTCCTACGACGCGCTGCGGGCCGCCGACTTCCACGCGCCGCACATCCCCGAGGAGTACGGCGGCGCGGGCGCGGATGCGCTGGCCACCGCCATCGTGATCGAGGAGGTGGCGCGAGCCTGCGCGTCCTCCTCGCTGATCCCGGCGGTCAACAAGCTCGGCACGATGCCGCTGCTCCTGTCCGGTTCCGCGGAGATCAAGCGCCGCTACCTGACCCCTGTCGCGGCGGGCGACGCCATGTTCTCGTACTGCCTCTCCGAGCCCGAGGCGGGCAGCGACGCGGCGTCGATGACGACCCGGGCGGTGCGTGACGGGGATCACTGGGTGCTCAACGGCGTGAAGCGCTGGATCACCAACGCCGGCGTCTCCGATTTCTACACCGTCTTCGCCGTCACCGACCCCGCCGCCCGCTCCCGGGGCATCTCGGCCTTCGTGGTCGAGAAGTCCGACCCCGGCGTGAGCTTCGGCGCACCGGAGAAGAAGCTGGGGATCAAGGGCTCGCCGACCCGCGAGGTCTACCTGGACAACGTGCGGATCCCCGCCGACCGCATGATCGGCGCGGAGGGCACCGGCTTCGCCACGGCCATGAAGACGCTGGACCACACCCGGGTCACCATCGCCGCGCAGGCCGTCGGGATCGCGCAGGGCGCGCTCGACTACGCCAAGGGGTACGTCGCCGAGCGCCGCCAGTTCGGCAAGGCGGTCGCCGAGTTCCAGGGCATCCAGTTCATGCTCGCCGACATGGGCATGAAGTTGGAGGCGGCCCGACAGCTCACGTACGCCGCCGCCGGCAAGTCCGAGCGGGGCGACGCCGACCTGACCTACTTCGGCGCGGCGGCGAAGTGCTTCGCCTCCGACGCCGCCATGGAGATCACCACCGACGCGGTGCAGTTGCTCGGCGGCTACGGCTACACCCGCGACTACCCGGTCGAGCGCATGATGCGGGACGCCAAGATCACCCAGATCTACGAAGGAACGAACCAGGTGCAGCGGATCGTCATGGCGCGGCAGCTCCTGAAGGACTGATTTGGGGCTGCCTCCGCAGCTCAGAGTGGGTGCAGCTGAGTCGATAGGTGCGGTAGCGAAGCGTGACTGATCGGTACCCTTGCGGGAGATTTTCGATCAACCCAGGACGCTTGCGGTCGATCTTGTGGGCGAGGTCCTGGTGGGAGGCGAACTCGCTGCGGCGGAGCCGCCTGCGGGTCAGGATCGAGGAGAACAGCTCGGCTTGGTCTAGCCAGGACGCGTGTCTGGGCGTGTAGTGAGGGTCGAAGCGAGGATGTTCGGCTAGCTATTTCGTGGTGGCCTTCGATGTGTGTGACGATCCGTTGTGCGAGTACGCGGTGGATCGTCAGCGCCGGATCGACGTGCGTGTCGAGCATGGTCAGGAACGCGATGAACGTCGCGGAGTCGTTCTTGGCGATCTGTTCGGTGACGACGTGCCCGCGGTGCACGTCGAGGGCGGCGATGACGGATACCGTGCCGTGGCGGATGTACTCGAACTCGCCTCGGGCCACGCGGCCTGGCCGGGCGCGTTGCACAGGGTGTGTGCGGCTGCGGGCGCCGATCGCTGTCTTCTCATCGACCTAGCAGTTGGACCTACTGGATCCGATGAGCCGGTTCTGCGGTGAGGCGTTGCCGGTGAACTCGATCTTCGCGTTCCTGCATGAGCATCGTCTGTCCAAAGCCGGGTCGGCGCCGCGCGAAGGTGCGATTCAAGCCGCCTGAGGTGCATCGCCGCGACGGCTCCTCTCGGGCGCTCCAGCCGCGGGTCACGCCATTGAGGAGACCGGCCACGCCGTCGAAAGGAGACGCCGGTTGGGGCAGCCAGGCTGGGGAGCGCCCGGATGCCCGGCAGTGGCGCGGACTGCCGCCCGGTGTCCTGCGAAAGCCCGCCACGTCCGGCGCGGAGAAGATCGCGCTGCGATTCGGCGGCATCTCCAGCGTCGGCGTCGTCCGGACGACTCAGGATCAGCCTCATGGTTCCGAGCGGCCCGAGGGCGATTCGCGAACGCGAGCACAAGGATTCAGGGGTGACGGTTTGACGGACCTGGCCGTGGCCGCGGTGGGCCATGGGGTTCACCGCCGAACCGACTGACCATGCGTCCATGGCGTCCGATCCTTTCGGCGTCTGATCACATAAGCGTCGGCCGATGCCTCGTATCGCTGCATCGCTTGAGTAAAAATGGTTGGAATGGGTGCGGGGTGAAGGCAGCCGCGCGCCTTTTCGGATTAGGTATTTGTCGGGAATTTCTGCGTAACTCTTGTTAACGGGTGTCGTGTCGAAAATTGTGCACCAGCCTGTTCTCGACGAATGAATGATCCGCTCGGTCGGGCTGCGAATCGTGCGAGATTGACCTTAATTGCCAGTCTCTCTCACCCGGGTCGGTGCTGATTGGCGCTGGCGCCTCGGGGGTCGGCTTGTGCACCTGCCGCTGTCCCGCGCGTCGCTGTGGGCCTGGGCAACCCCTCACCTCCGTACGCTGCGGCGCGGTCCAAAACGCCGGTGACGAGCCAAAACGTGGTGTCACCGCCGTGTGGGGGGTTGAATCCGACCGATGCGCTCCACGGCCCCTCGCCTCGCTCGCCGGGGCGATGACCCCCTCGGCAGGCCGCCAGCTCGACGACCCGGACTGCGCGTATCTGTCATAAATACGTCGCACTCGGCGTGCCGGCCTTCAGCAGACCGAATGGGCCTTGACACGCTCCGTGTCTGATGGTTTCCTGTGGATCGCGTGCGTTCACATTGATGGACGCGGGCAAGGTCGCCGACTTCGGGGGAGGTGCGACGTGGGTTCCGTGTGGCCTGCTGAAATGTGCTTGGCATTGGCCCGGATGCACCCCTGAGGATCTTTGGTTACCGGGGCGGCTACCTATCCTCGGCTGGTTGCCTGCCCGCCGCCCTGTTGAGGATCCGAGAGCGAAGACGCGTGGTTGTTGAACCACACGCGACTTCCAAACGAAACCTTATGCAAAAAACAGTTGGCGATGCCCGACCTGGGGGACGCAAGTCCTGGCTTCGGCCCTGGCAGGACCGACCGCCCTGCGGTCCCTGCCTGGCTGCCGTGCCGGCTGAGCGCTTCCCCTCGGGTCTCGGGACCAGGCGCAGAGTGAGGAAGACGTGAACATACTCGACAACCCCGACGGTCGCTTTTTCGTGGTGGTGAACGACGAGGGCCAGCACTCGCTGTGGCCCCACGCGCTCGGCCTGCCGGCCGGATGGACGGTCACCCACGGGCCGGCCGACCGCGTCTCCTGTCTGGACTACGTCAATTCCACCTGGACGGACATGCGGCCGCGCAGCCTCGTGACGTACCTGGAGAGCGCCGGTCGGGGGACGGCCTGATGACCACCGATGCGAGTGCCGGTCGCCCTTTGGCACAGGGCTCGGCGACCTCGCCCACCCGGTCGCGCCTCGATTCGATGTCTGCCTCGAAGCGCGCGCTTTTCGAGAAGCGCCTCGGTGGCCTGCGGACCCGGCGGGACAACCCACTCGACCCGGTCCCACGTGGTGGTGACCTGCCAGTTTCCCCGGCGCAGCGCCGGCTGTGGTTCATGGAGCAGCTCGCTCCCGGCACGGTGATGTTCAACGTGCCGACCGCACTGCGCCTCACCGGCCCGCTCCGGCTCGACGTGCTCACCGACGCCGTGGGCACCCTCTTCGACCGGCACGAGGCGCTGAGGACCGTGTTCGCCAGCATCGAGGGCGCCCCGGTTCAGCGCATCCTGCCTGGCATCGAGGTCGACCTCACGCCCCGCCAGTTGGCCAGCGACGACACGGCCGCCCTCACCGCGGCCCTGCGCCACGAAGCCACTCGTCCCTTCTCGCTCGCCGAGGGTCCGTTGGCGCGTGCGGCGCTGTTCCGGCTGACGCCCACCGAGAACGTGCTCCTGCTGACCCTGCACCACAGCGTCTGCGACGGCTGGTCGGTCAGCATTCTCGTTGACGAACTTCTGGAGTTGTACCGGGCCGGCGTGGAGGGCCGTGCCCCGGACCTCGCGTCCCGCACCCTGCATTACGCCGACTACGCGGCCTGGGAAAACCGGCCCGAGCGCGCGGCAGATCTGGCCGCGAGCCTCGACTACTGGAAGCGGACCCTCGACGGCGCCGCGCCGGTCATCGACCTGCCGCTGGACCGTCGCCGCCCGGCCGTGCAGACGTTCCAGGGTGCGCGGCACCGGTTCGCGCTGCCGCACGGGGTCTGGCCCGCCGTCGACCGCCTGGCGCGGGAGGAACGGGCCACGCCGTTCATGGTGTTGCTCGCCGGCTTCGCGGCCCTGATGTCGCGGTACGCGGCCCAGGACGAGATCTCCGTGGTGACCCCAGTGGCGAACCGGCCTCGGGTCGAGCTGGAGACGATGGTCGGCTTCTTCGTCAACTCGATCGTCCTGCGGGTCGACACCTCCGGCTCGCCCACCTTCCGGGAACTGGTGGGACGGGTCCGCGATCTCGCGCAGGAGGGCATGGCGCACGGTGAGGTGCCCTTCGACAGCGTGGTGGAGGCGGTCGACCCGGAACGCAGCCTCGCCCACACCCCTCTCGCGCAGGTCATGTTCGCCCTCGTTGAGGACCAGGCGCCAGAGGTCGACATCGCTGGCCTGCGCGTCACCGCCCTCGACCACCACCTCCCGATCAGCAAGTACGACCTCACCGTCGAGGTGTGGCCGGACGCCGACGGCCGGTTGCAGGGCGTGGCCGAGTACGCCACCGACATCTTCGACCTGGCCACCGTGGCGCGCACGACCACCCACCTCGGGGCCCTGCTCACCAGCCTGACCGAGGCGCCGGACGCCCCGGTCGGGCTCGCCCGGCTGCTGTCCGAGGACGAGCTGCGTGCCGCAGTCGTCGAGGGCGACGACCGAACCGCTGGCCAGCTCGCCGGCGGTGCCCACGCCCACGAACTCCTCGCCCGCCAGGCTGCCCGTACGCCCGACGCGCCGGCGCTCGTGTTCGGCGAACTCACGGTGACCTTCGGTGAGCTGAACCGACGCGCCGACGCCCTCGCCGTCCGGCTGCGTCGACATGGCGTGGGCCCGGAGGCTCGGGTCGGCCTCTTCCTGGACCGCGGAGTCGACCTCGTCACGGCCGTGTTCGCCACCCTCAAGGCAGGGGGCGCGTACGTGCCGCTGGACGTCGCCGAGCCGGCGCAGCGGGTCGAGTTCATGCTCGCCGATGCCGGCGCGCGGGTGGTGATCACCAGCGAGGCCCGGGCCTCGGACGTGCCGCCGACCGGAGCGCACGTGCTGCTCGCCGACGCCGACCCGGACAGCGAGGAGGAGGGCCACGCCGACCTGCCGCCCCCGGTCCGTCCGCACCCGGAGAACGCCTGCTACGTCATCTACACCTCAGGCTCGACCGGACGTCCCAAGGGCGTCGTGGTGACCCACCGGGGTCTGACCAACTATCTGGCCTGGAGCCTGCGGGCGTACCGGGTTGCCGATGGCGGCGGAGCGCCCCTGGTGTCGCCGCTGCGGTTCGACCTGTCCGTGACGACGCTGTACTGTCCGCTGCTGGCCGGTCGGCCGGTGGTGCTCGTCCCCGACGGTACCGAACTGGAGACCCTCACCGGGCTGCTCGGTGCCGACCTCGACTTCGGGTTGGTGAAGCTCACCCCGGCCCACCTGGAGGCGTTGGATCGGGCGATCCCGGCCCGCACCATCGCCTCGGACGGCTACCTGGTCGTCGGGGGCGAGTCGCTTCACGGTGCGACGGTCGCTGCCTGGCGCCGCCGGGCCCCCGGCCTGCGGGTGATCAACGAGTACGGCCCGACCGAGACCGTGGTCGGCTGCTGCGTGTACGAGGTCGACGACGACACCGACCTATCCCGGGTGGTGCCGATCGGCCGGCCGATCGCCAACACGCGGCTCTACGTACTCGACGGGAACCTCACGCCGGTGCCGCCCGGCACGGTCGGGGAGCTGTACGTGGCCGGAGCCGGTGTGGCCCGTGGTTACCACGGCCGACCCGACCTGACCGCCGGGCGGTTCCTGCCCGACCCGTTCGCCCCGACCCCGGGGGAGCGCATGTACCGAACCGGTGACCTGGTCAGAATGCGCCCCGACGGCCAACTCGACTGCCTCGGCCGGGCCGACACCCAGGTGAAGATCCGGGGGTACCGGGTCGAGCTGGAGGAGATCGAGGTCGCCCTGACCCGGCTTCCGCAGGTTCGGGAGGCGGTGGCGCTGCTGCGTGGCGACGGGCCTGGCGAGGAACGACTCGTCGCGTACGTCACCGTCGGGGGACCGGCCGCGGCGGACGACCCGCGCGACGCGCTGCGGGCGGAGTTGCCCGAGTACATGGTGCCGGACATCGTCGTCACGTTGGACGCGCTGCCGCTGGCCGCCAACGGCAAGGTGGACCGGCGGTCACTGCCGGCGCCGACCTCGGCGCAGCCAGCGCCCACCCTTGTCGCCCCGGTGAGCCCGTTGGAGACGGTCATCGCCCAGATCTGGGCCGAGATCCTCAAACGGCCGGTGGAGTCCATCGGCCGGGACTCCGACTTCCTCGGCCTGGGCGGTCACTCCCTCCTGGTCGTGCAGGCCGTGGCCCGGCTACGCAAGAAGCTCGACATCGAGTTGCCGCTGCCGATCTTCCTGGAGTCCACGTCGCTGGCCGACCTGGCGACCCGGATCGAGGCGCTCGGCGGGCGGGCACCCCGGCCGGGCCTGGCCGCTGTGCCGCGTACCGGACCGGTACCGCTCTCGTACGCGCAGGGACGCCTGTACTTCCTCAACCGGCTCACCCAGGACAGCGCCTCCTACAACGTGCCGATCGCGCTGCGCTTCGACGGTGATCTCAGGGCCGACGCGCTCGGTGCGGCCTTCGCCGCGCTGTGGTCCCGGCACGAGGGTCTGCGCGCCCGTTTCCCGTCCGTGGACGGGGAACCGGTGCAGGAGGTCCTGCCCGCCGAGGCCGTGGCGTACGCCGAGGTGGACATCTCCGGCGACGCCGAACCGGAGCGGCGGCTGGGCGCGCTGTTCGACGCCGAGGGTCGAACCCTGTTCGACCTGGCCACCGGGCCACTGCTGCGCGGCACTCTGGTGCGGCTGCGCCCCGACTCGCACGTGCTTCTGATGACGCTGCACCACATCGTCTCCGACGGCTGGTCGCTCAACATCGTGTTGAACGATCTGGTGACGCTCTATCGGGCATTCGCGCAGGGACAGTCCTCGCCCCTGCCGGAGCTGGCCCACACGTACGTGGACTACACGCTCTGGCAGCGGTCCTGGTTGACGGGTGCCGAACTGGACACCCAGCTCGACTGGTGGCGTCGGCAGCTCGCCGACCTGCCGACGCTGGACCTGCCCACCGACCGGCCGAGGCCACCGGTGCAGACCTTCCGAGGCGCTCGTCACGACGTCCGATGGTCGGCCGGCCTGTCCCGCTCGGTGGCCGAGTTGGCCCGCCGGGAGGGGGTCTCCCTGTTCATGGCGTTGCTCGCTGGGTTCGACGTGCTCATGGCCCGGCTCAGCGGGCAACAGGACGTCACCGTGGGCACGCCGATCGCCAACCGCACCAGCACCGAACTGGAGAACCTGGTCGGGTTCTTCGCCAACACCCTGGCACTGCGGGTCGACCTGTCCGGCGATCCCACATTCCGCGAACTCCTGCAGCGGGTCCGCACGGCGGCCCACGGCGCCTACGCCCACCAGGACGTCCCGTTCGACATGGTGGTCGACGCCGTGGCGCCCACCCGCAGTCTCAGCCACTCACCCCTGTTCCAGGTGCGGTTCGCGTTGCAGAACGCCCCGGGCGGGCTACCCGACCCGGGTCCCGGCCTCACCCTCACGTCGATCGACAACGAGCAGTGCACCGCCCGCTTCGATCTGCTGGTCGACCTCTGGGAGACCGAGGACGGGATCGAGGGGCACGCCGAGTACAGCACCGACCTGTTCGACGCGGACACCGTCGAAGCGATGATGGCCCGCCTCGAGGCGGTGCTGGACCGCCTGGTCCGCGACCCGGAGCAGCGCGTCTTCGACGTGAACGTCCTTCTACCCGGCGAGCGGGAGCGCCTCGACGCGTTCGCGCACGGCCCGGCGCTGCCCGAGACCGCCCTGCACCGCACGCTGACCAGCCGGGTGGCGGAGCAGGCGCAGCGGCGGCCCACTGCCGCGGCGGTCACCGGCGGCGGCGATACCTTGACCTACGGCGAGCTGCACCGGCGGGCCGGGGATCTGGCCCGGGTGCTGGCCGGCAGCGGTGTTGGTCCCGAGACGATGGTCGCGTTGTACCTCGACCGAGGCGCCGATGTGGTGGTAGCGGCGCTCGCAGTGCTGGAAGCTGGTGGCGCGTACGTGCCGCTCGACCCGGCCTACCCGGCGGACCGGTTGACCGCGATCGTGGCGGACGCCCGGCCGGCGGTGACCCTCACCACGCAGGCCCTGGTGGGCGGTGTGCCCGAAGGTGCCGGCGACGTGCTCACGATCGGGGACCTGCCCGTCCCGGCCGGGCCGCGCCCGACGCCCGACCTCCGGCCGGAGTGCCCCGCGTACGTGGTCTACACCTCGGGCACCAAGGGACTGCCGAAGGGTGTGGTGGTCACCCACGGTGGACTGTCGGCGTACCTGGACGGGCTGCCGGCCGCGCTGGCCCTGCCCGACGAGCCGGTGTTCCTGCACACGGCGTCGTTCGCGTTCTCCTCGTCGGTGCGGCAGTTCGCCGTACCACTCGCCGCGGGCGGCCACGTGGTCGTCGCCGACCGGGCGCAGTTGGCCGACCCGGAGGCACTGCTCGACCATGCCGCCGCGCACGGGGTGCAGGTGCTGGACCTGGTTCCGTCCTACCTGCGGGTCGTCCAGCCGGTCCTGGCCCGTCGGGACGGTTGGCGGCCACAGGTGGTGCTCACCGCCAGTGAACCGCTTCGCTACGACCTGCCGGAGGCGATCCGCAGCGCGCCGGGCGTGACGCCCCGGATGGTCAACATGTACGGCCAGACCGAGACCACCGGCATCGTCGCCGCCGCCGAGGTCCGCACCGACCGGGAGGGCCGACGCGCGGTGGTGCCGCTCGGCCGGCCGATCCCGGGCGCCCGGGTGTACGTGGTAGACAGCGACCTGCGCCCGGTCCCGACCGGCCTGCCCGGTGAGATCGTCGTCGGCGGCCCGGGCCTGGCCCGCGGTTATCTCGGCGACCCGACCCTGACCGCCGAACGGTTCGTCGCCGATCCGCTCGGCCCGTCCGGCCGGCGGCTCTACCGCACGGGCGACCGGGGGCGGCTCCTGTCCAGCGGCACGATCGAGTTCCTCGGCCGGATCGGCGATCAGCTCAAGATCCGGGGGCATCGGGTCGAGCCGGACGAGGTCGCCGCGGTGCTGTCCGGCCTGGACGGCGTCGGCGAGTGTGTGGTGATCTGCGACGACGACGGTGCGGACGATCGGCGGCTCGTCGCGCACGTGGCGGCACGGCCCGGGGCCGCGCTGTCCGTTGACGGCCTACGCGCCGCTCTGCGAGAGAAACTGCCGGATTACATGATGCCGACGGTGGTGCTGGTCGAGCGCCTGCCCCGGCTGCCCAACGGCAAGGTCGACCGGGCCGCGCTGACGACGCCCGGCCGCGGAACCCCCGGTGCGCGGGAGGACACCCCGCAGGGCCGGACGGCGGAGGTACTGGCCGAGA
>NZ_JBFAQS010000001.1:216864-378898 GCF_040678875.1 Micromonospora sp. NPDC049274
GATCTGGCGGGCGGTGCTGCGGTTGCCGTCGGTGGGTGTGCGGGACGACTTCTTCGCCCTGGGTGGGGATTCGTTGCATGTGATCCGGGTGGTGGATCGTGCCCGCAAGGCGGGGGTGGTGATCACCCCGGCGCAGTTCATCGCGCATCCGACGATCGCCGGCCTCGCCGCGGTCGCCGACGACCTGCAGACGCACCGCAACCCGGTGGAGGAGATTCTGGCCGAGATCTGGCGGGCGGTGCTGCGGTTGCCGTCGGTGGGTGTGCGGGACGACTTCTTCGCCCTGGGTGGGGATTCGTTGCATGTGATCCGGGTGGTGGACCGTGCCCGCAAGGCGGGGGTAGTGATCACCCCGGCGCAGTTCATCGCGCATCCGACGATCGCCGGCCTCGCGTCGATCGCCGGTGGACCAGCCGCCACCGCAGCGGGCGCCACCGGGGCGGACGTCGGCGGGGACCGCCGTACGGACAGTGGCTCGATACCGCCCGTACCGTCGCACCTCGCCTTCGCCGAGCGGAACTTCGCCGACCCGCACGTCTACACGCACATCTTCATGTTCGAGGCGGCCCGCCCGCTGGACCCGGCGCTGGTGGAGCGGGCGGTGGCGGCGGTCGTCACGCACCACGACTCGCTGCGGATCAGCTTCCCGAGCACGGACGGCAGGCTCTCCGTGCGGGTGAACGAGCCGTACCAGCCCACGCCGTTCATCAGCGTCGACCTGTCGGCGCTCGACCCGGCGGAGCAGGAGGTCGCCTTCCGGCGGCTGGACCGGTCCCTGCACCGCAGGCTCGACCTGGCGAATGGACCGTTGCTGCAGATCGCCCTGATCCGATTCGGCGCTTCGCGACCCGACATGCTCGCGGTGATCGTCCACCACCAGTTGATGGACAACAGCTCCTGGGACGTCCTCGTCGAGGACCTGCGGACCGCGTACGAGGCGCTGGAGGCTGGTCAGGATCCGCGGTTGCCGGCATCGACGGCCACCTTCGCCGCATGGGCACGGAACCTGGACGCGCTCGCCCGGTCGACCGAGTTGACCGAGGACGTCGACTACTGGACGGCGCTGGCCCAGGAGCCCGTCCCGACCTGGCCGCTGGACCATGAGGACGGCGACGACTGCATGTCGTCGGAGGAGACCATCGCCGTCGGTCTCGACGCGGCCGAGACGGCCGAGCTGCGCCGGCTGCTGCCGCGCGAGTACGGGCTGAGCGTCAACGACGGTCTGCTCGCCGCCGTGCTCCAAGGCTTCACCGACTGGTCCGGTCAGTCCTCGCTCCTCGTGGACGTGGTGGCCCGGGGTCGGGAGATGGGTGGGGACGATCTCGATCTGTCCCGTGCCATCGGCCGGTTCTCGATGACCTCACCCCGCCTGCTGCACCGGGCGGAGAAGCCCGGCCCGCGGGCGCTGCTGGAATCGGTCCGCGAGCAGATCGGTCTGGTCCCCCGGCGAGGGCTCGCCTACGGCCTGCTGCGCTACACCGGCGCGCGCCCGGAAGTGGCGGAGGCTCTCGCCCCGCTCGGCAAGCCGCCGATCCTGCTCAACAACTGGGGTGAGTTCACGCACGAGCCCGAGGAATCGCCGCTGCTCGGACCGCCCATCGAAGACCTGTGGCCGATGCCGCAGCTACAACGGATGCACAAGTTGCAGGTCTTCGGCCGCTTCCAGGACGGCGAGCTGCAGCTGCATCTGAAGTACAGCCGCAACCTGAACGATCGCGAGAACATCGAGCGGCTCGGGGCTCTGATCCTGGCCGCCCTCCGGTCGTTCGTCCGGCCCGACGGCGACTGACCCCGACCCCGACCCCGATCCGACGTCCCCGGAGGGACCTGCGACATGGACAACGTAAAAGAATCTTGCCTCTACCCCGAGCGCAACCGGGTGGCGTGCATCGAGGCCACCGCGCCCGGGATCTCGCCCGCCGGGTGGGCGTCGGAGCACCTGGACGTGATCAACGAGCGGCTGGACGCCTACGGGGCCGTCCTGCTGCGCGGTTTCGACGCCCCGGACGCACCGGCCTTCTCTGCCTTCGTCCGCGTCTTCGGCGAGGAGATGGCCGAATACACCTATCGATCGACCCCGCGTAGCAAGGTCGGCGATGTCTACACCTCCACCGAGTACCCGGCCAGCGAGGTCATCCCGCTGCACAACGAGATGGCCTACACCAGTGTGTGGCCGCGGCGGCTCTTCTTCTACTCGCACATCCCGGCGCAGACCGGTGGGGAGACTCCGCTCGCCGACAGCCACGCCGTCTGGCAGCGGATCCCGGCCGACATCCGGGAGCGGTTCGAACGGCACGGCGTGCGCTACGTGCGTAACTACCGCACCGGCCTCGGGGTTTCCTGGCAGGAGACGTTCCCCGGGATGGACCGCGCGGGCGTGGAGGATTTCTGCCGTGAGCGCGGCATCACCTACGAATGGCTGGACGGCGGCGATCTTCGGACCAGCGAGACGTGCCAGGCGGTCGCGATCCACCCGGTGAACGGGCGGACGGTGTGGATGAACCAGGCCCACCTCTTCCACGTCTCCAACCTGCCCGAGGCCACCCGGGAGGCGCTGCTGGAGTTGATGGCCGAGGAGGACCTGCCGCGCAACGCATACCTCGGGGACGGCAGTCCGATCACCGACGCCGACCTCGCTGCGATTCGCGACGCGTTCGACGCCGAGTCGCTGGCCTTCCCCTGGCAGCAGGGCGACCTGCTGGTCGTGGACAACATGGCCATGGCCCACGGCCGGTCCAGCTTCACCGGGCCGCGCAAGACGCTGGTGGCGATGACCGGGTCGTACGGCAGCCGGGGGTCGGCGTGACCGGTTACGCGGAGAAGATCGCCTTTCTGGAGTCGAACGGCGTCGCCGACCTGGCGCACTCGGAGGCCAACCTGTTGGCGCACCTGCGGGGCGTGCACGACCTGCTGGCGGAGTGGGGTTCGGGGCCGGCGCTGTGCGACGCGGGACTGTTCCACTCGGTGTACGGCACCGAGATCTACCCGACCGGCGCGATCCCGCACGAGCTACGGCCGGCCGTGCGGGAGCTGATCGGGGCCGAGGCGGAGACGCTGGCGTACCTGTTCGGCACTGTCACCCGTAGCGCCCTCTTCGACGCCGCGTTCGACGGCCCGCCGTTTCTGCTGGAGGACCGCTCCGGCGGGTGCGTCGGGGTCACCGGCGGCCAGTACGCCGACCTCGCCGCGCTGACGGTGGCGAACTGGCTGGAGCAGCGACCCCGGTTCGCCGAGGCCAAACAGCTCAGCCGCGCCCGTGAGTTCGACGCGATGCGCCGCTATCTGCCGGAGACCGTCCGTACCGCCCTGGAACGCGCCTACGGGTTCGCTCCGCTCGCCCTCGCCGGAAACGAGTAACCGTGGCGAACATCGACACGCCAGTACGCCCCAGCGCCGAGCAGGACGCCGGAGTCCTCTCCCGTCTCTTCGTCCAGTGGCCGTCGGTCCTGGTGAAGACGGCCCTGCGCCGCCCGCTGGAACTGTCCGACAGCCTGACGCCTCCCCGCTACGACCACCTGGAGCGGGTCACCCCCGTCTTCGACCGCGCCTGGGCCGCCCGGCGTGGTCAGCCGGACGGGCTGCGTCGGGCTCTGTACCAGACCTACCGCCGACGGTTCTGGTGGGCCGCTCTGATCTTCCTGGCCTACCAGGCCTGCGCGACCCTCGGGCCGTTGCTGGTGCGTGCGCTGATCGCCTGGTTCGAGGGCGACGGTCGAGGCCCGGTCACGGAGGGTCTGCTCATCGCCGCCGGCCTGGCCGGCTTCTACATCCTGGACTCGCTGGCCCACAAGCACCAGTGGTCCGAGGTGTGGAAGACCGCCCACTCGATCACCGGGCTGCTGCGTATGGAGATCCTGCGCAAGTACCTGGGCATGGACCGAGGGGCGCGGCTGGCCCACCCCACGGGTGAGGTCATCACCCTGGCATCCTCGGACGCGCGACGCGTCGGGCGGGTCGCGTTCACCCACATGGCGTGGGCGGTCCCACTGGGCATCGCGGGTTCCTGCGTGATTCTGTGGGTACTGCTGGGTTGGGCGGCGCTCGTCGGCATCGCGATCCTCATTGCCGGGCTGTGGCTGTCCCACGTGGCCAATGAGCGGGTGTTCGCGCTGGTGCCGCCGATCCGCGAGGCGAACGGCGTACGGATCGGTCTGGTCAGCAACTATCTGGCGGCCATACGGACGCTGCGTACCCACGGTTGGGAGGACGTCGCCGAGCAGGCGGTGGACCGCGAGCGCGCAGTGCTCAACGAGCTGCTGGTCCGCAGGCAGAAGCGTCTCGCCACGCTCTATCTGGTCAATGCCGCAGCCCCGGTGCTGATGGTGATGGCCACCCTCGTCACGTACGCGGCGCTCGGCAACGAGTTGCGGGCCGCGGACGTCTTCGCCGCGATCGCCGTGCTCACCGTTCTCCGGTCCCAACTCCCCGAGCTGGTGCGCTACCTGGACATGCGCAATGAGTGGCGGGTGGCGTTCGGCAAGGTGACGACGTTCCTGGAGGCACCGGACGACACCGGGACCACGAAGGACGACGGGACGCCGGCCGGGGCTGTCGACCTCGACGGCGCGTCGTTCGTCTGGCCCGGCGCCGACGCCGACGCGGCACCGGTCCTGGCCGGTGTCGATCTGCGGGTCGCCCCCGGTGAGCTGGTCTGCGTACTGGGCCGGGTCGGCAGCGGCAAGTCCGCGCTGCTCTCCGCGCTCGCCGGGACGATGCCGGCTTCCGCCGGCTCCGCGCGTGTCGGCGGCAGCGTGGTCTACCTGCCGCAGCAGCCCTGGATCATGGAGGGCAGCGTCACGCACAACATCCGCTGCTTCTCCCCGGACGACCCCGATCGGTACGCGGCTGTCGTCCGCGCCACCGCCCTGGAGGCGGACCTGGCGGCGATGCCGGCCCGGGACGCCACCGTGATCGGGGAGCGTGGGGCGAACCTCTCCGGCGGGCAGCGGCAGCGCATCGCGCTGGCGCGGGCCGCGTACGAGGACGCCGACGTCTATCTGTTCGACGACCCCACCAGCGCGGTCGACGAGGCGGTGGCCGGCACCATCCTGGAGAACCTGTTCGACGGGGTGCTCGCCGGCCGTACCCGGATCGTGGCGACCCACCGCCTCGACGTGGCCCGGCGGGCTGACCGGGTGCTGGTCCTCGACGGTGGGCGGGTGGTCGCGGCGGGCCCGTTCGCGGAGGTCGCGGCCCGGATGCCGGAGCTGCTGCCGGCCGTCGCCGCCGAGGCCACCGCCCAGCCCGACCTCGACGCCGGCGGGCCCGAGGAGACCATCGAGGAGATCGTCGACGATCCCGCCGAGGTGGTCCGGGCAGGCGGGGTCGGCACGGCCACCTACCGTCGTTACCTCCAGTTGCTCGTGCCGGGCGCCCTGGTCGTGGTGCTTCTCGGGCTGGCCGCCGGCGGTCAGGCGGTGCTCGGCGGTTCGTCGTTCTGGCTCGGTCACTGGACCGAGCACGCGGGGCAGGACACGCCGTTCTACGCGGCCGTCTTCGCCGCCATCGGGCTGTTGGCGCTCGTGCTGGACCGGGGACTGTTCAGCTTCGCCTTCGCCCGGGGCGTGACGGCCGGCCGGAACCTGCACAATTCAATGCTGCACCGGGTCTTCCGGGCCCCGCTGTCGTTCTTCGACCGCAACTCCTCAGGCCGCGTGCTGGCCCGGTTCTCCGGTGACATGGAGACCATCGACCTGGAGTTGCCCGAGACCACCATGGACACCCTGCGGGTCGTGGTCGGCCTGGTCGTGCCGCTGGCCGCGCTTGCGTTCACCAGCCCGCTGATCCTGCTCGCGGCGCCGCTGCTGCTGGTGGTGTTCCTCCGGTGGCAGCGGCTCACCCGAGCCAGCACGGTGGCGGCGTCCCGGCTGTCAAAGCAGGCGAACGAGCCGATGCTCGCGCTGCTCAGCGAGGCGATCGAGGGAGTCACCTCCATTGAGGGCCGGGCCACCCGGGTACGCGGCTACCAGGCAGCATTCGGCAGCCGGGCCCAGGCCGCGCACCACGCGGACTACACCGTCAACGCGCTGTCCCGGCACTTCAACCTGAGGTTGGACATGTTGGGCGCGGTCGTCCTGCTGGCGTACGGGATGCTGATCGTCACGGTGAGCGGGATCGGCGCCGGTCTGGCCGGCGTCGGGATCAGCCTCGTGTACGCCCTCATGGAGGCGCTGGCCATGAGCCTGATGACGGTGCAGATGATGGACCTGTCGCTGGCCAGCTTCGAGCGCGTGGACGACTACACCCGGCTGCCGGTCGAGAGCACCGACGGTCGGCCGGCTCCGGCGGGCTGGCCGACGGCGGGCGAGGTCCGCTTCGAGGGTGTCACCCTGCGCTACGCCGAGGGCGCCCCGCCGGCGCTGGACGGTGTCTCGTTCGACGCACCCGCCGGCAGCAAGGTCGGCATCGTGGGTCGGACCGGCAGCGGCAAGTCCAGTCTGTTCACCGCGCTGCTGCGGATCGTGCAGCCGGAGCACGGGCGCGTCCTGGTCGACGGGGTGGACACCGCGACGCTGCGGCTGGCAGACCTGCGGGCGGCGGTCGAGGTGGTGCCGCAGGACCCGGTGCTGCTGCCCGGCACAGTGCGGGACAACCTCGACCCGGCCGGGGTGTACCCGGACGAGGAGATCATCGCCGTGCTCACCAAGGTCGGTCTTGCCGACCGGCTGCTCGGCGCGGGCGGAGACGGCCTCGACGCGGTGATGTCGGCCGGCGGCGGCCGGCTCAGCGCCGGCGAGCGCCAACTGCTGTGCCTGGCCCGGGCGCTGCTGCGCGAGGTGAAGCTCGTCCTCATCGACGAGGCAACCGCCAACCTCGACGCCGAGAGCGACGCCCGGATCCAGCGGCTGCTCGCGTCCGACCTCGTCGGAGCCACCGTGCTCACCATCGCCCATCGCCGGGAGACCCTGGCGGGCGCCGATCGGGTGGTGACGATGAGCAGTGGACGGATGGTCGAGCACGACCGGGCGGAGGCGCTGGTTGGCTCAGTGGCGGAGCCGGCCGGCCCGCGCGGGGGTACCGCCGACTCAGCGGCGTCGGCGTCGTGACCGGAGCGCAGCCGTCGACCGGTCCCGCCTACTGGCGAGATCACCTGGCCGGGGCGTCCACCCTGGATCTGGTCACGGACCGGGTCCGGCCGGCCCGCCGACGCAACCGGATCGAGCAGATCCCGCTCACGGCCGGCCGGGACACCGCCCGTCGGCTGATCGAGGTCAGCAGTTCGTACGGCGTCCCGCCCCTCGCGCCGTTGCTGGCGGTGGGACAGGTGGTGCTGGGTCGGCGCACCGGTACCCGGGACGTGATGGTGGGCACGCTCGTGGCCGGTGCTCTGGTGGCGCTGCGTACCCGGTGGGCGGACGACCCGTCGGCGGCCGAACTGTTCGCCCGGGTCGCGACGGCGAGCCGGGCGGCGGTGGCGCACGCCGACGTCCCGCTCGCCCGGGTGGCCGAGGCGTTGGGCTTGCCCCCCGATCCGAGCCGGGCCGTGCTCTGCCCGGTCGTGCTGGCACAGGACGCGGTTCCGGCGACGGGTGACGTGCCGGTCGACCTGACCGTGAGCTGGGGCGAGCCGACGGCGGACGGGCTGTCCGGCGTGATCGGCTACGACCCGGACCTGTTCGACCGGGCGACGATCCGCCGATTCAGCGACCACTACCTGACGTTGCTCGACAACGCCCTCGCCACGCCCGAGGCTGCGGTCTCGACCCTCGCGCACACCTGCGCCGGGGAGCGCGCACTGCTCGCCGCGTGGGGCACCGGCGAGAGTTCCGCGGAAGCGTCGGAGGTGCCGGCGGCTTTCCTGGCCCGGGCCGACGCGACGCCGGACGCGATCGCGGTGGAATTCGACGGCGTCACCCTCACCTACGCCGAGGTACGCGCGCGGGCCGACGCACTGGCGGCCGCCGTGGGCGCCCACCGGATCACGCCGGGAGGCGTCGTCGGGCTGGCGATGGCACCCTCCGCGGACCTCGTCGTCGCGATGCTCGCGGTGCTTGCCGCCGGGGCGGCTTACCTGCCGCTGGACCCGGTGCACCCGCCGGAGCGCCAGGAGTACATGCTGCGCGACAGCGACGCGAGGCTGTTGATCGCCGACGGCGCGGTGGACTTCGCGGGGGATCTGCCGGTGCTGCGGGTCGACCGGCCGCTCCCGCCGGTCGGACGGACCGCCGCCGACCGGCCACGGGTGCACCCCGCGCAACGGGCCGCCGTCTTCTACACCTCCGGGTCGACCGGGCGTCCGAAGGGCGCGGAGGTGACCCACGGCGGGATCGTCCGGCTGGCCCGCGACGCAGGCTACGTCAGCCTCGGTCCGGCCGACGTGGTCGCCCAGGTGGCGAACGTGTCGTTCGACGCGGCCACCTTCGAGGTGTGGGGTGCGCTGCTCAACGGCGCTCGGCTGGTCGGCGTCGCCAAGGACGACGCGCTGACGCCCGCCCGGTTGGGGGACCGCCTCGCCGCGCACGGCGTCACCACCATGTTCCTCACCACCGCCCTGTTCAACCGCTGCGTGGATGCCGACCCGGCGATCTTCGCGCCGCTACGCAGTCTGATCTTCGGCGGTGAGGCGGCCGACGCCCGCCGCGTCGCGGCGCTGTGCGGGGCACTGCCCGGGTTGCGGCTGGTCCACGCGTACGGGCCGACGGAGTGCACCACGTTCGCAGCGACCTGGGACGTGACCGACCTGCCCGGCGACGCGGTCCGGGTCCCGATCGGCCGGCCGGTCGGCGGGACCCGGCTGTACGTCCTCGACGACCACGGTCGGCAGGCCGGCGTCGGCGTGCCGGGCGAGCTGCACATCGGCGGCGCCGGCCTGGCGCACGGGTACCTCGGCCGGCCCGACCTGACCGCCGAGCGGTTCGTGCCGAGCCCCTTCGAGCCGGGCGAGCGCCTCTACCGGACCGGCGACGTGGTGCGGTGGCGGGAGGACGGCCAACTGGAGTTCCTCAGTCGCGTCGACAACCAGGTCAAGATTCGCGGGATCCGTATCGAACCCGACGAGGTCGCCGGCGCCCTCGCCGCCTGCCCGGGTATCCGGGAGGCTTTCGTGGACGTGCGGGGAGACGGGGACGCGCGCCGGTTGGTCGCGTACGTCGTACCGGTCGGCGATCCGATCCCGGCCGGGCAGTTGCGCGCCCACCTGGCGGCCCGGCTGCCCGAGGCGATGGTGCCCGCCTGGTACGTGCCACTGGCCGTGCTGCCGCTCAACGCGAACGGCAAGGTGGACCGGGCGGGGCTGCCCGAACCGGCCGCGCGGCACGGCGTGCGGGGAGTCGGCGGCGTTGCGCCCCACGGTCCGGTCGAGGAACTGGTCGCGCGGACCTGGCGGGAGATGCTCGGCGTGCCGGTGGAGTCGGCCGATGACGACTTCTTCGCCCTCGGCGGCCACTCGCTGCTCGCCGCGCAGATGGTGGCGCGGGTCGCCGCCGGTGCGGGCGTCGAACTGGGCGTCCGCGCGGTCTTCGAGGCGCCCACGGTCGCCGCGCTGGCCGCACGGATCGCCGGGGCCCGACACGGGGAGGCACGACCGCCGGTCCCCGTCGCCGGCGACAAGGGGCCGCATCCGCTGTCGTACGCGCAGCAACGGCTGTGGTTCCTCGACCGGCTCGACCCCGAGCAGGCGTTGTACTCGGTGCCGCTGGTGTTCACCATCGACGGACCGCTCGACGTGGAGGCGTTGGACGCGAGCCTGTGCGCACTGGTCCGGCGCCACGCTGCGCTGCGGACCCGGCTGGTGACGATCGACGGCGAGCCACGGCAGGTGATCGACGACCAACCGTCGGTCGTCCTCGCCGTGCACGACCTGCGCGGGGCGGACTGCGGGGACGGTCACGCGGATGCCCTGCTGCGCCGCGCCACCGCGGAGCCGTTCGACCTCGCCACCGGGCCGCTGGCACGGTGGCTCCTGGTCCGGCTGTCCGATCGACGCTGCCTGCTGCTTGTGGTCATGCATCACGCCGTCTTCGACGGCGGGTCGGTCGGGGTGCTGATCCGCGATCTCGGTGCGCTCTACACGGCCCGCACCACCGCCGCGCCCACCCCGGCTCCGCTCACCGTCGACTACCCCGGCTACACCAGGTGGCAGCGCGACCTGCTGGCCGGCCCGGCCCGGGCGGAGCAGCTCACGTACTGGGTGGACCAGCTCGGCGGCGCCCCCGCCGCGCTGGACCTGCCGACCGACCGGCCCCGCCCGGCAACCCTCCGGCACGTGGGCGAGACCTTCGACGTACGGCTGTCCGCAGCCATCCTCGAGCGGCTCGACGAGGTGGCCCGGCGGCACGGCGTCACCCGCTTCATGGTGCTGCTCGCCGCATTCCAACTGCTCCTGGGCCGGTACGCGGACGTGCGTGACGTCAGTGTCGGTAGCCCGGTGGCCGGACGCACCCGTCCCGAGTTCGACGATCTCATCGGCTTCTTCGTCAACACGGTCGTGCTGCGGGCCCGCTGGCGGGACACCGACACGTTCGCCGACCTGCTGGCCCGCGCCCGGGACACGGTCCTCGGCGCGTACGAGCATCAGGACGTGCCGTTCGAGCAGGTCGTCGAGGCGGTCCGGCCACCCCGTGACCCCAGCCGCACCCCGCTGTTCCAGGTCATGCTGTCGGCGCAGAACGTGCCGGCGTCGACCGACGCGTTCCCGGGGTTGTCCGTCGCGGTTGCCGAGCCGCCCGGCCGGGTCGCGAAGTTCGACCTCACCGTGGCCTGGGAAGAGGTGCCGACCGCCGAGGGTGAGCTGCGCGGCATCGTCGAATACGACGTCGACCTGTTCGACCGGGACACGGCCGAGCGGATGGCGTACAGCTACCGGGCGCTGCTGGACTCGGCGCTCGCCGCACCCGACATGCCGGTCGCCACCCTGGACCTGCTGCCCGGTCCCGAGCCGATCGCACCGGCCGCCCCGGTCGTCGCCGCGGCGCACCCGACCCCGGCGTCAGGAGGGGCCACCGCCCGCACCGAGGGCGACGACGGGAGGCCCCTCCTGTCCACGACCGGGGCGACGGTGCACGGGTTGGTGGGAGCTGCGGCGGGGCGGTGGGCGGACCGGCCCGCAGTCGTGCAGGGCGGGCGGACGCTCAGCCATGCGGAGTTGGCGGCTCGCGCGGCCGCCGTGCACGCCCACCTGGCCAGCCGGGCGGTACGCCCCGGCGACACCGTCGCCGTGCTGCTGGACCGCACCCTCGACTGGCCAGCCGCCCTGCTCGGCGTCCTGTCCGTGGGTGCCGCGTACGTGCCGCTGGACCCGTCGATCCCGCGGGAACGGCTGGCGTACGTCCTCGCCGACTCCGCCGCCGTGCTGGTACTCGGCTCACGGGCCGCCGGACCGCCCGACACCGCCGTGCCGTTCACCACAGTCGAGGACGCGTTCGCCACCGCGGCGTCCGCCGTGCCGGTGCCGGTGCACCCGTCGGCGTCGGCGTACGTGCTCTACACCTCGGGCACCACCGGCCTGCCCAAGGGCGTACTCGTCAGTCACGGCAACCTGGTGCACACGCTGGAGGCGGTGGCCCGGCACTACGCGCTCACCCCCGCCGACCGGGTGCTCCAGTTCGCCGCGCTCACCTTCGACGTGGCCGCGGAGGAGTTGTTCGCGACGTTGATCCGCGGCGGCACCGTGGTGCTGCCGCCGGTCGGACCGGTACCCGGCCTCGACGAGCTGACCGCGTTGGCCGACCGGGAGCGGCTCACCGTGCTCAACCTTCCGGCGTCGTACTGGCACGAATGGGTCGCCGCCCTGGACCGGCATCCGGTCGCCTCCTGCCCGTACCTACGGCTCGTCGTGGTCGGCAGCGAGCGGGTCGACGCGGGGAGGCTCGCCCAGTGGCGTACGGCCGCGCCGCACGTCCGGTGGCTCAACGCCTACGGCCCGACGGAGACCACCATCACCGCCACCGTCCACGAACCGTGCGGCGACCGGGAAGGCGTCAGCGGCACCGTCTCCATCGGGCGACCACTGCCCGGTGTGCGGGCGTACGTCCTCGACGGCGGGCTGCGGCCGGTGCCGCGCGGGGTTCCGGGCGACCTCTGGCTCGGCGGTCCGGGCGTGGCGCAGGGCTACGTCAACGACCCGGCCCGTACGGCCACCAGTTTCGTGCCCGATCCGTGGGGGCCACCCGGTGCCCGGATGTACGGCACCCGCGACCGGGTACGCCTTGGCGCCGCCGGGGTGCTGGAGTTCCTCGGCCGCAACGACGACCAGATCAAGCTGCGCGGCTTCCGGATCGAGTTGGGCGAGGTCGAGGCGGCGCTCGGCACTCACCCTCGGGTCGTGGAGGCCGCGGCGATGCTGCGCGAGGACGTGCCCGGGCGGCCCACCCTGGTCGGCTACGTGACGCCGCTCGACGTCGACGTGGCGGCGCTGCGCGCGCACCTGGCGGACCGGCTGCCCGGCTACATGGTGCCGGCGGTGATCGTCCCGATCGACCGGTTGCCGCGCGGCGAGAGCGGCAAGGTCGACCGGGGCGCTCTTCCGCCTCCGCCGACGCAGGCCCCCACCGGGGACACGGTGCCCGGCGGCGACCTGGAACGGACGGTGGCGGCGATCTGGCGGGACGTGCTGACGGTGGAGCACGTCGGCGCCGAGGACAACTTCTTCGACATCGGCGGGCACTCGCTGCTCGTGGTGCGGGTGCAGGCCCGGCTGGCCGAACGGCTGGGTCGCCCGGTGCCGATCGTGGACCTGTTCCGGCATCCCACCGTGCGTGCGCTTGCCCGACACCTGGCGACCGGGGAACCGCCGTCGGTGCCGAGCACCGGACAGCACCGCGCGGAGACGCGCAGAACCATCCAGCGGGAACGACCGCCGCGACGTCGGCCGGGCGGGCCCCGACACACGGGAGAAGCATGATGACCGAGGGACGTTCGCTGCCCGACACCGCCCTCGCCGTCGTCGGGATGGCGCTCCGGGTTCCCGGAGCCGACACCCTCGACGACTTCTGGCGCAACCTGCGCGACGGCGTCGAGTCCGTCACCACGCTCAGCGAGGCCGACCTGATCGCCGACGGTGTCTCGCCGGAGGAGTTCGGCCGCCCCGACTACGTCCGCGCCCAGGGTGTCCTCGCCGACCCTGCCGGTTTCGACGCCCGCTTCTTCGGCTTCTCGGCACGCGAGGCGCAATTGCTCGACCCGCAGCACCGGATCTTCCTGGAGTGCGCCTGGGAGGCGCTGGAGCACGCCGGGCACGCCTTCGACGCGGCGGACGCGGTGACCGGCGTCTACGCCGGGGTGGGGGAGAGCTCGTATCTCCTGCACAACCTGTTGCCCAACGCGGACCTGGTGGCGCGGGTAGGCGCGTTCCAGACGTCCCTCGGCAACGACAAGGACTTCGTACCGACGCGGGTGTCCTACAAGTTGAACCTGCACGGTCCCAGCATCAGCGTGCAGACCGGCTGCTCGACGTCGCTGGTCGCGGTGCACACGGCGGCCCAGGCGCTGCTCGCCGGCGAGTGCGACGTCGCGTTGGCCGGTGGTGCCACAGTCATCGCCCGTCGGCGCGGCTACCGGTACGCCGAAGGCGGCATCCTGTCCGCCGACGGGCACTGCCGCGCGTTCGACGCCGACGCCACCGGCGCGGTGGCCGGTAGCGGCGCGGCGGTCGTCGTCCTCAAGCGGCTCGCCGACGCGGTCGCCGACGGCAACGTGATCCACGCGGTGATCCGGGGTTCGGCGGTGAACAACGACGGTGCCCGCAAGGTCGGCTTCACCGCGCCGAGCGTGGACGGGCAGGCCGACGTCATCGCCGAGGCACTCGCCGTCGCGGCCGTCGAACCCGACACGATCGGCTTCGTCGAGGCCCACGGCACCGGCACCCCGCTCGGCGATCCGATCGAGGTGGCCGCGCTGAAGAGCGTGTTCCACGGCGTGCCGGCCGGCCGGATCGCCCTCGGCTCGGTCAAGACGAACATCGGGCACCTCGACACCGCCGCCGGGGTCGTCGGTCTGATCAAGGCAGTGCTGGCGCTGCGGGCGGGGGAGATCCCGCCATCGCTGCATTTCACCGCGCCCAACCCCGAGCTGGGCCTGGACGGAGGTCCCTTCCGGATCGCCACGACCCACAGCCCGTGGCCCGACCAGGTGCGGCGTGCCGGAGTCAGCTCGTTCGGCATCGGGGGGACCAACGCCCACGTCGTGTTGGAGGAGGCGCCCGAACCGGCGCCGACCACTGCCGAGGGGCGACGCCGGCACGTGCTGCCCATCTCGGCGGCCACGCCCACAGCCCTCGACGCGACCGCGGCCCGGCTCGCCGCACACCTGACCGCGCACCCGGACGTGCCACTGGCCGAGGTGGCGTACACCCTGCAACAGGGTCGCCGGACCCTGCCGTACCGCCGGGCGGTGGTGGGCGACAGTCCCGCCGCGGCCGCCGCGGCGCTGGACCGGCCGGCCCCCGCGGGGGCCGCCGAGAGCGCCACCGACCGGGAGGTTCTCTTCACCTTCCCCGGTCAGGGTGCGCAGCGCGTCGGCATGGGCCACGCCCTGTACGCCGACGAGCCGGTCTTCCGCACGGTGGTGGACGAAGCGGCGGTACTGCTGGAACCGCTGCTCGGCAGGGATATCCGTCGCCTGCTGTACCCCACCGACGCCGAGCGGGCCACCGCCGAGGACCTGCTCCACCAGACTCGGTACGCGCAGCCCGCGCTGTTCGTCGTCGAATACGCGCTGGCGAAGCTCTGGGCGTCCTGGGGGGTCCGCCCGGTGGCGCTGCTCGGGCACAGCGTCGGCGAGATGGTGGCTGCCTGCCTGGCCGGGGTGTTCTCGCTGCCCGACGCGCTGCGGCTGGTCGCCGGCCGCGGCCGGCTCATGCAGGAGGCGGCACCGGGCGCGATGCTCGCGGTGCCGCTGCCCGAGGCGGAGCTGCTGCCACTGCTCGACGACGGGCTGGACGTCGCCGCCGTCAACGGGCCCCGGCAGTGCACCGTCTCCGGGGCGCCCGACGACGTCGCGGCGTTCGCGGTCCGGCTCCGCGAGCGGGGGCTGGCCTCGACTCCGCTGGTCACCTCGCACGCGTTCCATTCCCGCTCGATGGACGCCGCCGCGACGGCATTCGAGGCGGAGGTCGCCAAGGTGCGGCGATCGGCGCCGGAGATTCCCTTCGTATCGAACGTGACCGGCACCTGGATCACCGCCGAGGAGGCAACCAGCCCCGCGTACTGGGCCCGACAGTTGCGGTCGACCGTCCGTTTCGCCGACGGTCTGGCGACGCTGCACCGCCCGGACGCCGTGCTGCTGGAGGTCGGCCCGGGACGGGTGCTGACCCGCCTCGCCGGCGGGCCGGCCGCCCGCGCCGTCGCCTCGCTGCCGTCGGCCGGGCGGGACGCCGACGGGGAGACCGAACTGCTCACCGCCGTGGGGGCGCTGTGGCGGCTGGGTACCCCGGTCGACTGGGCGGCGCTGCACGGCACCGAGAAGCCACGACGGACCGTCCTGCCCACGTACCCGTTCGAGCGTGAGCGATGCTGGGTTGATCCTCCGCGGGGTCTCGTCGCGGTCCAGTCGGGTGGCGATGGGCTTGCCGTGCGCGGCTTCCGCCGGACCGGGCTCGGTGGGCCGGTGGGCGCGGCGGCCGGCATCTGGCTGGCCTGCGGCGCGGGCCTCCCGGACGATGTCGTCGACCAGATGCGAGAGGCGGGCGCCCGGGTGGTCCCGGCCGCCCTCGACCCGGTCGCCGGACGGCTCTCCGCGCAGTTGGCGTCGGACGAGCGGATCACCGGCGTGCTGTTCGCGGCCGGGCAGGGCGACCCGTTGCCGGCCCTCGCCGCCCTCGACGCGGCCCTCGCCGCTCGGGGCGCCGCCTACCCGCGGATCGTGGTCATCGCCGTCGGCGCACTCGACGTCACAGGTACGGAGGAACTGGCGCCGACGCTAGGAGTGCTCACCGGCTGGGCGGCCGGCGGCACGCCGGGCACCCGGACGCTGCTCGACGTGGTCCCGGCACCGACACCGGCTGCCGCCCGGCGTCTGGCCGCCGCGGTGGCGGCGGAGATTCGCCTGGCGCGTCCCGAGCCGGTCGTCGCCCTGCGCGGCCCGCACCGCTTCGTGCCGGATGTCGTCCCGGCGCCGGTCGCCCCGCCGGACCGGCACACCGGCGCGCGCTACCTGCTCGCCGGGGACGTGGAGGCGGCCGCCGCGTTCCGCCGGGGTCTCACCGCCCGCGGGGCCGCCGTCGAGGACCTCAGCGCCGACCGGAACGGTAGCGCCACCCCCGCGACGATCCTCGTCACCGTGGACGGCCGGGCCCCCGTCGACCTGGCCCTGACCATGCTGGCCGAGGTGGGCGCCGACCCGCGAGGTGCGGTCACCGCCGTTGAGGTGCACGTTCTCGGCGGCACGCCGGAGACGCCGCTCGCCGGTCGGATCGCCGCCCACGTGGCCGCCAACGGCCGTGAGTCCGAGGTGAAGTGGGCGGTCTACCTGTGGCCCGCCGGTGATCTGTCGGCGGTCGAACGGACCGTCGGGCGGGTGGTGGGCGCCGCCGCCTTCGCCGGCCACCTCCTGGTCACGGCCCTCGACGAGGTCGAGGAGAGCAACGTGACGAAGGCCAGTGACCTCCCCGAGTACGCGGGCCAGACCGAGCGCGAGGTGGCCGCGATCGTCGCGGACCTGCTCGGCGAGCCGGACATCGCGCCCACGGCCGGCTTCTTCGAGCTGGGCGGGCACTCCCTGCTCGCCGCGCAGCTCGTCGCGCAGGTCGGCCGGGTCTGTGGGGTGGACGTCCCGCTACGCGCCTTCGTCGCCGAGCCGACGATCCGAGGTCTCGCCAACGCAGTCGACGCCGCCCGGGCAGCGGGCGGCGGCACCGCGCCGGAGACGCTGCCGGCGGTCGTCCCGGATCGGGCGTCGGCACACCTGCCGTTCCCGCTCACCGACGTGCAGCAGGCGTACTGGATCGGCCGTACCGGCGTGTTCGATCTGGGCAACGTCGGCATGCACGGCTACGAGGAGTTCGACGTCCCCGGGCTGGACGTGCCCAGGCTGGAGCGGGCGCTGCGCCGGCTGATCCGGCGGCACGGGATGCTCCGGGCGGTCGTGCTGCCGCACGGCGAACAGCAGATCCTCGACGAGGTTCCGGACTACGTGATCGCCACCGAGGACATGCGGGCTCGGCCGGCGACCGAGGCGACCGCGGCCCTGGAACGGACCCGCGCCGCGATGTCGCATCAGGTCTTCGTCCCCGACCGCTGGCCGCTGTTCGAACTGCGGGCCACTCGGTTGGACGGTGGCCTGGGCCGGGTGCACTACAGCATCGACGGCCTGCTCACCGATGCGTGGGCGTCGAGCATCGTGATGCGGGAGCTGACCCTCCTCTACCACGAGCCGGACGCCACGCTGCCGGAGCTGGAGTTGAGCTTCCGCGACTACGTGCTCGCCGCGCAGGCCGCCCAGGAGACCGACCGGTACCGGCGGGCCGCCGCGTACTGGCAGGAGCGGGTGCCGACGTTGGCCCTCGCCCCGGAGCTGCCGCTGGCAGTCGATCCGGGGACCATCACCGCGCCGCGTTTCGCCCGCCTGACGGGGCAGTTGCCGGCGCCGGAGTGGAACCGGGTCAAGGCCGCCGCCGCGAGGCGTGGCCTCACTCCGACCGCACTGTTGCTGGCCGCGTACGGGGAGGTGGTCGCCACCTGGTCGAAGAATCAGCGGTTCACCCTCAACCTGCCGATGGCGAACCGGCTGCCGCTGCACCCACAGGTCGACGCGATCCTCGGCGACTTCACGTCGGTGACGCTGCTGGAGATCGACGTGGCCGCCGCGGCGCCGTTCGAGGCACGTGCCCGGGCGGTCCGCGATCAACTCCTCTCGGACCTGGATCACGGGCTGTTCAGCGGCGTGCGCGTGGCGCGGGAGCTGAAGCGGGTACGCGGCGAAGCGGCCGATGTCATGCCGGTGGTGTTCACCAGCCTCTTCCAGGGCGTCGGCGGGCATCCGCAGATCGGCGAGGTGGTCTACAGCATCTCGCAGACACCGCAAATCTGGATCGACACCCAGGTGTACGAGGTGGACGGCGCGTTGGTGCTGGACATCGACGCCGTCGAGGGCCTCTTCCCCGAGGGCATGGTCGCGGCGATGCACGGGGCGACGCTGAAGGTGCTGGACTGGCTCGCGGCCGACGAGGCGCACTGGTCCGACCCGGTGTGCCCGCTCGTGCCCGACACCGAGCTTGCCGTCCGCACCTCGTACAACCGCACCGAGGGGGCGGTGCCGGCCGGCCTGTTGCACGAGCCGTTCTTCGCCACGGCCAACCGGGTGCCCGAACGTCCGGCCGTGATCACGCCGACCCGCACCCTCACCTACGGCGAGCTGGCGGGTCACGCCCGGGCGGTCTGCGCCCACCTCACGGGCCTGCGGGTGCGCCCCGACGAACTCGTCGCCGTGGTGATGGACAAGGGCTGGGAGCAGTGCGCCGCCGTGCTCGGCATCCTCGCCGCCGGTGCCGCCTACCTGCCAATCGACCCCGAGCTGCCCGACGAGCGGGTGCGCCTGTTGCTGGAACACGGACAGGTTCGCGCGGTGCTGACCCAGGGGCGCCTTGCGGACGCCGGCGCCCGGCGGTTCGACGACGTCGACGTGCTGCGGGTGGACGAACTGACGCCCCGGCCGGAGGCGGCTCTGCCCGCGATCGCCACCACGCCCGCGGACCTCGCGTACGTCATCTTCACCTCCGGTTCGACAGGCCAGCCGAAGGGCGTGATGATCGATCACAGGGGTGCCCTCAACACCGTCGTCGACATCAACGAACGCTTCCACGTGGGCGAGGACGACCGGGCACTGGCCCTGTCGTCGCTGAGCTTCGACCTGTCCGTGTACGACGTCTTCGGACCGCTCGCGGTCGGGGGCGCGGTGGTGATCCCGGAGGCGGCGGCACACCGGGACCCGGCGGCGTGGCTCGACCTCGTCGTCAAGGCCGACGTCACGATCTGGAACTCGGTGCCGGCGTTGATGGAGTTGTTCGTCGAGCACCTCACCCTCCGGGAGGCCGCCGGTCTGCTGCGGTTGGTCATGCTCAGCGGCGACTGGATTCCGGTGACCCTGCCGGACCGGATCCGTCAGGTGCTCGGGGCGCCCCGGGTGGTCAGCCTCGGCGGCGCGACAGAGGCGTCCATCTGGTCGATCCTCCACGAGGTCGGGGAGGTGCCGTCGGACTGGACGAGCATTCCGTACGGGCGTCCCATGCGGAACCAGACCTTCCACGTCCTCGACGACGCGATGCGGCCCCGACCGACCGGGGTGCCCGGGCAGCTTTACATCGGCGGCGTCGGCGTGGCCCGCGGCTATCTGCGGGACGAGGCGAGAACGGCGGCCAGCTTCGTCGTCCACCCGGAGACCGGGGAGCGCCTGTACCGCACCGGGGATCTCGGCCGGTTCCTGCCGAGCGGCGAGATCGAGTTTCTCGGTCGGGAGGATTTCCAGGTCAAGGTGCAGGGGTATCGCATTGAACTCGGCGAGATCGAGGCCGCGCTCGCGCAGCACCCGGGCGTACGGGGCGCGGTGGTCGTGGCGCAGGGCGAGCCGCGCGGGGCCAAGCGCCTCGTCGCGTTCGTCCTGCCGCAGGTCCCCGGCGAAATGCCGCCGGACGTGCTGGAGTTCCTTGCCGGCAAGCTGCCCGGCTACATGGTGCCGGGGGCGTTCTACGAGATCGACGAGCTGCCGTTGACCGCCAACGGCAAGATCGATCGGCGGGCGTTGGTGGTACCGGCCGACGCGACCGAGGCGGACGAGGTGCCGTACGAAGCACCGCGTACCGCCCTGGAGGAGGCCGTCGCCGAGGTCTGGTCAACCATCCTGCGGGTCGAGCGGGTGGGCGCGCACGACAACTTCTTCGCCTTGGGCGGCGACTCGTTGCTGGCGATGCGGGCGGTGGTGCACCTGCGCAAGGCGCTCGACGTGCAGGTGCCGATCCGGGTTCTCTTCGACAGCCCCACGCTGGAGTCCGCCGCGCTCGCCATCGAGGACCAACTGCTCGCTGAGCTGGAGGAGATGTCCGACGAGGAAGCCAATTCCCTGCTGTCCAACGAGCCGACGTACTAGGAGGTCCGTCCGTGAATCGCCTCACCGCACATCCGGCCGGCCGTGCCAGGGGTTGGCTCGTCGCTGGGCCGCGCCGTCGCGCCGTCCCCGCCGTCCCCGCTGCGCGACTGATCTGTCTGCCGTACGCCGGCGGGGGATCCTCGGCGTACAGCGGCTGGCAGGAGTTGCTCGGTCCTGACGTCGAGGTCTGCCCCGTCGAGCTGCCCGGCCGGCAGTCCCGCTGGCGTGATCCGGTCTACACGCGGGTGCGGCCGCTGGTTGAAGACCTCGCCTCGGCGCTGACCGGCGAATTGCATGTGCCGTACGCCCTGTTCGGGCACAGCATGGGGTCTCTGGTGGCCTTCGAACTGGCCCGCGAGCTACGCCGGCGCGGTGCCCCGCAGCCGCGGGTCCTCTTCGCAGCCGGGGGCCTCGCACCGGGGCTGCGGCGCACGTCGCCGAACATTCACGACCAGCCGGACGCGATCGTCGTCGACCGGCTGCGCAGGCTCGGCGGTCTCGACGAGGAGATCGCGGCCGAGCCCGAACTGCTCGAAGTCCTGCTGCCCGCGATCCGCGCGGATTTCTCTGTCTGCGAAACCTATGAGTACACGCCGGAGCTGCCACTGAGCTGCCCGATCGTCGCCTTCGCAGGGGACCGGGACGAGCACGTGCCCCCCGAGCAGATCGCTCCGTGGCGCGAGCACACGTCGGCGGGGTTCGCACTGCATGTGCTGCCGGGCGGGCACTTCTTCCCGATGACCGCCCGGGCCGCCGTGCTGCACACGGTCCGCGCCACGCTGGCGGCAGACGGTCTTGGGGCCAGAGCGTGACCCGGTAGCGGTTTGGGTCGCTGGAGAGTCGCGGGGCACCCGGTGCGCGGTGACGCCCCTGGTCGACGACCTGCTGCGCCACCTCCAGCGACCACGCCCGCCGTCACCCCACGTCTGCCCGCACGGCGTGCTGCCCGACGTGAGCGCCGGGCTGCTCGACGAGCAGCTGCCAAACCTTCCAGCCTGCGCCCTCCGTCTGCCCGGTCCGCGCGCCGACTCAAGCCCGGTGCGTTCGCGTTCGACGCGGCGTGACCTCCCACACAGCGGGAACGTCGTAGGGCTTCTGGGCGTTGGCGACCGGAAGAATCACCACCGGACGGTCCCTCATCCGGGCGCCCCTACCACGACCCCGTCTCGGCCCTTTCCGCTGCCCACCGTCGGGCACTCACGCCGTGCACCCTCGCATCCGTGGATGCGGTGATGTCGTGACGCACAAGCATCCGTAGAGAGTTCGAGATGATGAAGCAGTTGGTGGACAAGACCGGTCCCGAAGCCGCCGCGGAGCCAGAGGTGTTGCCCGGCGACCTGATGACCAACCGCCAGCGGGCGCGGCTCGTGCTCGTGCTCGGCGCGTTGATCGCGATCGGCCCACTGACCATCGACATGTACCTGCCGGCGCTGCCTGCCATCACTGCGGGCCTGCGGACAACCGAGACGGCCGTGCAGTTGACGCTGACCGGCACGCTGATCGGCCTGGCGTCGGGCCAGTTGCTGGTCGGGCCGCTCTCCGACGTGGTCGGTCGGCGAATGCCGCTGCTCGCCGGGCTGGCCGCGCACATCGTGGCCTCCGTGCTGTGCGTCTTCGCGCCCAACATCGCGGTGCTCGGCGCGCTGCGCGTCCTGCAGGGCCTCGGGGTGGCGGCCGCCACAGTGGTCGCCACGGCCGTCGTCCGCGACCTGTTCAGCGGCACGTCGTTCGCGCGGATCTTCTCGCGCCTGATGCTGGTCATGGGGCTGGCCCCGATCCTCGCGCCGACGCTTGGCAGCGGGCTGCTGCGCTGGACCGAGTGGCGGGGTGTCTTCGCGGCGCTTGCCGTGTTGGGCGCGTTGCTGATCGTCGTGGCGGCGTTGCAGCTGCCGGAGACCCTTGCGGTGGCACGCCGTCGACACGGCGGGGTGGCCGCGACCCTGCGCGACTACCGGGGGCTGCTCAACGACCGCGCGTTCGTCGGGCTGGTGCTTGTCGCCGGGCTGGCCATGGCGTCGCTGTTCGCGTACGTCTCCGGGTCGTCCTTCGTCCTGCAGGACCAGTACGGCCTCGACGAGCAGCAGTTCGGCCTGGCCTTCGGTGCCGGCGCCGTCGGCCTGATCGGGGGTACCCAGTTCAACGTCCGGCTGCTGCGGCGCTACACCCCGCAGCAGATCCTGATCAGCGCCCTGATCGCCGGAACGGCCGCCGGGCTGCTGCTGATCGTGTTCGCCGCCACCGGCTTCGGTGGTCTCGGCACCCTGCTCGCGTCGCTGTGGCTCGTGCTGGCCGCGGCGGGTCTGGCCCTGCCGAACGCTCCGGCGCTGGCCATGAGCCGGCACAGCGAGGCCGCCGGCACCGCTGCGGCGCTGCTCGGGGCCGTGCAGTTCGGCGTCGGCGCGTTGTCGGCGCCGCTGGCGGGTCTGTTCGGCACGGGAAGCGTACCGATGGCGATCGTGATCGCGGGCGGCATGGCCGCGGCGCTCGCGGTCATGGTCCTGGTCGTGCCCCGCGCCACCCTCGGCGCGGTCGACCCGGACCTGGCCGTCGCCGCGCACTAGCGAGCCCGGACTGGCCGTCGCCGTGCACTAGCGAGCCCGGCCCTGGCCGTCGCCGTGCATCGGAGAGTGGGCGGGCCGGGTCTCCCGGCCCGCCCGACGATCAGCGGATCTCGGTGGTGTTGTCCTCGGGGCGCGACTGGCCGCGCGGCGGGGCGGACCACGGCGACTCGCCGCCCACCCGGCGGGGCAGCGGTTCGGTAGGCGTCGAATCGGCCGGGTAACCCAGGGTCAGCGGGGCGGTGTCGCGCTCCGCGGGCTCGGGCGACGGCCAGTCGGTGAGGGTGAAGTCGTCGGCGCGCGGCCCGTCCGCCGGCGCCGGCGTCAGGGCCGGCGCGGTCGCCGCCTGCGGCCACCGCCGCCACCGTTGACCACTGAACGTCGCCATCAACAGCAGCAGGCCGAGCAGGAAGAGCGTGCCGTTCTCCACCGGCAGCCGCAGCGGCAGCGGGTCGCCGAGCACCTTCCACCCCTGCGGGATCGCGTCGCGCACCTCGAAGGGCGCCACGAACATCCCGACGTACGGCGTGACCAGCAGCAGCCCGGCCACCAGCGGGCCCGCCGGTGAGAAGCGCAGTGTGCCGAGCAGCCCGAGCAGGACACCGCCGACGCCGAGGTACACGGCCGGCTCGATCAGGTTGGCGGTGTTGAAGGTGCCGATCTCCACCCAGCGGTCGACCGTCCGGCTCGACCCGTCCTGCCCGAGTGTGACAAGCGCCCACGTGATGGGTGCCACCACCAACCCGGCGAGGAAGCTCCAGAGATGTCGCATCCGCGCACCGTACCGTTTCCGGCATGACCGAGCACCTCTCCGACGCTCCGACCGGCAAGCCGACGTCGTACTCCCGCGTCACCCTCAGCAAGATCATGACCGCGGTGGACGTGAACCTCTACGGAACCGTCCACGGCGGGGTTCTGATGAAGTTCGTCGACGACGTGGCGGGTGCCGCCGCCGCCCGGCACAGCGGCGGGACGGCGGTCACCGCGGCGATCGACGAGATCGTCTTCTCCGAGGCCGTCCGGGTCGGTGACCTGGTGCACGCGCACGCCCAGGTGAACTGGACCGGGCAGACGTCGATGGAGGTGGGCGTGCGGGTGGTCGCCGAGCGGTGGGACTCGGCCGAGGACGCGCCGGTGCGGGTGGCCACGGCGTACCTGGTCTTCGTCGGCGTGGACGTCGGCGGCGCACCGCGTACGGTCCGACCGGTGCTGCCGGAGACGCCGGAGGACGAGCGCCGGTACCGGGAGGCCGAGATCCGGCGCGAGCATCGCCTGGCCCGCCGCCGCGCCATCCAGGCGCACCGGGCTGGCTGAACCACATGGGTGGGCGGGCCGCAGTGTGGGCCGGGCACGCGTCGATCGGCGTACCCGGTGCGCAGAATGGCGCTTCGAGGTAGGGCAAGATGGCGCCACGGCCCATTCACAGTGTCGTGCGGGGCCAGGGGAGGGTGGAGCAGTGGGTGACGTGCTGTGGACGCCGCCGGCGGACGTGCTCGAGCGGTCCCGGATCGGCGGCTACCTGCGCTGGCTGCGGGAGCATCGTGGGCTGGACTTCGCCGACTACGACGCGCTGTGGCGGTGGTCGGTCACCGACCTGGACGCGTTCTGGCGCTCGATCTGGGACCACTTCGAGGTGATCGCGCACACCCCGCCGACCGCCACCCTGGCCGAGCGGGGGATGCCGGGGGCCCGCTGGTTCCCCGGCGCCACCCTCAACTACGCGGAGAACGTGCTGCGGATGCCGGGCCGCGCCGACGACGACCCAGTGGTCATCGCGCACGGCCAGACCCGGCCGCCTGTCACCCTCACCGCCCGGGAGCTGCGCGAGCAGGTCCGCCGGGTGTCGGCCGGTCTGCGCCGGCTCGGCGTCACCGCCGGGGACCGGGTGGCGGCGTACGCCCCGAACATCGGCGAGACGTACGTCCTGCTGCTGGCCACCGCCAGCCTGGGCGCGATCTTCTCGTCCTGCGCGCCCGAGTTCGGCACGCGCAGCGTCACCGACCGCTGGCAGCAGATCGAGCCGGCCGTGCTTGTCGCCGTGGACGGCTACCGCTACGGCGACAAGCCGGTGGACCGCCGCGCCGAGGTCGCCGCCATCCGGGCCGCCCTGCCGTCGCTGCGGCACACCGTGAGCATCGGCTACCTCGACCCGGCGGGTCCCGTGCCCGAGGGTGCGCTGAGCTGGGCCGAGCTGGCCGCGCCCACCGACGAGCCGTTGACGTTCACGCCGGTGCCGTTCGACCACCCGCTGTACGTCCTCTACTCCTCGGGCACCACGGGCCTGCCGAAGCCGATCGTGCACGGCCACGGCGGCATCCTGCTGGAACACCTCAAGATGCTCGCCCTGCACCACGACCTCGGCCCGACCGATCGGTTCTTCTGGTTCACCACCACCGGCTGGATGATGTGGAACTTCCTGGTCTCCGGGCCGGCGGTGGGCGCGAGCATCGTGCTCTTCGACGGCAACCCGGGGGTCCGGGTGGAGCCCGGCCGGCCGGCGGAGCCCGACCTGGGCGCGCTGTGGCGGCTGGCGGCGGAGACCGGCACCACGTACTTCGGCACCTCGGCGCCCTTCCTGCTGGCCTGTCGCAAGGCCGGCCTGGTGCCCCGCGAGGTCGCGGACCTGTCCGCGCTGCGCGGCGTCGGTTCCACAGGTGCGCCGCTGCCCGCCGAGGGCTTTCGATGGGTGTACGAGACCGTCGGCGACCAGGTGCAGCTCCAGTCGCTGTCCGGCGGCACCGACGTGTGCACCGGCTTCGTCGGTGGCGTGCCGCTGCTGCCGGTGTACGCCGGTGAGATCGCCTGCCGCGCGTTGGGCGCCAAGGTGGAGGCCCGCTCGGCCGACGGCACCCCGGTCATCGGCGAGCTGGGCGAGCTGGTGATCACCGAGCCGATGCCGAGCATGCCTGTGGGCTTCTGGAACGACCCGGACGGCACCCGCTACGCCGAGGCGTACTTCAGCGTCTACCCGGGCGTCTGGCGGCACGGCGACTGGATCACCATCAACTCCCGGGGCGGCTGTGTGATCACCGGGCGCTCCGACGCCACGCTCAACCGGGGCGGGGTCCGGCTCGGCACCGCCGAGTTCTATTCGGTGGTCGAGGGCCTCGACGAGGTCGTCGACTCGGTGGTGGTGCACCTGGAGGACGACGAGGGCGGTGCCGGCGAGCTGCTGCTGTTCGTGGTGCTGGCCGACGGGCTGACCCTGGACGACGCGCTGCGGAAGAAGATCTGCCGTGAGCTGCGTACCGCGCTCTCGCCCCGGCACGTGCCCGACGAGATCCACCAGGTGCGCGCCGTGCCCCGCACCCTCTCGGCGAAGAAGCTGGAGGTGCCGGTCAAGAAGATCCTCACCGGCACCCCCGTCGACCAGGCCGCCGCCAAGGGCGCCCTCGTCAATCCCGAGTCCCTGGAGTCCTTCGCCACCTTCGCCGAACGCCGAACCACACACCAGCAGCCCGCCTGAAGGTTCCTGCGGAACGGCTCACCCGGGCCTGGCGCGGACGCAGGCCCGGCGCTGGGCACGACGGCCGAGTCAGGGCAGGGCGTGGGTGACCTTCTCCGTGCTCTGCCGGCCCGCCAGGCGGGCCGGGTCGAGGTTGGCGCAGAGGACGACGGTGGCGGCCCGGGTGAGTGGCGCCAGCAGCCAGTCGACCGGGTCGGGATGACGGGCGGCGTCGACCAGCACCCGGGCGCCGGGCTCGATGCCCAGCTCCGTGGCGCGGGCCTCGGCGCGGGCCAACAGGTGCGCGTCGGCGGGGCCGGGACCGGCCTGCGGGGTGAAGTGGTCACCGTGGCCGCGTACCTCGACCACATAGTCGGCGAAGCCGGGCGGCACCTGCCGCAGCGGGGCGGCGAGCGGGGCGAGGCCCAGGGCGTACCGCTCGTCGGCGGACCAGGACTGGGCCTCGTCGAGCCGGTCGGCTGCGGCGAAGAGGACGTCCACCGCGCCCGGTGTGTCGACGACTGTCACCTTGGCCGACCAGCAGCCCAGCAGCACGGCGGCGGTCTGCCAGTGCGGAGGGAGCAGCACGCCGGCCGGTGTGCCCGGCGCGAGGCCGACCTCGTCGACGAGGAGATTGGCGGTCTTCGACACCCAGTTGGCGAGGGTGGCGCCGGAGAGTTCGGTGCGGTCGCCGGTGGAGTCGTCGTACCAGGTCAGCAGCGGTCGGGTCGGGTCGGACGCGATCGCGTCGGCGAACACCCGGGCAATGTTGTCGGCCATCGGCGCGAACGATACGCCTCTGCCGCCCGTACTCGATGACGACGACAAGTCGGCGTACCGTCGGGTCGCAGTCAGCGTCGGCCCCGTACTCCGGCGTAGGCTTTACCCCCGGAGTGTTGTTCCCCACAGACCCACCTTCAAGGAGTCGCCCCGTGACCGCCGGTCGCCCGCCCCGCGTGCTCATCGACGCCACGAGTGTCCCCGCCGACCGTGGTGGCGTCGGTCGATACGTCGACGGTCTGCTCGGTGCCCTCGGCAAGGTGTGCGGGTCGGGGGTGGAATTGGCAGTGGTGAGTCTGCGCACCGACCTGGAGCGTTACACCCGGATGCTGCCCGGCGCGGAGATCATCCCCGCCCCGGCCGCCGTGGCGCACCGCCCGGCGCGGCTCGCCTGGGAGCAGACCGGTCTGCCGCTGCTCGCCCAGCAGGTCGGCGCGCACGTGCTGCACTCGCCCTTCTACACCTGCCCGCTGCGCGCCGGTGTGCCGGTCACGGTCACCGTGCACGACGCGACGTTCTTCACCGAGCCGGAGCACTACGACAAGTCCCGCCGCACGTTCTTCCGCAGCGCCATCAAGACCTCGATGCGCCGCGCCAACCGGGTGATCGTGCCCAGCAAGGCCACCCGCGACGAGCTGATCCGGCTGCTCGACGCCGACCCGACCCGCATCGACGTGGCCTACCACGGTGTCGATCACGACGCCTTCCACGCCCCGAGCGAGGAGGAGAAGGCCCGCGTGCGCGCCCGGCTGGGGCTGGGCAACAGCACGTACGTCGCCTTCCTCGGCGCCAAGGAGCCGCGCAAGAACGTGCCCAACCTGATCCGCGGCTGGGCCCGTGCGGTGGCCGATCGGGCCGACCCGCCGGCCCTGGTGATCGCCGGTGGGCAGGGGCACGACGACGACATCGACCGGGCGGTGGCGGAGGTCCCGTCCCACCTGCGGCTGCTGCGCCCCGGCTACCTGCGCTACGCCGACCTGCCCGGCTTCCTCGGCGGCGCTCTGGTGGCCGCCTACCCCTCCTACGGCGAGGGTTTCGGGCTTCCGATCCTGGAGGCGATGGCGTGCGCCGCTCCGGTGCTGACCACCCCCCGGCTGTCGCTGCCCGAGGTGGGCGGCGACGCCGTGGCGTACACGTCGGAGGACGCGGAGCAGATCGGCACCGACCTGGCGGCCCTGCTCGACGACGAGCAGCGTCGGCTGTCGCTGGCGAAGGCCGGCTTCGACCGGGCCAAGGAGTTCACCTGGGAGTCCAGCGCCGAGGTGCACATCGCCGCGTGGAGCCGAGCCCGGTCGTGACCGTTCGTGCCCTTCCGTGGTGACCCGTGCCACTTGGCGGGGGTGCGTCGGGCATGATGTGCGGATGCTTTATGCGGTCATCCCGGCAGGTGGCAGCGGCACAAGGTTGTGGCCGTTGTCCCGCGCCGGCCACCCCAAGTTCCTCCACCCGCTGACCGGCACCAGCGCCTCCCTGCTCCAGGCGACCGTGGAGCGGCTCGCGCCGGTGACCACGCCGGATCGGACCCTCGTGGTCACCGGTGCCGCGCACGTCGCGGCGGTCGCCCGGCAGCTGACCGGGCTGCCGGAGGAGAACATCCTGGTCGAGCCGTCTCCTCGGGATTCCTGTGCGGCGATCGCTCTGGCCGCGGCGGTGATCGCGCAGCGTGACCCGGACGCGGTGATGGGCAGCTTCGCGGCCGACCACCTGATCCGCGACCCGGACAGCTGGGTGCGCACGGTGCAGGAGGCGGTCCGGGGGGCTGAGCACGGCATGCTGATGACTGTCGGCATCACCCCGACCCGGCCGGAAACCGGCTACGGCTACCTGGAGACCGGCGACGAAACCGAGGGCACGCCGTGGCGCACGGTGGCCGAGTTCAAGGAGAAGCCTGCCGCCGAGGTCGCCGAGGCGTACGTCCGTTCGGGCCGGCACCTGTGGAACGCGAGCATGTTCGTCTGGCGGGTGGACGTGTTCCTCGCCGAGCTGGTCCGCCAACAGCCGGCGATGCACGCGGGCGTCACGGCGATCGCCGCCGCCTGGGGCACCCCGGAGCAGGACGACGTGCTCGGTACGGTCTGGCCGACGCTGCCGAAGATCTCCGTGGACTACGCGGTGATGGAGGGGGCGGCCACCGCGGGTCGGGTCGCCACCGTCCCGGGCGACTTCGGCTGGAACGACGTCGGTGACTTCCACACCCTGGGTGACGTGCTGCCCGCCGACAACGCGGGCAACGTGGTGCTCGGCACCGACGCCAAGCCGGGCGTGCTCCTGCGGGACACCGCCAATCTGGTGGTGGTGCCCCAGTCGGGTCGGTTGGTGGCGGTCCTCGGTGTGCGCGACCTGATCGTGGTGGACACTCCGGACGCGGTGCTGGTCTGCCCGCGTGAGCGGGCTCAGGACGTCAAGCTCCTGGTCGACGAGCTGAAGGAGCGGGGCGAAGAGGGCTACGTCTGAGGGCCGCGAGAGCCGGCGCGACCAGTTGCGCCGTCCCGCTGGCCAGCGGCTCGGGCAGCCGGTCCGGTGGAAACCACCCCAACGCCTCGGCCTCGTCGCTGACCTGCTCCACAGCGCCGGCCGGGGCGACGACGGCGAACCGTACGTCGTAGTGGCGCGACCCGCCCTGGCAGAGCACCTCGTGCACGTCGATGTCGATCGGCACCGGATCGATGAGCAGGTCGGCGATCCCGGACTCCTCGGTGGCCTCGCGCAGCGCGGCTCCGACCAGGGTCTGGTCGACAGGCTCACAATGCCCGCCGAGCTGTAACCAGAGACCGAACTTGCCGTGCAGGCAGAGCAGCACCCGGGAACCGGTCGGGTCCATCACCAGCGTGCTGGCGGTGACGTGGCCGGGACGGTGGTGCCGGCTCATCGCGACCGGTCCGGCGGCGAGCAGCGCGAGGGTCCGATCCCGCGCGTCGGCCGCCGCCGGGCTCGTCGGCTGCCAGCCGTCGAGCAGCGTGACGGTGTCGGCGTGCAGCGTCGCGTACGACGCGGGATCGGTGGGGTCGACGGCGGGTCCGGTGAGCGCGGTGTCGGGCACCCCGTCACTGTACGAGCGCGCGCTTCGTACCCTGGCGCGGTGACCCTACGACTCGTCGAATTCGTGGTGGCCGGCAACGAGGCCAGTGATCTGCTACCGGTGCGCTCGTCGGCGCTGCTGCGGTCGTACGGCGCTCGGCGGGGTTTCTGGACGGTGTTGGACGAGGGCCCGGTCGAGCGCTGCCTCGCCCTGCTGCTGGAGTTGGACGATGGTCAGTGGACGGCCCGGCACGTCAGCGCGGACGCCGGGCCCGAGAACGGCCGGACCGAGGACGGTGAGGCGCTCGCCCACCACGACGGCTGGGTGTACGTCTTCGGCTCCCAGTTCGGTTCGAAGGCGGGTCCGCTGCGCCCCCGACGTGCGTTCGTGGCCCGGTTTCGCGAGGACGACGCGGCGGCCGGCCCGCTGTCGGTGCACGTGGTGCGCAACCGGTTCCGGCTGCACCGGGCGGTGAACGACGCCCTCGCCGCGTCACCGCTGACCCTGCTGCCGGCGGGGGACCGGGTGCGCGACCGCTTCATCGTGGAGACCCTGGCCCGGGGGACCAGCCGGGCGAAGAGTTGGGTGAGTCGCCTGGCCCCGGACGACCTGCCGTTGAACGTCGAGGCCGCGGCCTTCACCCCGGCCGGCACGGCGCTGCTCGGATTGCGTTTCCCGGTCACCGAGGCCGGCGAGCCGATCCTGGTGGAGGTGTCCGGCGTGCCGGGCATGTTCGCCACGGACCCGGTGTGGCCCCGGGCGCTGGGCGCGTACGCGCTGACCGGGGTGACGCCGCCGGGCGAGCTGACCGGCTTCCGGGCGATGGTGCCGACGTCGGACGGCGGGTACGCGGCGGTGATCGGCTCGATCGACGCGTTGGGCAAGGGGTCGGTGCTGCTCGACGACCATCCGGGCGGGGGTGCGGTCACGTCCCGGCACGTGCGGTTCCGGCTGCCGGCGGGGCGGACGGGTGAATCGTGCCGACTGGTAGGGGAGTCGGTGGCCGATCTGGCGCCGTTCCACCACGTCGAGGGCCTGGCCGAGCTGGACGGGCGACAGTTCTACGTCACGGACGAGGACCATCGGGTCGCGCTCTGGGTCGGCTGAGCGGGGTAGGCGCGCCACGGCGATGGGATGACCGGACGGCACCTCTGCGGAGCAAGGGCCGCAGACCCTCGTGGTGCCGCCCGATCACCGGCCCCTCCCCGGTCCCCGGTGCCCCGACACCGGATGCGTCCAGGACGCGTCGGTGCCGTGCTCGGGCACTGGAAGCATGCCTAACCGGCCCCGGAGGCGTCGAGGTTTTTCAGTCCAGGCTTAAAGATGGAGATAACTGCCGGCCGGGTAGAGTCGAACGGTCACCCGGCATCCCCCTGCCGGCGATACGGGAGCGCTCCATGCTGAAGATCCACTTTTCCGGCGAGGACATTCTCCGGACCCGGGTGGCGCCGGCGGCCGACCCGGTCTGGGAGCTTGTCCTCAGCCTGCACGTGTTGCAGGGCCGCAACCGCGACCCGCTGACGTCGGCCTGGCGGCGCACCGTGACCCGCGGGCTGCGCCAGGATGCCGCCTCCGATCAACTCCGACTGCTCTTCGCCCTGAACCCGCCGCGCGGCTACTTCCCCGACTTCCTCACGCCGTACGCCAGTGTCGAGGGTTTCGAGGCGGGGCTGGAAGCGGTTCGCAGTACGCCGACCTCGCTGCTCCAGCGGGACCTGACCCTGGTGGCGGCCGACAACCAACTGCCGTCCTCCGCCGCCGCGCTGGCCCGAGGTGACGTGGCGACACTGCGCCACCTCGCGGGTTCGATGGAGCAGTACCGGTCGCTGGCGATCAGCCCGTACTGGAGTCGGATCCAGTCGGCGGTGGCGGCGGACCGCACCCGCCGCGCGCGGGCCCTGCTCGACGGCGGCGTCGAGGGGCTGTTGGCGAGTCTCCGCCCACGGATGCGCTGGGACAGCGGGGTGCTGGAGGTGCGCGACTACCCGCACAGCCGGGAGCTGCACCTGGATGGTCGAGGGCTGCTGCTGGTGCCGTCGTTCTTCTGCGCGGGCACCCCGGTCGCCCTGCTCGACCCGGCGCTGCCGCCGGTGCTGGTCTATCCGGTGGACCGGCTGGGCGGGCTCGCCGCGACCGACGGTGACGCGCTGGCCACGTCGAGCGCCGGCCGCGACTCGCTGGCCGCGCTGCTCGGCCGGACCAGGGCGGCCGTGTTGGAGGCCAGCGACGACGGCTGCACCACGGGCGAGGTGGCCCGCCGGCTCAACATCTCACCGGCGGCGGCCAGCCAGCACGCCACAGTGCTGCGCAACGCCGGCCTGCTCGTCAGTCAGCGCGACCGCAACACCGTGCTGCACACGCTGACCCCACTGGGCCGAGCCGTACTGGACGCCTGACCGAGCCGCCCCGGGCGTCTCCCCGCGCGTCTCCCCGCGCGTCTCTGCGCGCGTCGATCATGAAGTTATTGCCCTGACACGCCGAGATGACGGGCAACAACTTCATGATCGACGAGCGGAGAGCGGAGGGCGGCGACGCAGGGGGAGGGGCGGCGGGGGTGGGGTTTGGTTACAGGGCGAGGGCGGCGCTGGCCGGGCTGCCGGCGGGTGGTGGCAGCAGCGTCGACCGGACCCCCTCGGCGGCCAGGGCGACGCGCAACCGATGCAGGTCGGCGCCGAAGCGGACCAGGTCCATCGGGTCGAGCGGCGCCGGCGCGGTGCCGAGCACCAGCGCGCTGGCGTCGGCCGGCCAGCCCGGCACCTCGGCGACCAGGCCGGCGCGGACCTCAGCCTCGTCGACAAGGGTGAAGACCGTGCCGGGGGTGACCACCTCGGCGACCGCGTCGAGCGCCCGTCGCACCGCGGCCGGGTCGGCCGGCTCGGGGCCGACCGCCTCGGCGAGGGTCGCGGCCTCGGCCAGCCCGGCCGCCCGGGCCTCGGCGGTGCCCAGCGAGAACAGGTCCTGCGCCGCATCACGGATCAGCGCCCGCGCGCCGTCGAAGTCGTCCGTACGGGTGGCCGCGAGATAGCCGCGCACCACGGCCACCGGCACCTGATCACACTTGCCCTTGATCAGTTCGCCGGCGCCGGCCAGCTCGTCCACCACGGCCATCTGGGTCAGTTGCAGCTCGTTGCCGTACGGGTCCACCTCGCCCCGGTGGTCGCGGATGGCGGGCATCCCGGCCACCCCGAGCGCGACATCGGTAAGCCCGTTACGCCAGGGCCGACCCATGGTGTCGCTGATGATGACAGCGACGTCCAGGTCGTACCGTTCCCGCAGCGCGGTGCGCAGCTCCCGGGCCGACGCGTCCGGGTCCACAGGCAACAGCACCAGCCGGGTCTTGTCGACGTTCGACGCGTCGATCCCGGCGGAGGCCATCACGAAGCCGTGGTGGGTCTGCACGATCCGGGTCGGCCCTCGGCTGGCCACCACGCGAGCGGTCTCGCCGGCCAGCACCTCCTCGCGGGCGGCCAGCCGCTCCGGCCCGTCCGCCGGCACGTCGACCAGCCGCCCCTCCGCCTTGGAGACGATCTTGCTGGTCACCACCAGCACGTCGCCGTCGCGCAGCCACGGCGCGGCGGTGGCGATCACCGCCGCCAGGTCGTCACCCTCGGTCACGTGGCCGATGCCCAGCACCGGCAGGATCTCCAGCCTCACGTCAACTCCACCGCGGCGCGGACCATCGCCGCCGTCGCCGCCTCGTCGGTCATCCGCAGCGGCATCGCGCGGACCGTCACCTCCGGCACCAGCGTGTCGGCGTCCTCCTCGGCCACCAGCCAGCCGTCCAGCAACCCACCCGCTGCCCGACCGCCGTAGAGCCGGCCCACCCCGGCCGCGCTGCACTCGGCACCGAGCACCGCGAGGCAGCGGTCGGCCATTCCCCGCACCGGGGCGCCGCCGATGATCGGTGAGACACCCACCACCGGCGCCGGGCCGTCGATCAGCGCCTCGCGCATCCCGGGTACGGCAAGCACCGGCGCGATGCTCACCACCGGGTTGCTCGGCGCGATCAACACCAGGTCGGCCGCGCCGATCGCGTCCCGCACCCCGGGTGCCGGCTTCGCCGTCTCCGCGCCGACGAAGACGAAACGGTGCGTGGGAATGTCGGCCCGGTACCGCACCCACCACTCCTGGAAGTGGATCGCCCGCTGGCCCTGGCCGTCCTCGACGACGGCGTGGGTCTCCAGCCGGTCGTCGGTCGCCGGCAGCAGGCGTACGCCAGGCTGCCACCGGGTCGACAGCGCTTCGGTGACCGCGCTCAGCGGGTAGCCGCCGTTGAGCATGGTGCTGCGCACCAGGTGGGTGGCGATGTCCTTGTCGCCGAGGCCGAACCAGGTCGGCTCCGCTCCGTACGCGGCCAGCTCCTCCTTGACCGTCCAGCTCTCGCCGGCCCGTCCCCAGCCCCGCTCGGGGTCGGCGCCGCCGCCGAGGGTGTACATGACGCTGTCCAGGTCGGGACAGATCTTCAACCCGTGCAGCCACAGGTCGTCGCCGACGTTGACCACGGCGGTCACCTCCGCGCCGACGTCACGGGCGTACGCCCGGACGCCGAGCAGGAACCGGGCGCCGCCTATGCCGCCGGCCAGAACCACGATGCGCATGTCGACCATCCTCGCGTACGTGACGCCTCCGGTCCGCCGGTGCCCGGCGAGACTAGGCTCACGTGCGATCTGTCCGTCCATACCCCGAGGGGGAGCTCGTGACCAGCCCCGCCGAGCCCGCGTCCGCCGACGCGACGCAGGCCCGCCAGCTGACCAAGCCACTGCGCGAACTGGGTGCGCTCGCCCTGCTCGGTGCCAACGCCGTGTTCCTCTTCGTGGGGCTGCTCCGGCTGCTCACTCCGAACGACTACGGCGGTTTCACCGACCGAGCGGGCGACCAGTTCTCCTCGTTCATCGGGGTGGTGGCCGTGGTGCTGCCGCTGCTGGCCGTCCTGCTGGCCACCCACGTCGCGCCGGTACTGCCGAAGGCGAAGCTGATCACGCAGGTGGCGCTCGGCGAGTACGCCGTCAGCGCGGTGCTCGGCACGCTCACCATGCTCATCTGGACGGTGGGTCGGCTCGCCGACGCCGAGATCCTCGACGCGTTGCTCGGCATCCTCACCCGGTTCGCCTGGCTGGTGATCTTCGCGGTGGCCGCCTGGGTGGTCTTCACGATCTGGAAGGCGTTCTACTACGTGCCGAAGCCGAAGCCCCAGCCGGGCGTCTACGGCCAGCCGCAGCCGGGCTGGCCGCAGCAGCAGGGTGGTTGGCCGGCCCCGGGTCAGCCCGGCGCGCAGCCGCAGGGCGGGTGGCCCGCTCCCGGCCAGCCGGGCGGCTACCCGCAGGCCGGCCAGCCGGGCGGTTACCCGCAGGCGCAGTTCTCCGGCCAGTACGGCCAGCCGTCCCCGCCGTTCCAGGCCCCGCAGTCGGCGCCGCCGCACCCGCAGTCCGCGCCGCCGTTCCAGGCCGCCCCGCAGTCCGCGCCGCCGTTCCCGCAGTCCGCGCCGCCGGCCAACCCCGCCCCGCAGTCCGCGCCGCCCGCGCCGCCGTTCGGGCAGCCGCCGTCGGCCGACCCGACCCAGGCGATCCCGCGCCAGTCCGTCGAGCCGGCCTCCGCCGACCCGACCCAGGCCATCCCGCGCCCGGCCGACCTCGACGCCGACCGCACCCAACACATCAACCCGGCCAACCACCCCGACCAGCCCCGCTGAACCCCACCCCCACCCCCACCCCCACCCCCACCCCCACCCCCACCCACTCCCGCCCTGCCCCGCCCCCCACTCCCGCCCCCCGGTGATCATGAAGTTATTGCCCGACCACTCGGCGTGTCGGGACAATAACTTCATGATCACCGGGGCTGACGGGGGGGCGGGTGGGGGCGGGGGCGGGTGGGGGCGGGGGCGGGAGCGGGGCAGGGCGGGAGTGGGTGGGGGCGGACGCGCCTGGGTGGACGCGCTTGGGGTAGGGGTGCCGTTTCCCACGGTCCGGGCTGGGACTGGTGGGGCGGGCTCGCGCTGCGCATAGGCTGAGCGGATGGTTGATCGCACCCACTCCGGTCCGAGCGAGGCGAGCGTGCGGCGGGCCCTGGGCCGGGCCGCGACCGGGCGCGCGCTGGACGTCGACGAGGCGACCGCGCTGCTCGCCGCCCGTGGCGACGCCCTCGACGAGCTGCTCCGGACCGCCGGTGGGATCCGCGACGCCGGGCTGCGCGACGCCGGGCGGCCGGGCGTGGTCACGTACTCGAAGAAGGTCTTCATTCCGCTGACCCGGCTCTGCCGGGACCGTTGCCACTACTGCACGTTCGCCACCGTGCCGCACCGGCTGCCGGCGCCCTTCCTGGACCGGGACGAGGTGCTCGACATCGCCCGGCAGGGGGCCGCGCAGGGCTGCAAGGAGGCCCTGTTCACCCTCGGCGATCGGCCGGAGGAGCGCTGGCCGGCGGCCCGGAGCTGGCTCGACGAGCGTGGCTACGACTCCACTCTGGACTATTTGCGCGCCTGCGCGGTGGCCGTGTTGGAGGAGACGGGCCTGCTGCCGCACCTCAACCCGGGCGTGCTGTCCTGGTCGGAGCTGCAACGGCTCAAGCCGGTGGCCCCGAGCATGGGAATGATGCTGGAGACCACCGCGACCCGACTGTGGTCCGAGCCGGGCGGTCCGCACTACGGCTCGCCGGACAAGGAGCCGGCGGTCCGGCTGCGGGTGCTCGACGACGCCGGCCGGGTGGGGGTGCCGTTCACCACGGGCATCCTGATCGGCATCGGGGAGACCCCGGCCGAGCGGGTCGACGCGCTGTTCGCGATCCGGCGCGCGCACCGGGAGTACGGGCACCTCCAGGAGGTGATCGTGCAGAACTTCCGCGCGAAGCCGGACACGGCGATGCGCGGCATGCCCGACGCCGAGTTGCACGACCTGGCCGCCACGGTGGCGGTGGCCCGACTGCTGCTCGGCCCGAAGGCCCGCATCCAGGCCCCGCCGAACCTCATCGCCGGCGAGTACGACCTGTTGCTGCGCGCCGGCATCGACGACTGGGGCGGCGTCTCCCCGCTCACCCCCGACCACGTCAACCCGGAGCGCCCGTGGCCGCAGATCGAGGAGTTGGCCCGGCACACCGAGCTGGCCGGGTTCACGCTGCGCGAGCGGTTGACGATCTACCCGGAGTACGTGCGCGCCGGTGATCCGTGGCTCGACCCGCGGTTGCTGCCGCACGTGAACGCCCTGGCCGATCCGGTGACGGGAATGGCCGTCGAGTCGGCCCTGCCGCAGGGCCACCCGTGGCAGGAGCCGGAGGAGACGTTCGGCGGGCGTACCGACCTGCACGCCACGATCGACACCACCGGCCGCACCGACGATCGGCGGGGTGACTTCGACAGCGTCTACGGAGACTGGTCCGAGGTCGCCGGCAAGGTGACACCGGAGGCGGCGGCGCGGCGTGCGGGCGTACCCCAGGTGGCGGCCGGAAGCGGTGCGGACCGCGACCTGGCGGCCGGGCTGCGGCTGGCCGCCGACGACCCGGCGGCGCTGCTCGACCCCCGCCACACCGACGCGGCGCTGGCGTTGTTCGGTGCGGACGGGCCGGCGCTCGACGAGGTGTGCCGCCTCGCCGACGACGTGCGCCGCGACACCGTCGGCGACGACGTCACCTACGTGGTCAACCGCAACATCAACTTCAGCAACGTCTGCTACGTGGGCTGCCGATTCTGCGCCTTCGCCCAGCGTGAGCGCGACGCCGACGCGTACCGGCTCTCCGTCGACCAGGTCGCCGACCGGGCCGAGCAGGCGTGGACCCTCGGCGCCAGCGAGGTGTGCCTCCAGGGCGGCATCGACCCGAAGATGCCTGTCACCGGGTACGCCGACATCGTGCGCGCGATCAAGGCCCGGGTGCCGGGGATGCACGTACACGCGTTCTCCCCGATGGAGATCGTCACCGCCGCCGCGAAGGCGGGCGTGCCGGTCCGCGAGTGGCTGACGCAACTGCGCGAGGCCGGGCTGGACACCATCCCGGGCACCGCCGCCGAGATCCTCGACGACGACGTGCGCTGGGTGCTCACCAAGGGCAAACTGCCGGCCGCCGCCTGGGTCGACGTGGTCAGCACGGCCCACGAGCTGGGCATCCGGTCCAGCTCCACGATGATGTACGGCCACGTCGACCACCCCGGGCAGTGGCTGGCGCACTTCCGGGTGCTGGCCGGCGTACAGGACCGCACCGGCGGGTTCACCGAGTTCGTGGCGCTGCCGTTCGTGCACACCAACGCGCCGATCTACCTGGCCGGCATCGCCCGCCCGGGGCCGACATGGCGGGAGAACCGGGTGGTGCACGCCATGTCCCGGCTGCTGCTGCACGGCCGGATCGACAACATCCAGTGCTCCTGGGTGAAGCTCGGCGACGACGGCACTGTCGCGATGCTCCAGGGTGGCTGCAACGACCTGGGCGGCACGCTGATGGAGGAGACCATCTCCCGGATGGCCGGCTCCGACAACGGGTCGGCGCGTACCGAGGAGCAGTTGCGGGCCATCGCGAAGGCCGCCGGCCGTCCGGCGCGCAAGCGGTCGACCGCGTACGGTCACGCCCCGCGCTGACGTCGAACCTTTTCCCGCCGCCGGCCGTACCACGCGGTGCCGGCGGCGGTCGCGGCGAGGACCGCCGCCGGTGTTCCCCCAGGGGGCCCGGCGGCGTCGGTCGACGGCACCGGACCCGTCCGTCACCGCGGGCGCGTACCGCGCCGCCGCCGGAAAGGTTGCCCATGACCAGTGATCAGCGGAAGCGGCAGTGGCCGCGACTGACCCGCCGGCAGACGTTGACAGCCGCGGCCAGCGCCACCCTCGGCGCCGCCGCGCTCACCGTGCCGGGTCTGTCGGCCGCGCAGAACGCGCCGGGCGCGGCCGGCCGGGACGACGAACCGATAGTCGTGCACCTGCGCGACGCCGCGTCCGGAACGATGGACGTCTTCGTCGGTGAATCCCGGATCGAGGTACGCGACCGCGGCCTGGCGGACCGGCTGCGGCGCGCAGCCCGGCGCTGACCCGCACGCCCCGCCCCGCCATCAGCCCCCGCCCAGTGAGGTTGGTACGCCATGTCTTCCCACCGCGAGGCTCCGGAGATAGCCAAGGATCCGGTCGCCGACAGCTCCGACCTGTACGCGTTCGTCAGCCCCGACAAGCCCGACACGGTCACGTTGATCGCCAACTACGTGCCGTTGCAGCTTCCGTCCGGGGGGGCCGAACTTCTTCGAGTTCGGCGACGACGTGCGCTACGAGATCCACATCGACAACGACGGTGACGGCCAGCCGGACATCACCTACCGGTTCGAGTTCACCACCGAGATCACCAACCCGAACAGCTTCCTCTACAACACGGGGCCGATCGACTCGTTGGACAGCAAGAACTGGAACCGCAGGCAGTTCTACAGCCTGACCCGGGTGACCGACGGCCGGGAGCACCGGCTCGCGCACAAGTTGCCCTGCCCGCCGTGCAACGTCGGCCCGCTGTCCACCCCGAAGTACGCCGACCTCGTCCGGCAGGCCACCTACACCCTGTCGACGGGGGAGCGGGTCTTCGCCGGGCAGCGTGCGGACGGCTTCTTCGTCGACCTCGGGGCGATCTTCGACCTCGGCACGTTGCGGCCGTTCCAACAGCTGCACGTGGCGGGCAAGAAGATCTTCAAGGCCGAGGGGGAGCCGGTCAACGCCACCGACCGGATGAACGTGCACAGCCTCGCCGTGCAGGTGCCGCTGAAGCAGGTGCGCCGCCGTGCCAGCCGGTACGGCGCGGCCGACGCAGCCTCGGTGCTCGGGGTGTGGACGTCAGCGTCGCGCCGACAGGTCCGGGTGCTCGGCGACCGGGTCGCGCAGGACACCTCCACCGGCCCGTTCACCCAGGTCTCCCGGTTGGGTAATCCGCTGTTCAACGAGGTCATCGTGCCGATGTCCAAGAAGGACCTGTGGAACTCGCTGCCGCCGTCGGAGGACAAGCGGTTCGCGCAGTTCGTCGAGCGACCCGAGTTGGCCGCGCTGCTGCCGGCGCTCTACCCGGACGTCTTTCCCAACCTGGACAAGCTCAACAAGTCGAAGAAGGCCCGGGCCGACCTGGTGGCGATCCTGCTCACCGGCGTACCGGCCGGGCTGATCGACGGCTTCACCAACGTGACCGGCGACGTGCAGGCCGACATGCTGCGGCTGAACACGGCCATCGCGCCAACCAAACGGCCGGACCGGTTCGGGGTGCTCGGCGGCGACCTCGCGGGATTCCCGAACGGGCGGCGGGTCGGCGACGACGTGGTGAGCATCGCGCTGCGGGCGATCGCCGGGGTGACCGTCCCGCTTGTGGACAAGACGTTCCGCCCGGACCCGGCGGCGGGCGCGGTCACCCCGGGGTTGAGCGCCGCCGACGTGACGGCCCCGTTCCTCGCGAACTTCCCCTACCTCGGTACGCCGTACGACGGGTTCAACAACCCGCCGGCGCCGTCCTGACCGTCGACGGGGAGCAGCGGATGCACGAGCACACGTACGGGCCGTCGGAGACGGGCAGCGTCGTCCTGGAGTTGGGCGGTGACACCGGTGCGCTGATCGTCTACACCGGCCGGGATCTGCACGGCCGGGAGATCGAAATCAGCCGCGGCGATGATCGGCGGGTCCACTCGGCGGTACGGGAGCGGCGGGTGCGGGACGGGTCGTTCCACAGTGCGGTCTATCCCGATCTGCCCGCCGGTATTTATACCATCTGGTGGGACGAGATCACGTCCGCCGGCACAGTTTCTGTCCACGGTGGAGTAATAGCCGAGTTCGCGTGGCCGAGCAGCGCTTTCGGGGCGGCTGGCTGACCTCGAAGCACCCTTTTCCACTCGCACCCCGTCCACATTGTGGGCGGGGTGCGAGTGCTGTCCACGACTCGGTGGGCGGTCTGCGCCGTGCCGCGTTAACCTGTCCCCCACCAAGATCAGCTTTGCGAAAGGGGGGCCGGTGCTTCCCGGGCGGTGGCCCGTCGAGGGGAGCGCCACGGCAGAAAAGTCGGGCAACTCGCCGGAGAGGGCGTTACCCGGCCGGGGTCTGAATCGATAGGGCAGGTTGCGAGGCTGGGACGGTCCTGGTGGCCGACCAGGGGTGTCGGGAGGGCGACTCCATTATCAAGTTTGGCTTGACGGCGCACGCATTACACGCGTGTAATTTGAATGGGGTTGTTCGCACGGAACGCAACAAAAAGGGACCGGACGGACAAGCACGCCTTTCGCGTGGGGGGTTGCAGCGGCGATGACGCCGGTGCGCGACAAGGAGGCATTTGATGGACGGCCAGCTTGAGGTGGCCGACCTGCTCGGAAACGCGCCGGAGTGGCAGGAGCGAGCCTTGTGCTCGCAGACCGACCCCGAGGCGTTCTTTCCCGAGAAGGGCGGCTCGACCCGCGAGGCGAAGCGAATCTGCTCGCGCTGCGAGGTCAAGACCGAATGCCTCGAATACGCTCTCGGCCACGACGAGCGGTTCGGCATCTGGGGTGGGCTCTCCGAGCGGGAGCGGCGCAAGTTGAAGCGGCGGGCCGCCTGAGCGGTGCAGGGTCGGGGCGGTGGGGGCCGCCCGGCTCAGCCGTCGTACGCGTGCGACAGGTGCGTACGGCTCAGGCCAGCTCGTCGGGGTCGACCCCGAGCAGGTTCGCCACCTGTTCGATGATCACGTCGTGGACGAGGTCGGCGAGATCCTCGCGGTCCATGGCGCGGAACTCCAGCGGTCGCCGGTACAGGACGATCCGCGGCGGCACCTCCTGGCGACCGGGGCGGCCGGGCAGGAGCCGGGCCAGCGGCACCTCGCCGTCCTCCAGCACGTCGGAGTCGTAGACGTTCAGGTCCGGCGGGACGTCCTCGACGGCGAACTCGACACCGGCCAGCTCCTTGGCGAACCGTCGCTCCAGCGTCTCGACGGTGTCCAGCACCAGGTCGTCGAAGACCTCGGCCTTCGTCCGGGCCAACGGCACTGTCGCCGGCACCAGACGCCCGCGCAGGCCACGCCCGTGCCGGTCGCGGTGTGCACGCCGGCCGGGGCCGGGGCGGCGGTGTTCCGGGCTCGTCATGAGGCAAAGGGTAGCCCCCGTGCCGGGCCGGCCAGCGGCACCGCCGCACCCCTGGCGCGGCGCGACCCGAACCGCGAATTGTGATCACCGCGACGGGCGTGTCGCAACGCGAAGCGATGCGCCGGACCCGGTAATGGAGATACCCTGCCGCACGTGAGGTCACCACGGCGCTGCTCCCGTAACGGCTGCCCCCGGCAAGCGGTCGCCACATTGACCTATGTCTACAACGAGTCGACAGCGGTGGTGGGTCCGCTCGCAGCGTTCGCCGAGCCGCACACGTACGACCTGTGTGAGCAGCACGCCCGCAGCCTCACCGCGCCGCGCGGCTGGGACGTGGTACGGCACGAGGGCGAGTTCGAGCCGCCCCCGCCCACCACGGACGACCTGGTGGCGCTGGCCGAGGCGGTCCGCGAGGCCGCCCGCCCGGCCCCTCGCCCGCCGGAGCCCGACCAGGGCCACCACGACAACCCCCACCAGACCGGTCGCCGAGGCCACCTCCGGGTGATCCCCCCGAACCACTGAGTCGAGGTCGTTGATCCACTCGGGTTCACGGAAACCGGGGCGTCGGGGCGCGGTTGATACCGCGACTTCAGTGAAGCCGAGTGGATCAAGCGCGGATGGGTCTGGGGACGCTGCTGGGACACCTTGGGGGCGGTCCGGGGGCCTCCTGGTCGGTTGCCAACACGTCCCACCGCAACACGCCGACAGTCAGCAGACACGGACACGCAGCGTCGCTAACGTGCGCCGCAGCGTGCATAGAGCGCCGTCGTGGTTCTCCTGGTGGGTGGGGCTCCCGCTCGGCTGCGACGCGATATCCGTGAGCGGCGGGAGGATCCGATGGGTAACGAGGCATTGCGGGTGGCGATGGCCGAGGCGGGGGAGACGGTCGAGTCGCTGGCCGAGAAGGTTCGCGTCGACCCGAAGACGGCGGCACGGTGGGTCGCCTCCGGCCGCATCCCGCATCCGCGTACCCGCATCGCGGTGGCCGAGGTCCTGCGCCGCGACGCCGCCGACCTGTGGCCGGAACCGTTCCGCCGCCGTGATCTGCCGTGGTTCCGACCGTGGGCCGAGCTGGAGCAGGACGCCGCGTCGCTGCGGTCGTACCAGCCGCTGCTCGTGCCGGGTCTGCTGCAGACGGAGGGGTACGCTCGCGCGATCCTGGGCACCGGTGGGCTGGTCGCACCGGCCGAGGTGGACCAGATCGTGGCGAGCCGCATCGATCGGCAGGCGGTCCTGTGCCGCGACGACCCGCCCCAGCTCGTGGCGGTGATCGACGAGGTGGTGCTGCGCCGGCCGGTCGGCGACCACAGCGTGATGGCCGACCAACTGGCCCACCTCGCGAGGGTGGCCGAGTGGGAGCACGTGCAGGTCCGGGTCATCCCCGCCGAGAGCCCGTGGCACACCGGCCTGGCCGGGCCCTTCGTGCTGGGCCGGCTGCCCGACGGGACGGAATTGGCGTATCTCGACAACCAGCTCCGCGGTCAGGTCGTGACCGACCCCCTCGACGTCGCTAACCTGGGACGCAGGTGGGAGAGCGTCACGGGTGAGGCGTTACCCCGACGCCGGTCGATCGAGTTGATCAGGGAAGTGGCGACGACATGGACATGACCGACGCCCGTTGGCGCACCGCGACCCGCAGCAGCAACAACGGCGGCGACTGCGTCGAGGTGGCCGACAACCTGCCCGGCCGGGTGCTGGTGCGCGACAGCAAGGACCGCGACGGCGGCACCCTTGCCTTCGCGCCGACCGCCTGGGCGTCCTTCGTCGGCGCCGTCCGTCGCTGATCCACTCAGGTTCACGGAAACCGGGGCATCGGCGCGACCCGGACGCCTCCACTTCCAGGAAGCCGAGCCGATCAAGCGCGGGTCACCGCTCTCGTCCAGCCGGTTCCTCATCGTGCGCTCGCCAATGTCAAGATCAGTGGTCCCTGGCACCTGATCCTTCCGACATTCCCGCCGGCGCGCGTCCACAGCATCTCGCCCGCCGACGATGACCCCTCTAGGAGTCGTCATGCGTACTCCCCTCCGGTCCCTCTCCCGGCGTGGACTGCTCACCGGCACTCTCGGATCGGCCGCCCTGCTCGCCGCGGGCGGCAGCCTCGCCGGCTGCGGCACCAAGGGCGCGCAACAGACCGAGGCAGGCTGTGTCAGCGAAGACCTGTCCGGCACCGAGAAGAAGATCGCCTTCTCCAACTGGCCGCAGTACATGGACGTCGACGAGAAGGACGAGTCCAAGCGGCCGAGCCTGGACGAGTTCGTCACGACCAGCGGCATCCAGGTCACCTACACCGAGGACATCAACGACAACAACGAGTTCTTCGGCAAGGTGCAGAACCAGTTGGCCGCCTGCCGGAGCACCGACCGGGACATCATCGTGCTGAGCGACTGGATGGCCGCGCGGATGATCCGGCTCGGCTGGATCCAGAAACTCGACCCCGGGAAGATCCCCAACGTCCAGGCGAACCTGCTGCCCTCGTTGCTCAACCGCCCGTTCGACGCCGAGAACCGCATCTCGATCCCGTGGCAGTCCGGCCTGGCCGGGTTGGCGTACAACGGCAGCGTGACCAGGGAGCTGCGGACCGTCGACGAGCTGCTGACGCGCCCCGACCTCAGGGGCAGGGTGACGGCGCTCAGCGAAATGCGCGACACCATGGGCCTGCTGCTCGGCGCGAACGGGCACGACCCGTCGAACTTCACCGCAGCCCAGTTCGACGACGCGCTCCACAAGCTCAGGAAGGCAGTCGACTCCGGGCAGATCCGCAGGTTCACCGGCAACGACTACGCGCCCGACCTGGCCAAGGGCGACATCGCCGCGTGCATCGGCTGGTCCGGGGACGTCATCCAGCTCTCCAGCGCGAACGACAAGGTGCGGTTCGTCGCGCCGGACTCCGGCGCGATGCTCTACAGCGACGACATGGTGGTCCCGAACAAGGCCACCCACAGGGGCAACGCCGAAGCGTTGATCAACTACTACTACGAGCCGGCCGTCGCCGCGAAGCTCGCCGCGTACGTCAACTACATCTGCCCGGTCAAGGGTGCCCAGGCCGAGATGGAGAAGATCGACCCGGAGTTGGCCGCGAACCCGCTGATCTTCCCCGACGACGCGCTGCTGGCGAAGTCCACGGTATTCATGACCCTGGACGAGCAGCAGGAACGCGAGTACGAGGGCAAGTTCCAGCAGGTCATCGGGGCGTGACGGTGATGGCGCGCGAGACACCCGCAGGCGATCTGCGCCTGGCCGACCTCACCAAGCGGTTCGGCAGCTTCACGGCCGTCGACGACCTCAGCCTGACGATCGGCAAGGGCTCGTTCTTCGCGCTGCTCGGCGCATCGGGGTGCGGCAAGACCACCACCCTGCGGATGATCGCCGGACTGGAGACGCCGACCAGCGGCCAGGTGCTGCTCGGCGACACCGACATCACCCGGCTGCGGCCGTACAGGCGGCCGGTCAACACCGTGTTCCAGAGCTACGCGCTCTTTCCGCACCTCACCATCTTCGAGAACGTGGCCTTCGGGCTGCGGCGGCGCGGCATCCGCGCGGTCGACGACCAGGTCCGGCGGATGCTGTCGCTGGTGCAGCTCGACGGGTTCGGCCCCCGCCGCCCGGCCCAGCTCTCCGGAGGTCAGCAGCAGCGGGTGGCGCTGGCCCGCGCGCTCATCAACCAGCCGCAGGTGCTGCTGCTCGACGAGCCGCTCGGGGCGCTCGACCTGAAGCTGCGCCGCCAGATGCAGATCGAGCTGAAGCGCATCCAGACCGAGGTCGGCATCACCTTCGTACACGTCACCCACGACCAGGAGGAGGCCATGACCATGGCCGACACCGTCGCGGTGATGAACGCCGGCCGAATCGAACAGCAGGGTGCCCCGGCCGACCTCTACGAGTTCCCGGCCACCGCGTTCGTGGCGAACTTCCTCGGCCAGTCCAACCTGCTCGCCGGCGAGGCCGCCGGCACCACCGGCGGCGAGGTCGCGGTGACGGCGCACGGCGCGCGCTTCTCGGTGCCCGCCGGCCGGTCGCGGGCCGACCGAGGGCCGGTCCACCTGGGGGTACGCCCGGAGAAGCTGCATCTGGTCGGCTCCGCCGACCAGGTCCCCCACGGACACCAACACGTCACCGGGGTGGTCACCGACGCCTCCTACGTGGGCGTCAGCACGCAGTACCTGCTGCGCACCGGCTGGGGCACCGAGCTGTCGGTCTTCGCGGCCAACAGCGGAACGTCGACACCCGTGGCAGTCGGCAGCGAGGCCGTGGCGCACTGGGATCCGCGGCACGCGTTCCTGCTGCCCCGCGACACCACCGACGCCGACCGGACCGCCCCCGTGTTCGCCGAGCCGGTGGGTACGTCGTCGTGACCCTCCTGGCGCCCACCGGAGCGGGGCAGCCGCCGCCCGCGCCACCGGCAGCCCGGTCCGGGCGGCGCCGGCTGCTGCCGTACCTCCTGCTGCTGCCCGGCGCGGCCTGGCTGCTGGTGTTCTTCGCCGTGCCGCTGCTGCAACTCGCCGCCGTCAGCCTCTACGACCCCGGCGGCTCGCTCTCCACCGGGTACGCGATGACGTGGGCGTTCGGCAACTATCCGGACGTCGTGCAGGCGTACGGGCCGCAGCTTCTGCGCTCGTTCGGCTTCGCCGGACTGGCCCTGGTGCTGGCGCTGCTGCTCGGCTACCCACTGGCGTACGCCATCGCGCAGAAGGCCGGCCGGTGGAAGAACCTGCTGCTGGTGTGCGTGGTCGCCCCGATGTTCACCAGCTTCCTGGTCCGCACCCTCGCCTGGAAGACCATCCTGTCCGACAACGGCGCGCTCGTGGGTCTGCTGCGCGACGTGCACCTGCTCGCCCCGGACGGGCGGCTGCTGGCCACGCCGTTCGCGGTGGTGCTCGGGCTGACGTACAACTTTCTGCCGTTCCTCGTGCTGCCGCTGTACGCGAGCCTGGAGCGGCTGGACCCCCGGCTGCTGGAGGCGGCCAGCGACCTGTACGCCAGCGGAGTTCAGGCGTTCCGCCGGGTGACCCTGCCGCTGTCCATGCCCGGCCTGATCGCCGGCACGCTGCTGTTCTTCATCCCGGCCAGCGGCGACTACATCAACGCCGAACTGCTCGGCACCCCGAACGAGTACATGGTCGGCAACGTCATCGACTCGGCGTTCCTGGTCCGGCTGGACTATCCGCAGGGCGCCGCGCTGTCGTTCCTGCTGATGGCGGCGATCCTCGCGGTGGTCCTCGGCTACCTGCGCACTACCGGCACGGAGGAGGTCCTGTGAGACTCTCCCGCTGGCTCGCCGACCGCTGGGTGATGATCGTGGCGCTGCTGGTGCTCGGCTACCTGGCGTTGCCGATCCTGGTGGTGGCCGGGCTGTCCTTCAACCGCCCGTCGAGCCGAGTGTCGTACGACTTCAACGAGTTCACAGTGGACAACTGGCGGCACCCCTGTGCCACCTCGGACATGTGTGACGCGGTCGTCCGCAGCGTCCAGATCGGTTTCCTCGCCACGGTGGTCGCCACAGTGCTCGGCACCCTGATGGCGTTCGCGCTGGTGCGGCACCGCTTCCGTGGCAGCGCCGGCATCAACGTGCTGATCTTCCTGCCGATGGCCACCCCGGAGCTGGTGATGGGCACGTCGTTGCTGGCCCTGTTCGTCTCGGCCGGGGTGCCGCAGGGCTTCTGGACCATCGTCATCGCGCACGTGATGTTCTGCCTGTCGTTCGTGGTGGTGACGGTCAAGGCGCGGCTCGCCGGGATGGACCGGCGGCTGGAGGAGGCCGCCATGGACCTCTACGCCAACGAGTGGCAGACCTTCCGGCTGATCACCCTGCCGCTGGTGCTGCCCGGCATCGTGGCCGCCGCGCTGCTGGCGTTCTCGCTGAGCTTCGACGACTTCATCATCACGAACTTCAACGCCGGCACGACAGTCACGTTCCCGATGTACGTCTGGGGCGCCGCCCAGCGGGGCATCCCGCCGCAGGTGAACGTCATCGGCACCGCGATGTTCGCCAGCGCGCTGCTGCTGGTCGGCCTCAGCTCGGTTCGCGGGCGACGTGCTCGCCGCGCCGCGCTGTTGGCCGGCCCGGTGCGGCAGACGCGTCGGCCGTCATGACCACCGTTGTAGCGAAATGTTCGACGGGCTGCCGTCGTGTCTGCTCATCCCGGGCCATGAAGGAGCGCCGAACCGCGTCTGCTGACGGCATCCCGACAGGCCGAGGCGGCACGCAATCCACTGCCGGTTGCCCGGCCGCGCTCCGGCGCGATATTTGGTCCAATGCGACGGTTTGTCGCTACGGAAGGCCGCACGATCGGCCCTGACCGCCCCGCCCGAGAGGTCACCCGATCTGCCGGCTCGTCACGCTCAACGCCCGATCGGCGGTGCTGATCAGGACCCCTCGATCATCTTCGCCGGAGCGAACGGCGCAGGTGACCGACGTGACGGTGGATATTGCCGACAGTGTTTGCGACGACACTCATCGCCGTGACGATGCAACCACCGCCGGGGCCCGCGCATCCACCGCCGTACGGCCCCGGACCTCAGCCAGCCGCCGCCCCGAACTGGTTCCGCCGCGCCAGCCCAGGCCGCCGCGTCGCCGTGATCCTCGGCTCGGTGGCGCTCTCCGTGTTGCTGCTCTGCTGCGCCGGCACCGCCATCGTCGGCGCGCTGACCGGCGAGCCGGAACCCAAGCGCACGGGCACTGCGGCCGAACAGGCGCAGCAACCCATCGTGGCGGCCCCCGCCGAGCCCACGCGGGAGGCGCCTGCCCAGGCGCAGTCGCCGGAGGCGCCGCCCTCCGCAGCGTCGGTGCCCACCCCCTCCAGCGTCTCGCCATCGCCGACGGTGCGGGTGACGACAGTGACGGAGCGCGCCGCGATCCGGCACGGCGAGCGCACCGTCAAGGACGCGTCCCTGGCCGAGGGCAAGCGGGTGGTCCGCACCAGGGGCGTCGACGGCGTACGGACGCTTACCTACCAGGTGACCACCACCGACGGCGTGCAGACCGGCAAGAAGCTGGTCAAGTCCACGGTGACGAAGCAGCCGATTACCGAGGTGGTGGCCGTCGGCACCAAGAAGAAGTCGAACTGCGACCCGAACTACAGCCCCTGCGTCCCGATCGCCAGTGACGTGGATTGCGCGGGCGGCTCCGGCAACGGCCCGGCTTACGTCAGCGGAGTGGTCACGGTCATCGGTGACGACATCTACGACCTGGACCGCGACAACGACGGCTACGGCTGCGACTGACCCGTGCGGTGCTTCTCGGTCGATCGGGGTCCGTGCGGGCTGAACGGTCGGGCGCTGTCATCCGTACCAGGCGGTGAAGGACACCACCGAGGACGGGAGTGACGGCGATGAGGGTGCAGCGCAGGCACGTGCTGGCGGCGACCGTGGCGGTGCTCGCCGCGGCGGGCGTGGCGGTGGGGACCGGCTTCGGGTTCGCCGACACCGCCCCGGCGCGGCACTCCGTCTGCTCCGGCTCGGTCACGTTCTCGGCGGAGGCCGGGGCGCCGGCAGCGACCAGCGACCGGTTCCCGGTGGGTACGCGGCTGCGGGTGACGAACCTGGACAACAACCGTACGGCCACGGTGACGGTGACCGGCCCGTCGGGCAGCTGCGTGCTGCTCAACTCCGCCGCCATGGAGCTGGTCCGCGAGCCGGGCAAGAACGTGGTCCGCCGCAACGTGGTGGAACGGCTGGACGGCGGCGCCGCGCAGCCCGTCGACCCCGGCACGGTCCGTCCCGGTGCCGCATCGCCCGGTGCCCCCGGCCCGGCGCCCCGCTCGGCGTGCGCAGGGGCGATCACCTTCTTCGAAGAGACGGCCGGGCCGGCGGCGACCAGCGGCCAGTTCCCGGTCGGTACGCGGCTGCGGGTGACGAACCTGGACAACAACCGGGCCACCACGGTGACGGTGACCGGTCCGTCGGGCAGTTGCGTGCTGCTCAACACCGCGGCGATGGACCAGATCCGGGAACCGGGCAAGAACCTCGTCCGCCGCAACGTCGTCGAGGTGCTGCGCTGACAGTCGGAGGCCGGCCGGGGGTGGTGGTGGTCGACCATCGCCACCGCCGCCGGCCTTCGCCGCGGCCCGCGTCGCCCTAGTCGGTCTGCCAGGTGCCGTCGTCGCGCACCCGGGCTGGGGCGCGGCCGAGCAGCAACGTGGTGAGCGCGGCGTCGATGGTGTCGCCGAGGAACCACTCGCCGGCCTGGTCGAGGGCGAAGACCCGGCCGCGCTCGTCGACGGCGAGGATGCTGTCCTGCTGCTCGGTGCCGATCGGGAAGAGCCGCACCCCGAGCACCGCGCCGAAATCGGCAAGCGTGTCGGCGGTGTGCGCGATGGTGTGCGGGCGGATGTCGAAGCGGGAGATCCACACCTGTGCGCCCGGGCCGCGTCGGGCGCCGACCAGGCTGGGGAACGTGGTCAGCGCCTCCACGGCGGCGGGAAAGACCTCGTGTCGGTGGGCCTGCCCCGGCACGGCGACGACATCCCGTACGCCGGCGGCGGCCATGATCTGGTCACCGAAATGTGGCCGCCAGCCCGCCGCCACCAGCGCGTTGGCCACCTCGGGCGGAAAGCGACCCGGGTCCGGGTCGGGCTCCGCCGGGGCGAGCCACGTCTCGGTGTACGCCCGCGCCGCCTCCGGCAGAACGTTCGCGCGCACCAGAAATTCGATGCACGAGTCGCAGGGCCGATCCGCGGCGCCACCGGCCGGGTCACCCGGCTCGCGGATCCGGAAGATCTCGAAGCGCGCCGCCTCCAGCAGGGCCCCCGCCTCGGCCCGCCCCATCGGCTCGATGCCCTCGGCGGCCCGGCGGTGGTCGTACTCGTGTAGCACGTCGGAGACCACGATCAGCTCGGCGTGACACTCGGCGCCGCGGACCAACTCGCCCGGAGGCCGCTCGTCCAGGAAGCTGCGGACGAGCGGGTGGTGGTTCAGCGCGACCGCGCCCTTCGTGCCCTGGGCAGTCCAGATGCGACCGTCGAGGGTCAGGTGGGCCACCGTGTTCGGCGTCGGCGCCCGACGGATCTCACGGATCAGCAGGCTCGACGCGTCGACGGTGCGGGGTGCCGCCGGCCCGCTGGGCTGGCTACGCCGATACAGGTCCGCCACCACCTCGCTCGGCACGCGAGGCCAGGTGGTGACCTTTCCGGTCTGCCTGTCGATGACTGTGGTCGGGAGATCGCCGGGGATCGACCGCACCCCGTTCGACACGATCGAGGTGACGACGAAACCCAGATCGAACTCGTCGACCACCGGGATGCACTCGTGGCCGAGGCGCTGCGAATCGCGCCGCGCCCAAGCGGATGCGAGCTGCTCGGCCTGCTGACGGTCGATCACACATCGAAACTACCGGACTACGCGGATCGATGGCGGCCGGTATGGTCTTCCCTACCGACGGTGACGGGAGGAGCGGCGGTGAGCGAACGCGTGGACCGGGACGCCAATCGCGAGCTACGGGCCCGATTCGACGACGTGTACGGCCAGTATCAGCAGCTCAGGTCCGGTTTGGACACTCTGCAAACGCGGCTGGCCCAACTGCGGGTGACTCGACGCTCGCCGGACGGCCACGTCACGGCGACCGTCGGCGCGCAGGGCCAGCTGATCGCGGTCGACCTGGCCCCGGCCATCTACCGGGACCGCGACGCCGAGGCGCTGAGCCGGACGGTCACCGAGACGGTCCACGCCGCCGTGGCGGCCGCCACCCAGGCCACCCAGGATCTGGTCGCCGAAACCATGCCGGCCGGGTCCGGTTCGACGGAGTTCCTGCGTACCGGCGATTTCGGCTCTCTGCTCGGTCGCGCGGACGCCGTGCTCGGCCGCGGCGAGGGGGCGGCATGACCGACGAGCAGCTCTGGCTAGACGCCTCCCGTGCCCGGCGCGGTGGCGCCGACCTGGCCCTGTCCGGGGAGGCGGTGACGGCCCGCCGCGCAGCCGAGGGCGGCGAGATCGAGGCCGCCAGCGGCGCCCGCCCGTGGGGGCGCGACGACATCGGCGGCGCGTTCGAACGGAGCTACCGCGGCATCGAGCAGACCGTGCTGCGTGCCTGGGCGGGCGTCGGGCAACGGCTCACCGAGCTGGGCGCCGACGTGGTCAGCGCGGTCGACGCCAGCGTGCAGACCGACCAGAGCAGCGCTGCCCGGCTCGACCGGGCCGCCGACCGGCGCTGACGGCGGGCGATCCGGATGAGCGTGCTGCCCAGCCCGATCCCGCACCCGCTGGACTACGCACCCTGGGACGTTCCCGGGTGGATCTACGAGGCCCTCGACTGGGCGGTCGGCGTGCAGTGGCCCGAGGGGAACGAGCGGGCCGTCTGGGACGTCGCCGACAGGTGGTACGCGGTCGCCGGTGTCCTCGCCGGCCCCCATGCCGACGCCGCCGCGGCCGCCACCGAGGTGCGCAGCGGCTACGGCGGCGTCGGAGCTGTCGACGCCGCGTTCGAGGCGGCCTGGCGAGGAATCGCCGAGGGTGACGACGCACCCCTGCCGGTGCTCCTCGCGGTCACCGCCGACCTCGGTCGCCTGGTCGAGGAGTGCGGCTGCGACATCGAAGGCGCCAAGCTCGAAGTCTGGATCGAGCTGGGCATCCTGGTCGTCGAGCTGCTCTCGGTCGCGGTGGCGGCGGTGCTCACCGCCGGTGCGGCCTCCCCGGCTGCCGGCGCGGCGATCACCGCCACCCGGCTGGTGATCCAGCAGATCTTCAAACGCCTGATGGGCCAACTGGCCACCAAGGCTCTCCGTCGCGGCCTCAAGGAGGCCGGCGAGCGCGCCGCCAAGGAGATCGCCAAAGGTGGCGTGCGCGGCCTCGCCAAGCGCGCCACCCGGGAAGGGCTGGAGGAGGCCGCCGAGGAGTCCGGGGTCAGCCTGGCCACACAGGCGTACCAGAACACGACGGGCCGGGCGCACGGCGTGGACCTGACCGACCTGGGCGCGTCGGCGGTGGGCGGGCTCGCCGGGGGAGCGGTCGCGCCGCTGGCCGGCCTGGGCCGCCACGCGACGGGCCGCGCCGCGCGCATCGGCGAGCACTTCGGTCGGGAGATGACCGGCGAGATGTTCGCCGAGAGCGCCGCCAGCCTCGCCACCGGGCAGGGCCTGACGTCGGTGGAGGACGCGGTACGCGCCGCCGCGTCCGGCGCCACCGGCTCGGCGACCGGGCAGACCGACCACGCCCTACAGGCCCGGCTGCACGCGCAGGCCAACGCCCTCGCCGGCGCGTCCTTCACCGGCCCGCCACTGCCGCCCCCCGCCATGTCCGGAGTGGATGTCTCGACCCCGGACCTGGCGTCACCATCTGCGTCTCCTGCCTCTACGTTTGCGGCGTCTTCGGCTCTGGAGTCTTCGTCCGCGGCGGCGTCCTCGCCGGGGTTCCCGGTGGCCGATGGTGCCCGCCAGACGGGTACGGCCACCGTCGGCTCATCGGTACCGGCGGCCTTCGACGCGACGTCGCCAGGCGTTGGGCACGGCACGAGTCCGGCTGTCGGCGGGGATCCCACGCTCTCAGCGGCCGCAGGGCCTGCTGTCGGGGCGGAGCCCACGCTCTCGGCCGTCGCGGCCCCTGGGCTTCCTGCCGTGACGGCCGATCCCACGCTCTCGGCGGTCACCGCGCCCGTAGCCGGCGCCGTTGACCCGCACGGCGGGCCGGCGGTCGGCGCCGGGCCGACGGTCGGCGCGTCGCAGGGGGTCGCCTCGGGTGCGCCCGCCCCGGGCGCCAACGGCTCGGTTGTCGGGCACCCGTCGACCGGGCCAACCCCCGCCTTCTCGTCAGCTGCCGGTTGGTCCCCGTCGACCGGCCCGTCGTCGGCTGCGGTACCCCTGTCGCCGGGTCCGCCATCGGCTTCGATGCATCCGTTCGCGGGACCGTTGGCGGGGGCGGGTTCCCCGTCGATGGCGGCGAGCGCCGTGGGTGTGGCGTCGCCGGCCGCGTCCGCCGGTCCCGCTTCGACCGTCACCCCCGGACCGGCATCCCCGCCCATACCCTCCGGGTCGGTGCCCGGCCCGCCGCCCGATGCCGCAGGCAGGCCCGGTGAGGTCAGGACCGAAACGGTCACCGGCGCGCCGATGGGGCGGCACAGCGCACCCGAGCGGTTCTCCACGCAGGAGGCGTTGGCGCCGGCTCGCGTCCCCCGTCAACGGACCCGCAGTCGGGCCTCGGTTCCCGTCGACGTGCTGGCGTTCGGCGATCCGTCGGTGCCCAGGACCGAGAGCGACGAGTACGCCGCCCGGTGGGTGGCCGAGGCGGAGGCGGCCGAGCGGCGGCGCTACCAGGGCCACTACGAGTTGCAACGGGCCGGGTTGGAGACCAATCGCCGGCAGGCGGAGGCCGCCCGTCTGCGGGCCCGCGCGGCGGAGCACGACCGCAGGGCTGTCGAGTACGCCGACTACGCCCGACAGTTGCACCAGGCGGGGCACCGGCGGTGGGCCGACGGCTGGCAGCGGGCGGCGAACGACGAGGCACGCGCGTACGCCCAGTGGCGTGACCTGGCCGACGACGTGCTGGCGGGCATCAGGGCACCGGCGGTCGTGGACATCTCCGACGGCACGTTCGCGCACGCCAACACCGACGTGGGCGCGCTCGCGCTCGGCGCGGTGGAAAGCTCCGGCCCGTCCCGGCTCACCGGCGACGACGTTCCCCCGCCGATCGACGACTCCCGGCCGTACGGGCAGCCGGGCGGGCTACGTCCACCGCTCGCCCTGCACCAGGTCGACGTCGAACGGCAGATGCCCCGCGACCTCGACGGCGGTGTTGTACGTACCGCCGATCCCCGCCGGGGCGGCTGGTTCCGCCTGCTGAACGACGGCGGCCCCCAGGCCGACGCCACCCGGGGCATCAACTGCCTGGACTGCACGCTGTCGCTGTTCGAGACCTGGGTGCACGGCCGGCCCCGGGTGTCCGCGCCGCGCACCTTCGACGGCTACCTGGACGGCGACACCCGACGCCCGATCCGCGGTGAGGCGGGTGGCCCTGGCCGGGTAGAGGACGTGACCGGCGGCCGTTTCCAGCGCGTCCTCGCCCCGTCATCCGGCCAACAGTCACACCCGGCGCAGGCGCGGCAGGCCGCCGACCGGGGTTACGCCAACCTGCACGACCAACTGCTGCTCGGTGGCCATGGCAGCTACGCGTTCCTGATCACCGAGTGGGCGGGCGGTGGCTCACACGCCTGGGTGGCGCTCAACCAGAACGGCACGGTGCTCTACGTCGACCCGCAGACCGGCCTCGTCCGGGACCGGCCGCTCTACCCCGACGTGGTGGGCATCGACGCGCTCGTGCTGGGCGGGGACGGCCGGCCCATGCCGCTCGGCGGGCTGCCCCGGGGGCGGTTCAGTGAACGTCCCGACCTGCCCTACCACCCGCCGGCCCAGGACGGCGGCGGCCACGGCGATCCGTACATCAACCGGATGTACCTCCTGCTCGACGGCCCGGGCGCCCTAGACGCCGGTGGCGGGAGTCCGTCCGGTCCGGCTGGCGATGAACCGCCGGGACACCGCGACCCGGTCCGGGTGCTCGCGCTGGCCGGCGGCCTGGACGAGGTTTTCTCCGCCGGGGTGAGCCCGGGCGAGTTCGCGAGAGCCGTGGACCCACCGACCCTCCAGCGGTTGGTGCCCGGTCTGGACGACGCGGACGCGCAGGACGTGTCGCGACTCTTCGCCGACGCCCGTGTCCGCGACATGCTGGACACCGCCCTGCGAGAGCCACCCCCGAACGAGCCGAATCTGGCCGTGCACCTGGCCCAGCAGTTGGCACAGGCACCGGATCTGGCGCGAATCATCCTGGGCACTCCCGAACTGGCGGCGTCACTGACGGCCCGCCCGCTGACGCTGCATCACCTCGCGAGCCATCAACAGGCGATCGACACCCTCGCCGACGTGCTCGACAATCTGACCCAGCAGGAGGCGGCAGGGCCAGGGGCGACCGATCGGGGGACGCCCCAGCCGCAGCCGACGCCCCTCACTGATGAGCAGCGCCAAATCAGCGCGAGCATCCAGTTGCCGGATGATCCGCCGACCCAGCCAGGCTTCGACAGTCAGCAACGACGCAACGGGTCCTATCGGAAGCTTTACCTCGACGACCTCTACTCCGCGGCCGCTGTCGCTCAGCTGGAGCTGAATCAGTTGGCGACGTCGCTTGCCCAGGTAGGTGACCGTCAGGTCGGTGAGCCTGGCTGGCGCACCGAGCCCAAGGACCGCCGCCGAGCCGAGGACAAGGTCAACAAGTACGGGGGTGACGCCTCGAAACTGCTCGATCTGGCCGCCGCCAAGGTCGAGTTTCGCAGCCTTGTCGACCTGTACGCGGCACTCGGACGCATACGCGATCACCCTGACGTCATGATCGTGGCCTGTGACGACCGTTTCGTCTCACCCATGGATAGTGGCTACCGTGACGTGCAACTCGTGCTGCAGACACACAGTGGTCACCTGGCTGAGTTCCGGCTGCACTTGGCAGCTCTTGACGCTGTCGCGGTTTGGGAGCATGGGCTCTATGAGGTACGACGCGATCTCGAAGCCCTTGCTCAGGCTGAGGGGCGAGAGTTGACGCCGAAGGAGCGAGCGATTAGCGCAGGCATCCGTCACCGCGAGCGCCAACTGTTCTGGGAGGCTTTGCAGTCGACCTTTGAAGAGGATTCCTGATGTCCGGAGATATTTCGCTTCCCTCCTACTACCTCTATTACTCAACGCCGGTGAAGATCGTGGAAACGCCGGATGGTGGCGCTCGGGTCTGGCGCCTTTCGATCGATAGTGGGGGATGGCAGGAGAAGAACGACATCTTCGGCGAGATCACCCTCGGCGTTGGGGGCGACATTTTCCGGCGGACGCCCGAGGACTTCGTGCAGGAGGTTGAGCGTTTCCGGGCTCACTACCTGGAAGGCGAAGGCCCCATCTTCGCCCTCTACGAGACCGTGCAGGCGCTCAGAGACGCGGCGAAAGCTCAGGGGCGACAGTTGTCCCCGAAGGAACGGGCTCTCATCCGGGGGATCCGACAGCGGACCTTCGTGATGTTCGAGGAACAGTTGCGCGCAGCCGGCGACCCGGGTGCCGATCCCGAGGTGGCGGCGGACCACGCAACGTGATCCAGGTGCGGAACCGAGGCGCGAGCCGGGCTGTCGGAGCTCTCGCGACTTCCCGTCGCTGGGGAGCGCGCGTCCGGTTGCCGAGGTGGGTGGGCATCGACGAGAGTCGCCGTATGGCTGACTCGTACGCCGAGGCGACGACCCCCGAGCCCACGCGAGCCTTCGGTTGGTCGTACCTGTTCGTTCATCCGGACGAGGATCCGCGCTCGGATGGCAACTTCGCCGACGAGCGGAGCGTCCTCGTCGAGTATCTGCGCGACCAGCGCCTCACGTTCGAACTCAAGTGTGCCGGCCTGAACGTCGAGCAGTTGGCCCGGCGTGCGGTGCCGCCGTCGACGATGTCGCTGCTCGGGCTGATTCGGCACCTGGCCGAAGTGGAGCGTGGGTGGTTCCGCAGGACGATGGCCGGCCAGGTGGCGCCCAAGCTGTACTGCTCCGACGACGATCCCGACGGCGACTTCGACGGCGCGGTGGCCGATCCGGCGGTGGTGGACGAGGCGTACCGGGCCTGGCGTACGGAGGTGGAGTTCTCCGAGCGGTTCGTCTCCGAGGCGGCGGATCTGGGAGTGCAGGGGCGGCAGCGGGACGGCAACGTCATCGTGCTGCGCAGGTTGCTGGTGCACATGATCGAGGAGTACGCGCGGCACAATGGCCACGCCGATCTCCTACGCGAGCGTATCGACGGAAGGGTGGGGCAGTGATGGCCGAGGGGTTCGACGTCCGGTTGACGCGGGCGCGGGAGCGCTACGAGCAGGCGGTCTTCGGCGGCGACGCGAAGTCGTTGGACGAGGCGGAGCGGGATCTCGTGGCGTTGGAGGCGGATACGGCCCTGGCCCGGGGTCGGCTCCTGCACGCCCGCTTCCTGGAGACCGGCGCCGAGGACGCAGCCGAGCTGCGGCTCTTCGAGCGGGCGGCGCAGCTCTACGGTGAGCTGGGGGATGCTCGCGGCGAGGGGGAGTCGCTGTTCTGGGTGGGCACCGTCCACCAGGTGATCCGGCAGGACCAGGCGGCCGCCGACCCGGCCTTCGCGCGGGCGCGTGAGCTGGCGACCGAGGCGGGGGATGACCTGACCCTGTCGTACGTGCTGCGGCACCTCTGCTTCGGCGAGCAGGCCGCCGGTCGTGTCGAAGCGGCGCGCGAGTTGCTGGCGGAGTCGACCCGGCTGCGTCGGGAGCTGTCCTTCACGCCCGGCGTCGCGGCGAACCTGATCGGCCTGGCGGACCTCGCGGCGACCGACGGCGATCGGGACGCCGCCCGCGACCTGCTCGACGAGGCGGCCGAACTGGCGGCCGGCAGCGGCGCGCACGGTGTGGGCCGGTGGGTCGAGGAGGCCCGCGACGAGCTGAGTCTGGCCTGATCAGCGGTCGCCGACTGGCGCGCCGCTCGTCCCGCCGAGAATCCGCTGGTTGGCAGCCGGGGTGGACTCGGGAGTCTGCGGCGCGGAACGCGAGCGCTCGCACCTGTCGTCGCGCTGATTAGCATCGGTCCATGGCGAGATCCGAGACCGGCAGCAGCAAGTCCCGTCCCTGGGCTTGGCCCGTTGGCATCCTGATCGGCCTCGCGGTCGGTATTCCCACGTTCGGTTCGAAGGGCGGTGTCGCGTTCGGTGTCGCCCTCGGGATCGCCTTCGCGATCGCCCTCGGCGCCACCCGCGGGCGCGTCGAGGGCGATGCCACCGGAGGTGGATCGGTGGAGGCCGTCGGCTCCAACGAGGACGGCACCCCGGCTCACCTCTCCCGCCAGGACGAATCGGACGGCGAGGAAGCCGGGAGTTCGGCCGACGGAGCTCGTCGAGCGTGATCGACTCGACTTCGGCGAAATCGGGGTATCACCCGGCCTGGGACACCCCGATTTCGTCGATCCCGAGTGGATCAACGCCGCCACCCGGCTGGGCGACGGGACCGGCGACCGTGGCCGAGGCGGTGGCCGTACAGGAGGAGTTGCGGCCGCTCGCCGACCTGGTCGGGCCGGGTCCGGCCGCGCCCGCGACGGTGGCCGGCCTGGACGTGGCGTACGCCGAGAGCGGTGACCTTCTCGCGGCGGCCGTGACCGTGCTGGACGCCCGGACGCTGGCCGTGGTGGATTCGGCTGTCAGCGTGGGCAGGCCCGCGTTCGACTACGTGCCGGGGCTGTTCGCTTTCCGTGAGCTGCCCGCTCTGCTCGCCGCGCTGGACGCGCTGACGACGATCCCGGACCTGCTCGTCTGCGACGGGCACGGCGTGGCCCATCCGCGTCGGTTCGGGCTCGCCTGTCACCTCGGGGTGGTCACCGGACTGCCCGCGATCGGGGTGGGCAAGACGCCGCTGGTCGGTGCGTGGGCGCCGCCGCCGGTCGACCGGGGCGCCTGGTCGGCGCTGCGGGACGGGGACGAGGTCGTGGGCCGGGTGTTGCGCACCCAGGCCGGGGTGAAGCCGGTCTTCGTGAGCGTCGGGCACCGGATGAGCCTGGACAACGCGACAGCGCAGGTGCTGGCGCTGACTCCGCGGTACCGCCTTCCCGAGACGACCCGGACGGCCGACCGGCTCTGTCGGGACACGCTCGCCCGGACGGCACCGTCCGACCGGGACGGATCGGGCGAGGCACCCAGCGGCCCGCGTCGCGCGTGATCGACTCGACGTCGGCGAAATCGGGGTGTCGCGCGGCCGCGGACACCCCGCCTTCACCGATACCGAGTGGATCAAGGCAGACGCTCGCCGGCGCGCGACCAGCGCCGCAAACCGTAACGCGGCACACATGCGGGCCGCTCTATGACCGGTGGCGGGGGTGGCCCGGTAGTAGCCTGGCCCGCGGACCCCACCCGGGGAGGAACGGTGAGGTGATCATGACGGTGCGTCGACGCGCGGCACGGCTCGCGACGGTCTGCGGTCTGCTGGTCGGCCTGGTGCCGCTCGGTGCGTCACCCGCGCTGGCCGATGCCGACTCGGTCCATGTGGGGGCGGCCAGCAGCTTCGCCGCCGGCGGCTCGGCCCAGGGGGTGAACGTCGCGGTGCGCAAGCGCTCCGGCGGCTGCGTCCTGCTGCGTACCGCCCTGGGTCTGCGCCTCGAAGGTCTCCAGCCGAGCCAGGTGGCGGTCCAGGTGAACGCGGGCGGGCGCTGGTTCCCGGTGGCCGTCGGCGGCGGTGGTGGCACCGTGCAGACTCAACAGACCTCGCCGGCGAAGCCGACCCTGTGCAAGGGCAAGGGCATCACCGTGCGATACCGGGTGGCGTTCGCCGCCGACGCGCCGGGCGGCCGGCTCTCCGTGACAGGTGTGGGTCTCACCGCGACCGGCCAGCAGTTGGGGCACGGCGCCGACACGGCGAAGGTCACCGCGCGGCTCTCCCCGTCGCCCACCCCGACGCCGTCGAAGAAGCCGACCCCGACCCCCAGCCCGACCGAGGTCGCGGCGGCCAGCGAGGTGGTGAACCCGGCCGCGGCAGACCCGACGTCCGCCGCGCCCAGCCCGACCGCGGTGGCCGCCGAGTCCGGCGGTGGTTCGCCGATCATGTTCTTCGGCATCGCGATGGTGGTGGTCGGCCTGCTGCTCATCGTGCTGCTGGTGCGCCGCTCCCGAAAGGACCGCACGGCGGCCGACGCGCCGGGCCCGCTGCCGGGAAACCCCGGTGGCACCACCTACCGTTCCGGGGGTGGGTCGCCGGCCGTTCCCGGCCAACCCGGCCCGGTGTACGGCCAGCAGCCGCCGACCGCCGGCCAGGTGCCTCTGCCCCGTCCCGCCGGCGGGGTCTACGGAGCGCGGCCTACGACGCCGAGCCCGGACGCCACGCAACCGATGCCGGGTGCGCCGGCTGGTCCCGCTGGTCCGGGTGCCCGGCCGCTGCCCGGTGACCCGCCCCAGCCGCCCGACGGCGGCGATCACACCGTGTTCATGCCCCGGCTCCCCGGCTGAGCGGGGTCGGGCCCGGGCGCTCCGATACGCTCAGGTTCGTTGGTAACCTGCGGCCAAGGAGCGGAACTAGTGTCTGATTTGTCCCAGATTGTGAAGGCCTACGACGTCCGTGGGACGGTGCCGGACCAGTGGGACGAACGGGCCGCGGAGGCGCTCGGAGCCGCATTCACCCAGCTGCTCAACAGCACTGACGAGCCCGGCGACGCGGTCGTCATCGGGTACGACATGCGGGCCAGCTCGCCCGGCCTGGCCGCCGCCTTCGCGGCCGGGGTTCGGGCCGAGGGCCGCTCCGTGATCGAGATCGGGCTCGCCTCCACCGACCTGCTCTACTTCGCCTCCGGGTCGCTCGACCTGCCCGGGGCGATGTTCACGGCCAGTCACAATCCCGCGCAGTACAACGGCATCAAGATGTGTCGCTCCGGCGCCCGACCGATCGGCCAGGCCAGCGGACTGGCGGAGATCCGGGAGCGGGCGCAGGCCCTGCTGGACTCGGGGGCGTCGCGTCCGGCGGGTGAGCCGACCCGGCCGGCCGAGCGACGGGACCTGCTTCCCGACTACGCCGCGTACCTGCGCAAGCTGGTCGACCTCTCCGGCATCCGGCCGTTGAAGGTGGTGGTCGACGCCGGCAACGGGATGGGTGGCTTCACCGTCCCCACCGTCCTCGGCGACGTCGCCCTGTCGGCCCTGCCGTTGGAGATCGTGCCGCTCTACTTCGAGCTGGACGGCACCTTCCCCAATCACGAGGCGAACCCGCTGGACCCGGCGAACCTGGTCGACCTCCAGCGTGCCGTGGTCGAGCACGGTGCCGACATCGGGCTGGCCTTCGACGGGGACGCCGACAGGTGTTTCGTGGTGGACGAGCGCGGCGAGCCGGTCTCGCCGTCGGCGATCACCGCGCTGGTCGCGGCACGGGAGCTGGCCAAGCACCCGGGCTCCACGGTGATCCACGGTCTGATCACCTCCAGCGCGGTCGCGGAGATCATCCGCGAGCACGGTGGGGAGCCCGTGGTCGCCCGCGTCGGGCACTCCTTCATCAAGGCCGAGATGGCCCGTACCAACGCCGTCTTCGGTGGCGAGCATTCCGCGCACTACTACTTCCGGGACTTCTGGTTCGCCGACACCGGGATGCTCGCCGCGATGCACACCCTGGCCGCCCTGGGCGAGCAGTCGCTGCCGCTGTCCGTGCTGGCCGGCGAGTACGAGCGCTACATCGCCTCCGGCGAGATCAACTCGACGGTCGCCGACCAGGCCGCGGCGGTGGCCGAGGTGCGTGCCGCGTACCCGGACGCGACGGCCGACGAGATGGACGGGCTCACGCTGCGCTTCTCCGACGGCGCCTGGTTCAACCTGCGTGCCTCCAACACCGAGCCGTTGCTGCGGCTCAACGTCGAGGCGCCCACCCGCGAGCGGATGGTATCGCTGCGGGACGAGGTGCTCGACCGCGTTCGCCGATAAGATCGCCTGCGCCGGTCGGCACCGCCGCCGGTGACCCCGCACTCGTGGAAGGAGCCGCGCCATGGCCCTGGATCCGCAGTTGCTCGAGATCCTTGCCTGCCCGGACACGCACCACGCCCCGCTCACCTACGACGCGGAGGCGCAGACGTTGACCTGCACGGAGTGCGGCCGGATCTTCGAGGTCCGCGACGACGTGCCGGTGCTGCTGCTCGACGAGGCGCGCGGCGGCCCGGGGCAGCCCTCATGATCGACGGTACGGCCGGGGTCAGTGGGCGTCGCGACGCCGACGAGGCCCTGCTCGACAACCCGGACGCGCTGGCCGAGCACGACCCGGGCGGCATGCTGCGGCACACCGCCTCGGGTGGCGCCCAGGTGCGCGAGAGCGCCGCGTTGGCCGCCGAGGCGAACCTTGCGGTGCTCGCCGACGACGGGCGGCCCAGGGCCGTGGTGATCGCGGGCATCGGCACCGCCGGGCGTACCGGTGACGTGCTGGCCACTGTCGCCGGGCCGCGCTGCCCGGTCCCGATCATCGGGCACCGCAGCGCGGGCGTGCCCGGTTGGGTGGGCGCCGCCGACGTGGTGATCGCGGTGAGCGCGTCCGGTCGGAGCCCGGAGGCGTTGGGCGCCGCCGAGGCCGCGCACCGTCGCGGCGCCCGGCTGGTCGCGGTGGGTGCCCCGGACTCGCAGTTGCAGTCGGTGGCCGAGCGGGCCCGCGCGCCGTTCATCCCGGTGCCGCGACGCGCACCGGCTCGCGCCAGCCTCTGGGCGCTCACCGTGCCGGTCCTGCTCGCGGCGCGCTCGCTCGGGCTGGTAAAGGTCAACGAGGCGGATCTGGCGGAGACGGCGGCCCGGCTCGACGCGGACGCCGACCGCTGCCGCTCCGCCGCCGAGTCGTTCGTCAACCCGGCCAAGTCGCTGGCGCTGGGCCTGGCCGGCTCGATCCCGATCGTCTGGGGTTCGTCCCCGCTGGCCACCGTGGCGGCTCGCCGGTTCGGCGACACCCTGTCCGCCAACGCCCGCTATCCGGTGGTCACCGGGGCGTTGGGCGAGGCCGGCCGGGGCCGGGTCGGGCTGCTGGACGGCGTCTTCGGCGGCCTGGCCGAGGGTGAGCGGGACATCTTCGCCGACCGGGCGGAGGACGACGACGGCGAGGGCACCCGGCTGCGGCTGGTCCTGCTGCGCGACGGCGGGCTCAACGCCGAGGACGACACGGACGAGCCGCTCGCGGTCGAGGAGCGCCGCGCGGACGCGGTGCAGACCCTCGCCGAGCGCCGTGGTGTGCGCTGCGACGTGGTGACCGCCGAGGGTGGGTCGGCCCTGGAGCGGCTGGCCTCACTGATCGCCGTACCGGACTTCGCCTCGATCTATCTTGCTCTGGCACACGGACTGGACCCGATGGCCGTTCCGGCCATCACCGAGATGAAGGAGCTGTCGAACCAGTGAACGTACGCAGGGCGCGGCGCGTCACGGACGTCACCACGACGCGAAGCGGAGTGGCAGCGTGAGCGCGAACGGCGGGACGAAGGCGATCGTCGCCGCCCTGCTGGCCAACATCGGCATCGCCGTCACCAAGTTCATCGCGTTCCTGCTCTCCGGCTCCTCGTCGATGCTGGCCGAGGCGGTCCACTCGGTCGCCGACTCCGGCAACCAGGGTCTGCTGCTGCTCGGCGGGAAGCGGGCGAAGCGCGCGGCGACCCCGGAACACCCCTTCGGGTACGGCCGGGAGCGCTACATCTACGCGTTCATCGTGTCGATCGTGCTGTTCAGCATCGGCGGCCTGTTCGCCCTCTACGAGGCGTACCACAAGTGGTCGCACGCGGAGGGCATCACCGAGTGGCAGTGGCTTCCGGTGGCGGTGTTGCTGGCGGCGATCGGCATGGAGTCGTTCTCCTTCCGGACGGCCATCAAGGAGTCCAACCACATCCGGGGCAAGCAGTCCTGGGTGCGTTTCATCAGGCGGGCCAAGGCCCCGGAGCTGCCGGTGGTGCTCCTGGAGGACTTCGGCGCGCTTGTCGGTCTGGTCTTCGCGCTGTTCGGCGTCGGCATGACGCTGATCACCGGCGACGGCAGGTGGGACGCGGCCGGCACCGCGATGATCGGTGTCCTGCTGGTGGTCATCGCCATCGTGCTGGCCATCGAGACCAAGAGCCTGCTGCTCGGTGAGGGCGCCGAGCAGCAGGACCTTGACGCCATCGAGCGGGCCATCACCGAGGGTCCCGAGGTGGAGCGGATCATCCACATGAAGACGCTCTACCTGGGCCCGGAAGAGCTGATGGTGGCCGCGAAGATCGGGGTGCCGGCCTGCGAGAGCGCCCACGAGCTGGCCCGCGGCATCAACACCGTGGAGGCGCGGATCCGCACCGCCGTGCCGATCGCCCGGGTGATCTACCTGGAGCCGGACATCTACAGCGCCGCCGCCGCTGCGGCCGGCACCGGCGCCGCCGCCGACACCGCCGTACCGCAGCCCGAGGACGTGTCGGGCGAGGCGGTCGGGCGGCCCAGGGGCTGACCTGTGGAACCGCTCTACGGACCGATCCGGGACTACGCGTGGGGATCCCGCTCAGCCATCGCCATGTTGCAGGGCCGACCGGTGCCGAGCGCCGGTCCGGAGGCGGAGCTGTGGCTGGGCGCCCACCCGGGCGCCCCGGCCAGCGTGGAGCGTGCCGGCCTGCGGGTGAGCCTCTGTGACCTGGTGCGCGACGAGCCGGGGCAGTGGCTGGGCCAGCGGGTGGCCGACCGGTTCGGCACCCGGCTGCCGTTCCTGCTCAAGGTCCTCGCCGCCGACGCGCCGCTGAGCCTGCAGGCGCACCCGGACGCCGAGCAGGCCCGGGTGGGTTTCGCGGCGGAGGCGTGTCGGCCCGTGGAGGAGCGCACCTACTCCGACCCGCACCACAAGCCGGAGTTGCTTGTCGCGCTCACCCCGTTCGAGGCGCTGTGCGGCTTCCGGGACCCGCTGGAGTCGGCGGAGGCGCTCGCCGCGTTCGGCGTACCGGAGTTGGCGCCGGTGGTCGCCGCGCTGCGGGCCGGGCCGGCGGGGCTGGCCACGGCGGTGCGGACGCTGCTCGGTTGGCCGGTCGCCCAGCGCGACGGGCTGCTGCGCGCCGTCCTGGCGTCGGCGGCCGACGGCCCGGACGCGGACCTGGCCCGCCGGCTGGCGGCGTTCTATCCGGGCGACCCCGGCGTGCTGGTGGCGCTGCTGCTGCATCACCTGCGGCTGGTGCCGGGGGAGGCGATCTGGATGCCCGCGGGCAACCTGCACGCCTACCTGAGCGGCTGCGGCGTGGAGATCATGGCGGCCAGCGACAACGTGCTGCGCGGGGGTCTGACCCCGAAGCGGGTGGACGTGGACGAGCTGCTGCGGGTGCTGCGCTTCGAGGTTCTCGACGAGCCGGTACGTGCCGCGCAGCCGGTCGGCCCGGGGGTGGACTGCTGGCCGGTGCCGGTGGACGATTTCGCGCTGCACCGGGTGCGGGTCGGCGCCGCCGTGCCGGAGGTCACCCTGTCGCTGCCCGGCCCCCGGGTGGTGCTCTGCGGTGCGGGCTCGGTCACGGTCGACGACGGGGCGGGTGCGCTGACGCTGGTCTCCGGCGAGGCGGCGATCGGCACGGCGGCAGGCGAGCCGCTGCGGGTCGGGGGCAACGGCGAGGCGTACGTGGCGACGTCGGGCCTGCGCTGAGCTCGCCACAAGTCCGACTTTCCCGGAATAGCTTGACGTGCTCCTGGCTGAATGTGACTCTATGAGTACGCAGCGTTATCGCGACGACGGTCCGGCAACGTGCGGGGAACCAAACCGGGGGGATGCACGGGGCGGGCGGCAGTGGGCAGCGGGTCTGTCCACCACCGACCGCCCCGTGCGCTGTCCGCATCCCGTCCCCCGGCGCCCGGCGTCAACGCGCGTAAGGTGGAGGATCGGCGCAGACATCGTTCGACAGGAGCTTTCATGACCAGCACCCTCCCGGCGGCCGCCAGCGGCACGCCGTCCGAGGCCCGGCCGAGCACGCTCGCCGAGGGCGACTTCAAGGTGGCGGATCTGTCGCTCGCCGAGTTCGGGCGCAAGGAGATCCAGCTCGCCGAGCACGAGATGCCCGGCCTGATGGCGATCCGGCGAGAGTTCGCCGACGCGCAGCCGCTCGCCGGAGCACGGGTGACCGGCTCGCTGCACATGACCATCCAGACCGCCGTCCTGATCGAGACGCTGGTCGCCCTCGGCGCGCAGGTTCGCTGGGCGTCCTGCAACATCTTCTCCACCCAGGACCACGCCGCCGCCGCGATCGTCGTCGGCCCGAACGGCACCCCCGACGCCCCCGCCGGCGTCCCGGTGTACGCCTGGAAGGGCGAGACGCTGCCGGAGTACTGGTGGTGCACCGAGCAGGTGCTCGCCTGGCCCGACGGACACGGGCCGAACATGATCCTCGACGACGGCGGCGACGCCACCCTGCTGGTCCACAAGGGCGCCGAGTTCGAGAAGGCAGGCGTTGTTCCGCCGGTCGAGTCCGCCGACTCCGAGGAGTACGGGGTCATCCTCGAACTGCTGCACCGCTCGCTCGCCGAGGACGGCCAGCGCTGGACCCGGATCTCCGCCGGCATCAAGGGTGTCACCGAGGAGACCACCACCGGCGTGCACCGCCTCTACGAGATGCACCGCGCCGGCACGCTGCTCTTCCCGGCCATCAACGTCAACGACTCGGTGACGAAGAGCAAGTTCGACAACAAGTACGGCTGCCGCCACTCCCTCATCGACGGCATCAACCGGGCCACCGACGTCCTGATCGGCGGCAAGATGGCCGTCGTGATGGGCTACGGCGACGTGGGCAAGGGCTGCGCCGAGTCGCTGCGCGGGCAGGGCGCCCGGGTCGTGGTGACCGAGGTCGACCCGATCTGCGCTCTGCAGGCCGCGATGGACGGCTACCAGGTCGCGACCCTGGACGACGTCGTCGAGCAGGCGGATATCTTCATCACCGCCACCGGCTGCTTCGACGTCATCACCAACGAGCACATGGCCCGGATGAAGCACCAGGCCATCGTGGGCAACATCGGCCACTTCGACAACGAGATCGACATGGCCGGCCTGGCCAAGCGCTCCGACGTCGAGCGGATCAACATCAAGCCGCAGGTCGACCTGTGGCGCTTCGCCGACGGGCACGCCATCATCGTGCTGTCCGAGGGGCGTCTGCTCAACCTGGGCAACGCGACCGGGCACCCGAGCTTCGTGATGTCGAACTCGTTCGCCAACCAGACGATCGCCCAGATCGAGCTGTTCACCAAGACCGAGGAGTACCCGGTCGGCGTCTACGTGCTGCCCAAGCACCTGGACGAGAAGGTGGCCCGCCTGCACCTGGGCGCGCTCGGCGCCAAGCTGAGCACGCTCACCAAGGAGCAGGCTTCGTACCTGGGCGTTTCCCAGGAGGGGCCGTTCAAGCCGGACCACTACCGCTACTGATCGACGTCTCTGCGCACCGGGTCGGCTGTTCGCAGCCGGCCCGGTTCGTCGTTCCCGCCGGGGCGGGACGGGATCGGGTCAGCCGGAGCGGGAGCCGCGGCTGCGGGGGCGCAACCACGTCCACGCACACCAGGCCAACCAGGCCAAAGACACGACGGTGGCCAGTGCCCGCAGGCGCAGCGCGCTGAGCAGCATCACCACGGCGAGCACCGCCAGCCACGGCAGGAAAGCCTTCACGGCAGGGATCCTTCCACGCTCGGCCGGTTACCGGCTCATGACGACCGCGCAAGCCCAGGTCACAGCGAGAGTGAGCTTGTCATGAACGACTTGACGAGGCCCCTGAACTGGAGGAAGGTATGGCTGCCCTAAGTTAGCTGAGGCGTGCCTAATGAACACGGAGCCCGGATGTTCGCCACCTACCTGATCGGCCTGCGGGAAGGCCTGGAAGCGACCCTGGTGGTCAGCATCCTGGTCGCCTTCCTGGTGAAGTCGCAGCGCCGGGACCGGTTGCCCCAGGTGTGGGCGGGCGTCGGCCTGGCCGTGGTGCTCTCCGTGCTCTTCGGCTGGCTCATCGAGTACACGTCGACCTCGCTGCTGTCCCGCTCCGAGGACCGCGAGCTGTTCGAGGCGATCACCTCCGTCGCGGCCGTGGTGTTCGTCACCTGGATGATTTTCTGGATGCGCAAGGCGGCTCGCACCATCGCGGGCGAGTTGCGCGGCAGGCTCACCGAGGCGCTGGCCGTGGGGTCACTCGCCGTCGCCGGAATGGCCTTCCTCGCGGTGATCCGGGAGGGCCTGGAAACCGCCCTGATCTTCTACTCGGCCGCCCAGGGCGCGGCCGGCGACAGTGGGCCGCTGCTCGCGCTGATCGGCGGCATCGTCACCGCCGTGGTGCTCGGCGTGCTGCTGTACGCCAGCGCCCTGCGGATCAACCTCAGCAAGTTCTTCACCTGGACCGGCGCGCTGCTGATCCTGGTCGCCGCCGGCATCCTCAAGTACGGCGTGCACGACTTCCAGGAGTCCGGTGTCCTGCCCGGCCTCAACGACCTGGCCTTCGACATCACCGGCGCGCTCGACCCGACCACCTGGTACGCGGCGCTGCTGGCCGGGATGTTCAACGTGACCCCCGCGCCCACCGTGCTGGAGACGATCGCCTGGATCGGGTACGCCGTGCCCGTCCTCCTGCTCTTCCTGCGCCCGACCCGGCGTACCCCCGCACCGGCCGCGGCCACCGCGTCGCCGGCCGCGCCCCCCGCGCCGGAACCTGGCCCGGCCGTCGCGGCGTCGCCGGCCGGGTCGACGTCGCCGGACCCCACGACCACCACCACCGAGCGCGGGGCCGACACCGGCACCGAGGCCGAGGCCGAGGCGGCATCCACGCCGCAACGTGCCTGACCCCACGAGGAGAGACAGCTCAGATGCGTACCACCCGATTCTTCGCGCTGGCCGCTGCCGGCGTGCTGGCGACGGCCGGCGTCGCCGCGTGCTCCGACTCCAAGAAGGATGAGGCGGGCGCGGCCGGCGGCCCGATCGTGGTCAAGGCCACCGACACCGCCTGCGAGGTCGGCACGACCGACCTCGGCGCCGGTACCGCCAACTTCAAGATCACCAACTCGGGCGCGAAGGTCACCGAGTTCTACGTGTACGCCTCCGGTGACCGGGTGATGGGCGAGGTGGAGAACATCGCCCCCGGGCTGAGCCGTGAGCTGCACGTCGAGCTGCCCGCCGGAACCTACGAGACGGCCTGCAAGCCGGGTATGAGCGGCAAGGGCATCCGGGGCGCGCTCAAGGTCAGCGGGTCGGCGCAGCCGCTGACCGCCGACGCCGCCCTGGCCGGGGCCACCGACAACTATCAGCGCTACGTCAAGAGCCAGACCGACGCGCTGCTGGAGAAGACCGAGGAGTTCGTCGCCGCCGTGAAGGCCGGCGACGTGGCGAAGGCCAAGACCCTCTACCCGGTCGCGCGCACCTACTGGGAGCGGATCGAGCCGGTGGCCGAGATCTTCGGCGACCTCGACCCCAAGATCGACGGCCGCGAGGAGGTCATCGAGGAGGGGATGGAGTTCACCGGCTTCCACCGGATCGAGAAGGACCTCTGGCAGTCCGGCGACGTCAGCAAGGACGGCCCGATCGCGGACCGGCTGCTTGTCGACGTCAAGGAGATCGTGGCGAAGGCCAACGCCGAGAAGCTCTCCCCGCTCCAGCTCGCCAACGGCGCGAAGGAGCTGCTCGACGAGGTCGCCAGCGGCAAGATCACCGGCGAGGAGGACCGCTACTCGCACACCGACCTGTGGGACTTCGCCGCCAACCTGGAAGGTTCCAAGGCGGCGCTGTCCGCCCTCCGGCCCGCGCTGGAGCAGCGCTCGCCGGAGCTGGTCAAGCAGCTCGACACCGAGTTCGCGAACGTCGAGGCGCAGCTCGGCAAGCACCGCGACGGCGACGGGTGGAAGCTGCACACCGCGTTGAGCAAGCCCGAGCTCAAGGAGCTCTCCGACGGCATCAACGCGCTCGCCGAGCCGATCAGCAAGGTCGCCGCAGTCGTCGCCAAGTGACCGGGACGCAGGGGGAGTCGAGTCGATGAGCGCAAGCAGGTTGACGCGCCGGCGGGCCATCACGCTCGCCGGCGCGGGGGTGGCCGGCGTCGCCGGTGTGGCCGCCGGCGCGGGCGCGCTGGTCGGCGACTCCCGTGGCCCGGCGGCCGCCAGCGACCACCCGGCGGGCGCGGTGCCGTTCTTCGGTGAGCACCAGGCCGGCATCGTCACCCCGGCTCAGGACCGGCTGCACTTCGTCGCCTTCGACGTGATCACCAAGGACCGGGCCCGCCTGGTCGAGATGCTCGAGGAGTGGTCGGCCGCCGCCGCCCGCATGACGGCCGGCCGCGACGCCGGGGTGCTCGGCGCGGTCGGTGGCATGCCGGAGGCCCCGCCGGACGACACAGGTGAGGCGCTCGGCCTCCCACCGTCGCAGCTCACCCTGACCATCGGCTTCGGCCCGACGCTCTTCCGCGACGCCGACGGCCGGGACCGGTTCGGCATCGCCGACCGCCGCCCGGCCGCCCTTGCCGAGCTGCCCAAGTTCCCCGGTGACGCCTTGCAGGCCCCGATCTCCGGCGGCGACCTGTGCGTGCAGGCGTGCGCCAACGACCCCCAGGTGGCGGTGCACGCGATCCGCAACCTGGCGCGGATCGGCATGGGGGTGGTCAGCGTCCGCTGGTCGCAGCTCGGCTTCGGCCGTACGTCGTCGACATCCCGGGACCAGACGACCGCCCGCAACCTGTTCGGTTTCAAGGACGGCACGGCCAACCTCAAGGCCGAGGAGACCGACAGGCTCCGCGACCAGTTGTGGGTGCAGGCGGGCGACGGGCCGGACTGGATGACCGGTGGGTCGTACCTGGTCACCCGCAAGATCCGGATGCTCGTGGAGACCTGGGACCGGACGTCGCTGGCCGAGCAGGAGGAGATCGTCGGTCGTGCCAAGGGCAGCGGCGCCCCACTCGGGCGCAGCAAGGAATTCGACGAGCCGGACTTCGCGGCACGCGGTGACGACGGCAAGCCGCTGATCCCCGAGCACGCCCACGTCGCCCTGGCCCACCCGAGCAGGAACAACGGCGCGCACCTGCTGCGGCGGGGCTACAACTTCGTCGACGGCTCGGACGGTCTCGGCCGGCTCGACGCCGGCCTCTTCTTCATCGCCTACCAGCGGGATCCGCGCCGGCAGTTCGTGCCGATCCAGACCCAACTGGCCCGTCACGACGTGATGAACGAATATCTGCGGCACGTCTCCAGCGGCCTGTTCGCCTGCCCGCCCGGCGTGCGCGACGGTGGGGACCACTGGGGCCGGGCGCTCTTCGGCTGAGCGCCAGCGCGATCGCGGCGGCGGCCCGCGTCCGGATCGCGACAGCACGACCGGCCGGAGGCTGCGGTGGCGCCGGACGGCGCCGAGGGGGGATCATGGTGACAACCGGCCGATGCCTGTGCCGGCCCTCGCACCCCGTGGCGCCGCCGCCGCGGGTCGCGGTGACTGGTTTCCCGGCGGCGCTATCCCGTGCCGGGTGACGCCGGTCCCACCGAACTGAACGGGGATGCAATATTAATCCCATGAGAGCCCGGGTACTGGTGGTCGACGACGACCCCGCACTCGCCGAAATGCTCGGCATCGTGCTGCGCAGCGAGGGTTTCCTGCCCTCGTTCGTGGCCGACGGCGAGCGGGCGTTGGCCGCGTTTCGTGACAGTCGGCCGGACATCGTCCTGCTCGACCTCATGTTGCCCGGAATGAGTGGTATTGACGTGGCGCGGTCGATCCGTGCCGAGTCCGGCGTGCCGATCGTCATGCTGACCGCCAAGAGCGACACCGTGGACGTCGTCCTCGGCCTGGAGTCCGGCGCCGACGACTACGTGGTCAAGCCGTTCAAGCCCAAGGAGCTGGTGGCCCGGATGCGGGCCCGGTTGCGCCGTGGCGAGGACGTGGCGCCGGAGATGCTGACCATCGGCCCGCCCGGCAACCAGATCACCATCGACGTGCCGGCCCACACCGTGAGCCGCAACGACGAGGAGGTGAAGCTGACGCCGTTGGAGTTCGACCTGCTGGTCGCGCTCGCCCGCAAGCCGCGTCAGGTCTTCACCCGCGAGGTGCTGCTGGAGCAGGTCTGGGGCTACCGGCACGCGGCCGACACCCGGCTGGTCAACGTGCATGTGCAGCGGCTGCGCGCCAAGATCGAGCCAGACCCGGAGCGGCCGGAAATCATCCTCACCGTGCGGGGCGTGGGCTACAAGGCGGGCACCGGATAGCCTGGTCACACTGTGTCGACCTCGCCGCCCCCGCACCCCCAGACCACGACAGCCCGCCGGCTCAATGCCGGTCGGGACCTGTGGCGCGCGCTGAGTGGCCGGGGCGCACGGCTGGTGGCCCGGGTGCATCAGACCTGGCGCCGTTCGCTCCAGGTCCGGGTGGTCACCATCACGCTTGTCGCCTCCAGCCTGCTGGTGGGCGGTTTCGCGTACCTGATCGCAGACAAGATCACGACGATCCTGCTCGACAACGCCCGCACCGACGTCCAGTTGCGGGTCAAGGGCGGCGCCGGTTACGCGGCCAAGCAGGTCTCCCTCTACGGCCAGCCGCAGGAGGCGCAGCTTCAGGAGACCATCGACGACACGGTCAACTACCTGGCCGGCGGTGACCCCCAGCAGACCAGTGGCGTGGTGGTGGCCATCACCGCCGCCGACTACCCCACCATGATCCAGACCCGCACCGCGCCGGCGACCAACGTCCAGCCCCTGATCAGCAAGGAACTGCGGGCCGCGGTCGCCAGCGGCAAGGTGGCCAGCCAGATCCAGACCGGTCGGCTCACCGGCGAGCCGACCAAATACCTGGTCTACGGCTCGCCGGTGCCGACCCGCTTCGGGCAGATCGAGCTCTACTACCTCGTGCCGCTGACCCGGCAGGACACCACCGCAGCGGACGCCCGAGCGACAGTCGTCGCCACCGGCTTCGCCCTGGTGGTCCTGCTGGGGCTGCTCGCCGCCCTGGTCACCCGGCTGGTGGTCAACCCGGTGCGGGTCGCCGCGCGTACCGCCCAGCGGCTCTCCGCCGGCCTCCTCGACCAGCGGATGGTGGTCAACGGCGAGGACGACCTCGCGCTGCTGGCCGCCTCGTTCAACCAGATGGCGACCAACCTGCAACGGCAGATCCTGCGCCTGGAGGAGATGTCCCGGTTGCAGCGTCGGTTCACCTCCGACGTGTCGCACGAGCTGCGGACCCCGTTGACCACGGTACGGATGGCCGCCGACCTGATCTTCGCCGAACGCGACGAGTTCGACCCGGCGGTGGCCCGCAGCGCCGAGCTGCTCCAGGCCGAGCTGGACCGCTTCGAGGAGCTGCTCACCGACCTGTTGGAGATCAGCCGGTTCGACGCGGGCTTCGCCATGTTGGACGCCGAGCCGACCGACCTGGTGCCGGTCGTGCACCGGGTCGTCGACCGGCTGGCCGGCCTGGCCGAGCGGGTGGGCGTCCCTATCGAACTGGACCTGCCGACCACGCCGGTGATCGCCGAGGTCGACCCCCGCCGGGTCGAGCGGGTGCTGCGTAACCTGGTCGGCAACGCCGTCGAGCACGGCGAGGCCCGGCCGGTGCTGATCACCCTGGGCATCGACGAGACCGCCGTGGCGATCACCGTCCGCGACCACGGGGTGGGGCTGAAGGTGGGCGAGGAGAAGCTGGTGTTCAACCGGTTCTGGCGGGCGGACCCGTCCCGGGCCCGGCAGACCGGCGGGACCGGGCTGGGCCTGTCGATCAGCCTGGAGGACGCCCGCCTGCACGGCGGCTGGCTGGAAGCCTGGGGAGCGCCCGGTCAGGGCGCCCAGTTCCGGCTCACCCTGCCGGCCCGCGCCGGTGACCGGCTCACCACGTCGCCGCTGCGACTGGTGCCCGCCGACGCGGCGCTGCCGTTCGGTGGCCCCCGCGACGGCGGTCCGCTGGCCATCGGGCCGGGTACCGGCGGAGCGCTGGCGATCGGGCCGGCGTCGTCCGGGGACGGCGAGCGGGCGGAGGTGCGTTCATGAGGGCTCGGCCACTGCTGTGCGCCGTCGGCGCGGCACTGCTCCTCAGCGCCGGCTGTGGCATCCCGGCATCGTCCGACGTGCGGGTGGACGGCAAGGCCGGCACGGCGACCGAGGCCGGGTCGGACAACGGTCGCCGCAGCGAACCACCATCGCGTACGGCCAGCGGCAGCGACAACGACGCGTTCGTGCGAAACTTCCTGTCCGCCGCCGCCGGTGAGCCGGATCGGGCGTACGAGCGGGTGAAGGCGTTCGTCGCCCCGGAGCACAAGCCCCGCCTGCAGGACAAGAAGGGCAGCGAGGTCGCGCTGACCGTGGTGCGGCTGCGGGAGACGGTCTTCACCTTCAACAGCGACTCGACCACCACCGTCCGGATCTCGGTGCAGCAGATCGGTGTGCTGCGTACCAACGGCACCCTGGCACCCCCGGTGGCGACCGAGACGCAGTACGAGTTTCGGCTGCGCAGCGCCTCGCTCGGCGGGGCCGACAACGACGAACGGGCCGGCCAGTACGTCCTCGACCCGCCGAACGTGCTGCTGCTCAGTGACGTCGCCCTTCAGCAGTACTACCAGGACGAGTCGATCTACTTCTGGAGTGCCGACCGCACCCGACTGGTGCCCGACCAGCGCTACCTGCCGTTGGCCGTACCTGACGAGCGCCGGGTCAACGAGGTCGTGCGCTGGCTTGTCGGTGGCCCGTCCGACTGGCTGCGGCCGGGCGTCGTCGGCCTGCCCGACGGCACCGAGCTGATCAACAACGCCACCGGCGCGAACAACCGCTGGGAGGTCAACCTGGACATGTCCGGCGACGACCAGAGCCGGGTCGACCAGGTGATCACCCAACTCGCCTGGTCGTTGGGCGACCTGCCGGGCGAGCTGGAGTTGAAGATCCGCAACAACTCGCAGCCCGTACAGGATCTCAACGAGCGCCGGCTGGCCAAACCCCTCTACCCGGTCCGGGAGAGCCCGCAGCGGTTCGGCGTCTACGAGGGCGCGATCCGCCCGCTCGACTTCGTCGGCGAGCCCAGCGGCGTGGTGCCCCTGGCGGCCGAGGTCAACCGCAACATCGTGTCCGCCGGCCTCGCGCGGGGCACCGACCAGATTCTCGCCGCGATGGTGGTGGCCAGCGGCAAGGACCGGCAGCGACTCGCCGTGGGCACCGGCGCGACCACGGTGACCGCGCTCAACCGCAGCGGCACGGCGTACGCCTCGATCAGCCGCCCGGTGTGGCTGCGTACCGTCGACTCGCGCCCGGCGCAGGGGCTCGTGGTGGCCGACGGCCACCTCTACCGCTTCGACGAGGCCGCCCGGATGTCGGAGGTGCCGCTCAACCTGCCCTCACCGCAGGTCACCGCGGTCGCCGCCGCGCTGGACGGCCAGCGGATCGCGTTGATCGCCGGCGGGCGGCTCTACGTCGCGGCGATCAACCTGGACGGCGCCGGGAGCGGGATGTCGGTCGGCCCGCCCCGGGCCCTGGTCACCTCGTTGACCGGCCCGACCGCGGTGGACTGGATCGGGGAGGATCGGCTGGTGGTGGCCGGATCGGCCGGCCAGCCGGCGATCTACGAGATCAGCGTGGACGGCGCTCTGGAGACGCCGCTGCGCACCGATGTGGGCGCGAAGGTCAACCACCTGACGGCATACCCAAGCAACCGCCGCGTGCGCGTGCCCACCGGGGCGTACATGTGCGAGGCGAACAAGGTGGCGTACCGCAGCAGCCCGTTCGAGCGGATCGATCCGGAGCGTGTGCGGGACGTCCCCGCGCCGCCGGCGGGGGTCCGCCCGAGCAATCCGTCGGCCCCGTTCTTCCTCTTCTGACGCCGTGCGCGGGCTCTGGGCGGATCTCGCCGACCTGGTTCTCCCCGCGGACTGCGCCGGTTGCCGGGAGCGTCACCCCGTCCTGCGGCACGGGTTCTGCCCCGCCTGCGTGACGGCGCTGGGCGTGCTGCGTCCCCGGCCGGTCCGTCCCACTCCCGCCCCGCCGGGGCTCCCGCCCTGCGTCGCCCTCGGCCCGTACGCCGGTCCGCTGCGGGAGGCCCTGCTGGCGTACAAGGAGCACGGCCGGCACGGTCTGGCCCGTCCGTTGGGCGCGCTGTTGGCCGAGGTGGTCGTGTCGGCGGTCGGCGAGGTCCGCCCGCTGGAGCTGGTGCCCGTGCCCGACACCGCCGCGGCGGCCCGAGCCCGCTACGGCGACCACCTGGACCGGTTGGCTCGGCACTGCGCGAGCCGGCTCCGTCGGGGCGGCTGGCCGGCGCGGGTACGCCGTCCGCTGCGCGCGCTGCCCCGACCGGACTCGGTGACGCTGGACAGCGCGGGCCGCGCCGCGGCGGCCGAGGCGGCGTTCCGACCGCGCGCCGGCGCGTCGGGTGGGCGTGGCCGGGCGGGCGGCGCACCCGTCGTGGTGCTGCTGGACGACATCGTCACCACAGGCGTGACCCTGGCCGCGGCGACCCGGGTGCTGACCGCGAGCGGCTGGCCACCCGGTGTCGCCGCGGTGCTCGCCGCGACCGAGAAAAGACACCACTTGTAACCGACAGTGTTTCCGTTTCACCCATTGGTGTATGAGGTGCGAAAAATTCTGGGCGGTCTTGGCGACATGGGGTGACTGCCGGGCGAACAGGAGTTAGCGTTTCGCTGTCCGGGGTAGGAGGTCGTTCCATCCCGCCCCCGGCGGTGAGAGGAGGCGTAGCCGTACCAACCGGTCGACGCCAGCGGGTCTCCCCACGGCGCGCGACCGGGAAAACCGGATCGAAGACGTCCGAACAAGGGAGGTCACGTGGACATCGTGGTCAAGGGCCGCAACGTCGAAGTGCCGGACCATTACCGGGTACACGTAGCCGAGAAACTCGCCAAGGTCGAACGCTACGACCACAAGATTATCCGCATCGATGTCGAGCTGTTTCACGAGCGCAATCCGCGCCAGGCCGATCACTGCCAGCGGGTGGAGATCACGTGCGTTTCCCGCGGCCCGGTGATTCGGGCCGAGGCCTGCACGAACGATTTCTACAGCGCGCTCGACGCCGCCATCGCGAAGCTCGACACCCGGCTGCGCCGCGCGGCGGACCGCCGCCGCGTACACCGTGGTCGGCACGCCCCGATCTCCGTCGCCGCCGCCACCGCCGACCTGCCGGTCACGGACCTGGTGGCCGCCCCGCTGTCCGCGTCGGGCGCGGGTGCTCGCGCCGGCACCGCCGTCGCGGAACGGGTCGAGGACGAGCAGGACCAGCCGTGGCACATCGCCCGGGAGAAGGTGCACCCGGCGGAGCCCATGACGATCGACGACGCCCTGTTCCAGATGGAGCTTGTCGGCCACGACTTCTACCTGTTCCAGGACAAGGAAACCGGCCGCCCCAGCGTCGTCTACCGACGCCACGCCTACGACTACGGCATCATCTCCCTCGACACGTGAGGTGTCCCTGACCCGCGTCGAGCACGGGGTTGTGGCGGGCGACCGCCGCAACCCCGTGCGTCGTCAGCGCACCTCGGCCGGCAGGAGGGCGAACGCCAGGTCGTCGAGGCGAGCGCCCGCCAGACCGGGCAGGCGACCACGTTGCAGGGCCTCACGCTGGAAGCCGACCCGCTCCAGCACGCGGTGCGAGGCGGTGTTCTCCGGCACGGTGCCTGCGGTCAGCCGGGCGAAACCGGCCGGGCCGAACGCCCAGCCGGCGAGCAGCCGCACCGCACGGGTGGCGTACCCGCGCCCCCGCCACTCGGGCAGCAGCGCGTAGCCGATCGAGCCCTCACCGCTGCTCACCTCCGTGTACGACAGGCCGCAACTGCCCGCCGGCTCGCCGCTCGCCACGTCGACGATCAGCAGCCGGGCGATGTCACCGGTCAGCCACGCGCTCTCCGCCAGCCGGCAGCGCCGCTCGATCGACTCCCGCGTCGGCGGCACCGGCGGGGCCTGGTTGGCGACCACCTCCGGCCGGCTGTGCAGTCCGTACATCATCTCCGCGTCGTCCGGCGCGAGGCGGCGCAACGCCACCACCTGATCGGTGAGCACCCCGTCGGGCAGGTCGGGCAGCAGCCGGGCCGTCGGGCCGGGTGGGTCGTCGGCGAGGCGTACCCAGGTAAGCAGATCGTGCCGGCCGCCGTCCCGGCGCTGCCCGCCCGACCGCCGCAGGCCCTCGTAGCGGAAACCGGCGGCCAGCGCGACCCGCTGGCTGGCCGCGTTGTCCGGCTCGGTGAGCAGCTCCAGCCGGAGCGTGCCGGCGTCGAAGGCGTGTTCGCTCAACGCGCGGGTCGCGGCCGTGGCCACCCCGCGTCCCCGCGCCGCCGGCCGCAGCCAGTAGCCGATCTCCGCCTGGCTCCGGCCGGGCATCGGGTTGCTCAACCCGGCCCCGCCGAGCAGCCGGTCGGTGGTCGGGTCCGCGATGGCGTACGCGGCGCCGCCGCCGGCCCAGACCGCCGGTGCGCCGGCCTCGACCCACCAGTGGGCGTCGACCTCGGTGTACGGGGCCGGCATGCTGGACACGAACCGTTGGCTGAGCGGGTCCGCGCAGCCCTCGACCAGGTCCGCGATGTCGCCGGCCGCAAACGGCCGCAGCCGCACCCCGTGCGCCTCGACGACCTGCTGCGGGTTCATGACAGATCCCCGGCGAGCAGCGCTGCCACCCACGTGTCGACCCGTTCACCCCGGTGCTGGACGCCGCCTCGGGCGGTCCCCTCGAACGTGAAGCCCGCCTTCTCGGCGGCACGCCGGGACGCGGTGTTGCCCACGTTCGCCTTCCACTCGATCCGGGCCAGGCCCAGCGTGGTGAATCCCCAGGCGGCCAGCGCGACCAGGGCGGCCGGCATGTACCCCCGGCCCCGGGCCGGCGGGGCGGTCATGAAGCCCACGTCTGCGAGCAGCGGGTCGGCGGGGGAGAGCCGTAGGTCCAGGGAGCCGACGTACCTGTCGTCCGGATCGGCGATCACGAAGCAGGCGGCGTCCCCCCGGGCCCAGTTGTTCTGGCCGAAGGCCCGGTACCCCTGCGCGTCCGCGCGGTCGTACGGATCCGGGATGGTGGTCCACCGGATCGACTCCGGGTCCCGGCAGGTCTGCACCACAGCATCCAGATCCCGCTCCTCCATCGGCCGCAGTCGCAGCTCACCGGTCGCCGAGGTGGCGAACAGGGTCGGCTGTGGGCGGCCGAAGACGGCGGCCCGGCGAGCGGCCAGGGTGCCCGCGCCGGCCGGCGCGGTCGCTCCGGGTTCGGGCACCTCGCCGGGCAGCAGCGAGCCGATCCAGGTGTCCGCGCCGTTGTGCGGCGCGGTCTCGGCCGACCGGACCCGGCCGTCGATCCGGAACCCGGCCCGCAGCGCGACCAGCCGGGAGGCGTGATTACCCACCTCGGCCTGCCAGAGCAGCCGGCGCAGCCCCAGCTTCTCGAAGGACCAGCGGGCGACCGCCCGGGTGGCCCGGACGGTTACGCCCCGCCCGCGTGCCCAGGGGGCCGTCCAGTAGCCGATCTCACCGGTGCCGGCACGATCGATGGAGATCAGCCCGCACGAGCCGAGCAGCTCGCCGGTGGCCGCGTCGCAGACCGCGAACGGCGCCCCGGTGCCCTCCGCCCAGGCCCGCGCGCTCAGCTCGGTGACGAAACCGTGGGCGTGTTCGCGAAGGTATGGGCGCGGTACGGTGGTCCAACGCTGAATGTCCCGATCCTGGCAGGCACGGTGTACGCCGTCGGCGTCGGCCTCCCGCCAGGGTCGCAGCAGCACGCCGTCTTCGACGATCTCCACAGGTTCCACCCGTGCATCGTGCCGGAACGTTCGCCGAAGGCGTAACCGGATAACGTCCCGGGCGCATCCCGTGCGCGAGTTATGTCGGGTTCGGCGGAGCGGACCGCCGCCACCAGTGACCATCGCGCCGATGTTGCGCCTACGATGGTTCGAGACTGTCTAGGGGAGCGTTGATCCGTGTCGATTCTGGAAAAGGTCCTTAATGCGGGCGAGGGCCGCATGGTGCGCCGGCTCAAGGCCATCGCCGCCGCCGTCAGCTCGATCGAGGACGACTACGTCAACCTCACCGACGAGGAGCTGCGCGGCATGACCGAGCAGTTCCGGGAGCGGCTCGCCGACGGTGAGACCCTCGACGACCTGCTGCCGGAGGCGTTCGCGGTGGCCCGCGAGGCGGCCGCCCGGGTGCTCGGCCAACGGCCGTACGACGTCCAGGTGATGGGCGGCGCCGCACTGCACTTCGGCAACATCGCCGAGATGAAGACCGGTGAGGGCAAGACGCTGACCTCGGTCATGGCCGTCTACCTCAACGCGCTCTCCGGCGACGGCGTGCACGTGGTCACCGTCAACGACTACCTCGCCCAGCGCGACGCGGCCTGGATGGGTCGCGTGCACGAGTTCCTCGGGTTGACAGTCGGTGTGGTGCTGCCCAACCGGCCGGCCATCGAGCACAAGGCCGCCTACGAGTGCGACATCACCTACGGCACCAACAACGAGTTCGGCTTCGACTACCTGCGCGACAACATGGCCTGGTCGAAGGACGAGCTGGTCCAGCGGGGCCACAACTTCGCGGTGGTCGACGAGGTCGACTCCATCCTGATCGACGAGGCGCGCACCCCGCTGATCATCTCCGGCCCGGCCGAGCACTCGGCCCGCTGGTACGGCGAGTTCGCAGGCGTCGTGGCCCGGCTCCAGCCCGGCACCGACGGCGAGGGCGACTACGAGGTCGACCACTCCAAGCGCACCATCGCGGTCACCGAGCGCGGCGTCGCCAAGGTCGAGGACCGGCTCGGCATCGACAACCTGTACGAGTCGGTGAACACTCCGCTGGTCGGCTACCTCAACAACGCCATCAAGGCCAAGGAGCTCTACAAGCGCGACAAGGACTACATCGTCAGCGACGGTGAGGTCCTGATCGTCGACGAGTTCACCGGTCGCATCCTGCACGGCCGTCGCTACAACGAGGGCATGCACCAGGCGATCGAGGCCAAGGAGGGGGTGGAGATCAAGCAGGAGAACCAGACCCTGGCCACCATCACCCTCCAGAACTACTTCCGCCTCTACAACAAGCTGTCCGGGATGACCGGTACGGCGCAGACCGAGGCGAGCGAGTTCAACAAGGTCTACAAGGTCGGCGTCGTGAGCATCCCGACGCACCGCCCGATGGTCCGCGAGGACCGGCCGGACGTCATCTACAAGACCGAGAAGGCCAAGTTCAACGCCGTCATCGAGGACATCGCCGAGCGGCACCAGCTGGGCCAGCCGGTGCTGGTCGGCACCGTCTCGGTGGAAAACTCGGAGATCCTCTCCCAGTTGCTGCGCCGGCGCGGCATCCCGCACAACGTGCTGAACGCCAAGTTCCACGCCCGGGAGGCCGAGATTGTCGCCCAGGCCGGGCGCAAGGGCGCGGTCACCGTGGCCACCAACATGGCCGGCCGCGGCACCGACATCCTGCTCGGCGGCAACCCCGAGTTCCTCGCGGCCAACGAGCTGCGCCAGCGTGGTCTCGACCCGCTGGAGAACGAGGAGGACTACGCCAAGGCGATGGAGGAGGTCCTGCCCACCTGGAAGCAGGCCTGCGACGCCGAGGCGGACGAGGTCGCCGCCGCCGGTGGCCTGTACGTGCTGGGCACCGAGCGGCACGAGTCCCGCCGGATCGACAACCAGCTGCGCGGTCGCGCCGGCCGGCAGGGCGACCCGGGCGAGTCCCGCTTCTACCTGTCCCTGCAGGACGAGCTGATGCGGCGCTTCCGGGCCGGCGCGGTCGAGGCGGTGATGGAGCGCTTCAACATCCCGGAGGACGTGCCCATCGAGTCGAAGATGGTCACCCGCCAGATCAAGAGCGCCCAGGCCCAGATCGAGGGCCAGAACGCCGAGATCCGCAAGAACGTTCTGAAGTACGACGAGGTGCTCAACAAGCAGCGCCAGGTCGTCTACGCCGAGCGGTTGCGGGTGCTCAACGGCGAGGACCTGTCCGAGCAGGTCCGCAACATGATCGACGACACCGTCGAGGCGTACGTGCGAGGTGCCACCTCCGAGGGCTACGGCGAGGACTGGGACCTGGAGCAGCTCTGGTCCAGCCTCAAGCAGCTCTACCCGGTCGGCGTGACGATCGAGGAGCTGGAGGAGGAGGCCGGCGGTTCCCGGGCCGGCATGGACGCGGACTTCCTGGTCTCCCGCCTCAAGGACGACGCCAACGCCGCGTACGACCGGCGCGAGGAGGAGCTCGGCGAGGACGGCGTACGCCAGCTCGAGCGGATGGTGCTGCTCCAGGTCATCGACCGCAAGTGGCGCGAGCACCTCTACGAGATGGACTACCTCCAGGAGGGCATCAACCTCCGGGCGTACGCCCAGCGCGACCCGGTGGTGGAGTACCAGCGCGAGGGCTTCGACATGTTCGCCACGATGATGGAAGGCATCAAGGAGGAGACCGTCGGTTTCCTCTACAACGTGGACGTCCAGGTCACCGAGCCGGAGCCGGCGGCCGACTCGGAAGAGGTCACGCTGCTCGACAAGCCGGTGGAGATCCGCGCCAAGGGTATCGACCGCTCGCCGCAGCGGCGGGGCCTGCAGTATTCGGCGCCGACGATCGACGGTGAAGCCAGCCCCGGCGCCGTCAGCATCGAGCAGGAGCAGCAGCAGGCACCGGCGCTCGGTGTGGGCCGGCCGCCCCAGGGCACGCCGGCGGCACCCGGGCAGAACGCACCGTCCGCCCCGCAGCGGCCGGCCTCCGGGCTGCGTGGCCCGACGCTCCCGACCGCCGGGTCCCGACGGCCGGTCCCCAACCAGGCCGACGCCGGCCCCTCCCGCAACGCGCCGTGCCCGTGTGGCTCGGGCCGCAAGTACAAGCGCTGCCACGGTGCCCCCAACGGCGGCAACTGACCGATCGCACGTCCCGATGGGCCCTGGCCGACGAGGCCGGGGCCCATCGGCGTCTCCATTCCCGCACCCCGAGCCACGTCCGGCGCCTGGAGCCCTGGCGCCCGCCGTCCCGGCGTCCGGTGTCCCGCCGCCTGGCGCCCCGTGGGCCGGGTCGCCCGTGGGCCGGGCGCCCGGTGATCAGGTCACCCGTGGCCGGGCGAAGATCATCTCGGTTTCTTGGAAGTTGGGGGGTCAGCGGCGGGTTGATACCGCGTCTTCCTGAAAGCCGAGTCGATCAACGTGGGCAAGCTCCGCGAGGGCGCCCCGGCGAGCGTCCGCGCCCGGCGAGCGTCCGCGCTGCGACGGGCGCGCTGCGGTGGGCGCCCGCTCTGCGGCGAGCGCCCGCGCTGCGACGGGCGCGCTGCGGCGAGCGCCAACGCCGCGACGGGCACTGTACGGCGAGCGCCAACGCTGCGGCGAGCGCGCGCGGATCGCGAGCGCGTGTCCGGCCTGGAGCGTCACCGCTTGGGCATGCGTCAGCCGCGTGGCTACGCCCAGCGTCGGGACGGTGGCCGATCGGGCTTCCGTGGGTGGTCAGAGCACGTGCAGGGCCGTGCACAGCCAGCGGCCCCGCCGGTGCTCCAGGCGCAGCGCCATGGCCCAGCTTCGACCACCGTTGCCACTCACCACGGCGGCCGCCTCCACTGCGGCGTCCGCGGGCTCGCAGACGCGCAGCCGAAGCAGCCGCAGAGCCGGCCGCGCCGCCCGACGGCGGACCGGACCGGCCCGGCCGGTCGCCCGGGCGAGCTCGGTGAGCAGTTCGACGGCCCGGCCCGGGTCGAGTAGTGGGCGTACCTGGGCCGGCGAGCGGTAGCCGTTGGCCACCTCCAGGCAGGTGCCGACGAAGCGGTGCGCGGCCCGGGTCGCCTCCGGGGCGGTCGCCGGTGGCAGCGGCGCACCCGGGTGACTGGCCGGCCGCGAGGGCGTCCGTCGTGGGGTCGTTCGACGCTCCGCCGGCCGCACCGGATCCGGCCGTGTCGAGGCGAACAGGTCGAGGGCGAGCTGCCCATCGGTCGACCCCGGCCAGTACGTCTCGTCGGGATACGGCGGATCGATGGGCGGGACGGGGCGCAGGCGCACAGGTGGCCGGAAGGGACCGGGTCGCCGTTCGCTCATCGCTGCTCCCTTTGATCTTGCGTTTGCTTTCGTTTGCCTTCGACTGCCTCATTCTGCGCGTTATAACGGCCTCGGTCAATGCCCTCCGCGTCGAACGCGTCGCCCACCAACGTGATCCACTCGAGTTCGCCGACATCGGGGTATCCAAGCGGGTCGGACACCCCCATTTCGGCGAACCGGAGTGGATCACGGAGGCTGCACGCTCGGTTGGTGCCGGCCTACTCCGGGTCGCGGTCCAGCAGGGGGTTACCGCGTACCCAGTCGGCGGTTTCGGTGTACTTCTGCGCGATGTACTCCTCCAGCCGGGCGCGCTCGACCCGCCACTGGCCGCGTCCGCCGATCTTGATCGCCGGCAGCTCTCCGCTGCGGACCATGTGGTACACCTGCGAGTCCGACACGTTCAGCTCGGCGGCCACGTCGGAGAGCAGCAGGAACCTCGGCTCCACCGGAAACTCCAGGGGTTGACGTCGTTTGCCTCAGTTTGCCATCGACAGAGCGCACCGCCCAGCATCCACCCGGCTCGACGGCGGGCCAACCGTTGGCCGGACACACCGGCGGGAAACTTCCACCGGCCGGAGGCGGGGTGTATGACGGTCACGGCGTGCGGCATGATCTGCGCCCGTGCCGGCTGCCGCCGACACACGACCGAGCGGGGAGACGACCGGTGACCGACGAGCTTGTCCGGGTGTACGTGCCGGCGACCGTACCCATGCTGTCCCGCCTGCGTGAGCAGGGGTTGACCGCCGACCGGGCGCACGCGGTGACGCCCGCGTTGCGCGAGTGGTACGCGGAGGGTGACGAGGAGGAGTTGGAGTACGTCGCGTTCACCCGGGCTGCCCAGGACGCGCTGCACCTACTCAGGGCCGATCCGGCCGCGCCCCGCCGCCGCGTGGTCGTCTCGGTCGACCTGCCGTCCGGCGCGCTCGGTCGTGGCGACGGTGAGCTGGGTTCCAGCACGGTGACGTTGGCGGACACCGTGCCGGTGGGCGCCGTCGCGGCTATCCACGTGGACGGCGCGGACGCCGTCGAGGAGGTGGCCGCCGCCGCCGAGGTGGTGGCCGAGGCCGCTGCCGGCGATCCGGACGCGCAGTTCACCGTCGACGGCGCCGAGGATCACGAGCTGGAGTGGTACGACGTGACGGAGCTGGACCTGCTGCTGCACGCCACCGACTGAGCCCGCCGTGGCCGCCGAGCCGGCCGTGGCCGCCGAGCCGGCCGTGGCCGCCGAGCCGGCCGTGGCCGCCGAGCCGGCCGTGGGCCGCCGAGCCGGCCGTGGGCCGCCGAGCCGGCCGTGGGCCGCCGAGCCGGCAGCGGCCAGCAGGCCGGGCCGGCAGCGGCCGGGCAGCCCCTCGGTGATCGGGCAGACCGAAATGCCCCGTAGGCCGGCCCTCGTTGCTGAGACGCGCAGACAGGCCGGTACCGGACCACCGACCGACTGTGGTCGGGCAAGGCGGTAGAGGTCAGCGAGCCGGGTCGGCTCGTGCCGGGTCGACATCAACGGTGTCGCGAGCGGTCGTCTCCGGCTCGTCCGCCCCGGTCCCGGTCCCGGTCCCGGCCCCGGTCCCGGTCCCGGTCCCGGCCCCAGTCGCGTTCCCCGTCGCTGACGGTGCGGCGCTGGGGTCGTCGGCCACGACGGGGTCGTCGTCGATGTGCGTCGGGCCGAGCGTGCGACCGAACGCGATGAGCGCGGTCAGCGCCCCCACGAAAAGCATCCAGATGCCGTTGTCCACCCGCGAGGTGCCCAGCGAGGTCTGGGCCACCGCGTCCGCTTCGCTGAGCGCGCTGGCCAGGTCCAGCAGCGACCGGCCGCCGATCCGGATGATCACCTCGGCGAGGAGCAGGAGCAGCCCCGGCCCGGCGCCGGCGAGCAGGTAGGCCGGCCAGCGCAGCGTGGGCGTCAGCGGATCCCGGCGCAGCGCTCGCCGTCGTGCCCAGGTGAGGTAGCCGAAGGCGAGCAGCCCGGCCAGCAGCCCGGCGATGAGCGACTCGGTGCGCGACACCCACTTGGCGGCGTCGACAAGCGACTGCTGACTGTCGCCCGCGCCGAAGAGGTCGAACAGCGGGTCCCGGGCGCGACTGAACGCCACCACGAAGACCAGCGCGCCCAGCGCGGCGGTCACCACCGCGCCGACCGCCGGGGCCGTTCGCGCGCCGGCGATCGCACCGCCGATGATCGCGGCGGCCGCGGTGGTGCCGGCGATCACGTTGGTCGTCGAGGTGTCGAAGTACGTCAGGTTGATCGCCAGCGCGGCGGCCAGCCCGACCACCATCCCCGCGCCGATCGCGCCGACGAAGCGCAGGGTCGCCCCGTCGCCGTACCGCCTGGTCAACAGGTTGCCGCCGGCCAGGGCGGTGGCGGCCCCGGCCACCAGCGCGGCCGAGATCACACCGGGCAGGGCGAAGGCGGAGAGGCTGATCGCGGTGATGCCGGCCGCCGCCGAGGTGATGGCCTCCCGGGTCGACCACAACATGGCGGCCAGCCAGCCGAGCGCCAGCAGCGCGAGCACGGCCGCGCCGGGCGCGGGCACCGGCCGCCCGCTGGGGGTGGCCGCGTCGACCGCCGGCTGGTCCGAATCCGCGGCTGGGACGCGGCCGGGCTGCTTGGTCATCGTCTCCCCTTCGAGGCGCCAGGTCACCGACCATTCAGGGTACGCGGACCACCGCGACCCCCACCGAACGAGCCGCACCCCCTGAGTCGGGAGGGCTACCAGTCGACCATCTGTACCCCAATGCCGTACCCCGGCGCAGCGCATCGGGCCCACGGACCGCGACCAACGTCGGGGCTGGGGCGAGCGTCCCCGGCGGAGGGATCAAGCCTGACCGCCCGGAGCCGGGGACGGTCGCCCCAGCCCCACCACCGCGGCCATGTCCCGGAGCCGAGGACTGTCGCCCCACCCCCACCCCGGCGAGCGGTAAGGAGAGAAACGTCGGCCGGTCCTTCGCGTCCGGGTGGTGGTGGAGGCGAGTCCAGCACCCCCGCATGAAAGAATCGTGGGAGGTCCCGCCGCTGCTCGGCCCTCCCGCGCGGCGTCCGGTGTCCGGCCGTCCGGTCGGTGCCCGCGGGTCCGGTTTCGCCACCGCTGTCGAGATCGCCAGGAGCCTTGATGGATGCCGTGTTCTCCGTACCCGAGCCGCGCAACGAGCCGGTTCGCAACTATGAGCCGGGCAGCGGAGACCGGGAGCGGCTCCAGCGGCGGCTGACCGAGCTGGCTGCCGAGCGCGTCGACCTGCCGATGACCATCGGCGGCGAGCAGCGGATGGCGGCCGGCGACCCGATCAACGTGGTGCAGCCGCACAAGCACGCCCACGTGCTCGGCGTGACCGCGCACGCCACCCACGACGACGCCCGCGCCGCGATCAAGGCTGCCAAGGACGCCGCTCCGATGTGGCGGGCGCTGCCGTTCGAGGAGCGCGCCGCGATCTTCCTACGCGCAGCCGAGCTGCTCGCCGGTCCCTGGCGCGACACCCTCAACGCCGCCACGATGCTCGGCCAGTCGAAGACCGCCATCCAGGCGGAGATCGACGCGGCCTGCGAGTTCATCGACTTCCTCCGGTTCAACGTGCACTTCGCCCGCCGCCTGCTGGAAGAGCAGCCGGCGTCCTCGCCCGGTGTGTGGAACCGCTTCGACCACCGCCCGCTGGAGGGCTTCGTCTACGCGGTCACCCCGTTCAACTTCACGGCCATCGCCGGCAACCTGCCGTCGGCGCCGGCGCTGCTCGGCAACACGGTGATCTGGAAGCCGGGTCCCACCCAGCAGTTCGCCGCGCACTTCACCATGCGGTTGTTCGAGGCCGCCGGCCTGCCGCCCGGCGTGATCAACATGGTCACCGGTCGGGGCGAGGAGGTCTCCGACGTGGTGCTCGCCGACCCGGATCTGGCCGGCATCCACTTCACCGGCTCGACAAAGGTCTTCCAGCAGTTGTGGCGGACCGTCGGTGACAACATCGCCCGCTACCGGGGCTACCCGCGTCTGGTCGGGGAGACCGGCGGCAAGGACTTCGTGGTCGCGCACACGAGCGCCGACGTGGACGCCCTGCACACCGCGCTGATCCGTGGCGCGTACGAGTACCAGGGCCAGAAGTGCTCGGCCGCCTCACGGGCGTACGTGCCGCGCTCGCTCTGGGAGGGTGGCCTGCGCGACCGCCTGGCCGCCACCGCCGACTCGCTCACCTACGGCGACGTGGCCGACTTCGGCAACTTCGGTGGCGCGGTGATCGACGACAAGGCGTTCGCCAGGCACACTGCGGCGCTGGAGCTGATCGCCGGTGACGACAGCTGCCGGGTCCTCGCCGGTGGCACGGCCGACGACTCGGTCGGCTACTTCGTCCGGCCGACGCTCTTCGAGTGCGGCGACGCCGCCCACGAGACCTTCACCACCGAGTACTTCGGGCCGATCCTGGGCGTGCACGTGTTCGACGACGCGCGCTTCGACGAGGTGGTCACGCAGGCCGAGTCGATCGCCCCGTACGCGCTGACCGGGTCGGTGTTCGCCACCGACCGCCGGGTCATCGACGCGGTCGGCGAGCGCATGCGGTACGCGGCAGGCAACTTCTACATCAACGACAAGCCGACCGGCGCGGTGGTCGGGCAGCAGCCGTTCGGTGGTGCCCGGGCCAGCGGCACCAACGACAAGGCGGGCTCCTGGCTCAACCTGGTCCGCTGGGTGTCGCCGCGGACGATCAAGGAGACCTTCGTGCCGCCGACCGACCACACGTACCCCCACATGGGCTGACCTGCGGCGACCCGCCGGCGGCGTGTTCCGCGCCGCCGGCGGTCGGCCAAGGGCCGCAATCCATCGATAGTCCTCAACGGACAGTCTGTCGCCGACAGTGCACTTAGGAAGTCCTGTCGGGTGGCAAACTGCCAAATCCTGGACGCCGGCAGCGCAAAGTGGCAGCGTAACGGGCATGGCGGATTCCGGAGTCAACCCTACGGCGGCGGCCCTTCTCGGGCTCCTCCATGAGGGCCCGATGACAGGCGGTCAGTTGATGGCCGCCGCTGAGCGCCGTCTGGCGCCGTACTGGTCGATGACCCGCAGTCAGGTCTACCGCGAGTTGCCGGTGCTGGCCGAGCGAGGTTACGTGCGGCTCGGCAAGCCGGGCCCCCGCATGAGCCAGCCGTACGCGCTCACCGCCAGCGGGAAACGGACATTTTCCCGCTGGTTGGCGGAGAACCCGGGGCGGGACACCATCCGCAACCCGATCGCGCTCCGGATGGCCTTCGGCAACCTGCACTCGTCCAGCCAGCTCAAGAGCCTGTACGCCTCGGCCAACGAATACCACACCGAGGCCCTCGCTCAGGTACGCGAACAGGTCAAGAACGCCAAACGGGACGGCGAGACGTACGACGCCAGCGCGCTGGAGTTCGCGGTCGCCTACCACCGGGCGGCCCTGTCCTGGCTGAAGTCCGCCCCCGTCGGGTGACGCCGGGCGGGTTCGCCCACCGGCAACGAGCTGAGCAGCCTGCAACGGCGCAGCGTCAATTTGGCGTCGGCCTGCGGGGCTCGCAAGCTCACTCCTCGCCTGCGCAGTACGCTTATCTGTCGTGACCGCTGCCGATTACGCCGAACAGCTCAAGGAACTCGACGCGACCCTGCGAAACATCGAGGCCGTCCTCAACCTCGACCGACTCCACGAGGACAAGGCCCGCCTGGAGCAGGAGGCGTCCGCCCCCGACCTGTGGGACGACCAGGCCAAGGCGCAGCAGGTGACCTCGCAGCTGTCGTACGTCAACGGCGAGATCAGCAAGCTGGGCAGTCTGCGCTCCCAGCTCGACGACGCGCGGGTGCTGCTGGAGTTGGCCGAGGCCGAGGCCGACCCGGGCGTGCTGACCGAGGTCGAGGCGGAGATCACCAGCCTGACCAAGTCCATCCAGGAGATGGAGGTCCGCACCCTGCTCTCCGGCGAGTACGACTCCCGGGAGGCGCTGGTCGCCATCCGGGCCGGCGCCGGTGGCGTGGACGCGGCGGACTTCGCCGAGATGCTGCTGCGCATGTACCTGCGCTGGGCCGAGCGGCACGGCTACCCGACCGAGGTCTACGAGACCTCGTACGCCGAGGAGGCGGGCCTGAAGTCGGCCACCTTCGCGGTGAAGGTGCCCTACGCGTACGGCACGCTCAGTGTCGAGTCGGGCACCCACCGGCTGGTCCGGATCAGCCCGTTCGACAACCAGGGCCGCCGGCAGACCAGCTTCGCGGGCGTGGAGGTGCTGCCGGTGACCGAGCAGACCGACCACATCGACATCCCGGAGAACGAGGTACGCGTCGACGTCTACCGCTCCTCCGGGCCGGGTGGGCAGAGCGTCAACACCACCGACTCGGCGGTCCGGCTCACCCACATCCCGACCGGCATCGTGGTGACCTGCCAGAACGAGAAGTCCCAGCTACAGAACAAGGCCTCCGCGCTGCGGGTGCTCCAGGCCCGGCTGCTGGAGCGCAAGCGCCAGGAGGAGCAGGCCAAGCTGGAGGGCCTGAAGGAGAACGCGGCCGGTTCGTGGGGCGACCAGATGCGCTCCTACGTCCTGCACCCGTATCAGATGGTGAAGGATCTCCGAACCGAGCAGGAGACCGGCAATCCGAGCGCGGTCTTCGACGGCGAGTTGGACGGTTTCATCGAGGCTGGCATCCGTTGGCGTAAGCAGCGGCAGCTCGCCGGCGACGGTGCGTGACGGCTCGCGGGCGGAGCGCGTCGTCGATCTCCAGGTGAGGGCCTGATTCGACGACGCGCGCCTCTTCCGCGGGGCGTGGGGCTTGGCTCAGTTGTTACACCGCGTAGACTCACGACCCGTGATTCAGCTTGAGCAAGTGACGAAGACGTACCCGAAGGCGTCCCGGCCTTCGCTCGACAACGTGTCCGTCTCGATCGAGAAGGGCGAGTTCGTCTTCTTCATCGGTCCATCCGGCTCCGGCAAGTCCACAATCATCAAGATGCTGCTGCACGAGGTCACCCCCAACAAGGGGCGGGTCATCGTCAACAGCAAGGACGTCACGTCGATGCGCTCCTGGAAGCGACCCCACTTCCGGCGTTCGATCGGCTGCGTCTTCCAGGACTTCCGGCTGCTGCCGAACCGCACCGCGTACGAGAACGTGGCGTTCGCCCTCGAGGTGATCGGCAAGACCAAGGCGGTTGCCCGCCGGGTCGTGCCGGAGGTGCTGGAGCTGGTCGGGCTCGGTGGCAAGGAGCACCGCTACCCGCACGAGCTCTCCGGTGGTGAGCAGCAGCGGGTCGCCGTCGCCCGGGCGTTCGTGAACCGTCCGCTGATCCTGCTGGCGGACGAGCCCACCGGAAACCTGGACCCGGACACCTCGATCGAGATCATGCGCCTGCTGGACCGGATCAACCGCACCGGCACGACCGTCGTGATGGTCACCCACGACTCCAACATCGTGAACCAGATGCGCCGCCGGGTCATCGAGATCGAGAGCGGCCGCATCGTGCGTGACCAGGCCCGCGGCGTCTACGGGTGAGCCGGCGCTCCACCCCTGCGCAGCCTGACGACGAACACTTCATGCCGGAGACCCGGAGGAAATCCCGATGCGCGTGAAATACGTCCTGTCCGAGGTACTGGTCGGACTGTGGCGCAACGTGACCATGACCATCGCGATGATCATCACGATGGCGGTCTCGCTGACCATGCTCGGCGCCAGCGGTCTCATGTACCGCCAGGTTGACGACATGAAGGACCTCTACTACAAGAACATCGAGGTCTCGATCTTCCTGAGCCAGGAGGTGAGCGAGCAGCAGCGCACCGACCTGGACGCCAAGCTGAAGAGCGACCCCCTGGTCAAGGAAGTCATCTACGTCAACAAGGACGAGGCGTACAAGAAGTTCCAGGAGATGTACCAGGACGCGCCGGACCTGGTCAACGCCGTCAAGCCGGACCAGCTGCCCGAGTCGTTCCGGCTCAAGCTGAACAACCCGGAGCAGTACAAGAACATCTACGACCAGTACAAGGACACCGAGGGTGTCGACGAGATCGTCGACCAGAGTCGACTGCTCGACAAGATCTTCGACGTCCTCACCGCGATCCAGAACATCGCCCTGGCCGCCGCGATCGTGATGGCCATCGCCGCACTGCTCCTGGTGGCCAACACCATCCAGGTCGCCGCGTACAGCAAGCGGCGTGAGGTGGCGGTCATGAAGCTGGTCGGCGCGTCCAACTGGTTCATCCAGGCACCGTTCGTGCTGGAGGCGGTGGTGGCCGGCCTGATCGGCTCACTGCTCGGCCTGGTGGCCCTGGTGGCGGCGAAGTATCTGCTCTTCGACGGATCGCTCAAGGCGTTGCAGGGCCTGCTGTCGCCGATCAGCTGGGGTGACATCCTGTTCATCTTCCCGCTGATGGCCGGCGTCGGTGGCCTGGTCAGCGCCGGCACCGCCTGGATCACCCTGCGCTTCTACCTGCGGGTCTAGGCAGCGTACGGGTCGTCCCGTCGCAACTTCGGGACCCTCCCGCGGCCGGAATAAACGGCGCGGGAGGGTCCTTCTCATTCGGGTAGCATGATCGGTTGTCCGGCCGGGGTGAGCCCGGCGACGGACGACTTCTGGAGAGGGGGTGGCGCCGATGCCACGGGAGAAGGGGCGCAAGGTGGTCGCCTCCAACAAGAAGGCCCGCCACGACTACGCGATCCTCGACACGTACGAGGCGGGCATGGCGCTGACCGGCACCGAGGTCAAGTCGCTGCGGGCCGGGCGCGCGTCGCTTGTCGACGCGTTCGCCCAGGAGCGCGACAACGAGTTGTTCCTGCACTCCATGCACATCCCGGAGTACACCCAGGGCACCTGGACCAACCACGAGCCCCGGCGTACGCGCAAGCTGCTGCTCAACCGGGGCGAGCTCGACAAGCTTCTCGGCAAGACCCGAGAGGGCGGTCTGACCATCGTCCCGTTGCAGGTCTACTTCTCCGACGGCTGGGCCAAGGTCGAGATCGCGCTGGCCAAGGGCAAGAAGTCGTACGACAAGCGTCAGGACCTCGCCAAGCGCGACGCGGACCGGGAGATCGCCCGGGTGTCCGGTCGACGCGGCAAGGGCATGGACGACTGATTCGCCCTGTTTGTCCGGGTCGGCGCGCCGTCACCGGGGCTCGGGATGAAAGCCGTTGCGGCAGGCGTTAGTCTTGTCAGTGCCACCACATCGGTGGCCTGTCGAGGGGGTGACTGGTTTCGACTTCGTACGCAGCGACAGGGGAAGCGAGCCGAGGAAGCCGACGTCGTCTCGAGAATCGGTCGTCGGAAACTTATAAGCGCCAAGAACCAACGCGCTGACTTCGCTCTCGCCGCCTGAGGCGAGTAGCTAAGTCTGTCGGCCTGGGAACGCCTTCGTCCCAGTAGCCGGCATCAGCTAGAAGGCTGGCCAATCGGACCCGGTCGCGGGGTCCGTGCGGCGAGATCAATCAGCGACTGGGCCCGTCACACCAACTTGCTCGCGTGAGCGGTGGGGCCGAGTAGAGGCACAGCGAGCTGCGCTCGGAGAAGCCCTGACAAACCGGCGAAGGACCCGGGTTCGATTCCCGGCACCTCCACCACCTCGAAGCGATGCGCCCCGGCCAACGGCCGGGGCGCATCGTCGTTTCCGACGGGCGACCGAGGAAGCACGGCGAGCGGATCAGCGGGAGACTCGAACCGCCACCGACGCCGGGGGTTGCGGGCGGGTCGCCGACGCCTACGCTGCCGCTGTGACGAACCAGCAGCTACGCCTGTCGGTCGGCGCGTCGGCCGGCCAGCGCACGCTCGCGGTGGTGACGGGAGTCCTCGTCGCGGCGTTCGGTGCGACGTTCTTTCTCGTCCCCCTGCTCGCCGGCGGGCTGCTGCGCCGCCTCACCGGCCCGGGGGACGGATTCGCCTCCTATGAGGAGGCCCGCGACCTGCCGCCGGGAATGCTGCCGCCCGCGCTGCGGGAGTCCGGCGGCTCGGCCGGGTCTGGACCGGCCCTCGGGCTGTGCGGGCTGCCGTTCGTCCTGCTCGGTGTCTATCTGGTGCTGCGCGTGCTCCGGACGGCCGCGTGGCTGGAGGGCAGCCGGGTACGGGTGCGGGGCGCCCTGCGCAGTCGTACCGTCGATCTCGCCACCGCATCCATCGACTCCCGGCCCCACGGCGACTCGCCAGCCCGTGCGGGTCGGTCGCCGGCCGTCGTGGTCACCGATCGGGCCAGCGGGCAGCGGATCACCATTCCGCTGCGGGGGATGGGTCTGCCCCTCCTGCCGCCGTCCGAGCTGCGCGCGCTCGCCGACGCGTTCGCGGCGGGTCGACCCGGCGCGGCGCCCAGTGACGAGGCTCGCGCCGTCGCCGCCGATCTGCGCCGCCTGGCGGACGCCTGAGCGGCACGCAGACGGCGGCGGTTGAGGCGGGAGTGAACCGCTGTGACCACTGGGGCAGATGAGCAGGAAACGCCCCTGGACAGGGGGAACGGGCGGGTTCACCATCACGGTATGGGATAGCAGAGCCGTGCGGGAGGTGCCATGGTCACCGGTGGAGCCCAGCAGCCGTCAGCCACCGCCCGGTCGTCCGCCACCCGCACGCATGTGGTCGGGCTCCCCGGTGAGCCGCGTCCCGCCGGTCTCGCCGGCGACCTGCACGCCCTGGCCCGGGCCGTCGCCCTCGCGACGAGCGAGCCGCGCTGGCGTGAGACCGTGCTGCTCCGCCTGCACCCGGTCGGGCAGGGCTTCGCCGAGCACGTGCGGGCCACCGAGGGGCCGGCCGGCCTCTATCGGGAGCTGCTCACCCACTCGCCCCGCCTCGACCACGGGATCCGGCTGTTGACGCGGGAGCACGCCCCGATCGTCGCGGCGGTCCTGGCCGTGCAGCGGCTCGCCGAGCGGTCCGAGGCCAGCCCCGACGAGCTGCGACACCGCACGGGTCACCTCCTGCGGACGCTCACCCGGCATCGGCGGCGCGGCGCCAATCTGCTCTGGCAGGCGTACCAGACGGATCTGGGTGGCGAGACCTGAGCCGAAGCGGGAACCGGCATGTCGACGGACGCGTCGAAGCGGGCATGCGTCGGCCGGCTCTGTTGCTCGTACTTCCACTGCTTGTCACTGTGGGCTGCACCGCGACCGGCGGTGACCCGGCCGCCGGGCCCACCGGGCCGGCGCCGCGCGCGGAGGCCTTCGACCAGCGGGCCACCGAGGTCGCCGAGGCGTGGCGACCCGGCCCCGACTGGCGCACGGGGTACGTCCCGTTGCAGGGGCCGACCGTGCTCACCGGCGACCCGCGCTTCACCCCCGACACCGAGACTGCCTTCCGGTCCGGTTGGTTCCGCGTCCAGGTCGCCATCCCGCCCACCCGCGTCGGTGCCGAGATCCGGTTTCCGGACGGCCGGTTGACTCTGCCACTGGTCAGCGCGGCGGAGGCGTTCCGGCAGCTCGACCGCGACGACCCCATGCCCTGCCTGGAGCGACCGAAGCGGTCCGGACGACCGACGCCCGGCGGCCCCACCGTCGAACCAGGGCCGGACGGTTGGGTCACCGGTACGCCGGAACCTGCGCCTCGCCCCTGCCGCTCGCTGACCGTCACCGGGGTGACGCTCTCCAGCGTGCCGGTCCGCACCAGCCGGGGCGAGGCGCAGGTTCCGGCGTGGCTGTTCACGATCGAGGAGCTGGCCACACCGGTCGCGCAACTCGCCGTCGCGCCGTCGGCGGTCTCGCCGGTCCCCGAGCCCACCGGGCCGCCCCGCTCGCTGCCGGACGGGCTGGTGGCCGCCCAGGACCTGACGGCGGTGGACGGCGCGCGACTGACCTTCCGACTCGGCGTCGGTGCCTGCGACACCGGGATCACCCCGCTGGTGCGGGAACTGCCCGACGTGGTGGTGGTCGGCGGGCGGGTCACCCGCTCGACCGGAGTGTGCACCGACCAGCTCAAACTGGAGCCGGTCACCATCACCCTGGCCGCCCCGCTGGGGGCACGGGCGGTGCTGAACGTGGCCACCGGCGCTCCGCTGTCGTTCGCCCCGCGCTGACCCGACCAGGCCCGCGAGTTCAGAGAATCGTGGGCACGTCGGTGCTGATCGGCACCGGCAGCACCGTGGGTCCCTTGGCACGCAGGCCGGAGGCGAGGGCGGCACCGAGCTCGTCGGGGGTCTGCACCACCTCGGTGGCGCAGCCGTAGCCGGCCGCGATCGCGGTGATGTCCAGCCCCGGCAGATCCAGCCCCGGCACCCCTGGAGTGTCCTTCAGCTCGGCGAACGCCTTGAGGATCGCGTACTGCTGATTGACCGGGACGACGACCACCACGGGCAGCGCCAGGCGCGCGGCCGTCCACAGCGCCTGTACGGAGTAGTGGAACGAGCCGTCGCCGATCACCGCCACCACCGGCCGTCCACGTCCGGTGTCCCGCTCGGCCAGCGCCACCCCGATCGCGGCCGGCAGGCCGTAGCCGAGGCCGCCGCTGGCCATCGTGAAGTACGACGCCGGTCGGTTGATGCGCAGGTGGCGGCGCAGCGCGGACAGGTTGGACGGTGACTCCTGGACCAGCACGCCGTCGGCCGGCCAGTGTGCCGCCAGGGCGGCGAACATCGCGTCGGCGCTCAGCGGGACGGTGACCTCCGGCGGCGGCGGAACGGCCCGGGGCGCCGGCGGCTGTCGGCTGGCGGCCGGAACGAGGTCGAGCAGTGCGGCGAGCGTCAGCCCGGGGTCGCCGAGCAGGCTGTCCCCGACGGGCGCGCGGGCTGCCTCGTCCGGATCGTCCGTGACGTGCAACAGGCGGGCGCCCTCGGGCAGGTGGTCGCCCGGCACGTGCGGGTAGTAGCGGAACACCGGGGCGCCGACGACCAGGACGGTGTCGTGGCCGCGCAGCGCCTCGGCCAGCGGTCCGATGGCGAACGGCAGGACCCCGCGGAACTGCGGGTGATCCTCCGGGAACACGGCCCGTTCCGGTGCCGGGGCCGACCAGACCGGTGCCCCCAGCCGCTCGGCCAACGCGACGGCCGCCGGCCAACTGCCGGAACGGTCCACGCCGGGCCCGAACACCAGCACGGGATCGCGGCTGTCGGCCAGCACCCGGGCGAACATCTCCAACCGCTGCGGATCCGGCCCGAAGCGGGTCGCCACCGAGCGCGGCGCGGGCGGCGCCTCGGCGGGCCGGGCCCAGTCGTCCATCGGCAGGGAGAGGAAGACCGGCCCGACGGGCGGCTGCACGGCGGTCGCGTACGCCCGCAGCAGCGCCGCCGGAATGTCCTGCGCGCGGACCGGCTCGTAACTCCACTTGACGTACGGCTCGGGCAGCTCCACGGCCCGACGGCTGGTCAGTCGGGGCTCCAGCAGCAGCATCTCCCGGGTCTGCTGGCCGGCGGTGACGATCAGGGGCGTCTTGTTGTGCCAGGCGGTGACGAGGTTGCCCATGCCGTTGCCCATGCCCGGGGCGGTGTGCAGGTTGACGTGCGCCGGCCTGCCGGCCGCCTGGGCGTACCCGTCGGCCATCGCCACCGCCGTGGCCTCGTGCAGCGCGTGGACGTACTGGAAGTCGGTGGGGAAGTCCCGCAGGAACGGTTCCTCGGTGGAACCGGGGTTGCCGAAGACGGTGGTCATGCCGAGGGTGCGGAGCACGTCGTACGTCGCGTCCCGGACCGTTGTCATCGTCACCTGCCTCCGTGTCGCGGGCAGGGGTGACCCTGGTCGCCCTCCCGATCAGCCGAATCTATCGGGATGTGACAGACCTTTCGGGCGTTTCCCGGCCGTGAGGGGGGCCGGGCCGCCCGTTGGGCCGCGACGACCCAGGTCAGGGCAGCTTGAAGGGCAGGGTGATTCCGTCCAACGCCCGGCCGCACGCGCAGTCCTGCTCGGCCGGGAGCGCGGCCACCGCGTCCAGCAGCACGTCCCGCAGGCGCTCGGTGTTGGCCGCGAAGACCCGGAACACCTCGTCCTGGGTCACCGACTCGCCGGCCTGCACCCCGGCGTCCAGATCCGTGATCAACGCGATCGACGAGTAGCAGAGCGCCATCTCCCGGGCGAGCACCGCCTCCGGATGGCCGGTCATGTTCACGACAGTTCCGCCTATCGACGCGAACCAGCGGGACTCCGCCCGGGTGGAGAAGCGCGGCCCCTCGACCACCACGACCGTCCCGCCGTCCACGGCCGTGACGTCCCGGGAGGCCGCCGCGGCGAGCAGGGCCCGTCGGCCCCGTGGGCAGTACGGGTCGGCGAACGGCACGTGCACCGCGCCCTCGTCGTAGTAGGTCTGCGCCCGCCCGCTGGTCCGATCGATGAGCTGATCGGGCACCACGAACGTGCCCGGCCCCAGCTCCGGGCGCAGGCCACCGACCGCGCACGGCGCCAGCACCTGGCGTACGCCGAGGGACCGCAGTGCCCACATGTTGGCCCGGTACGGGATCCGGTGCGGCGGATACCGATGGTCGGAACCATGCCGGGGCAGGAACGCGACCCGTCGCCCGGCCACCTCCGCGATGGTCACCGCGTCCGACGGTGGACCGTAAGGGGTGCCCAGCTCATGAGGGGTGCCGTCGAGAAGGGCGTACAGGCCCGAGCCGCCGATCACCGCGAGGTCCGCCGTCGGTGCCATGGAGCCCTCCGTCGCAACTGTCCGATCACCCGCCGGTCAGACCTTAGCCAGCGCCGGGGACGCAGGCTATGGTGCCAGGCATGGCGTTGACAGCGCGGCTGATCCCGATGCACCGTGCGGATCCGACGAATGACGGATCCAGGGTGCGGGCTCACGATTGACGGGTAGGTGGGATGCAGGGAGAGGGCCAGGCGATCGGCGGACGAGCGATGGAGTCGATGACCGGGCGGCTGCTGGTCGCGACTCCGGCGCTCAAGGACCCGAACTTCGACCGTACGGTGGTGCTGCTTGTCGCCCACGAGCCGGGCGGCGCGCTCGGCGTGGTCCTGAACCGGGCCACCGAGGTGCCGGTCGCCGAGGTGCTGGGTGACTGGAGCGACCTGGCCCGTCATCCGGCGGTGCTCTTCGAGGGCGGCCCGGTGCAGCCCGACTCGGCGATCTGCCTGGCCCGGATGCGGCAACCGCTACGCCGGCTCAAGGGCTTCCATCAGGTCTCCGGCGCGGTCGGCACGATCGACCTCTCCGTCGACCCGGAGAAACTGCGGGAGAGCATCGGCGGGATCCGGGTCTTCGCCGGCTACTCCGGCTGGGGCAGCGGGCAGTTGGAGCAGGAGATCGCCGACGGGTCCTGGTTTCTGCTGGACGCCCTGCCCGGCGACGCCTTCGTCGACCGCCCGGACGACCTCTGGCCGATGGTGCTGCGCCGGCAGGGCGGCATGATGGCCGCCGTCGCCCACTTCCCGCCGGACGTGGCCCTCAACTGACCCGGCCGGGCGGGGACCCCGCGAGATGACCATGCGGGCCAGTCTGTGTATAGTTTCCCAGTGCCCGGGCGACCGGGACGACAGCAAGGGGCCGTGGCGCAGCTGGTAGCGCACCACACTGGCAGTGTGGGGGTCAGGGGTTCGAGTCCCCTCGGCTCCACCTTGCGACGAACGCCCTGGCCGGGATGATCCGGCCAGGGCGTTTCGGTGTTCCCACCGACTTCGCCGCGACCAGCACCCCGGCGGGCAGCGACCTAGAATCATCCGCACCTGACACGTCAGGAGGTGGGTGGTGCTGGCGGGATCGTTCATCTCGGTGGTCTACGCGTTCCTGGGGTGGCTCGTCGCATACACCGCCCGTGCCGCCCTGCGGCCGTCGGTGGACAGATATCGCAGTCCCGGGGTGCGGACCACCGCCACCACGAGATCGACCACGCAGTGGTACGCGGCGCACCGGCGCATCGAACGGCCGCTGTATCGGACCGGGATCGCGCTGGCCGTCGTGTCCCCGCTGCCGGTCGGCCTGGGTGCCGCCCTGGGCGACCCGCCGGTGATCGTCGCGGTCCTGGTGCTGGCGGTGCTCGTCGTGCCCTACCTGTTCTACCTGGGCTACGTCGGCAACCGTGCCGCGCTCGACGTCCAGGACGGGCATTGAGCCGATGCTCGGTCGCGTCCTCGCTCAGCTCGCCTGACCGCCGAAGCGCACCCGGATGTCGGACGGGTAGGAGGTCTTCTGCCAGATCACCGAGAATCGGCCCGTCGGGCTGGACGCGGGCTGCGCGAAGCGCCCGTCCGGGGAGAGGATCTCGGCCGCCCCGAACGCGCCGTCCGGCCCGATCGTCCTGGCCTGTACCCGGGTGGTCGAGAAGTCCGGGCTGGGGTTGTTCCACGTGACCAGGCCGTCGCCGTCGTCGTCGAGGGTGACCTTCGGCCAGTCGCCGACACCGAGCCTGGTGACCGTGCCGAGGGTGCCGGCGCTGGAGATCGTACGACCGAACACCTGGGTGCCCTCCGGGGTCCAGCGGCCCCAGGTCAGCACCGCGTCACCGTCCAGGTCGGTGGCGAGTTCGTCGTGGAAGGTCAGTTCGTGCGCGGCGGGCGACACGGCGATGACGTTGCCCAGCGTGTCGGTGTGGCTGTACTGCCGCACCCGCAGGCGAGGCGGCGCCCCCGCCTTCGACCACCGGTAGCTGATCACCGCGTCCCCGTCCCGGTCGAGGGCGACCGATACGGTGCCCTGACTGACGTCGGTGGCCGCCCCGACGACGCTACGCAGAGGCGAGACCTGGTCCGGGCGGACCCGTCGCGCGACGACCCGCTGGTAGTCCTCCGACCAGACGACGAGGGCGGTTCCGGCGCGGTCGATCGCCACGGCGGGCTGGTCGCCGCCCACGCCGAGGGTCAGCTCCGGGCCGAGGGAGCTGTCCGCGCCGAAGTAGCGAGCCTTCGTGATGTACGCGCTGTCGCTGATCTCCGTCCAGGTGACCAGCGCCTGACCCGTGGGGTCCACCGCGACGGCCGGACTGATCGCGGTCCAGGTGGAGATCGTCTGCAGCGGGCCCAGCTCGCCCGACGCGGAGACCCGGCGGCCCACCACGCGGCTGTCCTGCCTCCACACGATGGCGGAGTCGCCGTCGTCGTCGGAGGCGACCTTGGGCCAGGACGCCGAGGCGCCGAGCGGTGAGAGGGTCTGGATCGGGCCCCACACGCCGCCGGCCGAGACGGTCTGCGCCTTGACCTGGTCGTAACAGCCGCTCGCGCTGCTGTCGCAACCTGCCCAGGCGAGCAGCGAGTCACCGTCGCGGTCGACCGCGACGAAGGGCTGGTCCTGCCCGCTCCAGCCGGCCTCGGACACCACCTGCTCCGGTGTCCACGTGGCGGCCTGGGCGGGCGTCGGAACGGCGGCCAGCACCGCCAACGCGCCGACCGCTCCGGCCACGAACCTCCGCGTACGCCGTCCCGCCGCAGGCCTGTCTTCTCCGCGCACCGCCGCCCCCTCGATCGATGAACATGCTCGGTATCAGGGCATGATGCCATCGACGGGGCTCCGCCGCCCGCCGGTCGGGCCGCGGTGGTGTGTGAGCCTGTGGACCATCGCGACCACGGTGCCCGTCGACGGCCTCGGGCAATTTTTTCCGGCTGCGGTAAATGAATCGCGGTGCTCATGCGTGTGCCAGGTGTGGAGCAAGAGCGGAAGGACTTCGCGGACTTCTACCAGCGCTGCCGGGACAACTGCCTGCGTGCCGTACTGGCCAGTGCGGGGGATCGTGCGCTGGCGGAAGACCTGGTCGCTGAGGCGTTCGCGCGGGCCTGGGCGTCCTGGCGCAAGGTGAGCCGGCATCCGGCACCGGCGGCGTGGGTGGTGCGTACCGCCCTCAACATCCGAGTGTCCTGGTGGCGGCGGCGTCGACGCGAGGTCGCCCTCGACGGACACGATCTGCCCCGGCTCGACGACGACGTCCGCGACGTCGACGAGGCGGTGCTGGCCGCCATTCGTCAACTGCCGAAACGGCAACGTGAGGTGATCCTGCTGCGGGTCTGGCTCGACCTGGACACCAACACCGTCGCCGCTGAACTGGGCATCTCGCCACGGACCGTCGCCGTCCATCTGTCTCGCGCCACTGCGGCCCTGCGGGTGCACTTCGTGCCCGTAACCACCTGAGGGATTCGATATGAACGAGGATGAGGTGCTGAACGCGATGAGGAAGACTCTCACCGACGTGCGGATGGACCGTCCGGTCGAGGCGATCGAGAAGCGCGGCCGCACGCGGCGGCGTAACCAGGGCGTGCTCGGTGTGGTCGCCGGTGGCGGGCTCGCCGCCGTGGCCGCCCTCGCGCTGGCTCTGCCGATCGGCTCGGGCCCTTCCGGCTCGGCTCCGGCCGGCGGCACCGCGCCGGTGGCATCGGCGGGTGACGCCACGGCGCCCGTCATGGAACCTGCGGCGTTCTCCGTGGCCAAGCGGGCCGACGGGTCGGTGCAGCTGCGCCTGAAGTCCAAGCAGGTGATCAATCCCGACGCGTTGGAGAAGGCGTTGGCCGACGCCGGCGTTCCGGTAGTCGTCAAGTCCGGCGTCATGTGTACGCCGGAGGGCAGGGAACTGCCCCAGATCAAGGACGTCCTGACGTTCGACCGGATCGACGGGGCCAACGAGGAGGGCGTCTACGGCGATTCGGAGTGGGTGATCGCGCCGGCGAAGATGCCCAAGGGCAGCATCCTGCACTTCAGCGTCTTCCCGGTGCACAAGGGCGGGGACTACGCGAAGGTGGCCTGGGCCCTGGTGCCGAAGGGCGCCCCGATGAACTGCCGCTCCGTCGTGAGCTGACCCGGACAGCCGTACGCGAAAACGCCCCGACCGGGTCACTCCGGTCGGGGCGTTTGTCAAGTATGTCCGGTAGGGGGCGGATTAACCCTGGCGGCTCTTCCACTGCGGGTTCGCGCGGTTCACCACGACCACCCGGCCACGACGGCGGACCACCACCGAACCCGGCTTCTGCTTCAGCGCACGCAACGAGCTACGTACCTTCATGTCTGCCTCCTCGGTCTCAGCGGTTCCGAGTATCGAAACGCCGCGCCCACCCCGGGGATTCCCGCGGCAACGGGCCGAGGCGGTCAAACGGAGGCTCGTGACGGAATCGTCGGTAGACGGACCGTGAAGGTCGCCCCGGCGCCGGGCCGGCTGTCGGTGGAGATCGTCCCACCGTGGCTGGTGACCACCTCGCGCAGGAGAGCCAGGCCCAGACCGAAGCGCCGTTCCTTGGCCCCGGCGCCACGATGGAAGCGGTCGAAGAGGTGTGCCGCGTCGGCCGGGTCGAAGCCGGCTCCGCTGTCCCTGACCACCAGGTCCGCGCCACGGCGGGAGGTACGCAGTAAGACGTCGATGCGACCGCCGGCCGGGGTGTGGGTGAGGGCGTTGGCGAGCAGTTCGCCGACCATGCGGCGCAGGGCCGAGGCGATGCCGGGGACGAGGACCGGAGTGTCCGGGACGGTCAGGTGTAACTGGACGCCCTGCTCCGCGGCGCGGTCGGCCTCACAGTCGACGGCCTGGGCGGCGAGGAGGGCCAGGTTGACGGGCTCGGAGGGGTGCCGGTCGGCCGGGGTGGCGGCGAGGCGGGCGGAGAGCAGGAGTTCGTCGACGATCTCGCCGAGCCGCCGGGTGGTCTCGATCAGGCGGTCGTAGTCGGCGTGGTCGGCGCCGGCGCGGCGGGCCAGGATCTGAGCGCGGGTGTGGACCTGGGCGATGGGGGTGCGCAACTCGTGGCTGGCGTCGGCGACGAAGCGGCGTTGCCGGCCGAGCGCCTCGGCGAGCGGCGCCACGGCCCGGCGGCCCACGGTGATGCCCGTGAGCACTGCCGCGGCGAGGCCGACCATCGCGGCGAGGAGGAAGGCGGCGAGCAGATGACGTCTGTCGGCGAGCTGGAAACGGGCGTCGAACACCGCTTGCACGACGCCGGTCCCACGGGGCTGGGTACGGACGTAGTAGGTAGTGCCGTTGCGCTCGACCTTGTCGCTGCGGACCTGGTGGTCGAGGGCCACCGCGTCGATGGCGGACCGCAGCGGGAAGCCCGGAGGGGGCGGGTTCCGGCCCGAGTCGGTGCGGCCGCCGTCGTACAGGATGATCCAGCTGCAGCCCGGCGGCCCGGCGATGGTGCCGTGGACCGCGCCGTAGTCGAGCTCTCGTTCGATCTGCTCGTGTTGGTTGCGCAGCAGGGCGGCATAGGAGATGGCGGCGCCCAGGGCGAGCAACGTCGTCATGGCGAGCCCGACGAGCAGACTCACCCGGGCCCTGGCCCGGCGCAGCATGGTGTCCTCGAAGCTCACAGGGTGCCCAGCCGGTAGCCGAGGCCGTGCACGGTCCGGATCACCGAGCGGCCGAGCTTGCGGCGCAGGTAGTAGACGTACGTGTCGACAAGCGACGCCGCGGCCGCCTCGTCGAAGACCCGGCTGCGTAGCTCGGAGCGGGAGTGGACGGTGTGCGGTCGGGCCGCGAGGACCCGCAGCAGCTCGAACTCGCGTGCGGACAGGGCGATCCGGGTGCCGTCGGGAAGAACGGCGTCACGTACGGAGAGGTCGAGTTGGCCCGACCCGAGCCGCAGCACCTCGGTGGACTCGCTGGTCCGGCGGCAGAGGGCTCGGATGCGGGCGCTCAACTCGTCCAGGTCGAAGGGCTTCGTCAGGTAGTCGTCAGCGCCCGCGTCGAGGCCGGCGATCCGGTCCTCGACGGTGCCGAGCGCGGTCAGCAGCAGTGCCCGGGCGGCCACCGCACGGGAGCGCAGCCGGACGACCAGGTCCAGCCCGTCGAGGGCGGGCAGGCGCCTGTCGATCACCATCACGTCGTACGGCCGGGTGAGCCCCAGGTGCAGGCCGCGCTGGCCGTCGGGGGCCTGGTCGACGACGTATCCCTCGCCGGTCAGTGTCTCGGCCACCATCCCGCGCAGTTCCGAGTCGTCCTCGACGAGCAGGAGTCGAGTCATACAGCGATCGTGACAGATAGACGGGTATCGTTGTCTATGAAACTTGTCTCCTCAAACAAACATGTTAGGGGGTTCCGGCGGGCACGAGCGACGGTGTAGGAGCGGGAACGCGTGCCTCGCGTCGCTCGATCCAGGTGAGCAGCGGCGTCGTCATGAGTGTGGTGACGAGCGCGACCACCACCAGCACCGTGAACAGCGACGTGTTGACGATGCCCGCCTCCAGTCCCACGTTCAGGGCGATCAGCTGCATCAGGCCCCGGGCGTTCATGAGGGCGCCGACGCGCAGCGCGACCCTGTTCGGCTCCCCGCGCATCCGGGCCGCGGCCCAGCAGGCGCCGAACTTGCCGACGATCGCCACTGTCACGCACGCGGCGGCGAAGCCGAGCACGGCCAGGTTGCCCAGCAGCGCGAACTCGGTGCGCAGCCCGGAGTAGGTGAAGAACAGCGGCAGGAACACCGTCGCGGCGATCGGTGTCAGCGTGTCGACCACCTTGTCGGTCTGCGCGGAGCGTGGCATCACCACGCCGACCGCGAAGGCGCCGAAGACCGCGTAGAGCCCGATCTCGTCGGTGTACCAGGCGACCAGGAAGAGGAGCGCCACAGTGCCGAGCAGCCGCGCGCGATCGCCCGGGAGCCCCATGACGTAGCCGGTCACCCGCCGCCCACCCAGCCACAGCGCCACCCCGAACAGCAGCGCGCCACCCGCGCAGACCAGGGCCGGGCCGACGGAGCCCGAGGCGAACGCCAGCACCACCGCCAGCATGATCCACGCGACCATGTCGTCGATCGCGCCGCTGGCCAGGGCGAGCAACCCGTGGCGGGTGCCGGTCTGGCCGCGCTCGGTGATGATCCGGGCGAGCATCGGAAAGGCCGTGATCGCCAGCGCCACGCCGACGAACGCCGCGGACACACCGAGCGGCACACCGTCCGTGCGGATCGGGACGAAGCCCGCCGTGCCGAGGACCAGCAGGACCCCCAGCGCCAGCGGAGCGGTGACACCCGCGAGCGACACCGCGCCCGCCGTGCCCGCGAGCCCGGTCACCCGGTGGGAGGTGAAGGCGTACCCGGCCTGGAACATGAACAGCACCAGGCCCACCTGGCCGACCACGTACAGGATCGGCAGCAGCGGCGCGGGGAAGAGCACGGCCTGCGCGCCCGGCCAGAGCAGGCCGAGCAGCGAGGGGCCGAGCAGCACCCCGGCGAGCATCTCGCTCACGACGGGAGGCTGGCCCACCTTGCCGAGCAGCCAGGCGACCAACTTGCAGAAGAGAAGAATGACCGCGACCGCGATGAAGAACCGCGGGGCGAGTTCGCTGGGGGTCACGCGCTGGCCTCCTCGAAGAAACGGGTGCACAACTTCTGTCGTCGGGCGTCGACGACCATCCAGGTACCGCAGACCAACTGCTTGACCGAGCGCCCCACGTCGAAGATCCGGTCGCGCTGCCGCATGAGGGTGAGCCGGCTGCGGCCGGGACCGGGGAGACCCCGGGGCGTCAGGTACGCGGGACCGCGACTCGGCAGCGAGCGGGTGTGCTCTGCCGACGAGCTGACCGAGAAGCGCCGCAGCACCTCCCGGGTCGCCGCGCGTAGCTGGACGGGGGCCGAACCGCGCGCCGGACAGGCCCGGTTGGCATTCACGCCGTACGGGATGAAGTGGGCGTCCTGCCGGTGTAACGACAGCCAGCGGTCCGGGTTGAACGCATCGTCCGCGGCGGGACCGGTGCGCTGATAGGCCCGGTAGTTGAAGAGGAGCACGGATCCGGTGGGGAGGACGTGATCGCCCACGGTGATGGGTCCGGAGGTGATCCGGTGCGCGATGCCGAAGAGCGGATGCACGCGGAGCGTCTCGTCGATCAACCGGTCGAGCGACTCGTTCGACGTGTCCGTGACGGACCCCGAGCACAGCAGGATGTGGGCCATGGCCTCCGACATCTGCACCACTGCCGTGGTGAAGAACGCGCCGTGCAGGTACCAGGCGGTCTCCAGGGCGGTGAAGGGCGGCGGCAGTACGACCGGGCACGTTCCGGAGGTGATCCGGTCCAGCAGGTAGCTAGTCAGACGATTCCGCCGGGACATGTGCCGCAGGCTCATCCCCTTCAGGGCGGTCGCCACGTCGTCCGCGTTCGCCACGATGAGATCGCGGACGTCGCGCGGGCAGGGTGCGCCGAACACCAGCTCGTACGAGATCTCGGCCCAGATCGGCATCATCAGGTCACGTAGTCGCACGTGGCTGATCCGGCCAGTCGGGAGCGTGTCGAGGATCCGCCGGGTCGCGGCCGTCGCCAGCTCGTCGGTGCGCGCGTGCGGCATGGCGAGCACCTGCCGGGTCGTCCGCGCGACAGTCCTGTACCGCTCGCCGGGCTCGAGGTGCTCCTGATGCATCTGCGGGCCGGGCGCGAGCCAGTACCAGAAGAGGTCCGACAGGCCGGCCCCGCGGCTGCGCCCGTCGGCGGCCGGATCGCTGTAGACCCGGAGGAAGTCCTCCGGCCCCACCAGCGGCCCGGGCACGGGAATGCCCTCGGTCCCGTTGACCCGCTCGAAGATCCACTCCCGCAGGTCGACCACTGCCTTCACCGGGTCGTCACCTGGTCGGGCGTCAGATCGGCCGGCCGCCGCGCTCCGGCCAGGGCGAGGGCCTGATCCAGCTCGGTGGTGAGTCGCTCAAGAGCTTCGCGTACGCCCGCCGCCCCGCCCGCCGCGAGCCCCCGCACCACCGGGCGCCCCACAAGCACCGCCTCCGCCCCGAGCGCCAGCGCGATCACCACGTCGGTGCCGCAGCGCACACCCCCGTCGAGCAGCACCGGGATCCGCCCATCCACGGCCGCCACGACCGCGGGCAGCGCGTCGAGCGTGGGAATGGTCCCGTCGAGCTGTCGTCCACCGTGGTTGGACACGATCACACCGGCGACGCCGTGCTCGACGGCGAGTCGGGCGTCCGCGGGATGCAGGATGCCCTTGAGCAGGATCGGCAGGGGCGTGACGCCGCGCAGCCACGTGATCCGATCCCAGCCCACCGTCGCGTCCATCGCGATCGAGCGCACCCTTCCGGTCGCGTCGCGCATGTTCTCGCAGGCGTAGCCGGGCGGCAGGTCCGTGAAGCCGTTACGCATGTCACGCTCGCGCCGTCCGAACACCGGGGAGTCCACTGTCACCACGAGCGCTCGGCAACCCGCCGACTCGGCGCGCTTGACCACGTACTCCGTGAAGTCGAGGTCGGGTTGCGGGTACAACTGGAACCACAGCGTCCCGCCCGCCACCGCGATCTCCTCGACCGGCTGGGTGGCGGCCATGCTGACCACCAGCGTCGTGCCGGCCGCCGCGGCCCCCCGCGCGGTGGCCGCCTCGCCGTCCGGGTGCGCGAGCCGATGGAAGGCCGTCGGAGCGACCAGGACCGGCGCGGCCAGCGAGGTGCCGGCCACTAAGGCCCGCAGGTCCCGCTCGCCGGTCGCCCGCAGCACCCGTGGCACGATCCACCGTCGCTCGAAGGCCCGCTCGTTGGCGGCCAGGGTGCGCTCCCGCCCGGCCCCACCCTCGAAGAAGTCCTGGTGAACCGGGTCCATGTCAGCCCTCGGCGCCGGCGAGGCAGCGACCCAGGAACTCCTGCAACGGCCGTACGTGGACGTCCGGCCGGTCCCACCGGTTCTCCAGGTTCTCGGCGAGGTGGTGCGTGCTGATCAGCCGGCCGTCGCGGTGGTAACGGACGACCGGGTGCAGGTACGCCGCATCGTGTGCCTGCCCCACGACGTCCTGAGCGACGCGGGACACGGTGATGTCGAACGGGTCGACCTGGTCGTGGTCGGGGCCGTACTCGAGAGTGATCACGAACGCCTGGTCGTGGTCGTGTTCGGCGGTGCGGAGGCCCGTCGACACGAAGTAGGCCACCGGTACCTCCTCGTGGTAGCGGGCCTCGGGTCCGGCGACGGTGAGCACGTCGGCGATGAATCCGAACTGCTGCCACAGGGCCGAGCTGCGGTTGACCCGCTCGATGACGGCCGCGGTCATGGCCGCCGGCTCGACGGCGAGCTTGTCGAACGGCCAGGCCGTGGCGTCGTAGCGGCGGGACAGGATCCTGTGCAGTGCGCGCACGGCATAGCGGAAACCGTGCACGAAGCCGCTTGTGGACTTCTTGAAGTCGCGCTCCTGAGAGATCGTCCCGGCGAAGAACAGCCCGGGGACGTTCACCGACTCCCAGGCCTCGGTCTGTGCCGGGAACCGGTCTGAGATGGCGAGCTGTGGCCGCGCCGAGGAGTCGAAGATCGAGTCGTCGAAACGGAATCCCGTACACGCCAGCACCCGGTCGTAATGCAGCTCCTTCACGACCTCGTTCGCCCGCGAGAAGCTGAACGCGACCTTGTAGCCCGTGCCGTCGCGCTCGATGCTCTTGATCGTGCCGTCCAGGATCGCGTTTGCCGACTTGAGCTGATAGGTGTCGAGGAAGTTGTTGTTCACCGCGCGCAGGTGCCCGACGTAGTGGGTGCGCCACGCCATCCGGACCGAACTGGGCCCCGCGACGTGGATCAGTGTCGTGGTCTCCATGAGGTTCTCGGCGGTCTCGAAGGCCGAGTTGCCCTTGCCGATGATCAACACCTTCTGGTCGAGGTAGTCCCGTGGCTCGACGCTCATCACGTCGTACCCCTCGGCCAGGTCGAACCCCGGGATGTCCGGCTCGTAGGTCTTCGACACACCGGTGGCGACGATCACCGCGCGGGCCTCCCAGCGCCGGTCGCCGGCCTCGACCGTGAACACGTCGTCGTGCCTGGACACACGCGTCACCCGAGTGTCGTAACTGACCTTGACGCCGGTCTTCGCCGCGAAGTCGGCGAGGTAGCGCACCATCACCTCGGCATCCGGGAAGTACCGCTCGGTGTACTGCGTGAACAGCAGCGCCGGGTCGTCGGTGAGCAGGGAATTCCAGTCGAGCCGCAGATTCAGCTCGGGGTCGTCCGTGCCCGTGTGTGGCTTGTTGATCGAGATGAGTTGGCGGTGCCGCGGATAGGTGGCGAAGAACGCCCCCGGCCCGTCGGCGCCCTCCAGGACCACATAGTCAGACCTGCCCTCGGCCTCGAGCAGGGCGGCGAGTTGAAGGCCGGCCGGACCGGCCCCGATGATCAGGTAATCAAGCGTCACGGCGCTCACCGTACGAGCCGGAATTCAGAGAGATTTCAAGCTCTTCCAGAATCGCGGCTGCCCTTCGCACGTCGGAGTCGAGCGGCCGGTCCGGGTCGATCGGGGGGATCTCCTCCAAGGCTCGGAGGATGCCGTCACAGCCCGCCGCCGTGGGCCGGCGCGCCCCCACGTGCACCGCCTGGCGCAGCCCGAGCCCGAGCGACCCGGTGATCAGGCGCAACAATTCCGCCTGGTCCAGGGCGCGCAGAGCAGCCTGCGTGCCGAGCGGGATGACGTCCTGGTTGTGCAGGTTGGTGGGAAGGCTCTGCAGGCTTGCGGGCACACAGTCGCGCCTGATCTCGGTGATGAGCGCGGTCGACGCGAGCTGTACGCCCTGCAGCCCGTGCTGCTGACCTGGTCCCGCCGCGAGCATCGGCGGCAGTCCGCCGTTGCGTCCGGGATCCACGAGCAGGTCGAGTTGGCGCTCGGCGAGGTTGCCGACCTGGGCGATCACCATGGACAGGACGTCGGCGGCGAACGCGGCGGGCTGGCCGAAGAAGTTGCCACCGTGCACGACCTTGTCGTCGGCCGGGAAGAACAGGGGGTTGTCGCTCACCCCGCCGAGGTCCGCCGACACGACGCCGTCGACATAGCGCAGGGCGTCCTCGGCCGCTCCGAGTAGCTGCGGCGCGCAACGGATGCTGTAGGGCTCCTGCAACGCTCTCGTGCCGGACTTCCGCAGGCCGGCGGAGGTCGCCCGCATCGCGGCGCCGACCCCGATGGCGCCCGGGTGACCGTAGGCGCCGAGGAGGGCGGGATCGAGAAACTGCGGATCACAGCCGAGCAGGTCTGCGAGCAGACAGGTCAACGTCTGCACCACGCGGTGCGAGATGCGGACCCGGCCCAGGGCGAGGGCCAGCGCCGCCGTGGTGAGCGACGTGCCGTTGACAAGCGCGAGCGCATCCCGGCCATCGAGCGGCAGCGGCTCCAGGCCGGCCTTCGTCAGGGCATCCCCGGCGGGCATCCGGACGCCGTCCAGGTAGGCGTGCCCGCGACCGCGCAACGCCTGAGCGGCGGCACCGAGCGGGATCAGGTCACCGCTGGCTCCCACCGATCCGAGCCGGGGCATCGCCGGCGTGAACGTCGTGCCAAGCATGGCCGCGAGCGCGTCGATCACGTGCGGCGAGACCCCCGAGGCGCCCCGGGCCAGGGACCAGGCGCGGACCAGCAGCGTCGCGCGCACGACGTCCGGGGCGAGGTCCGGGCCCTGGCCCGCCCCGAGGTGAGCGAGGGTGTTGTCGGCCTGGTCGCGCTGGTCGGCGCGGCCCGCGTAACCGACGAGCGCCCCGAAGCCGGTGGTGGCACCGTAGATCGCCCTGTCGTCGCCGAGTGCCTTGGCGAGGAATGTGCGGCCGGTCGCCACTCGACCGCGCACCTCCTCGCCGACCACGACCGTGACCGGGCCTGCGGCGACACGCAGGTCGGCGAGGCGCAGGGGTAAGGCCAGATCCACCTCAATCGTCATGGGAGCGGATGCTAGAGGCAATTTCTCAGAGCACTCTGAAATTGCCTCAGTAAATTGCGGCCCATGACGCACGATTGCCTGATCATCGGAGCCGGGCCGGCAGGCCTGCAGCTCGCAGCCCTGCTCAAGCGCGACGGTCACGACTACGTGGTGCTGGAGGGCGGCCCACGGGCGGGTACATTCTTCGAGACCTATCCGCGGCATCGCCAGCTGATCTCGATCAACAAGGTGTGGACCGGGTCGGAGGACCCGGAGTTCAATCTACGGTCGGACTGGAACTCGCTGTTGACCGACGATCCGGCGCTGCTCTTCAAGCGCTACAGCACACGCTACTTTCCCGCCGCGGACGATCTCGTGCGGTATCTCGCCGACTTTGCGCGGGGTCTGAACGTCGTTTACGACACCCGGGTGACCTCTGTGTCGAAGGCCGACGACGTGTTCACCGTGCAGGCCGGCGACCAGAGCTGGACGGCACGCAGGGTCGTCGTCGCCACCGGCGTCTCCGAGCTCTACGTGCCACCGATCGAGGGCGCTCACCTGGCCGAACGGTACGACACCGTCAGCGTCGAACCCGCCGATTTCGTCAACCAGCGCGTGTTGATCGTCGGTAAGGGCAACTCGGCCTTCGAGACCGCGGACGCGCTCGTCGAGACCGCCGCCACGATTCACGTCGCCGGGCCGCACTCCATCAAGCTGGCCTGGCAGACCCATTACGTCGGGCACCTGCGGGCGGTGAACAACAACTTCCTGGACACCTATCAGCTCAAGTCACAGAACGCCGTCCTGGACGGCACGGTGGAACAGATCAGCCAGCGGGAGGGCGGCGGGTTCCGGGTGCTTTTCCGGTACGCCCGAACGGTCGAGAATCTGCGCGAGCTCGAGTACGACCGGGTCATCCTCTGTACCGGATTCCGCTTCGACGCGACCATCTTTGCCGAGTCCGCCCGGCCGGAGCTGGTCATCAAGGATCGGTTCCCGGCGCAGACGCCTGCCTTCGAGTCGGTGAACGTCCCCGGTCTCTACTTCGCCGGCACCCTCAGTCAGCAGCGTGATTTCAAGAAGTCCACGAACGGCTTCATCCACGGCTTCCGCTATGCCACCCGCGCGCTGCACCACATCCTCCGCGAGCGGCACCACGGGCAGCCCTGGCCGTCCCGGCAGATCGCCCCGACGCCGGAGGCGATCGCCGATTCGATCATCACCCGGATCAACGTGACCTCGGCACTGTGGCAGCAGTTCGCGGTGCTCGGCGATGTCATCACGGTCGAGGGCGAAACCGCCCGCTACCGCGAGGAGGTGCCGGTCGCCTATCTGCGGGACGCGGAGCCGGACGTGTTCGCGTTCCTGATCACCCTCGAGTACGGCCCCGACCACGACCAGGTCGACCCGTTCGACATCACCGTGCCGCGTCCGGCCGAGAACGACGCGAACGCCGCGCACGACGCCAGCTATCTCCACCCCGTCGTCCGGGTGCTGCGCGACGGGCAGATCGTCGCCATGCACCACCTGGCGGAGAACCTGGAGAACAACTGGGACCTGCCGACCGTGCATCGGCAGCCCCTCGAGGTCTTCGTCAAGGGCGTCCTCGCCGATGCCCGCTGACGTCTGGCCGCAGCCCGTCCTCGACCTCCTGGCAGCCGGCGGGGACCGGCCGGTCTTCGAGGACGGACCGATCGTCACGACAGCCTCGGAGATGGCGGGCCTGATCCGGCGCATCGCCGCCGGGCTGCGCTTGTCCGGCGCCGGACCCGGGGTGGGTGTCGCGCTCGATCTGCCGGTCACCGCCGCCGCCTTCGCCGCCACGATGGCCGCCTTCGCCGTCGGGGCGCGGGTGTCCGGGTGGCGTGCCGACCTGAGCCCGGCACAGCTCTCCGGCTCGCTCGTGGTCGACTCGGCTCGGCTGGCCTCGCTCGCCGAGCATCCCGACGACGGGCTGCCACTTGTCGCAGCGGGACGGGCTGAGGATCCCGCGCGGATCATCTGGACCAGCGGCAGCACGGGGACGCCGAAGGGCGCGGTGCAGACCTACGCGGCGATGTCGGCGGCCTGGGCCCCGTACCCGGACCGATGGCCCCCGGCCGTCGCCGAACTGGCCACCCGGTTGCGGCGCTACCTGGTCTTCGGCTCGCTGGCCAGTCAGGTGATGCTGGAGTACGGCGTCCTCGCCCTCGCCGCGGGCGGCACCCTCGTCGTGGCGCCCCGGCCGGTCTTCCCGGCTGCCCTGGCCGAACACCGGGCCACGGCGAGCGTGATCACCGTCGGCAAGCTGCACCAGCTGATCCGGGACCAGCGCGCCAACCCGGTGGACCTGCGTCACCTGCGGGCGCTGATGGTCTCCGGGTCGCCACTCGCGCCGGGACGCCTGGCGGAGGCGCTCGACGTGCTGGGCCCGGTGCTCTTCCACGGTTACGGGCAGACCGAGACATCGATGATCGCCATGGTGACCCCCGCCGAGATGCTGGCCGACGTCGCCACGCTCGCCACTGTCGGTCGTCCGGCCGTGGACGTCTCCCTTCGCGACGGGGAGATCTACGTCCGCACACCCGCGCAGGCATCCTCGTACTGGCAGGACCCGGACGAGTCGGCCGAGGTGTTCGTGGACGGCTGGGTGCGTACCCGTGACCTGGGGGAGCTCGGCGTCGACGGATACCTGCGGTTGCTCGGGCGGGTGCGCGACGTGATCATCGTCAACGCGCAGATCGTCTACGCCGGGCCGGTGGAGCGGGCGCTCGCCGCCGATGCCGCGGTCGCTGAGGCGTACGTCGTCGGAGGTCCGGACGAGACGACAGGTGAGGCCGTGCACGCCTACGTGGTGCCGGTGGCCGGCAGAACGCCCGACCCGGACGTGTTGTGCAAGCTGGTGGCCGCACAGGTGAACGATCTCGCGGTGCCGCGAACCGTCACGGTCATCGATCGGGTCCCGCTCGCGCCCAGCGGCAAGCCGGACAAGAGTCAACTCCTGCAAGCTCGATGACGGTGCGCCGGTATTGCAACACCGGGCCCGCCGCGCGATTCCCGGGCCCGGGTGTCGAACCTTTGGCGTCCCGCGCCCGTACCAGTGCACGGGAGGTCAAGCCATGAGCGTGCGTCGGATGCTCGTCGTGGTGCTGGTCGCCGTGGCGGTCGCACCGCTGGGCGCGGCACCCGCGTGGGCGCACGGCGCCCCCACCGACCCGGTCAGCCGGGCGGCGGCCTGCGGACCGGAGGGGCGGTACGCGGGCACCGCCGCCTGCCGGGCCGCCGTCGAAGCGGGTGCGGCGGTTCGGGAGTGGGACAACGTACGGGTCGCCGCGATCAACGGGCGGGATCGGGAACGGATCCCGGACGGCGAGCTGTGCAGCGGAGGGCTGTCCGCGTACCGGGGATTGGATCTGCCCCGCACCGACTGGCCGAGCACCGAGGTGACCACGGGCGCGACGTTCATGTTCCGGTACCGGACCACAATCGAGCACCGGGGCACCTTCCGGCTCTACGTCACCAGGCCCGACTACGATCCCCGCAAGCGGCTGACCTGGGCGGATCTGGAAACGCGTCCCTTCCTGACGGTGTCTGACCCGCCGGTGCGCGGCGGGGCGTACCAGTTGGCGGGGCGGCTGCCGGCGGACCGCAGCGGCCGGCACCTGATCTACACGATCTGGCAGAACTCGAACACGCCGGACACCTACTACTCCTGCTCCGATGTCGTGTTCCGGAAGGCGCGAAGCGGCGCGACGAAGAGTGCGACGAAGGCAGCGCCGGCTGCTGCGCGTACCGCCGAGGGCAAGCCCGCCGCCACCGACCCGGCGGCGGTGAAGGCGGCGGCCGACCCGGGCGTGCCGGTGGCGTCGGTGACCGACCTCGGCGCGCGGTGGCCGGTGCTGGCCGGTGCCGCCGTCGTGCTGGTCCTGGCGCTGGTGGGCGTGGGCCGGCGACGACGTGGCGCGGCGGCCCCGGTGGGGCGGCAGTGCGAGGTCCGCAACCACCGGGCCGGGCGGCGCCGGATCTGGTGATCCGGGCCGCCCGCGCGGTTCAGCCCAGCAGCCGGTCGATCTCGGCCAGCTCCTCGGCGGCGAAGTCGAGGTTGCCCACGGCGGCGATGTTGGTCTCCAACTGCTCGACGCTGCTCGCTCCGATGATGAGGCTTGTCATCCGCGGGTCGCGCAGCGCCCAGGCCAGCGCGAGCTGGGCCAGCGACTGGTCGCGGCGCTCGGCGACCTCGGCGAGCCCTCGGATGGTGGCCATCTTCTCGTCGCTGAGGTCGCTCTCGTTGAGGAAGACGCTTGTGCGTACCCGCGAGTCGGCCGGGATGCCGCCCAGGTAGCGGTCGGTCAGCAGGCCCTGAGCGAGGGGGCTGTACGCGATGCAGCCGGCACCGACCTCCTCCAGCGTGTCGAGCAGGCCGTCGGACTCGGTCCAGCGGTTCAACATCGAGTACGACGGCTGGTTGATCAGCAGCGGTGTGCCCAGGTCGCGCAGGATCGCGGCGGCCCGTGCGGTCTGCTCCGAGTTGTAGTTCGAGATGCCCACGTAGAGCGCCTTGCCGGAGCGGACGGCGGCGTCCAGCGCGCCCATCGTCTCCTCGAGCGGAGTGTCCGGGTCGAAGCGGTGCGAGTAGAAGATGTCGACGTAGTCCAGGCCCATCCGGCCCAGCGACTGGTCCAGCGACGAGATCAGGTTCTTGCGCGAGCCCCACTCGCCGTACGGGCCGGGCCACATCAGGTAGCCAGCCTTGCTGGAGATGACCAGCTCGTCCCGGTACGGCCTGAGGTCGGTGGCGAGCAGCCGGCCGAAGTTCTCCTCCGCCGCGCCCGGCGGGGGACCGTAGTTGTTCGCCAGGTCGAAGTGGGTGACGCCCAGGTCGAAGGCACGCCTGACGATGGCACGCTGCCTGTCGAACGGGCGGTCCGGGCCGAAGTTGTGCCAGAGCCCGAGGGAGACGACGGGCAGTCGCAGACCACTGCGTCCGCTGCGCCGGTAGGTCATGGTGTCGTAGCGGTCATCCGGGGCGAGATAAGTCACGATCATGAGCCTAGCCGCGGCCCGTCGTGCCCGGGATCGGGCGTGGAAACCAGGACAACGGGGTAGTTTCGAGGCCATGCGGTTCATCGCCCTCGACACCCCCAAACCGCTCTCCAGGATCGGCCTCGGCACCTGGCAGTTCGGCTCCCGCGAGTGGGGCTACGGCCCCGACTTCGAGTCCCGGGCCGCGCAGATCGTCCGGCGGGCCGTCGAGCTGGGCGTGACCGTCTTCGACACCGCCGAGGTCTACGGTTTCGGGCGCAGCGAGCGGATCCTCGGCGCTGCGCTCGGCGACGACCGGCCCAAGGTCATAGTTGCCAGCAAGATCTTCCCCGTGCTGCCGGTGGCCGCTGTGGTGCAGCAGCGGGCGGTCGCCTCGGCGGCCCGCCTCGGTGTCACAAGCATCGACCTCTACCAGGTGCACCAGCCCAACCCGCTCGTCGCCGACCACACCACCATGCGCGGCATGCGCGCCCTGCAGGACGTCGGGCTGGTCGGCGAGGTGGGAGTGAGCAACTACGGGCTGCGCCGCTGGCAGGTCGCCGAGGCCGCGCTCGGCCGGCGGGTGCTCAGCAACCAGGTCCGCTACAGCATGCTGGACCGCGCGCCCGAACAGGACCTGCTGCCGTACGCGCGGCAGGCCGGGCGGGTCGTCATCGCGTACAGCCCGTTGGCGCAGGGCTTCCTGTCCGGCCGCTACGACGCGGGAAACCCGCCCACCGGCGCGATCCGCCGCACCAACCCGTACTTCCTGCCGGAAAATTTGGAGCGCGGCGCCGTCCTCATCGACACGCTGCGCCAGGTCGCCCAGGCGCACGACGCCACCCCCAGCCAGATCGCGCTGGCGTACCTGTTGCACCATCCGAACGTGGTGGCCATTCCCGGCGCGTCAAGCGTGGAGCAGATGGAACGCAACGCCGCCGCAGCCGAGATCGACCTCGCCGACGACGAGTACGCGGCGCTCGCCGAAGCCGCCAAACGGTTCCGCCCGGTCACCGGGCTCGCCGCGCTGCCCCGGATGCTGCGCGCCCGGATCACCGCCCCGACGGAGAAATGAGCACAGTGGACGACATCACCGCACTGATCCTGGACGACCACGCCGCCTTCCGGCGCGGCTTCGCCCGCCTCGACGACGCCCGCGACGAGCAGGAGCTGCTGGCCATCTGGGACGCGCTCGCCCTGCACCTGGACATCCACGCCGAGGCGGAGGAGGCGATCCTCTACCCGCACCTGGTCAAGCACGGTGACGACGGTGAGGACGAGACCGCCGACGCGATCGGCGACCACAACAAGATCCGTGACGCCATCGCCGAGTCCAAGCTGCACCCGGTCGGCTCGAAACCCTGGTGGGAGGCCGTCGGCACGGCCCGCCGGGAGAACAGCGAGCACCTGGCCGAGGAGGAGGACGAGGCGCTGCCCGACTTCCGCCGGCACGCCAGCTTCGAGCTGCGCGCCGAGCTGGGCCAGCGCTGGCTGACCTTCTACGGCGAGCACAAGAATGGTCGCGACCTGCCGTTCCGCGACAAGGACCCGCAGGGGTACGTCGCCGACCACCGCTGAGATCTCCCCGCCGTGGGGGAGTCGCGCCCCGGGGTGACGGCAGCAGAATGTCCGCATGACCCTGCGCGCGGCACTGGCCCCGCTGGTCGCTGGCAGCACCTGGCGACGCGGCGTGTTCCTGCTGCTCGGCGGCGTGCTGGCGCTGCCGTACGGGGTCCTCGCGGTGACCTTCGCGCAGATGCTCACCGACTCGGAGATCCCCCGCCCACTTGTGTACGCCCTGCTGGTGATCGCGACGTTGATCGCGGTAGTGCCGTTGCTGCTGGACGGCAGCCGGGCTCTGGAGATCGCCGCCTGCCGGACGCTGCTCGGCGTCGACCTGCCCGACCCCGCGCCGGGGCACCGGGGCGACCGGGAGAGCAGGCTGCGCGGCGCGCTCTGGATCGCCACGCACCTCATCGTCGGCGCACTGGTGATGTTCGCCCTGTTCAGTGCCCTGCCGATGGCGCTGGCGTTCATCGCCCAGCAGTTCGGCGTGGGCGACGAACTGACAAGCGGGGAGCAGTTCGGGCCGCTTGACGGGCGGGACAGCGGCTGGCTGACGCTGACCGGGGTGGGCCTGCTGGTCGGCCTCGGTTACGCCGTCGCCGGGCTCGGCGCGCTCGCCGTGTCCATGGCGCCGGTGCTGCTCGGCCCCGCCCAGGCCGAGCGGATCGCCGCGCTGGAGGCGCGGGCCACCCGACTTGCCGAACGCAACCGGCTGGCCCGGGAACTGCACGACTCGGTAGGTCACGCGCTGACCGTGGCCACCCTCCAGGCCGGCGCGGCCCGCGAGGTGCTCGACACCGATCCGGAGTTCGTCCGGCGGGCACTGAGCGCCATCGAGGAGGCCGGCCGGACCGCGATGGACGAGCTGGACCACGTGCTCGGGCTGCTCCGCGAGACCGGCGGCGACCGGCCCTCGGCGGCGCCGCAGCGTACCCTCGCCGACCTGGATCGGCTGGTCTCCGACACCCGCGCGGCCGGACTGACTGTGCACGCGCAGCGCGTCGGCGACCCGACCCGACTACCCGCGATCGTCTCGCGGGAGGGCTACCGAATCGTCCAGGAGGGACTGACGAACGCCGCCCGCTACGGCCACGGCCCTGTGACACTGCGCCTGGACCTGCGGTCGGACGCGATGGAACTGGAGCTGGTCAACACGATGAGCCGCCCCGACCGGGCCGACACGGGGCGGTCCGGTCGGGGCCTGGACGGCATGCGGGAGCGGGTACTGTTGCTCGGCGGTCGACTCACAGTGGGCCCGGACGGCGACCGCTGGCTGATCCGCGCCCGTCTGCCCTACGAGGACGTGCGATGACCACCGGCGTGCTGATCGTCGACGACGACGAGTTGATCCGGGTCGGGCTGCGGGCCATCATCGACGCCCAACCCGACCTGCGGGTGCTCGCCGAGGCCGCCGACGGCGCCGAGGTGCCGCCGCTGGTCGCCCGGCACCGCCCGGACGTGGTGCTGATGGACGTGCGGATGCCCGGCATCGACGGCATCCAGGCCACCCGGCACCTGATGGCCACCTCCGCCGACCCGCCCCGGGTGCTGGTGGTCACCACGTTCGCCAACGACGAGTACGTCTACGAGGCGCTGCGCGCCGGCGCCTCCGGCTTCCTGCTCAAACGAGCCCGGCCGGCGGAGGTGGTGGAGGCGGTCCGGGTCGTCGCGGCAGGCGAGTCGCTGCTCTTCCCGGCCGCTATCCGTCAACTCGTCGGGGCGTACGGGCCGGCGGGTGGCGATCGGCTGCGCGCCGCCCGGCTCACCGAGCGGGAGGCCGAGGTGCTGCGGCTGATGACCACCGGCCGGTCCAACCCGGAGATCGCCGCGCACCTGGTCGTCGGTGTGGAGACGGTCAAGACGCACGTCGGCAACGTGCTGGCCAAGCTGGGCGTCCGCGACCGAACGCAGGCGGTCATCGCCGCGTACGAGTCCGGCTTCGTCACCCCGTCGGGCTGAACGGTCCCCCACCCGGGGGAGCGGGTTCACCGCCGGCCGGGAGGGATTCGACGGGCTGTCGGTCGAGGCTGAGAGCATGACGACGATCACTTCCTCCCCACCCCGCTCCGGCTCCCGGTGGCCCGACCGGTTCGCCCCGCTGGCCGCCGCGTGGCTCGGCCTGTGGGGCGTTCTCGCCCTGGTGAGCACGCTCACCGGCGCCGGCTACCCGTTCGGCGCGAACGACACCCACGGCGGCGACGTCAACCTGCTGCGCCTGGTGCCGGTGGACCTGGCCACCCCGCTCTTCGCCGGCGTCCTGCTCACCGCCGCCGTGGCCGCGCTGGCGATGAGCCGCCCGGCGATCCGACCGCCCGGTCCGCTGCGGGCACTGCTCGCCGGCTACGGCTGGGCGGTGGCGTTCGGACTCGCCGTGGTCGTCCCGGACGCCCGGGTGCTCGTCGTCCTCGGCTACCTGCCGATCCTGATCGTCGGAGCGCCGTTCGGCTGGCCGCCGATCGACTACTCCGAGGTCCTCAACTGGGCGCTGTTCGGCCGGTTCGCCGCGCTGGCCGGCGGGCTGCTGCTGGCCGGGGCGGTGCTCGTCTGGCAGCGCCGCACCGCCGAGGCGTGCGTGGGTTGCGGCCGCGACGGCACCGACAGGGGTTGGACCACCCCGGCCGCCGCCGCGCGCTGGGGTCGCTGGGCCGCCGGCATCGCCGCCGCCATTCCCCTGGCGTACGCGTCGACCCGGTTCGCCTGGGCGGCCGGCATCCCGCTCGGCATCTCCCGGGAGTTCCTCACCGAGATGCAGGAAACCGGGCTGGTCTGGGCCGGTTTCGGGCTGGGCGCGTTCGCCACCGTCGGTGCGATCCTCACCCTCGGCCTGGTGCAGCGCTGGGGCGAGCGGTTCCCGGGCTGGATGGTCGGCCTCGCCGGTCGCCGGGTGCCGGTGAAGCTGGCGGTGGTGCCGGCCGCCCTGGTCGCCATCGCGGTGACCGCGGCCAGCCTGGGGCTGCTCAGCAACCCCGAGTTCTACCGGCTCACCGGCGGGTTCAGCCCCACCGGAACCCCGATGCTGCTCTGGCCGGTGTGGGGCGTGGCGCTCGGCGCGGCCGCCTACGCGTACCACCTGCGCCGCCGGGGAAGCTGCCGGCGCTGCGGGCGGGGCTGAGGGTGGCAGTGGGGGTGCCCCCCGATGACCGGGGCACCCCGGCGAAGGTGAGCTAGCGTGGGTCGGGTGACTGCGCCTAACCCGGTAATCCCGGTTCCACCGGCCGACCTGCCCGGCACGCTCGGCGCGCTGCGGGCGACCGGTCACCAGTACCGCACCGTCAAGCAGGAACTCCGTGACAACCTCCTCGCCCGGATGCGCTCCGGCGAGACCCGTTTCCCCGGCATCGTCGGCTACGACGACACCGTGCTGCCCGAGGTCGAGCGGGCACTGCTCGCCGGGCACGACATGGTGCTGCTCGGCGAGCGCGGCCAGGGCAAGACCCGACTGATCCGCGCGCTGGGCGGGCTGCTCGACGAGTGGACGCCCGTCATCGCCGGCTCGGTGCTCAACGAGCACCCGATGCACCCGCTCACCCCCGCCTCGGTCGCCCAGGTCGCCGAGGCCGGCGACGAGCTGCCGATCGGCTGGCTGCACCGCTCGATGCGCTACGGCGAGAAGCTCGCCACCCCCGACACCAGCGTCGGCGACCTGATCGGTGACGTCGACCCGATCCGGATCGCGCAGGGCCGCACCCTCGGTGACCCGGAAACCATCCACTTCGGGTTGGTGCCGCGCACCAACCGGGGCATCTTCGCCGTCAACGAACTGCCCGACCTGGCCGAGCGGATCCAGGTGGCGCTGCTCAACGTGCTGGAGGAGCGGGACATCCAGGTCCGCGGCTACCAGCTTCGGCTGCCACTCGACCTGCTCCTGGTGGCCAGCGCCAACCCGGAGGACTACACCAACCGGGGCCGGATCATCACCCCACTCAAGGACCGGTTCGGCGCGGAGATCCGTACCCACTACCCGGTCGACCTGGAGTTGGAGCTGGCGTTGATCCGCCAGGAGGCCGACCTGGTCGCCGCCGTGCCGGAGCACGTGCTGGAGGTGCTGGCCCGCTTCGCTCGCGCGGTGCGGGAGTCCCCGTCGGTGGACCCGCGCTCCGGCGTCTCCGCCCGGTTCGCGATCGCCGCCGCCGAGACGGTCGCCGGTGCCGCGCTGCGCCGCGCCGGCCTGCTCGCCGCCTCCGCCAGCCCGGACGGTCGGCCCGAGGCGGCGGTGGCCCGGGTCGGCGACGCCGTGTCGGTGACCAGCACGCTGCGCGGCAAGGTGGAGTTCGAGAGCGGCGAGGAGGGGCGGGAGATCGAGGTCCTCGCCCACCTGCTGCGGACGGCCACCGCCGAGACGTTCCGCGCCCACCTGGCCGGCCTGGACCTGTCCGGGTTCACCAACCTGGTCCAGGACGGCACCGCCATCGAGACCGGCGAGCTGGTCGGTTCGGCCGAGCTGCTGCGCCAGGTGGGCACGGTGCCCGGCCTGGCCAAGGTCCTCGATCGGCTCGGTCTGGGTGACGCGCCCACGCCGGAGGAGGCCGCGGCGGCGGTCGAGTTCGTGCTGGAGGGGCTGCACCTGACCCGCCGGCTCGGCAAGGACGTGACCGATACCGGTCGTACCGTCTACGGCGGCCGGGGCTGATCGTGGCCGGCAACCGGTTCCGGTACGGGCAGTGGAACGGCGGGCCCGACCCGCTCGCACCCCCGTACGACGTACGCGAGGCTGTGGACTCGGTCGGCGCCGAGGTGCTGGCCGGCGGCAGCCTGCGGGAGGCGCTGCGCGACCTTCTGCGCCGTGGCCCGCAGGGGCGCGGTGGTCTGGACGACCTGGCCGCCCGGGCGCGACGGCTGCGCCGGGAGGCGCTGCGCCGAGGCGACCTGGACGGCGCCGTGACCCGAGCCCAGGCGCTGCTCGACCAGGCCCTCGCCGCCGAGCGTGACGAGCTGCGGGGCCGCGACGACGACGGCGCGCGGTTCGCCGAGGCGGTGCTGGACAATCTGCCCCGCTCCACGGCGCGGGCGGTCGAGGAGTTGTCCGGCTACGAGTGGGCCAGCGACGACGCTCGCCGCTCGTACCAGCAGATCCTCGACCAGCTCCGCGACGACGTCCTCGGTCAGCGGTTCGCCGGGCTGCGCGACGCGGTGCGCGCGTCCGCCGATCCGGCGGCGCAGCAGCGGCTCGCCGAGATGATGCGGGACCTGAACGACCTGCTGGCCCGGCACGGCCGCGCGGAGGACACCACCGACGCGTTCGCCGAGTTCATGCGCCGGCACGGTGACTTCTTCCCGGAGCGGCCGGAGACGGTCGACGAGCTGATCGACGTGCTGGCCCGCCGCTCAGCGGCTGGTGAGCGGCTGATGAACTCGCTCTCCGAGCGGCAGCGTGCCGAGCTGGCCGGTCTGATGCAGCAGTCACTCGGTGACCGTCTCGCCGGGGAACTGTCCGCGCTCGACGCGAACCTGCGGGCGCTGCGACCGGATCTGCGCTGGGGGCGCGGCGAGCGGGTCCGGGGCGACCAGCCACTGGACTACGGCGACGCGGCCGGCGCGTTGGGTGAGATCGGCGAACTGGACGACCTGCTGGACCAGCTCGACCAGGAACACCCCGGGGCAACCCTCGACGACGTGGACGTCGACGCGGTGGCCCGGACGCTGGGCCGGGATGCCGCCGACGACGTCCGCCGGTTGCGCGAGCTGGAACGGGAGCTGCGCCGGCAGGGCTGGGTGAGCCGGGACGCGGACGGGCTCACGCTGAGCCCGAAGGCGCTGCGCCGGCTCGGCGGGACGGCGCTGCGACGGGTCTTCTCCGCTCTGACGGCCGGGCCGCGCGGTCAGCACGACCTGCGTTCGGCGGGTGCCGCCGGCGAGGTCAGCGGCGCGTCCCGCCCCTGGGAGTACGGCGACGAACAGCCGTTGGACGTGGTCCGGACGCTGACCCGGGCGGTCCGCCGGGCCGGTCCGACAGTCCCGTTGCAACTCGCGGTGGACGACTTCGAGGTGGTCGAGACCGAGAAGCGGGCCTCGGCGGCGGTGGTGCTCTGCGTCGACCTGTCGTACTCGATGATCTCGCAGGGTCGTTGGGGGCCGATGAAGCAGACGGCGCTGGCGTTGGCGCACCTGATGGAGACCCGGTTCCCGCAGGACGCGTTGCAGATCGTGGGCTTCGGTCGGGAGGCGATGACCCTCACCCAGCAGGAGCTGGCGGCGGTGGAGCCGGACATGGAGCAGGGCACGAACCTTCAGCACGCGCTGCGGCTGGCCGCCCGGCACCTGCGCCGGCATCCGGACGCCGAGCCGGTGGTCCTGGTGGTCACGGACGGGGAGCCGACCGCCCACCTGGACCCGGACGACGGCGAGGCGCTGTTCCACTGGCCACCGCTGCCGGAGACGATCGAGGCGACCGTCCGCGAGGTGGACAAGCTCAGCCGCTACGGCGCCACGCTCAACCTGTTCATGCTCGGCGACGACCCGGGTCTGCGCCGCTTCGTCGACGCGGTGGCCCGACGCAGCCGCGGCCGCATGTTCACCCCGGACACCGACGACCTGGGCGAGTACGTGGTCAGCGACTACCTCCGCTCCCGCCAATCCCGCCGCTGAACGGCTGCGGGCAGGGTTGACTGAAGGGGTGCAGGACGCGGGGTTGCGAGGGGCCTACGGGGCTCTGTTCGCTGAGGTCGACGCCGGCGGGTTCGGACCGCCGCCGCAGGGGCAGCTGAGCGCCGAGCAGATCGTCGCGCATCTGGTCGCCAACGACGAGCTGATGATCCAGGCCAGCGAGGCGCTGCTGGCCGGGTCGCCGTTCGCCTACTACGAGCTGGAGGAGGACATCCACCGTCCGCAGCTCGACGCGCTCGCGGCCGAGCAGGGTGGCCTGCGCGGCCTGACCGCGCTGCTGCACGGCACCAGCGACCGGTTGTGCGGGCTTGTCGATCAACTCGGCCTGGCGGCGGAAGCCCCGGTCGCGACCCATCTGCGGGAGGGCTTCGACCTCATCGTCGACGAGCCGTTGCCCTGGTCCCGCACCCTGGACCTGCACGAAAGGGTCCACCTCCCCAAACATCAGGCCCAACTGCACATGCTCCGCACCTGAGCGGCAGCCTCGGGAGGGCGTGACCTCGGGTGGGTCAGGTTCTGGCCAGCTCGGGGCGGGGGTGGAAGGTGCGGCGGTAGGTGGAGGGGGCCACGCCGATGCGCTGATGCAGTTGCTGGCGTAGCGCGGCCGTCGTCCCGAAACCGCAGCGGTGGGCGATCTGGTCGACGGTGAGGTCGGTCGTCTCCAGCAGCAGTCGCGCGTGGTCGGTGCGCTGTTGCAGCAGCCACTGCGCCGGGCTCAGTCCGGTCTCCGAGCGGAAGCGTCGGGTGAAGGTGCGTACGCTCATCCGGGCCTGCTCGGCGAGGTCGCGCAGGGCGATCGGCTCGTGCAGTCGCTGTCGGGCCCACTCCCTGGTGCCGGCGGTGCTGGCGTCGGTGGCCTTCGGCACCGGCTGCTCGATGTACTGCGCCTGACCACCGTCGCGCCACGGCGGCATCACGCAGCGGCGGGCCGCCCGGTTGGCGATCTCGCTGCCGTGGTCGAGGCGGATGACGTGCAGGCAGAGGTCGATGCCTGCGGCCACTCCGGCCGAGGTGAACACCCGGTCGTCGACGATGAAGAGCACGCCCGGGTCGAGGTCCACCCGGCTGTACAGGCGACGGAACTGCTCGGTGAACGCCCAGTGGGTGGTGGCCCGCCGTCCGTCGAGCAGACCGGCGGCGGCCAGGACGAACGCTCCGGTGCAGATGGACATGATCCGGGCACCCCGCTCGTACGCCGACCGCAGCGCCACGGCCACCTCCGGCTCGATGTCGCCCGAGGTCAGTACGGCGCCGTCGTGGATGCCGGGGACGATCACGGTGTCGGCGGTGTCCAGCAGCTCCAGGCCGTGGTCGGGGAGCACCTGGAAACCGGCCGTGCTGCGAACCGGCCGACCGCCCGGGGTGCACACCTGTACGTCGTAGAAGCGGCTGTCGTCGGCACCCCTGGCGGTGCTGAAGACCTGGGACGGGGTGCCCAGGTCCAGGCCGACGACCTGGTCGAGGGCGAGGACGGCGATCCGGTGCGGGCCAGTGCTCATGGCCCGATTATTGCGCATGATGGCTTTCCGGCCACTCGTCGCCGTCGAGAACCCCGCCCAGACTTGTCGACGTGACCACGAACCGTCGCCTGCATCCCGCCTGGCTCGTCGCCGCCGTCGCCTTCGTGGCGCTTGTCGGCGCGGCCGGCTTCCGCGCCACCCCGTCGGTGCTGCTGCACCCGCTGCACGCGGAGTTCGGCTGGCCGCTCGCCACCATCTCCGCGGCCGTCTCGGTCAACCTGCTGCTCTACGGGCTCACCGCGCCGTTCGCCGCCGCGCTGATGGACCGCTTCGGCATCCGCCGGGTGGTGTCGGTGGCGCTGCTGCTAGTCGCCGCCGGCAGTGGCCTGACGGTCTTCATGACCGCGAGCTGGCAGTTGCTGCTGTGCTGGGGCGTCCTCGTCGGCCTGGGCACCGGCTCGATGGCGCTGGCGTTCGTGGCGACGGTCACCGGGCGCTGGTTCGTCCGTCGGCGGGGCCTCGTCACCGGGGTGCTGACCGCCGGCGGGGCGGCCGGCCAACTGATCTTCCTGCCACTGATCGCCGTGCTGGTGCGCGACCACGGGTGGCGCACGGCGGCGCTCGTCGTGGCCGGAGCCGCCCTGGCGGTCGTACCCCTGGTGGTGTGGCTGCTGCGCGAGCACCCGGCGGATCTCGACCTGCCCGCCTACGGCGCGACCGAGGTCGTCGCGCCGCCGCCGCCGACCGGCGGCGCGGCGACCCGGGCGCTGGGCGCGTTGGCAGCCGCGGCCCGGACCCGGCCGTTCTGGCTGCTGGCCGGCGGGTTCGCGATCTGCGGCGCCACCACCAACGGTCTCGTCGGTACGCACTTCGTGCCGGCCGCGCACGACCACGGCATGGCCGAGACCACGGCGGCCGGACTGCTCGCCCTGGTGGGCCTCTTCGACATCGTCGGCACGATCGCCTCCGGCTGGCTCACCGACCGGGTGGACAGCCGGCTGCTGCTCGGCGCCTACTACGCCCTGCGCGGGCTGTCGCTGCTCGTGCTGCCCAGCCTGTTCGCGGGCACGGCCGAGCCGAGCATGCTGGTGTTCATCATCTTCTACGGCCTGGACTGGGTGGCCACCGTGCCGCCCACGGTGGCGCTGTGCCGGGAGTACTTCGGCGGCGCCGGGGCTGTCGTGTTCGGCTGGGTGTTCGCCGCCCACCAGTTCGGCGCGGCGCTCGCGGCGACGGGCGCGGGCCTGGTCCGCGACCGGCTCGGCGACTACGCGCTGGCCTGGTACGTGGCGGGAGCGTTGTCGATCGGCGCGGCCGGGCTGTCGTTGCTGCTGCGCCGACGGCCGGGGCGGCCGGTGTCCGAGGCCGTCCTGGCCGCCGCGACCGCACCCCGGGCCTGGAGCTTCCGAGGCTGAGTCAGCCGAGCGTCCACTGTTGGGCGGGCCGGCCGTCGCAGGGTCGCTGGCGGATCTCGTCCCCGGCCTCGGCGCCGTCGTCGTCGGCCTGCGCGCACTTGCCGCTGTGCACAGCGACGACAAGCACCGGCCCGGTGCCTGTCGGACTGAGCCGCCACTGCTGGTTGGCCCCACCGTGACAGGGGAACTGCAGCACCGTCGCCCCGTCGTCACCGCTGCCGCCCTCGACGTCGAGGCACTGCCCGTGGGCGGCGTTCGTCAACGTCACCGCGTCCGCGCCGGCCGGGTTGACGACCCACTGCTGCTCCTGGCCGCCGGTGCAGGCGGCCAGCTCGGCCTGCGCCTTCTCGCCGTCACCGTCGAGCCCGAGGCAGAGCCCGGAGGGCGACCGCAGCACGCGGGGCCCGGCGGTCGGGAGGGCCGGGGTGGCCGACGGCGACGGCTCGACCGAGGGGGTCGGACCCGGCTCGGCCGGCGGGGCGGTCGGCTCGGCCGCGCTGGGCGGCGCGGCGACCGTCGCGGGCACCACCGGCTCGTCGTCGCCGTCGAGCAGGCCGCTGGCGAAGACCACCCCGAGGAGTACGCCCACCAGCCCGACCGCCAACGCCACCCGCAGCAGCGGGTCGGCCAGCGGCCCGGAACGGGCTCTCCGCCGACCGCCGTAGACGGTGCCGGCGGGATCGGGGCGTTCCTCGGGCAGGGACATAGGCGCCATCCTCACCCACCACTGCCGGCCGGGGCCAGCCGGCGAACGCGGGCGGCCGGTGGGATCAGCGGGTCGGCTGGGGGTCCGTGACGTCGGCCACCGTCGCGCCGAGGGCGGCGATCGCGGCATCGGCGTCGACCGCGACGGCGAGACCCCGCTCGCCCGCGCCGAGGGTGATCTCCCGGCCACGCAGTCGCTCGTCGGCGATGACCGGCCACGCGGTGCTCGCGCCGAACGGGGTGATCGTGCCGCGCTCGTAGCCCGTGGCGGCCAGGGCGCCCGCCGCGTCCGGCATGGAGATGCGCTGCACACCGAGCAGGGCACGCAGCTTGGGCCAGGAGACGACCCGGTCGCCAGGGGTGAGCACGAAGACGTGATCGTCGGCACTCCGGCGGACGACTATCGTCTTGACCACGTCCGGGACGGCCACGCCCCGGGCCGCGGCGGCCTCCGCGAGGCTGCCTACCGCACCGTGGCTGACCAGCCGATACGGCAGTCCGGCGGCGTCCAGGGCGGTGATAGCGGGCGATGGCATGCCCGCCACGGTAACCGTCGAAACTGGTGCCGGACGGGAAACCGCAGGCGTTGACATCCCACCGTTTCCGAGGTCCGGGCGTAAGGTGATCACATGCGCGCTGAGCGTGTGGATCACCCCATTGACCATGATGACGCGGTGGACACGCTGCGGCGGTCGTACGCCGCAGTGCCCACGGGCGAGCCTGTCCGGCTGGCCAAACGCACCTCCAACCTGTTCCGCCCCCGGTCCGCTCCTCGGACCCCGGGCCTCGACGTGAGTGGCCTCAACCGGGTGCTCGCGGTGGACGCGAACGCGCGCACCGCCGACGTGCAGGGCATGTGCACGTACGAGGACCTGGTCGACGCGACGCTGCCGCACGGGCTGATGCCCCTGGTGGTGCCGCAACTGCGCACCATCACTCTGGGTGGGGCGGTGACCGGCCTGGGGATCGAGTCGACCTCCTTCCGCAACGGCCTGCCCCACGAGTCGGTACGCGAGATGGACATCCTCACCGGTTCCGGCGAGATCGTCACCGCCCGGCCGGACGGGGAGCACGCCGACCTGTTCACCGCGTTCCCCAACTCGCTGGGCAGCCTCGGGTACGCCACCCGGCTGCGCATCGAGCTGCAACCGATCGGCCGGTACGTGGCGCTGCGCAACATCCGGTTCACCCAACTGGAGGCGCTCACCGACGCGATCGCCGAGGTGTCCGCCAGCCGATCCTGGGCCGGCGAGCCTGTCGACGTGATGGACGGCGTGATGTTCAGCCCCGGCGAGGCGTACCTGATCCTGGGCACGTTCACCGACGCGGCCGACCCGCCCAGCGACTACACCGGCCAGGAGATCTACTACCGGTCACTGCGTCGGCGCACCCGCGACGTGCTGACCGCGTACGACTATCTGTGGCGCTGGGACACCGACTGGTTCTGGTGTTCGTCGGCGTTCGGCGCGCAGCACCCGGTCGTGCGCAGGCTCTGGCCGGCGCGATACCGGCGCAGCGACGTCTACCACCGACTGGTCCGCCTCGAGCACCGGCACCAGGTGGCGGCTCGGATCGACCGGCTGCGCGGCCAGCCGGCCCGCGAGCGGGTCGTGCAGGACGTGGAGATCCCGCTGGACCGCACGGCCGACTTCCTGCGCTGGTTCGCGGGCAGCGTGGGGATGACCCCGGTGTGGCTCTGCCCGTTGCGGTTGCGCGAGCCGGAGGGTCCCGGTTCCGCGCGGTCCTGGCCGCTGTATCCGCTCCACGCGGGGCAGGACTACGTCAACATTGGTTTCTGGGGGAGCGTGCCGATCGCGCCCGGCGCCGCCGACGGCGACGTCAACCGCACGATCGAACGCAGGGTGTCGGAGTCGGGCGGGCACAAGTCGCTCTACTCGGACGCGTACTACGACCGGGACGCCTTCGATCGCCTCTACGGCGGCGAGACCTGGCGCGCGGTGAAGGACCGCTACGACCCGGACCACCGGCTGACGGGACTGTACGAAAAGGCGGTAGCACGAGCATGAGCCTGACCGATCGAGACCAGGGGGCGGCGAGCGTCCCCGCCACCCCGCCGGCGGGGGGCCGGCCCACCGGTCCGACCGTCGCGGACGTCGTCCGCGCGGTCACCGCCGCGCCGCTGCCGGTGCGGATCATCGGGTACGACGGCAGCGCCGTCGGCCCGTCCGACGCCGGCATCACCCTGTCGATCCGTTCCGAGCGGGGTTTGTCGTACCTGCTCACCGCCCCCGGTGACCTGGGCATGGCCCGGGCGTACGTCAGCGGCGACCTGGCGTTGCAGGGGGTGCACCCGGGTGACCCGTACGAGGCGCTGCGGGTGCTCAAGGACGAGTTGCGGCTGCGCCCACCGTCGGTGACCGACGGGCTGGCGCTGGTGCGCGGGCTGGGCTGGGAGCGGTTGATGCCGCCGCCGGCCCCTCCGCAGGAGGCCCAGCCGCGCTGGAAGCGGGTGATGAACGGGCTGCGGCACTCGCGGGTGCGCGACAGCACGGCGATCTCGCACCACTACGACGTCTCGAACGCCTTCTACGAGAAGGTCCTCGGCCCGTCGATGACGTACACCTGCGCGGTCTACCGCTCTCCGGACGACACGCTGGAGCAGGCCCAGGCGGCGAAGTACGACCTGGTCGCCGGCAAGCTGGCGCTCAAGAAGGGCATGCGGCTGCTGGATGTGGGCTGCGGCTGGGGTGGCATGGTCCGCCACGCGGCCCGCGAGTACGGCGTCAAGGCGCTCGGGGTGACCCTGTCGAAGGCGCAGGCGCAGTGGGCGCAGGCGGCCATCGAGCGGGAGGGGCTGACCGAGCTGGCCGAGGTGCGGCACCTGGACTACCGGGACGCGCCGGCGGAGCAGTTCGACGCCATCTCCTCCATCGGGCTTACCGAGCACATCGGGGTGCGCAACTACCCGTCCTACTTCGGGGCGCTGCGCTCGCGGCTGCGTACGGGTGGGCGGCTGCTGAACCACACCATCACGCGGGCCGACAACCGGGCGCCGCACCGCTCGGGCGCGTTCATCGACAGGTACGTGTTCCCGGACGGCGAGCTGGCCGGCCCGGGTCGGTTGATCAGCGAGGTGCACGACGCCGGGTTGGAGGTGCACCACGAGGAGAACCTGCGCCAGCACTACGCGCTGACGCTTGCCGCGTGGTGCCGCAACCTGGTGGAGCACTGGGACTTCTGCGTCTCGGAGGTGGGCGCGGGCACGGCCCGGGTGTGGGGGCTCTACATGGCCGGATCGCGGATGGCGTTCGAGCGCAACGGCATCCAGCTGCACCAGGTGCTGGCCACCCACAACGGCCCGGACGGTGTGAACGGCTACCCGCTGCGACCGGACTGGTTGCCCTGACCATCTGCTGAACGCTGCCTGGAGCCGCGTCGAGAAAGTCGGCGCGGCTTCTCGCGAAGCGATTGACAAACAAGTTTTGTACGTACAAACTGATTTTGCCATGAGAGACGTCCTGTACCTGGAGCAGATCGAGCAGGCCGAAGTCCTGCTCAAGCCGCAGCGCGTCGAGGTGCTGCGGCAACTCGCCGAACCGCGCACCTGCACCGAGGTCGCGGCCCGACTCGACCAGACGCCGCAGCGCGTCTACTACCACGTCAAGCAGCTCGTCGCGGCCGGCCTCGTCGAGCTGGTCAACGAGCGCAAGGTCCGCGGCATCACCGAAGGCATCTACCAGGCCGCCGCCCGGTCCTACTGGCTGTCACCCCGCCTGGTCGGCCGGATCGGGCTGCGCCGAGCCCGCGACGAGCTGAGCCTGGGCTACCTGCTCGACCTGATGGAGGAGGTCCAGGCCGACGTCGCCGCCCTGGACCGAAGCGCCCCCGAGCTGCCCTCGATCGGGGTTTCCGGCGAGATCCGGGTGCCCGCCGAGCAGCGCCCGCAGTTCCTGCACGACCTGCAAACCGCACTTCAGGACCTGTTCGCCCGATACGGCGGCAGTGAAGGAGATGCCTTCAAGCTCGCCGTCGCCTGCTATCCGAAAGGGAACGACACATGAGTGACCCGTTGAAGGTCCAGGCCCGCCTCTCCGCGCCCGTCGGGCGCGTCCGCGAGGCACTGACCGACCCGGCCGAGCTGCGACTCTGGCTGGCCGAGCACGCCGAGGTCGAGCTGCCCCAGCGGTACGAGTTCTGGGGTCGCTACACGCCCGAGGGTGACGCGCCGCACCAGCGCCTGCTGCACTCCGACGACGACACGCTGCGCTTCGGCTGGCTGCTCGACGGGGTGGAGACCACCACCGAGCTCCAGTTGACCGCCGAGAGCACCGACAGCACCGTCCTGACGCTGACGCAGAGCCACTTCGACTTCAACGAGGCGATGACCGGTTCCAGCATCCGTGGCGTGCTGCAGACCTACTGGGCGCTGTCCATCGCCAACCTGGCCTCCCACCTGGAGGGTCGGCCGTTGCTGCCCCGCACCGACTTCACCTCCGCCGACCTGCGCGGCGAGCTGGTCATCGCGGCCCCCATCGACAAGGTGTGGGAGTCGCTCACCGACTCCGAGCAGGCCAGTGCCTGGTTCGGCTACCCCATCGGGATCGAGCCGTGGGTCGGCGGCCGGTACGCGATGGGCGGCTTCGAGAGCGGCTACGCGGCCAAGATCGTCGATGTGGAGCCGGGCCGGAAGATGTCCGTGGACTGGGGCCCGACCGGCGTCACGAACTGGGAGCTGGCCGAGTCCGACGGCCGGACCACGCTCACCTTCGTGCAGAGCGGCTTCGACGAGACCAACCCTCCGTACGGTGCCTGGAGCGGGTCGGTGAGCGGCCTGGCCGAGCTGCGCCGGTTCCACGAGGTGCCGGACTGGCAGCCGATCTGGATCTCGGCCGAGGTCCCCGGCCTGGAGCCCGAGCCCGCCAACTGACGCGGTGACTGAGTGAGACGTCAGCAGCTCCATCTTGGATGGTTCGGCCTTTGGGTCGATGATCCAAGGTGGAGCTGCTTGCGGTGCCGGGCTCCCCGTCCGAGAGGTGTGAGATGGACAGCCGCGACTGGAAGGGCGTCATCAACCAGATCCTGTACGGCTTGATCTTCACCCCTCAGCTGGACGACCCCAGCGCCGGTCAGATGGCCGCGGCGATGGTGGAGCGGCGGTATTTCGGCGACGGGCCGGGCGTCTACGCCGATGCGATCGCCTGGGCGCGGCAATACGCCGGTCCGCTGACCGACGAGATCGAGACGCCGCACAGCGAGCACGACTTCCGCGATTTCCTCCGCCGGCTCGCCGCTGAGTTGGACGAGCGGCGACCCTGGCCGGGGTCGGCGACCTGAGGTGCGGGCTGGCAGCCGATCTGGATCTCGGCCGAGGTGCCGGCCCCGAGCCCTCCGGAGCAGCAGCAAGCTGACGGTTCCGTCGCGATCGAGCACGATCTTGGCAAGGAAGCTCAGGGCTCAGGCGATGGCCGCGCTGCATGTACTTCGCCGGACGCCCGACCACCACAGATGATCATCCACCGCCGTCCCCTTCCTGCTTGGCACGTTCCTTTTCGTGGTCAGGTGGGTACTGGCGGGCGATGTTCTTCATCTTTGGTCTGCGTACCAAGGTCGACCGCTCGGGCGTCGTGCAGCAGGTCTGCCGCCACTGCGGCAACCACGCCGCGCAGGTCATCACCCGCCGGTCGACCAAGTTCACCCTCTTCTTCGTACCGCTCATCCCGATCCGCACCCGGTACGCGCAGCAGTGCACGTTCTGCGGGGCGCAGTACGAGATCGCCAGGTCCGACGCCCAGCGCCTCCCGGTCGGCTGAGCCGCCGATGGCCCGCTTCCTGTGCTGGCTCATCGGCCGGCAACCCCCGCCCAACGGCCCCGCCGTGCACACTGTGAGCCGCCCGCCCTGCACCCCCGGCCGGCGGAGGCGCCGACGCGCCCGTCGGCCGATGGCCGGCACCACCCTGCCCCGCTCACCCTGGAACCGGTCCGCCGGCCGTTGATCCTCCTGGCTCTCCGGTCGTACCGGTGGCGTGGCGGCACACCGATCAGGTGTCGGCCGTCGGTGCCGGAGCGAACATCGGCAGCACCGGATCGACCGCCTGGATCGTGGCGACGACCTGTGTCAGTTGCGGGTAGCCGCCGCCGGCCGCCCTGATGTGCGTGTCCGCATCGGCGTGGTTGCCGAGGTGGCACTCGGCGATGGCCCGCAGGAGAAACGCGACGCTACACAGATCCGGCGGGTCGACGCCGACCCGAACGTCGAGAAGAAGCGCCCGCGCCCGCTCCGGCCGCTGGTTGAGCAGGTACGCCAGGCTCATGGCGACACGGGCGGTCAACCTGTGCGGCTGCACCTGGGAACCGAGCCGCGCCAGTTCCCAGATCTCCACCACCTCCCGGTGTTCGAGAGGCGATCTGGTCACCACCGCGGCGTACAGGTACCACATCCCGAAGTGGACGCTGAGCGCCTGCCCGATTGTGGCGGCCGTCAGGGGATCGGTGCTCTCGGCCCGAGCCAGCGCCGCGAGTCGCTCGGCGTCGGCGACGAAGTCCGTCGCCGAGCGCGCGTGTCCGGTGCTCCAGCGTCGGTGGAAGGCAGCGAGCGCGAACCGTGGGTCGTCTGCGTCGCGAACCGGATCTTCGATGCGACCCTCGTCCGCCTCCTCATGGCTGATGGCCCGCAGCGTCCGGTTGATCTCCTCCTGGTAGTGGGCCGCACGCAGCGCCGCGACGGTGGCGGTAGGCGTCACGAGCCAGCCGAGCAGGTTGCGGCCGTCAGTGTGCGGCGAGGGAACGAGGTTGGCGACCCCGAGAAGCGCCGCGAGAAGCGCTGCGCCGAGCAGTGCGACATCTGTCACCGCGGTGCTCGTCGACGCCATTGCGGCACCGAGCGCCGTCGCGGTGCAGAGGTTGACCACCGGGCCACTGAGGTAGAACAGCACCATCCGCAGCGGTAACGCGGTCGCCGACGGCGTAGGTCGGATCGACACGTGGTTGCGCCAGCCGGTGAACGGCGCGATACGGACCGCGACGACCTCCAGGCGCAGCAGCTTCGCCGCGACGAGGTGCCCGCACTCGTGCAGAACGAGGTGCACCCAGAACGACAGGCAGGTGATGCCGACGGCGACGACGGCGCCCGCCGGGGACTCGGTGACGAGCAGTGCGAACAGCGCCGCTTCCACCACCAGGAGGATGGACGCGGCCGCCAGCCGACGGCGGGGAGATGTCACCGCGCAGATGGTACGGCCGAAGAGGTGGCGGCGCGGGTACGTCCGGCCGCCGAGCCCTCGCACGGCGGCGGTTCGTCCCGGGGCGGGGGTCCTGTGTGGCCGGACCGGCTCGACTCGCGCGGCCGTCCGGACCCTGGCGGGCGCCCGGGGCGCTGGCTAGGCTTTCGGGGTTTGCCGTGGACAGGTCCGCCGAGGGTGCACGTACGACGAAGAGCCGGAGCGACCGTGTCGCGACAGGACGTGAAGGGTGCGGGCCGCGCGCTGCCCAGCGGCGTCGCGCCGGCCTGGCTGAGCCGGGCCGGGCTGTCAGTCGTCGGCGCGGTCCTTGTCGTGGAGGCGATCTGGCTGGTCGCCGCGCTGCCCGGGACCGCGCTGGTCAGTGACGTGGGCGCGCTGCTGGTGGCCGGCTGGGCAACCCTCGCCTGCGCCGGCGTGGCCCGTCGACATCCGGCCCCGCTGCGCAGGTTCTGGACACTGCTGGCCGTCACCATGGCGCTCGCCGCGCTGGGCCGGGCGATCTGGACGGCGCAGCGACTGGTCGGCGGCGACCTGCCGCACACCCCGTTGGTCGGTGTGGTCTTCACCGCCGGCATCCTCACCGGCACCGCCGCGCTGCTCAGCTCGCCGTCCGGGCCCCGTACGGGAGTGGGCCGGGCCCGGACGCTGCTGGACGGCGTGATCGTCGCGCTGGCCCTGGTGCCGATCGGCTGGGTGCTGGTGTTCCAGGGGGTTGCCGCCGCAGAGCTGGCCGACCCGGCGCGCACGCTGGGGCTGCTCTACCCGATGTTCGACCTGATGCAGCTCACCATTCTGGTGGCGGTGGCCGGGCCGGCGCGGCCACTGTGGCGGCCGATGAGCGTGCTCGCGGTGAGCCTCACCATTCGGGTGGTCGCCGACGTCGTCTACGTCTCGCTGGTGGCCCGCGCCGACTACGCCGCTGGTCACCCCATCGACCTGTGTTGGCCGCTGAGCTATCTGCTGATCGGCCTGGCCACCGGGAACCCGCCGCCGCCGGACTGCGACGGCACCGACGAGACCGCCGAGTCGCCGTTGCCGCCGTGGTGGCGGGTGGCGCTGCCGTACCTGCCGGTCGGTGGGGCGATCATCGCGGTGCTGCTGGCCCGCCGGCCCACCGGCCAGACCCCGCAGCTGGTCTTCGTGACCATGATGGCGTTGCTGGCCGCCCTCGCCGTACGCCAGGGGCTGGCCGCCAACGAGAACCTGCGCCTGGTGGCGCGACTGCGTCGGCTCGCGTACGGCGACCAGCTCACCGGCCTCCCGAATCGGCTGCTGTTCAACCGGCTGCTGCGCCTGGCTCTGCGCGACGGCCGGCCGGTGGCCGTCCTGCTGCTCGACCTCGACGGGTTCAAGCAGGTCAACGACCGGTTCGGGCATGCCACCGGCGACACCCTGCTGAGCGGGTTGGCGTCGCGGATGCGGACGGCGGTGGCCGGCGACGGCACCATCGCCCGGCTCGGCGGGGACGAGTTCGCGGTGCTTGTCGAGCAGGACGGGCCGGTGTCCCCGGAGCGGCTGGCCGAGCGGTTGCTGGACGCGCTGCGACCCTCCGACGGTGAGGAGGACGTGGGCGTGCACCCGTCGGCGAGCATCGGCATCGCCGAGTACGGGCCGCAGCACGCCTCGCACACCGACCTCCTGCGCGACGCCGACATCGCCATGTACGCGGCGAAGGCGGCCGGCAAGTCCGCGTACCGGACGTGCACCCCGGGCCTGCGCGAGTCGGCCGTGTCCCGGGCGGAGTTGATCGCCGATCTGCGCCGGGCCGTCGACGAGGAGGAGCTGCACCTGGAGTTCCAGCCCATCGTCGACCTGGCCAGCGGCGCGGTCCGCAGCGCCGAGGCGCTGGTGCGCTGGCGGCACCCCCGGCTCGGGATGCTGCCGCCGGCGAAGTTCCTGCCGCTGGCCGAGGAGACCGGGCTGATCATCCCGATCGACCGCTGGGTGATCCACGAGGCGTGCCGGGCGGCGGCGACCTGGCGGGCGCGGGCGCCGGAGGCGACGGTCGCGGTGAACATCGCCGCGGCGCACCTGCGCCGGCCCGACCTGATCGCCACGGTCACGGCGGCCACCGCCAGCGCCGGACTGGCGCCGCGCGCGTTGACCCTGGAGCTGACCGAGTCGGCGCTGATCGAGGGGACCGACGCGGTGCTGGAACGGCTGCACCAGCTGCGGGAGCTGGGCATCCAGATCGCCATCGACGACTTCGGTACGGGCTACTCGTCGTTGAGCTACCTGCACCGCATCCCGGCCACCGAACTGAAGATCGACAGGTCGTTCGTGGCGCGGCTGGGCACGGACGACCGGGCGTACGCGACTGTGGAGATGGTGACCCGGCTGGCCGGCGCGTTCGACCTGGCGGTGATCGCCGAGGGCGTGGAGACCGAACGCCAGCACGACGCGGTCACCGCGATCGGCTGCCCACGCGGTCAGGGCTATCTGTACGGGCGTCCGGACAGCCCCGCCACGGTGGGTCAGAATCGGGCTTGACCCTGACGTAACGGCAGGCGGGAGCCTGGTTCCCGGAAGGGAGGGGAACCATGGCGTACACGGTGGGTCAGGTGGCGAAGCTGGCTGGCGTGACGATCCGGACGTTGCACCACTACGACGAGATCGGGTTGCTCTCGCCGAGCGGCCGGACCTCAGCCGGTTACCGCCGCTACGACGACGCGGACCTGCAACGGCTGCAACTCGTCCTGTACTACCGCGAGCTGGGTTTCCCACTTGAGGAGATCAGCGCGATCATCGACGACCCTGCGGCCGACCCGGCCGCGCACCTTCGCCGCCAGCACGAGCTGCTGACGGGACGGCTCAAGCGGTTGCAGGAGATGGTCGCGGCGATCGAGTTCGCGATGGAGGCGAGCAAGTTGAACATCCAACTCACCCCGGAAGAGCGGTTCGAGGTCTTCGGCGACTTCAACCCCGAGGAGCATGAGGCCGAGGCCGAGCAGCGCTGGGGCGACACCGACGCGTACCGGGAGTCGAACCGGCGAGCGTCGCGCTACACGAAGGACGACTGGCTGCGGATCAAGGCGGAGAACGAGGACTGGGGCCGGCGGATCGTCGCGCTGATGGCCTCGGGCGCACCGGCGGACAGCCCGGAGGCGATGGAGCTGGCCGAGGAGCACCGGCAGCTCATCAGCCGCTGGTTCTACGAGTGCTCGTACGAGGTGCAGACCGGGTTGGCCGACATGTACATGGCCGACGAGCGGTTCACCAGGCACTACGAGAACATCGCCCCGGGGCTGGCCGCGTACCTGCACGAGGCGATCCACGCCAACGCGATCAGCCGCGCGTGACCCGGTGCGGTCCGGCTAGTCTGGCCGGACCGCACCGCGGCGCGCGTGATCGGCGACCGGCCGGCGGGCGCCCGCTCAGGGGAGATGACCGTGCAGAAGCCCAAGCTGGTCGTCGCCGGCGTCGTCCTCGTCGTGGCGGTCGCGGGCGGCGTGTGGGCCCTGGTCGCCGCCGGTGACGAGCCGGCCGCGGACCGCCCGTCGGCCGCGGCGTCGACCGGCTCGACCGGCGCGGCGCCCGCCCCGACCGATGCGGCCGCTGTGCTTGTCGCCGCCGCCGCGAAGGTGGACGAGCAGCCGTACCGGCTGACCGTAGGCAGCGGCGGGACCGCCGAGGGGGACACCACGATCCTGGTGTGGGACCCGAAGGCGCGGCGTGGCACGGAAACCACCTCGCTCAAGGTGCCCAACGGCGAGGTGAAGATCGAGCGGTTGACCACCGGTCCGGACGTCTACGTGCGGATCAGCGCCCCGGACCGCCGGGTCCCGGTCTGGGACGGCAAGACGTGGTGGCACGTCGGCGCGCCGGGTCGGCCGGTCAACAACAAGGGCCTGGACAACACCCGGCTGGCCAGCACGCTTACCGCGCCGGCCGCCGTTCGGCAGACCGGCAACCGGGAGTACGCGGGCACGCTGGACCTGCGCGACAGCGCCGCCGTGCTGGGCGGCGGGATCGGCGGGGTGCTCGGTGACCGGGCCGCGAAGGTGCCGTTCACCGCGAGCGTCGACGAGCAGGGTCGGCTGGTCCGCTACCGGATCGAACTGGCCACCGAGCAGACGGAGGTGGCCCAGCTCGACCTGGCGTACTCGGATTTCGGGCTGTCGGTGGCGGCCGACCCGCCGGCGGCCGACGTGGTCGGGGAGGACCCGCCGGCGAACATCCCCGGCGCCTGACGCCTGTTCACTCCTCGACCGCGCCGACGCTCGGGGTGACCAGGAAGTCGTAGACGGTCCGGGCCATCCGACGGACGGTCTCGTCGCCCGTCGCCATCGGGCCGGCGGTGAGGAAGGCGACGGCGGTCTCGGTGCCGGGGATCAGGTAGTAGCCGACGTCGTGGGAGGCGTCCGGCAGGTCACCGGTCTTGTGGGCCACCGGGACCCCGGGTGGCAGCGCCGCCGGGATCTTGGTGTTGAGGGTCTGCTCCCGCATGAACCCGATCATCAGGTCGCGGGAGGTCGGGGTGAGGATCTCGCCGTCCCAGACCGCGCCGAGCAGCGACACCACGTCGTCCGGGCTCGTGTAGTTCTCCTCGCCGCGCTGGGCCGCCGCGCTGTCGAGCATCCGGCGGGCGAGGATGGTGGACCGCTGGTTCATCGAGTCGACAAGGGCGTTGACCGGAGCGAACCCGCCCAGGTAGGTGATCAGCACGTTCGCCGCGACGTTGTCGCTGTACTTGATCAGGTACCGGGCGAGCCGGTACAGGGTGACCTCCTGCGGAAACGTCTCGAATTGGAGCTGACCGGTGCCGCCGACCACGTCGGCGGGGGTGACCAGTACGCCGTCGTCGAGCGAGACCTGTCCACAGTCGACTCGGCGCAGCAGCTCCACCAGGATCCACAGCTTGATGACGCTGGCGGCCTTGGGGCGCAGGGCGCCGTTGACCGAGATCTGCTGGTCGCCGTACCGTCCGGACAGGTCGCGGACGCTGGCCCCGGACGGGTTGACTGTGGCGTCGGCGACCACCCGGGCGAGCTGTCCGCTGAGCGGGAACAGCCGGGCGCCCTCGACGGGATCGGTGGGCGGCTGCGGGCTGGTGACCACCACGCCGGGCAGCTCCACCGGCTGGGCGTGCGGCCCGGACACCACGAGCGTCCCCGCGCCGCGCCCGATCAGTGGCACCCGGTAGCGGAAGCTCCTGCCCTCGACGGTGACCTCACCGCTGGCCACCCCGGCGGCGACCCGCATGTCCGGATCGGCGACCCGGCCGGTGTCGCCGTCGCAGGCCCGGTACCGCACCGTGTGCCCGAGCGAGTCCACCGCGAACACCCCACCGGGAAACGACAGCCAGGACACCTCACTTGTCGGCGCCCGCTCCGGCGCGGGCTCCACACCCGGCTCGTCGTTGCGCCCACCCTCGTCCGCCGGCCCGTCCCCGTCGGCCGGCCCGTCGTTGGCTGGCTCGGCGCCGTGCCCCGGCGGGGTCTGGTGGTCCGGGCCGTCGGCGGTGGCCGGCCCCGTCGTCGCGACGACGACGAGCGCGACAGCCGCCGCCAGCCATCTGAGGGGTACGTGGGGGCGCGGCGCGAACAGGGAAGATGAGCGCTTCTTGTCGCATTTTCTCACGTTCGCACGATATGAAGCCCGCGAGGCCGCTGGGGCTGGCGAGAACGCCGTCACCCGTCCGGGAGCCGATGTCCCCGCGAGCGCCTGACCTCGGAGGTATAACTATGACCCTGTGGTATCTCGCGTAACAGCGATACCGCCCCGGGGGAGGCACTCATGTTGATCATTGCCGGCAGTCTGCGCGTCGAGCCGGGCGCCCGCGACGACTACCTCTCCGGCTGCCGAGAGACCATCGAACAGGCCCGTGCGGCGGCTGGCTGCCTCGACTTCCTGCTCGCGGCGGACCCGCTCGACCCGGACCGCATCCACATCTTCGAACGCTGGGAGTCTCCGGAGCAGTTGGCCGCGTTCCGTGGCGCCGGGCCGAGCGACGCCCAGACGGTGGCCATCCTCGACGCCGACGTGCACCGCTATCTGATCTCCGGCATCGAGGCGGCCTGACCCGCCCCGGCCCGCGCGGGCCTGACCAGGCCCTCCCCGGGCCGGTCGAAGGGCCTACATCTGTGGTCCTGCGGGGGCGGCCGGCTCGGCGGGTAGGCCGGGCGCCAGCCGACGCATCGACGTGAAGGTGGGCACCAGCGCGTCGTACAGCTCGGCGAAGAGCGGCAGCAGCGCCGCGTACGTGGCGGCGGCGGCGGGGTCGGGGCGGATGATCTCCTCGATGCGGACCAGGTCGGCGGCCACGTCGATGCTGGGGATCAGGCCCAGCGCCTGCATGCCGAGCAGCGCGGCGCCGAAGCTCGACCCCTCGCGGCCGGCCGGGAAGCTCACCGGCATGCCGAGCACGTCGGCGAGCATCTGCCGCCACAGGCCACTGCGGGCGAAACCGCCGCCGGCGCGGATCTCGCGGACCTCGTTGCCGGCGGCGCGTACCGAGGTGAGCACCAGCGCCAGCTGTTGGCAGACCCCCTCCATGGCGGCCCGGACGAGGTGTTCGCGGCGGTGCCCGTGGGTCAGCCCCACGTACGCGCCGCGGGGCAGCGCACTCCAGTGTGGAGCCCGTTCGCTGTGCAGGTACGGCAGCATGATGAGCCCGCCCGAGCCGACAGGCGCCTGCGCCGCGAGGGCGACCAGCTCCTCCTCGGGGTGCTCGCCCAGGTCGGGTGCGAGCGCCGTGCCCGCCCACTTGAGGACGAGGCCGCCGTTGTTGATCGCGCCGCCGACCGCCCAGCGGTCCTCGGTCAGCGCGTAGCAGAACACCCCGCCCAGCGGGTCCACGCTGGGGCGTTCGACCATGACGCGCATGGCGCCGCTGGTGCCGATCGAGCAGGCCACCATGCCCGGGTGGACCGCGCCGAGGCCGAGGTTGGCCAGCGGCCCGTCACCGGCGCCGACCACCACCGGGGTGCGCTGCGGCAGACCGAGGGCGGTGGCGGTCCGCGGCGTGAGGCCGGGCAGGACGGCGGTGGTGGCGACCAGTTGGGGCAACTGCTCCTCGGTGATGCCGGCGATGGTGAGCGCCTCGGTGTCCCACTCCAGGGTGTGGATGTCCAGCAGGCCGGTGGCCGAGGCGATCGAGTGGTCGGTGACCAGCGCCCCGCAGAGTCGCAGCAGCACCCAGTCCTTGATGCCGACCCAGTGCGCGACGCGTTCGAAGAGCTTCGGCTCCTGCTCGTTGAACCAGAGCAGCTTGGGCAGCGGCGACATCGGGTGCATCGGCGTCCCGGTGCGTCGGTGCAGAGCCAGCCCGGACGGCACCGCCCGCAGCCGCTCGGCCTGGCGGGTGGACCGGGAGTCGGCCCAGGTCACCGACGGCGTGAGCGGTTCGCCGGCCGCGTCGAGCCCGATGAGGCTGTGCATGGCGGAGCAGAAGGCCAGGCCGGAGACCGGAACGGTCAGCTCGGTCACCACGGCCCTGATCGACTCGACGACGGCGGCGAGGATCAGCTCCGGGTCCTGCTCGGCGTACCCGGGGAGCGGGTCGTCGAGGGGGTAGCCGGCGGTGTGGCTGGCGAGCAGTCGGCCGTCGGTGTCGTACGCCATGGCCTTGGTGCTCGTGGTGCCGATGTCGACCCCGATGACCACGCCGGGCAGGGTGTCTGGCGGCATGACCGTTGCCTCTCCGTACGGGCGGTGCGGCGGCGTCGCCACCCGGCTGCGGCTGACGTTACCGAGACGGCGATCGCCACGCAGGGCACGACGGAAGATGAATCGACGCAGCAGTATCGCCCTATCGTCCGGGTTGCTCCACCGTTCGGATAGTTCGCCCGTCCTGGCGTGTCCCGGCCGCCCGTTACGACTGTTAATCCGAGTGCACCCCGGATTGGTGGCCTGCGCGGCGGAGGAGTCGGCGTGGCAAGGACTGAATCGACGGGTTCCACATGGCGGTACCGCTGGGCGCAGCGGCAGAACGTGCGGCGGGTCAGCACGTACCACGGCGCCGAGACGGCCTGGCGGCGACGCGACGACGAGTTACGGCGGCTGCGCGCCCTGGCCGCCGACTTCCACGGTTCCGCGGCGGCCGGCGCGGGCCTCCCACTTGAGCTGATCGACGACGAGGTCGTGCTGTGGGCGCTGCCCGCCGCGCAACTGGTCGAGGTACGACACACGACGGTGCTGCCCGCACCGGATCTGACGGTCGCCGCGCCGGCCGCGCCGATGCGTCCGCGCCGCCCGGACGGCGTACGCGTCACCGACGCCGGCATGGCAGTCATCACCAGCCGTCGGCTGGTGCTGCTCGGCGGGCGCGGCCGGCGCGACTGGGCGTACGGCCGAATGACCGGTCTGGCCCACGACCCGGCGGCGCCGGTGACCCTGATCCAGGTGCTGGACCGGCGGCGTGCCTCCGGATTGTTGCTGCCCACCGACGCGGCGGCCGACTTCCGGTTCAAGCTGACGCTGGCCTTCGCCGACGCGATCGAGCAGCGCGCCGCGGTGCTCGCCCAGCTCGACGAGCTGATCGCGGAGCACGACCAGCTCAAGCCGTTCCGGCCGGCGGTGGCCACGCCGGCGCAGGCCCGGCTCTCCTCGCTCGTTCCCGGTGGCCGTCGGACCATCGCGGTGGCGGCGGGCATCGCGCTGCTGGTGCCTGCGGCGCTGTTCGACTCGAACCCGTCGGACCCGACCGGTGGCGCGGAGGTCGCGGCGGCGGCCACGCCGGCATCCACCCCGAGCGCCGTTCCCGCGCTGCTGCGCCCGGCGGCCCGGCCGCCCGCGCGCACCACCGCGCCGAAGCGCCCGTCCGCGCCGCACCCGTCGTCGAGCGCGACGTCCGGGCCGCGCTGCGGCGCGCCGGAAAACCCCCTGGGGTACGACTTCTGTGCCGGAACCCGGATCCGCCGGCCGGCCGCCGAGGTGTGCGACTGGTTCGACTGCGTGCCGCAGTTCTGGGCGGGCCGGGGTTATCTGGTGCAGTGCCGGGACGGCTCGGTCAGCCTGACCGGTGGCCGGGCGGGTGCGTGCGCCGACCATCAGGGCGTCCGGCGGAGCGTCTCCCAGTAACCTGATTTGGGGTTATTGTCTGCTTCGGTCGGCGAGAATGATCGGGTGGAGATCCGGTCCGACGATGGTGCCCGGGTGCGGATCCGCCCGGTCGGCTACCAGCCCGGCATCGACCCGCCCGACGATCCCGAGCGGGCCGCGCCGGGCTGGCAGGACTGGCTGCTCATCGAGGTGGACGCCCGCACCGCCGACGGGCAGACCTGGTCGCACCACTACCCGAGCCTGCTTGTCGAGGAGGCCCGTGCGCTGAGCAGTTGGCTGCACGGTCAGGCGATCGCTGCCGCCGGGCCGACCCCGCCACCGGCGATGGTCCGCTTCACCGAACCCAATCTGGCCCTGCGCACCCGGGCGATCCGTCGCCGCCGGCTGGAGTTGACCGTCGAGTTCTCCGCCGAGTCGCTGCCCCCGTGGATGCGCCGACCGGCGACCGCCGTCTACCCGCTGCTCCTCACCGTCTCCGCGGACGCCCTCACCGTCGCCGCCGACCAGTGGGCCGGGCACTGCGAGGCGTACCCGCCGCGTACGCGGTCACGCTTTCCTGTCGACGGGCCACTCCCGCACCGCAGGCGCGCCGGCTGACGCTGCCGGCTGTGCGTGTTCCTTGTCCCCACTGGAGGGGCCTGCTGTGATGGGCGGTCATGGGAGACGAGCAGGTGCACCGCACCGTCGAGGCGGTCTGGCGGATCGAGGCCGGGCGGGTGATCGCCGCCCTGGCCGGCGTGGTGTGTGACGTGGGCTGGGCCGAGGAGTTGGCCCAGGACGCGTTGGTCGCCGCGCTGGAGCAGTGGCCGCGCGACGGGGTACCGGCCAACCCGGGCGCCTGGCTCACCACTGTCGGCAAGCGACGGGCGATCGACGCGCTGCGCCGCCGGGCTTTGCTGGAACGGCGGGTCGCCGACCTTGGGCGAGATCTCGGCGACGAGCAGTTCCTCCCCGACTTCGACGCCGCCTTCGAGGAACGGATCGACGACGACCTCCTGCGGCTGGTCTTCACCGCCTGCCATCCGGTGTTGTCGCCGCAGGCACGGGCGGCACTGACCCTGCGGATGCTCGGCGGGTTGAAGACGGACGAGATCGCCCGCGCGTTCCTGGTGCCGGAGACCACCGTCGCGCAGCGGATCACCCGAGCCAAGAAGACCCTCGCCGATGCGAAGGTGCCGTTCGAGGTGCCCGGTGTCGAGGAGCGCGGTGAACGGCTCGCCTCCGTGCTGGAGGTGATCTACCTGATCTTCAACGAGGGTTACTCGGCGACCGCCGGCGACGACTGGATGCGTCCCGCCCTCTGCGTGGAGGCGCTGCGCCTGGCCCGCGTCCTGCAGGGGCTGATGCCCGCGGAACCGGAGGTGCACGGGCTCGCCGCGCTGCTGGAAATCCAGGCGTCCCGCACCGCGGCGAGGATCGACGCTGCGGGAGAGCCGATCCTGCTCCTGGAACAGGACCGCGGACGGTGGGACCAACTGCTGATCCGCCGGGGTCTGGCCGCCCTCGACCAGGCCCGAGCAGCCGACATCCCCGCCGGTCCGTACACCCTCCAGGCGGAGATCGCCGCCTGTCACGCGCGGGCGCGTACCCCGCAGGAGACGGACTGGGCGCGGATCGCGGCCGGCTACGCGGAGCTGGCCCGGGTCGTACCGTCGCCGGTAGTGGAGCTGAACCGGGCCGTCGCGGTCTCCTTCGCCGACGGCCCGGCCGCCGGCCTGGACCTGGCTAGAGCGCTTGCCGACGAGTCGGCGCTGGCCGGCTACCACCTGCTGCCCAGCGTGCTCGGGGACCTTCTGGCGAAGCTGGGCCGCTACGACGAGGCGCGCGTCGAGTTCGACAGGGCAGCCCACCTCACCGGCAACGAACGTGAGCGGGCGCTGCTGTTCGCCCGTGCCGCCGACTGTGCCCGCGGCGTCGCGCCGACCCGCTGAGAAATTCTTCGCCAGTCATGTCGTATCCCGTGCCCGCCGCTCGACGCGTCAGTGAAAGCCGGCTCGCACCGGCGCGCGGGACCGGCGACCGGCCGGGCAGAGACGAGGAGAAGGACATGACGACGACGGCGAACGAGACGAGCGCACGGCCCACGGTGGCCGGCGTCGCTTCCCGGCGTACGACGACGAGGGCGCTGCTGGCCGGCGGAGTCCTCGCCGGGCCGCTGTTCGGGGTGGTGGCGGCCGCCCAGGTGCTCACCCGCGACGGGTTCGACCTGAGCCGGCAGCCGCTCAGCCTGCTCGCTCTCGGCGACCTGGGCTGGATCCAGACCGCCAACTTCGTGCTGACCGGGTTGCTCGCCCTGGCCGGCGCGGTCGGGCTGCGCCGGACGCTGAGCGGCGAGCCGGGCGGGACGTGGGGACCCGCGCTGATCGCCGTGCACGGCCTCGGCCTGATCATCGCCGGGGTGCTGGTCTCCGACCCGAGCATGGGCTGGCCGGCCGGCGCACCCGAGGGCACGCCCGATTCGGTGAGCTGGCACGCCATCGGTCACGGCGTCGGCGCGGGGCTGGCCTTCGGCTCCCTGCCCATCGCCTGCCTGGTCTTCGCCCGCACCTGGTGGCGGGCCGGGCAACGCCTGCGGGCGGCATTCTCGCTCGGCTGCGCGCTGGCCGTCGTCGCCGTCCTGGCCTGGCCCGACCAGGACACCCTCAGCGTGCGGATGGCGCTCGCCTGCGTCCCCACCTTCGGCTGGCTCACCGCGCTCTGCGCTCGACCGACCACCCGCTGACCGTCACTCATCGATCTGGAGAGGACCGAACCATGCGCTACATGATGATGCACAAGCTCGACGAGAACCTGCCGGGAGCGTTCAACCCGAGCCCGGAGTTCATGGCCCGGATGGAAGGTTTCATGAAGGAGGTGGCGCAGGCCGGGATCCTGGTCGCCGCCGAAGGGCTCTGCCCGACCGTCACGGACGCCACCCGGATCACCGTCAGCGGCGGCAAGACCACGGTCACCGACGGGCCGTTCACCGAGACCAAGGAACTGATCGCCGGGTTCGCGCTCGTGGACGTGCGCTCCCACGAGGAGGCAGTGGAGTGGGGGCGACGGTTCGTGGACGTCTTCGCCTCGACGATCGGTGAGGTGGAGGTGGACATCCGCCGCGTCTACGAGAGCCCCGAGCCCGGTCAACAGGCCTGACTCCCGCCGCGCCGCCGTCCGGGTCGCCCCGGGCGGCGGCGCGTGCGCGCATCCCGCGACGGGTAGGGTGATCGTCGTCAGCCACGAGAGGAGGTGAGCCCGGTGACCACCCATCGTCATTCCTGGGCGCTCCTCTCCGCCGTCCCCCTCAGCTGACCTTCCGCGTCGGGGAGCGCCCTCCTTATCGGAGGATCCATGTCTGTCTCCCCGTTCCGCATCGACGTTTCCGATGCGGTGCTCGACGATCTGCGGGCCCGACTGGCCCGTACCCGCTTCACCGACCGCAGCGGCGACCGACCGTGGCAGGGCGGCACCGATCCCGACTACCTGCGGGACCTGGTGTCCTACTGGCACGACGGGTTCGACTGGCGTGCCCGCGAGGCCGCGCTCAACGCGTACCCCCAGCATCTGGCGCTCGTCGGCGGCCGGAAACTGCACTTCCTGCACGTCCGGGCGACCCGTCCGGCCGGTGTGCCCGCGCCGCCGCCGTTGCTGCTCACCCACGGCTGGCCCAGCAGCTTCGTCGAGATGCTGCCCCTGGTCGACCGGCTCACCGGTCCCACCGGCGGCGCCTTCGACGTGGTGGTGCCCTCGCTGCCCGGCTTCGGCTGGTCGGAGCTGCCCGACGGGCCGCTGACCCGGGCGGTGCTGGCCCGGACGTTGCACGAGCTGATGACGGACGTGCTCGGCTACCAGCGGTACGGCGCGTTCGGCGGCGACGTCGGCGGGGTGGTCACGGGCTGGCTCGGTGCTCTGCACCCGGAGCAGGTAGTCGGCATCCACATGATCCATCCACCGTTCCCGGCCAGCTTCGACGCCCGTCCGCTGTCGGCGGCCGAGCAGGCGTTCCTGGACGCCGAGGCCGCGTACGACGAGACCGACGGTGGCTACAGCGCCATCATGGGCACCCGGCCGGACACCCTCGCGGCGGCGCTCGTCGACTCGCCGGCGGGGCTGGCCGCCTGGCTCGTCGACAAGTACCGGGACTGGAGCGACAACCGCGGTGATCTGGCCAACAGCTTCGACACCGACACTCTGCTCACCATCATCACGCTCTACTGGGTGACCGGCACGATCGGCTCGTCGTTTCGGCAGTACGCCGACTTCGACCACAACACGCCGCGCCCCCCGATCACCGTGCCGGCCGCGTTCACGGTGAGCCGCGAACCCTCGCAGGCCAACTTTCCCCGGGAGATCGCCGAGCGGGCCTGCACCGACATCCGGCACTGGAGCGAACCGGGTCGCGGCGGGCACTTCATGCCCCTGGAGCAGCCGGACCTGCTCGCCGCCGAGCTGAGGGAGTTCTTCACCTCGCTACGGTCGTAGTGCTCGCGTCGCCGGCTGCTCCGGTCTCCACCGGAGCAGCCGCCGACGTCCGTCAATTCTCTCCTTTGCGGACCAAAGGGAAGCATCGATCCCCGCGGCGTTCCCTGTCACGTAGATGAGCGGTTGTACCGCGCGTGACCGTGACTGCACTGGCACCTTCCTCCTGGCGGCTCGCCTGGGCCGAGCGCGAGAACGACAGGCGTCGGCGCGCGTACCGCGACGCCGCCGCCGCCTGGCGTCGACGCCAGGACCACCTGGTCCGGCTCCGCATCGAGGCCGCCGGGTTCCTCGGGTGTACGCAGCCCCGCGCCGGCCTTCCCGTCGACCTCGACGAGGACGAACTCGTCTTCCGGGTCGTACCCGTCGCAGAGCTGGTCGAGGCGGAGGCCCGGCACGTCGCCGGCCTGCCCACGCCCGGCGGCTGTGCCTTCGCCGAGACGGTCGGCTTGGCCCTGCCGGCGGGCCTGCGGGTCGTCGACAGTGGCATGGCGGTCGTGACCAGCCACCGCGTGGCCTTCGCCGGCCGCGAACACCGGCGCGAATGGCGGTACGCGGACCTGCGGGGCGTCGCCCACGACCCCGACGTGCCGGTCACCCTGCTGCACGACAGCTGTCGGCTCCGCGGGCTGCGGGTCCCGGCCAGCGCCGCCGTGAACTTCCGGTTCTACCTCACCCTCGCCGCCACCGACGATCGCGCCGCCGTGACCGCGCAGGTCGACGCCCTGCTTGCCGCGCACCAGGCCACCCCGCCCGTGCCGCTGCCGCCGGTCGCTCCGGCCGACGCGCCCCTGACGGCCGTACGCCCCGACCGCCGGGCCCTCGCCGTCGCCACCGTCGCGACAGTGGTGTTCGCGACGCTCGGCCCGGGCGCGGTGGGGTCACCGGACGTCGGCCCGGTGCGGAGGGCGGAGGCCGCCACCATCGTGCCCAGCGCGTCCACCTTCACCGGCAAACTGGCGCTGCTGGACCGGGGTGCGCCCGCGGTGCCCGACGACGCCCCGGTCGGACCAACCGTTCCGGCGCCTGCCGTCCGCCCGGCGGTGCCGCCGGTCCGTCCGGCGCCGCTTGCTCCACGAACCCGGCCAGCCGGGCCGGCCGCCTCCGCCGATCCCGTCGCGTCCGGTGCCCCGGTCCCGTCTGCCGCGCCGGTCCCGGTCCCGCCGACCGCGCCGGCTCCTTCTGCCAGCGCGACGCCGACGCCCTACCCGACGGACTCGCCCACGGTCACGCCCTCGCCCTCGCCGTCGCCCAGCCAGCCGGCCGCGACCGCCACACCTCAGGTCAGCCCGTAGCGCCGAAGTCGGGGAGGGTGAGAGCGCCGTCCGGGCCGAGGGTGAAGCCCGGGTTCCAGGCGATCTCCCAGACGTGGCCGTCTGGGTCGGCGAAGTAGCCGGCGTAGCCGCCGTAGAAGGTTTCCCGCGCCGGCTGCGTCACCTCGGCGCCGGCCTTGCCCGCCGTGGCCATCACCTCGTCGACCTCCGCCCGTGAGCGGACGTTCTGGGCGAGGGTGATCCCGCCGAAGCCGCCGGTGTCCGGGTTGGGTACGCCGGCGTCGGCGGCCAGCTTGTCGCGGCTCCAGAGGACGAGGGCCAGGCCGCCGGCCTGGAGGAAGACCGTCTCCTCGACCTCCTGGCCACGCCAGCCGAGGTGCTCGTAGAAGACCTTGGCGCGTGCCAGGTCGGAGACGCCGAGGGTGATCAGGCTGATCCGCTGCTCCATCCTCGTAACCTAACGCGCGATCACCCTGGCGCGCGGTAGGGGAAGAGGTAGACCGGATCAACCCCACGAATCTACACTCTTCTCTGTTAGCGCTCACACTCGTCCCAGTGCTGAGGCAGTAACGCCATGCCGATGTGACGATCGGCGTACGCCGGGGAAACCCCCGGCAGCCGGCGGCTGCTCGGTCCGGCCGGCCCCGCTCCCAGACGGTCGCCGGCTGCCCGTGGCGGCCCCCACCGGCCGGCCCATGCCCTCGGCCAGCTCGACCGATCAGGGGAGAAAGCTATGCGAACGAGGGCACGATGGCTCGCGACGCTCGCCGCGCTCGGCGTCGTCATCGCCGGAGTGGTGACACCCACCGGGCCGGCCAACGCGGAATCCAACGGCGGGGTGCGGGTGATGCCGCTCGGCGACTCCATCACCGAGGGCACCCAGGTCCCCGGCGGGTACCGCATCGGGCTCTGGCAGCGTCTCGCCACGAACCGGTACACGGTGGACTTCGTGGGCTCGCAGTTCAACGGGCCGGCCAGCCTGGGTGACCACGACCACCAGGGGCATCCGGGCTGGCGGATCGACCAGATCGACGCGAACATCGTCGGCTGGCTGAACACCCAACGACCGCAGACCGTCCTGCTGCACATCGGCACCAACGACATCCTGCAGAACTACAACGTGAGCAGCGCCCCGAACCGGCTCTCCACGCTGATCGACAAGATCACCAACACCGCGCCCACCGCCGAGGTGTTCGTGGCCCAGATCATCCCGATCTCCAACAGCGGCCAGGACGCTGCCGCCCGCACCTTCAACGCGGCGATCCCCGGCATCGTGCAGAGCAAGGTGAGCGCCGGTAAGCGGGTGCACGTGGTCGACATGCACAGCGCCCTCACCACCGCCGACCTGATCGACGGCGTCCACCCCACCGCTAGCGGCTACGACAAGATGGCCGCCCGCTGGTACAGCGCGTTGCAGTCGGTGCCCGGAAGCATCGGCAACCCGGGCAGCGGCGGCGGACAGACCGCCACGATCGTGGGCACCCGCTCCGGCAGGTGTGTCGACGTCCCCGGCAACTCGACCACCAACAGCACCCAGGTAGCCCTGTGGGACTGCCACGGCGGCACCAACCAGCAGTGGACCTACACCTCCAGCAAGGCGCTCACCGTCTACGGCAACAAGTGCCTCGACGCCGCCGGCAACGGCACCTCCCCGGGCACCCAGGTCACCATCTACGACTGCCACGGCGGCACGAACCAGCAGTGGAACATCAACTCCAACGGCACCATCACCGGAGTGCAGTCCGGCCTCTGCCTCGACCCGTACAACCAGGGCACCGCCAACGGCACGAAGCTCGTCCTGTGGACCTGCACCGGCCAGGCCAACCAGCAGTGGAGCCGTCGATGAGGCAGCACACACGATGGTTGACGGCCGCGCTCGCCGTGGTCGTCGGCCTGGCGATGGCGACGACGACACGGGATCCCGCGGCCGCGGACAGCCCGTACCAGCGGGGTCCGGATCCGACGCCGGCCAGCGTCGCCGCCACCCGCGGCCCGTTCGCCACGACGCAGGCGACAGTGCCGGCGGGCAACGGCTTCAACGGCGGGTACGTCTACTACCCGACCGACACCAGCCAGGGCACCTGGGGCGCGGTGGCGATCGTCCCCGGCTACTCCGCCCTGTTCGCCAACGAGGAAGCCTGGATGGGCCCCTGGCTGGCGTCCTTCGGGTTCGTGGTGATCGGCATCGAAACCAACAGCCGCACCGACGGCGCCGACGCCCGCGCCACCCAGCTGCTCGCCGCACTGGACTACCTCACCCGCACCAGCCCGATCCGCAACCGGGTCGATGCCAACCGGCTCGGCGTCATGGGCCACTCGGCGGGTGGGGCCGGAACTCTCCTCGCCGCCCTCCGGCGGCCAACCCTGAAGGCGGCGGTCGGCCTCGCACCCGGTACGCCCGGCAACAACCTGAACATGTCCACCACCCAGGTCCCCACCATGCTCCTGTCGGGGCAGAACGACGGCACGGTCACGCCCTCCTACGTGCAGGGCATCTACAACACGCTGCCCGCAGGCGTGGAGCATGCCTGGGCGGAGCTGGCCGGCAACGACCACCTCTCGTTCACCAGGTCGAACCCCACCGAGATGCGACTCCTGATCCCCTGGCTCAAGACGTTCCTGGACAACGACACCCGCTACACCCAGTTCCTCTGCCCCCTGGCGAACAGCACGGGTGTTTCGCGGTTCAACGCCACCTGCCCCCTGGTGCCACCGGACGGGCCGACGACACCGCCCACATCCGCCCCGCCCACGTCCACCCCGCCGACCACGGGTACGCCGACCACGCCACCACCCTCCGGCGCTGCCTGCACCGCGACCTACCGCACCGTCAACTCGTGGTCCGGCGGCTTCCAGGGGGAGGTGACCGTGGCCGCCGGCACCGCAGCCATCAACGGCTGGACCGTCCGGTGGGAGCTGAACAACGGCCAGAGCATCAGCCAACTCTGGGGCGGCACCCTGAGCACCAGCGGCTCAACGGCGACGGTGCGCAACGTCTCCTACAACGGCTCGCTGGCCGCAGGTGCCACAACGAGCTTCGGCTTCCTCGGCTCCGGTACGCCAGCCACCACGTCACCGACTTGCGCAAGCCCGTGACCAACGCTAGGTCGTGAACCCCGTGCCGACTCCGTCGTCTCCGTCCGCGTTTGCGGATCGGCGGCTCGGCCCGGCCCGGTATAGGCGCGCGAAGCCGTAAGTCGCAGAGGTGGCGGGCACCGCGCGCGGCGCGTTGGCCGTCCGGCGCGGGTGACTTGTCGCGTCCCGGCGGTCCTGTGGTTATGAGCGGTATACCTGTGAGTCATATTTATGACTCACAGGTATACCGCCTATCCAGGTGACGGCGATCTGACGACAGTTGAGCTGCATCGTGCGGCTCGGAGCAGAGCCACCTGTCGATCGCAGCGCCCTCGGTCAGCGTCACGTGACGCCAGCGTCGAGGTGCGCGGGGAGGCTCACCGAGGTGCTCCTTCGAGGCGCTGCCGCCAACGCGGCGCCTGGTGTCTCGGCGAGAGATCTGCGCCGAGCACATTGACGACACGCGTCCGGATGAAGCTTTCGGATATCGAGCAACCCATAGCATCGATGCTATGGGTGGGTGGGACGAGGCGGCAGAGCGATGACTGATCGCCTGGATTGAAATGACCTGCGTGAGCGCCGGATGGCAGAGCCAGGGGCAGCCGAAACATACGAGGCCACCCGGATCGCCTTCGAGCTTGGTCAAGAGGCCGCCGATGCTTGCCGACCGGTACACGTCCTCGATCTCCAGGCCGGTCTCGCGTAGGAACGTCGCCAGGCTGACGTCGCCGAGTTGGCGCAGCTCGGCCACCAGGCCGGCCTTCGAGGTGGGCAGTGCGCTCTTCAGGTTGGTGAGCACGACCTCCTTCGCCACCCGGTCCAGCTCGACGTGGCAGCCGCTCGGCAGGTTCGGGAAGTCGTCGCGGACGGCCTCGGTGATCGCCCGTCGACTCACCCCGGTCAGGGCACGCCACCGCCTGTCGAACCGGAAGTTGGCGTGCTGCCCGCCGATGAAGTCGAGCACCGTGAGGCAGGGCTTGCCGTCGTCGGCAACATACGCAGCCCTCCGGAGCTGAAGCATCCGAAAAGGAGTGCCACGCGAAGGTAGTCTGCACAGCGGGTAGCGAAGACCACCCGGACGAGTGATGGGGTGCGCGCCCTGGGCGCTCCAGGCCCAGACGACTGTGGTGTCGAACGCACGGGGGGAACCATGTTCGAGCGGCTGGGCAGATTCGTTGTGGGCAGAGCGTGGTGGGTGATTGCCGGGTGGGTGGTGGTGGCTGCAGCCATCATCCTCACCACACCATCGCTCAGCGACATCACCTCAGCGGATCAGGAAAGCTTCCTGCCCCGCTCGTACGAGTCCGTGCAGGCCACCGAACTCGGGCAGAAGGCGTTTCCACAGCAGGCCACCGCGACCGCGGTCATCGTGGTCAAGCGCGCCGACGGGCAGAAGCTGACGCCGGCGGACGAGTCGACGGTGGGCAAGCTCGCCCAGGCGCTCAAGGCCAAGAACATCCCGCACACGTCCGGCTACCAGACCGGTCCGCCAGCAGTGGCACCGGACAGGTCGGTGCAGATCGTCAACGTCGGGCTCGACGCCCCCACTCCCGACGACCCGACGCTGCTCGACGCCGTCCGCGATCTGCGAGCGGACATCGGCCCGGAGTTGGCGAACAGTGGACTGACCGCGGGCGTGGCCGGCGACGTGGCGAGCTTCGTCGACAACGAGGACACCTTCAACAACGCCTTCGCCGTGGTCGGCATCGCGACGATCATCCTGATCATCGGACTGATCCTGATCATCTTCCGCAGCCCCATCGCCGCGCTGCTGCCCGTGGTGGTCGTCGGCGTCGTCCTGAGCATCACGACGGGTCTCGTCGCCGCCGCCGGCAAGGCATTCGGCCTCAGTGTCAGTCAGGACCTCCAGACGATCCTGCTGATCGTGCTGTTCGGCATCGGCACCGACTACATCCTGTTCCTGCTCTTCCGCTACCGGGAACGGCTGCGCGCAGGCGACGACAAGCGCACCGCGATGATCGTCACCGTTCAGCGGGTCGGCGAGGTCATCACCTCGGCCGCCGGAGCGGTAATCGTCGCGTTCCTCGTGCTGCTCCTCGCCTCCCTGGGCTTCTTCGGCTCGCTCGGCCCGGCGCTCGCGATCGCGGTCGGCGTCATGCTCGTCACCTCGCTCACCCTCGTCCCGGCGGTCGTCTCGCTGCTCGGCCGGTACGTCTTCTGGCCGTCGAAGGCCTGGCAGCGTACGCCCAAGGCCACCATCTCGCACCGGCTCGGCAGCACCGTCGGGCGCCGGCCGGCACTCGTCGCGGCGATCTCCGGCATCATCCTGGTCGCGCTCGCCGCAGGCGTGCTGAGCTACAAGGCCGACTACGACTTCAGCGCCGGCTTCCCGCAGGACACCGAGTCGGCGAAGGCCGCGCAGGACCTCCAGCGCGGGTTCGCCGCCGGTGCGCTCGCCCCTACCGAGGTCTACCTGACCACCGGTAACGGATCGCAGCTGACCGAGCAGCAGGTCAACGACTTCGCGGCGGCCGTAGCGAAAGCCCCGGGTGTGGGCCAGGCACAGCCGCCGGAGCGCAGCACCGACCCGAGCGTGGCCCGGGTCAACCTGCTGCTCAACGAGAACCCGGTCTCCAACAAGGCGATCACCCTCGTCCGCGAGGACCTGCGCGATGCCGTGCACGCGTCGGCGCCGCCCGGCACCCGGGCGCTGGTGGGCGGGACCACCGCGATCTTCGCGGACATCAACTCGGCGAACAACCGGGACCTGTCGGTGATCCTGCCGGTCGCAGCCGGCCTGATCGCGCTCATCCTCGCGCTGCTGCTGCGCAGCCTGGTCGCGCCGATCTATCTGGTGATCGCGGTGCTGCTCAACTTCGCCGCCACACTGGGCGCGACCGTCTACCTCTTCCAAGGGCTTCAGGGCGAGCCCGGTGTCACCTTCCAGTTGCCGATCATCCTCTACCTCTTCGTGGTGGCGATCGGGACCGACTACAACATCCTGATGATCGCCCGACTACGCGAGGAAGCGCGGGAGGGCAACGCACCACACGAGGCCGCCGCTATCGGGGTGCAACACGCCGGCCCAACCGTCGCGGCAGCCGGACTGATCCTGGCCGGCACGTTCGCGGTGCTGCTGCTCGCGCCGATCTCCTTCCTTCAGCAGATGGGCTTCGCGGTGGCGATCGGCATCGTGCTGTCGGCGTTCGTCATGTCGATGTTCTTCGTCCCGGCGCTGACCGCGCTGATCGGGCACAAGGCGTGGTGGCCGGGCCACGGGGACGAGCGGCCGGCCGGCGGGCGACACGCCCGCGCCGTCGACCAACCGAGCTAGTCGCACTGCGCCAGCAGGAGGCGAGTCAATTCGACACCGCTGTCCCTGACCCACTCCAGGAGCAGCACTAGGCGGCGATCGTGCGGGCGGTGGCGTAGACGTCGGCGGGCAGGGGGTGGTGGAGCCGCCAGAGGATCCGCATCGGCCGGTCGCCGGTGTGCGACTCGTACGTCATCGTGCCTGCGTAGAGGTACGGCGGCGCGCCCAGGTCCCGGTCGGGGACCCGGGTCTCCCGGACGAACAGGTGCACTGCCGAACCGCCCGTTCTGTAGCGCTGCCCCGTCGCCGACGCCGCCGAGGTGGTGCTCTGCGACTCCCACTGGAACAGCGTGTCGGTGACGGCCCGGTCGGCGTACATGGTGGTGGGGGAGTAGTGCGCCTCGGACTTGACCAGGGTGACGAAGAACAAGTCGGCCTGGGCGTCGGGCAGCCACTTCACTCCCTCGCGCAGCGAGCCCGGGTTGGTCATCCCGAAGGCCGAGCACGCCTCGTTGCGGCTGTACCGCGCGTGCACCCGCAGCGGCACCGCACCCGGGGCGGCGGTCGGCGTGACGCGGTGGATGCGGTCGCGCAACACCTCGGCCACCTCGCGTAGCTCGGTACAGCGCGCCGGTTCCTTCCACAGCCGCGCCAGCCGTTCGTCCCGCGTGGCGAGGGGCGCGTTCGGCCCCCAGAGGCTGAAGTGCAGCATGTCCAACAGTCGACCGCTCCCGTCGTACACCTGCTGACCTGGCGCGGGCGGTCCGGCCGCGACCCGGGTCAGCAGCTTGAGCCGGGCGGTGTCGTCGGTGTGCAGCATGCGGCCGATGGCCCGGCCCAACTCCCGGTCATCCTCGCCCGGTGTGGACGTCTCGACGCCGGCGAGTCGGCGCAGCCCGGTCCAGCCGCCGATGCTTGCCGACCGGTACACGTCCTCGATTTCCAGGCCGGTCTCGCGCAGGAACGTCGCCAGGCTGACGTCGCCGAGCTGCCGCAGCTCGGACACCAGGCCGGCCTTCGAGGTGGGTAGGGCACTCTTCAGGTTGGTGAGCACGACCTCCTTCGCCACCCGGTCCAGCTCGACGTGGCAGCCGCTCGGCAGGCTCGGGAAGTCGTCGCGGACGGCCTCGGTGATCGCCCGCCGGCTCACCCCGGTCAGGGCACGCCACCGCAGGTCGAAGCGGAAGTTGGCGTGCTGCCCGCCGATGAAGTCGAGCACCGTGAGGCAGGGCTTGTCGTCGTCCAGGCGCAGTCCGCGGCCGAGCTGTTGCAGGAAGATCGTGGCGCTCTCGGTGGGGCGCAACATCAGGATCGTGTCGACCATCGGCAGGTCGACGCCCTCGTTGAACAGGTCCACGGTGAAGAGCACCCGCAGCTTGCCGGCCTTGAAGTCCCGCAACAGCGTTTTTTGAGTCAGACGGTCGACTGCCGAGGTGATTGCCGCCGCTGGCACGTTGTGCCGGTTGAACCAGTCCGCCATGAACTCCGCGTGCCCGATGCTCACGCAGAATCCGAGCGCCCGCATCCGAGCGACGTCGACCTTCTCGCGGACCGCACGCAGCACCGTCCGTGCCCGTGCGTGGTCGGCGGTGTAGAGGGTGGTGAGTTCGCTCAGGTCGTAGCCCTGGCCGCGTTTCCAGGTGACCTGCGACAGGTCCACGTCGTCGTGCAGCCCGAAATACTGGAACGGCGCGAGCAACTGCCGCTCCAACGCGTCCCACAGGTGCAGTTCAACGGCCGCATGACCGTCGAACCACCGGCGCACGTCGGCGCCGTCGGCCCGATCGGGGGTCGCCGTGAGTCCCAGGAGTACGCGGGGACGCAGCCGCTCCAACAACCGGGCGTACGTCGGCGCCTCCGCGTGGTGGAACTCGTCGACGATCACCATGTCGTACGCCTCGGGGTCGACCTCCCGTCGGGGCAGCGACTGGATGGAGGCGAAGACGTGCTTCCAGCCGTTCGGCCGCTCGCCCGCAACAAGGGTCTCGCCGAAACTGCCGTCCCCCATCACCTGCCGGAACGTCGACAGGCTCTGCCGCAGGATCTGCTCCTGATGGGCGACGAAGAGCAGCGAATCCACCCTGCCCGCCTTGTTCAAGCGGCGGTAGTCGAGGGCGGCGACAACTGTCTTGCCGGTGCCCGTCGCCATCACCACCAGGTTGCGCCAACGCCCGTGCACCAGCCGCTCGGCGTCCAGGTCGGCCAGGATCTCCGCCTGATACGAGTACGGGCGCACGTCCAGGTTCGAGATCTCGGTCGGAGCCTGGTCGCGCCGCTCCCCGGTGAGTGCGTGCCGCAGCCGTTCGGCGTCCCGGGCCGCGTCGTACGCCTCGAACGCCGGATCGTTCCAATAGTCCTCGAACGTCGCCGTGAACGTGTCGATGACGTGCGGCTGTTCCATGTTCGAGATGCGGACGTTCCACTCCACGCCGTCCACAAGCGCAGTCTTCGACAGGTTCGACGAGCCGACGTACGCGGTGGTGGTGCCGTTGGAGCGGCGGAACAGCCACGCCTTGGCGTGCAGCCTTGTCGTCCTCGTCTCGTAGGACACCTTGACCTCGGCGCCCAGCTCGGCGAGCCGGTCGAGCGCTCGCTGGTCGGTCGCGCCGAGGTAGGTGGTGGTGATGACGCGGACCTTGCCGCCTCGGGCGATCAGCTCGCGGAGGGCCGGCTCCACGATGCGTAGGCCGTACCACTTGATGAACGCGCAGAGCAGATCGACGCTCTCGGCCGACGCCATCTCGTGGTTGACCTCGTGGCCGATGCGGGGCTGGTGACGGCCGTTCACCAGCAGCGCGCCGGTGGAGAGGGGAGTGGTGGGGCGCTGCGGGAAGGCGGGTAGCGCGGGTGGGGTTGGTGGGGCGGCGATGGCGTGGAGCAGGTGCTTTGCGTCGGTCACCTGGTCTTGCTGTGTCGCTGCCTTCGGGCTGAGGGTGGCGATCGCTTCGGCGATCCGGTTCGCCATCTCGACCTGGTGGTGGAGCTTGTCGTCGCCGGTGGGGACGGATTGGAGGGCTCTGGTGGCCAGGGCGGCGATGTGGCGGGCGAGGGTGTGGTGAGCGTCGGCGGGGTCGAGTTTGTGGTGCTGGATCAGGGCGGGGTCGACCTGCTGGAGGCGGGTGGCCAGCTCACGGGTGATCAGGTGCTCGTACACACCCCGCTCAAGATCCGACACTAACGCAGCGTATCTGTGCGACCGTCCTTGCACTGCCTGGCAAAGGATGGAGCGGGAACGGATGTCTGCTTTCTGACAGATCGACTCTACCTAAGAAGAAGACCGGCTGATCTTGGCTCTTGCACTGCAGCCCTCAGTAGCTTCCGCCTATCCGGTGCTGCCCCGAGATGTCTGAAATTGAGTAAGGTGCGAGGTTGCGTGAGACCGCCAGTAGCCCGAGATAGAGCCGATCGCAACGACAACTGAGGCGGAGTTGACCGGCTGATCGGTGGAGGGTTCAGGGTCCCACTGCCAGGATTTGTGCGAGTAATGTACCAGAGGTGCGTGAAGCGACATACAAACAAATCGGTGAGTTTGGAGGCAGGCATGCCATTCCGAAGGCTAGATCCAAGCTCTTTTTCTGCCTGTTAGTGCTGCCCGGCGATCCGAGTTAGGCCTGACTCTGTGGGGAGTCGGCGGCATTTGGGCAGGCGAGCTACCGCCATTAAGCCGACTCGCACGGCGACGGCCTACTAAACCAATCCCGGCCACTTCCCTGTATGCGCCAAAGTTTCAGGCGCGGAGCCGCAAACGCCTCGTAAAGATATTCAGATTTCTCCAAGCCTTAGAAGTCGACATAGCACAGATTCAAGGAGTAGATGTGGGTCTCCCATTCGGCGATATTTTTACGGGAATATCCGACATGGGTGGGCATATGCTAGAACTGTACCGAATCAAGCGCGATGGGACGTTCTTTGACCAGCAGCAATTTCTTTCAGAACTTCGTATGCGAGAAGCGCGCGATGCAGAAGTTATAAGCGAGGAGCGTGAACGTCGGTTAGCGGTAAGTAGTGATGAGGACGCAAGGCGGCAGAGAGAGCATGACAACCAACGAAGCATATTGCAGGCCGGCTTGGAAGTGGCGGTCCACCGACAACTGCGAGAATTGAAGGTCGAGGAGAGTCACAACCCATTCCTTTACGGTCTGGACCGGGTGTCATCGGTAGTTTCGGCGGCAATCGGAGATAGCCGACGGCCCGTATTGCTGTTTGCGCCCTTTTACCACGACGATTTGAATGGTGAAGAAAACGATCAAGGCGCCCACTCCTTTCGGGTGGCGATCAGAAGGAGTTGGCTAGGCAAGCCTTGGCACGACGATGTTGTGCCCCTGGACGGGCTAATAAGTAGACCATTGCGAAATACCGATGCTGATCTCCTAGTGATGCAACAAGCGCTGAAGGGTATCCCTCTTATCCTCGTGTACGGGGAGGTGCAAGATTCTTCGAGGGTTTGGGCATCGGTTACCGGTTGGAATTTGGCCCAGAGCGACCATGCTTCCCGGGTCCAAATAAATCTACCCCCCATGTCATTTGATGCGCACTCGCAGGGAAGCGCAATTCCAAGGCGGCTGCAGTTCGAGGATGCGCTTGGTGATCGGATCTCGCTGGTGGTAGGTGCGATGGCTGAATGGTTCCATGTCGCTAACCTTGGACGCCAGCCACGCCTGCACAGACTACTACTTGAAGACGATGGTGCTGGGCACCGTCACTTCGCCGCAGCGGCTGCCACTGCCTACGAAGTCGCAGCGGAGCAGAATGTGATGAGCAAGGTCAAGGCGATGGTGTGCCAAGCAGGTCTTTATGCAGAGGTTGGTTTAACCGACGCCGCGAAAGAAGTCTCCCTGTCCGCCTACTCCGAAATAAACAAAAATGCAGAGCGTTCATCCAGTCTCGACCGGGCAGACCTCCGGACTTTAGCGACAACTCTAGCTTCTGTCGGGGAGCTAGATGCTGCCCGAAGATTGGAAGATGCGATCGAGGAAGCGGCAAAGAAAGAGTTGCTTGACTTTTTCGGATTGGATACCTAATGCTCACTACTAAGGTTGTCGCCGCGATCGACTTCGGCACGCATGCAACTGGCTTTGCATGGGCTGTCATTAACGAAACTAATAAGGATGCCAAACGTCGGCGAATTATTACTAACACGCAATGGGCTTCCCAGCCGGTAGCCTACCCAAAGAACCTCACAGCGCTTCTGTTCGACGAGGAAGGCAATGTGGTGGGCTGGGGGCACGATGCGCGCAAGCAGTTCCACGCTAAACGCCAATCCAATCTGGTCTTTGTGTCAGGGTTTAAAATGCGCCTCCTAGGCACCACGGACCCAGAGACAGAACTGTCGTTGATGTCGGGCGACGCAGCCAGCAAGACGCCGGCCCACAAGGACCCAGCTACGCTAATAGGCCTTTACCTCGAGAAGATTTACGAAAATGCCGTTTCGGAAATTGCAAAAAG
>NZ_JBFAQS010000001.1:378996-448169 GCF_040678875.1 Micromonospora sp. NPDC049274
CAGCCAGCAAGACGCCGGCCCACAAGGACCCAGCTACGCTAATAGGCCTTTACCTCGAGAAGATTTACGAAAATGCCGTTTCGGAAATTGCAAAAAGCGGCTATAAGGAAGAAGAAGTCCGCTGGTGCCTAACTGTGCCTGCAATCTGGGACGATTTTCAGAAACAAAGGATGCGCCAAGCTGCTGTCGACGCCGGCATGCCTGATGATCCGAAGCGCCTAGTCCTCGCTATCGAGCCGGAAGCGGCTGCTCATTACGCTCGATTGTCGGGTGTCAGAACGGTCGGTGCTACAAGTGGACGTAGAGCGAACCTGCTTTCTCCGGGAACTAGGTTCATGTTAGTTGACTGTGGGGGCGGGACTGTTGACATCACAGCATATCGGACGAGTTCAAATGGGAAGCTGACCGAGATCGGTAACGACCACGGAGGCCCTTTTGGTTCCGAATACATTAATAGGCATTTCGTAAGTGAAATCCTATGCCGAAAGCTGGGCTCAACCGAGTTTGTAGCCGATTTGAAGAAAGACCATCCCCGTGCATTTTTCGACATGCTCGACGCCTGGGAACGGGCGAAAACCGGCTTTGGCGAGAGCTTCACCGATGTCTACATTCACCTGCCGGCCTCTGTGGACAGAGTATTGCCGGAGGATGTGCGTACTCAACTTGCGCACGATCAAGACGGCATTACCGATGCAATCGTCATCCGAGAGGAAGAGGTCGAATCTTGCTTCGATGCTGTCATTCCTGGTCTCCTGACATTAATTGGTAAGCAGTTGGACGAAATGCAGTCTACGGGGGCGACTAGGAAGTTCCCTGAACTGATCGTGCTCGTCGGCGGCTTTGGTAAGTCAAGCTACTTGCAGCGCAAGATTGCTGAACGTTTTAGGGACCGCGCGGAAGTCTTAGTTCCCGGTGAGCCGGAGGCCGCAGTATTGCTGGGAGCGGCCCACTTTGCCTATGATCCGCAAACTCGAGCAAGACGAACGAAGTCGACGTACGGGATTGAGTGTGTGGAGCAATTTAACGCCTCGCACCCGAAAGATAAGCTCGTTGATATCGATGGAGAGCCATACTGTGACGATATCTTTGCGAAGTTCGTCTTGGCGGGAGATATCGTCGAAATTGGCTACGAAAAAAGTAAGATATTCTTTCCTACAACCGATAGCCAGTCTGCTTTGCAGATAAACGTTTGCAAAGCGTCGACCCGGCATGCTCTGTATACAACAGATGCCGGAGTTGCTCATGTCGGAAAAGTCTCAGTGGACCTTAAGGCCGTCAGGCATTTGCCGAAACACGAGAAGTCCGTCCGTGTGACAATGCACTTTGGCGGAACACAGATTCGCGTTTCGGCCGAAGTGGTTAAATCTGGCCAGCGAGTAGAAGCATCAATCGATTTCGAGCCAAATTAGAGGGGCGTGTCTGGTGTCCGTTGAGGCGGAGGACGAAGAGCTTGGCGGGGTATCAGCGCCAGATGCTGAAGATGATTCCTTAACGAATTCGGGGCAATCTTCATCAAGCGCCTGTGAGGATTCCTTCGACGAAGATTTTGAATCCTTAAGGCAGGACGTAATGGGCTTGTTGGCAATGCACGAAGAGCTTGAAGGGAGAGTCGGGCAGCTTTATAAGGCTGTAGAGCGGTTGGACGAAGGGTTGGCGGAAACGCTTTCTCGCGCTACAGAAGCCCGGAACGACTTGAGTGACGGGCGCCATCGCGGACATTTGGACCTTCGTCAGAAGTATCGACTCTTCCTTGAGCAGCAAGTGGCGCCCGCCGCGATGAAGGAGTGCCTTGCTCATCCCAGGCATGGCTATCGTCCGGAACGTGTCGCGCGCTTTGCAGCGGACATTTGCGTTGCAGTCTTCAGGCTGTCAGAAGAGCGCTTGCAGAACCTGCTCAAACTGCCGTATAAGAGTAGCGGATGGGGTGATACCGCAAAGTCGCTAGCGCGAGGCGCTGAGGAGATTGAGCTTGCGGCGGATCGGTTGGATCTTCAGTTTTGCTGGGACTTCTATTTCCGGCCACACTCTCCTATTGATGAGCAGTGGCAAGAGCCGTGGGGTAGCTGTGACCCGGGTTGTCCTGTGCGATTCGTCGTCTCTCCTGCCTACGTGGTCGAGGGGAGAATATTTGCTCGTCAACTAGTCTTTACATCGCCTAAGAAAAGCGGAAATGGCGCATAGTCCTTTGTGTTAACCTCATCTCCAAAGTGCCCGAAGTCGCTCTGAAGGCGGCCACCGCACGGGAGGCGCGTATTGGCTAATTGGGCACATTTTTTCGGCGCTGAGGTCGACACTCCTTCGGGCCGGCGTTGGAGCGGTTCGGGGTAGCGTTGGCTAAGCTTGGGCGGCAGTATGGCCAGCGCTGCATCGCTCACGAATTGACGCTCACGTCCCTCCTGCTGATGAGCTGTCTGGTACTCATGGATCGACGCTACTAACGGACGTGTGTGGTGGGGAGTCGGTCCGCCATGACTGGCGCTCGCGTCGGTCATAATCAACGGCGGTCGGCCGCGTTAGAGGGTGTCAATGGCCGAATTCAGCGCCGGAGTCGCCGTTAGTACGCCGCAGCGCACCAGTTTGGTCCATCCCTCCTATTTTGTCAACGCAACGCCCCCGGAGGAGAGATTCCCAAGTAGATCTCATTTTCAATTACTGGTCCACCGCGTCCCGCGTGTGCTTCGCCAGCTTGGGCACCATCTCCGGATCGGCGCGCCATAGATCAGGCCAGCCCTCTCGGCCGGTTCACCCCTTTCTGTGCTTGTCGCCTATCGGATCAGGACGACTGCTTTCCTCTCCTCGAGCCGGGCGGGTGTTCGGACCAGGACATCGAAGACTGGTGCGTTCTTCCAGTTTGGCTGAAGCTTGGTTACTTTGGTCCAACCCCAGGAGCGGTAAGCCCTTTGAGCGGCAGCATTGTCCGGATGGACCAGAAGCGTGGTTCGCTGCTCACGTCGGCCCGCGACCAGCTTGTAGTGCAGCGCGGCGGCAATGCCCTGGCGGCGCCAGGCGAGGTGTACTAGCAGTTCGCTGATCGCGAACGTGCGCTTCCCGTCCTCATCGGTGAATCCGGGCGGCACCGGCTCGTGGATGCCGTCCCACCACCGTGTCTGCGGAGGCAGTGGAAAGCCATAGACGTAACCGACCAAGACCCCGTCGACCGCTGCGGTGACCAGCTCCCACCCAGCCCGCTGCATGTGCAGGTCGAGCTGACGCCGGTAGCGGTCCTCGCTGTGGAACTCGTCGCCGTCTGAGTAGACCGCCAAGTACAGGTCCACGAGCTGATCAAGGAACCCGTATGCCTCGTCGGCATCGTGATGGCGAAGCTGCAAGCCCTCGATCACACAGTCACCGCCCGGTCGTAGGCGTCGACGAACTGACGAGTTGTTGTCGTCGCATGCCGTGGTGCCGCCAAGTTTGAGCGCACCTGCGCGAGATTCCGGCTCACCCGCCCCGACTTCATCTGACTCACTGCCGGCAGGACGTCCAGAGCGATGCGCGCTGCCCCATTTGCATCACCCTGCTGGTACGTCGCCTCCGCAAGGTCGACTGTGTACAGGACCTGGTTGCGTCGATGGCCCGGCGACGGGTTGGCAGTGATGGCACGGAACGATTGAGCGGCACGCTCTGGCCTCCCCAGAGCGAGGTAGGAAAGCCCTTGGATTCCGTTCAGTTCCTGCTCGTTCACGAAGTCGACAAACCCCGGATCGTCCTCGTGCGGCCCGCGCTCCAACTCCCGCCGAGCCTTGGTCATCTCCAGGCTGAACCCACTCGCATCGCTGAGTACCGCGTACGCGTGTGCCCTCCGTAGGTGCAGCAGCGTCGTAAGTCGAGGTGTTGCCCATCCGGCAGAGACACGTATTGCCGCCTCGGCGCAATGCAGTGACTCGCCGGGTTGGCTGTCGCGGAGCAGCAGCGATAGAAGGGCCAGCGCCCGTACTTCCACCCGAGGGTCGTCGGCGATACGGGCGCGGGTGATGGCCTCGTTGAGGAAGGGCCTGGCTTCCGGCCTGCGTTCGGCGTCAATGGCGAGCCACGCCGCTTGGATGCCGAGGTCGGCCAGGGCACCTTGAAGGGCGTCACCCACCTCTCGGCTGTATTTCGCCTTGGCAGCCCAGTTCGACAGCCTGGTGTGCACCTGGATGGCGACGTCGCAGAGCTGGTCTGCGCCGACCGCCGCATCAGCCTGCCGTAGATCGTTAACCATCGAGCTGGCGAGCCGTACCTGCTCCATGCCGATGTTTCCGGGCGCGTCGGCATGGCCCGTGAGCAGGTAAGGATGGCCAGCTGCGGCGAGTCCCGTGAGCGCGGCCAATACGTTGAAGCGCCGTCGGTCCGTAGCGCCACCCCCTAGGCTCGATTCCTGCTCCACGCTCACCACCACGGCAGCTCTCTGGCCTTGGTTGGCCGCCTGATCGACGCCATGTGCGATGTGTGCGACGCTCGCACCAGTCCCACGAGGCTCATCGGGGAGGCGGAACCAAAGGCTCTCCGCGGGCACTCGAAGGAGCTGCGCCCAATGTGAGAGCCGGTCCAGGTGCACCAGTGGTGGCCCGTTCTCCACCCTGCTCAACTGCGCCTGCGTGATCCCGAGCCACACCGCCACCACGGACTGCGGCAACGCGACCCGGCCGTGGTAGGGATGGCATCGGTAAGCCCTGATCACCCGTCCCAGATGCCGCTCGGCCAAGGCTTGCCGCACCGGCTCGTGTTCCCAGAAGCTCGCCGGCACCGTCGGTGGCCTGCTCAGCCGGTCCCGTTCGGCGGCCTGGCACGGCGTGCACCGTCCGCTGTCGTTGTCCCGGGCCAGCCGACCGCCACAGCGAGGGCAGTTCGCGTGTGTCACGGGCGGCTCCGTCCAGTTCGCCTCATCGAACCTATCCATTGAACACGGTGCGTGGAGCGCTGGTATACGCACGACGCATATCTTCAACGGCCGTCGACCATGGGGACCTCAGGACGGGCGATACATCTGCACCGCTTCGATGACGACGTCCCAGCGCTCCCGCTCGGCCGCCGGGTTCAGCGCCCTGCCGTCGGCGACGACCACGCCGGCAGCACGCAGCACCGCCACGTGCCCCGCATACGCCGGATGGGCGGCCAACTCCGTCTTGACGTGCGGAAAGGCGAGGATCGGCAAGCCCGCGCCCAGTGACTCGTTGAGGACGCCGAGCGCCAACGTGTCGTTGATGCCCAGCGCCCACTTCGTCACCGTGTTGAACGTGACAGGCGCGGCTACCACCACGTCGGCCGGCGGGTGGGGCTCGGGGTCGCCGGGCATGCGCCACTCCACCCGTACGAGATAGCCGGTCCTGTCCTGGAGCGCCGCCCGATCGAGCCACGTTGCGGCCGTCGGGCTGACGATCATGCACACCCGCCAACCATCGGCGATCAGCAGGTCGACTACTTCGTCGATGTGTTCCGCCGGACCAGCGGCGCAGACGACCAGATACAGCACCGGACGTTCCGTCATGCCCGCAGTCTGCCCGACTCGGCCGGCGCGTAGTCGGCCGCATACCCACCGCGCATGCCGTCGATGATCACCCTGACATGCCGTTGTGCCTGGTCAGCCGCGAGGGTCGACGCATGGCCCGGGGCGGGTGCTGGCTCCGGAGTTGTGCCGGCCCCCATCGGCGCAGCTCCGCACCCGCCCGCCCCGGCGCCCCCGATCCGTCGACGCCTCGGAGCTGCCATGACCACCCCGCAAGAACCGGAAGGTGCCATGACCACGGCTGACATCGTCGCCCGTTGGCTGCGGCTGGTCATGGCGGACGCGGAGCTGTCGCCGTACCTCATCGGGGTTGACCTTGATCGGCTCGCCGCACACCTCACCGCGAGCCTGGCGCACGGGCTCGACGGCGAGGCAACCCAGTGGCGCGGCCTGGGGTTGTCGGAGGCGAAGCACCGGCGGATCGTCGACTACCTGCCAGACGATCAGGCCGCCGAGGTGAGCGCGTGAGCCTCGCCGCCGCCTGGGCGGCAATCGACGACCGGGCAGCGGCCGACTTCTGGGGCACGTTAGAAGATCGCCGTCCCGGCCTGCTTCCCAACAGTGAGGCGTCGCTGTTCTTCGCCACGCTGGGCAGTCTCGTGGCCGGCGGCGATGATCGGGCGGGCCGGGCGGCGCTGCTCCTGGTGCTCGGCCGCGCGTACCGTCGCTACGACCTGCTCCCACACGCCACCACCGTCAGTGACGCGCTGCTCGCCACCGTCGCCCGTCACGGACCGCATCCACAGTGGAAGGCCGCCGCCGACCGCGCCACGCACGCCATCCGCCGCGCTGCCGCCCGCATCGGCGACGGCCCGGCGTGGTGGCCCGCCCAGGTGATCGACTACGAACGGCCGTCGCCGGGAATCGCCATCCTGACGGTACGTCCCTGGCGGCGCCTGCCCCACCACCCTGGCCAGGCCGTCCCGGTGTGCACGCCGCGCCTGCCGGGCCGCTGGCGCTGGCTCTCCCCGGCCAACGCCCCACGCGCCGACGGCACCGTCGAGCTGCACGTCCGAGCGGTAGCCGCCGGGGCCGTCTCCCACCTCCTGGTCCAGCAGGTACGCCCCGGCGAGCTGATCTGGCTCGGCCCACCCTGCAACACCGGTCTGCGCCTCGAGCGCTCGAGCACGAACGATCTGCTGCTCGTCGCCGGTGGCACCGGTCTCGCGCCGCTGCGCGCCCTGGTCGAACAGGTCGCCGCCGCACCGGCCGGCCGGCGGGTGACGCTTGTCGTCGGCGCGCGCGCCTTCGTCGACCTGTACGACGCGATAGCGCTCGACAAGCTCCAATGCGCCCACGACTGGCTGACGCTCGTGCCGGCGTTCTCCGACGACCCCTGCGCCGAGCCGGCCGAGCAGGGCGAGGCCCTCACCATCGCCCTCGACCACCACCGCCCCGACCAGGACATCTACGTGTGCGGCCCGCCCGGAATGCTGGCGGGCGCCCGGTCACGGCTGCTGGCCCTCGGCATCCCCGCCACCCGCATCCACACGCCCGCCCGCTGACGGCCGTCGGCGCATCAGAACGTGTCGCCGAATTCGCGTACCCCGTCGACGTCCAGCGTGATCCGGTCGTTCTCGGTCCACTGGCCCGCGGCGGCGAGCCAGCTCGGGTCGTCGTGCTCGTCGATGTCGCTCCAACTGTGCCGATGGTGGCGTAGCTGGATCGGCCCGGTCGATGCCCCCGGCGCGAGCGTCCCGTCGGTGAAGGTCAGCTCGACCCAGCCGGGGATCGTGGTGCCGGGGATCGGATAGCCGGGCGGCGTGCCCGGCACCACGTAGAAGCCCACGGTCTGCCCGATGCGCTCGCAGCCCAACGCGGCCCAGTCGCAATTGGTCACCAGCGACGTGTTGCCGCCCTCGAAACGCAGGTGGTAGCGCACCCGCACCCTCGCCAGGTCGAGCGGCGCGCTGCCGGTGTTGGTGACCTGGAGGACGTACTGGATCTGATTGTTCGTGGGCGACCAGTCCAGGTTGCGGTAGCCGACCGTGGCGCGGCCGGCGGCGGTGCGGACGGCCGTCGCGGTCGAGCTGTCGGAGTAGCCGCCGGGCGCGCGGGCGGCGACCGCGATCCGGTACGTCGTGCCGGGCGCCAGGTCGGTAAGCGTGAGGGTGGTGGCGGTGGTGGTGCCGAGGAGGCGGTACGTGTACGGGCCCAGCGGCGCCTGCACCTCGTAGCTGATCGGGCCGTCGCCGGTCGGCTCGCCCGCCCAGGTGGCAGGTGCCCAGCTCAGGGTGAGCTGGTGTGGTTCGTTGGCCAGCACGGTCGGGCTGCCGGGGGTGGTCAGCGCCGGGGTGTCGTCGGCTCGGGCGGGGGCGGCGACGGGCAGGCTCGCCAGCGCGGCGAGGACGACGACGGCGGTGACGCGACGGGCACGCATGGCTCGAATCGTATCCACCATGGACATCGATCAATGCGCATTCCCACTGGTTGGCGGATCGCTGCTCGCAACTTCCACCAGCGTGCATTGCGGCGAAATGGGAAGCCCGCAATCTTGCCCCAATAGTGCATTGGCAAAATGCCGCACCGCCTCAAGCTGGCGATCAATCGCGGCAAGTCCATACGCTGGCGTGGCGGCGTACCGCAGCAATCCGTCGCGCTCGCACCGGCCGTCACCACTGGCCGGTGCTGTCGTCTGTCCGTCCCTGCGCGCCCACATCGCGAGGTGTCGAATGGCCATTTCCCGTCCTTTACGTACGCTGCTCGTCGCCGTACTCAGTTGTCTTCTGATCGTCGTTCCGACGCCCGGACGTGCCCGCGCGGCGGCGACAGACGGCCCGGAAGTGGCTGCCTATCTGGCCGCCCACCCGGGCGGAAAGGCGATAAGCGACAACGAGATCAGCTACGACGGCGGGGCCTTCGTCGTGACCCTGCGGCGGCCGATCGGCACGCTCGTCGCCGCCGACTGCCCCTCGGGCTGGTACTGCTTCTACGAGTGGCCCAACTACGGCTACCCCCGGGGGCGGCTCTCCGACTGCGGCCGGCAGAGCCTCGCCACCTGGAACTGGCAGTTCCGGGTCGAGTCGGCGCACTACAACCTCGGCAGCGGGACTGTGTCGTTCTACTACTACGACACCCGGCTCTTCGACATCGGCGCGTCCAGCCGGGTCCGCAGCGATGCGTCGCCCTTCCGGAACTGGCCGAACTACGTGCAGCGTCGCTGCTGACCCGCGTCGTATTGTCAGGCGCAGCCGGGGCCGGTGGTCCGGTCGGTCCGCGCCCTGCTCAGGATGAGCACGTAGTCGAGGATCTGGTTGTCGCGCACCGTTGTCGTCTCGTGGCTGAGCAGCTCGCCCGTGTGCGGGTCGAACTGCACCGTCTCCCGGCGACCCTGGGTGTCGTCGGCGCTGAAGGCGAGCCCGGCCCGATCGTGCCAGTCCGGGTACGCGCCCCGATCCTGGATACCCGGCATCGCCGCCAACTCGAACAACAGCGCCGAGATCTGCCCCGGGCTCAGCAGGTGGTAGCGGAAGATGCGGCTGACCACCGTGATCATCCCGGCGGCGGTGCGCAGCTCGGCGGGCAGCTCACCCAACTGGGCGTCGAGTTGCCGGCGCAGCACCGCCGGGTCCGCCGAGGGCACGGGTGGGATCTCGGCGAGGTCGCCCGGCCCGTACGGCGCCGACGTGGGCTCGCCGGACGGGTGACCGTCCGCGACCACGGTCACGGTCCGGCGGCCGGACAGGGCAGGCGTCCACCACAGTTGTTCGTCCCGGTAGTTCCGCCGATCGACTCCCGGCGCGAGGTCCGCCGGCGCCCAGATCCGCCGACAGACAACTGTGTACGACCCGTCGTGGATCGTCGCTGTCATGCCCGCGACGGCCAGCGCGAGGTCCGCGAGTCGGCGGCCATTCCCGGTGTACGCCGGGGTGGCGCTGCCCGACGACGACAGCGCCCCCGGTAGGGCCTCGGTCGGGGCGACGCGGGTCTCCCCGCGCCCCCGGTTCGCTGCGGTGCCGACCGCCACCAACGAGGTCAACGACACCCCGCCGAGCAGGATCGCCAGGACTGCTCGCAGCTTCGGGGGCAGCCGGCCGATCCGTCTCGAGCCCGTTGCCGCACCCCAGGAGCCCTCGTCCACCGGGCGGCGGGGGCGCGGGATCGCGTTCGTCCGGGCGGAGGCGGCATGCCGCGACGCCGGCCGGTTGACGCGCCGTTCGCGGTCGCGCAGGGTGGGCCGGCCCGGCACACCGGCACGGATGACACTGGCAGCGTTCCCCGTCGGCGTCGCCCCCGACAGGTTGCCGGCCGGCGCATTGCCGGCCGCTGCCTTCCCGGAGGGTGTGTTGCCGACGGGAGTCGGGGCGGCCTGGTGGCGGTGTGGTGGCCTGTTCTCGTCGCCGGAGCGGGCGGTCGGGAGCGCCGCCGGGTGCCGGGACATCCCGTGCCAGCCGCCGGGTGTCGGTCGCTGCTGGATCGGGACCATCCCCCAGGGCCACTGGGGCGCCTCCGGGTCGGCGGGAGGTCGAACCTGGTCCGTTGGCGTCCGGTCCAGTGGCGCGCTGCGGTTCTGCTGGCTCGGCAACGGTCCCACCGCGTCGAACCGGGCCGACCGGTCGTTGGGCGGGAAGGCGGGCTGCGGGGCGGTGCCCGGCAGGGTGGACAGGCCCGCCGCCGCAGGCGGGACGACCTCGGGACGGAACTCTCGCTGGTAGGCGAGGCCCGCGTGGCCGGCCAGTCGGAAGTACCAGGCGCGCCCGGCGGGCCCGGCATCGTCGTAGGTGCAGCAGATCAACGCCTGGCTCAGCAGGGAGAGCAGGTACTGCGCCCGCCAGATCCGGGCCCAGTTGCCCTTCTCGGCGAGAGCCTGCCCGACCGCGTAGCTCGCCTTGATCACCTTGACCGTCAGGCCCGGCAGCCGGCCGGAGGCAGTGCCGGTCGGGTCGATCAGCAGGGCGCGCAGGGCGTCGGCCTGAACGGTGCGAGGGGCCTCGGCCACCTCGGGGAGGACGAAGTCCAGGAGCAGGGTGCCCAGGTCGCGGGTGAGCGGCGCGTCGACGGCGAACCGGTCCAGGTCCACCAGGCAGAACTTCTTGACCTGTACGTGGCCCGCGCGGGAGCAGGGGAAGAGAGCGTTGCGCCCGTGCAGGTCGCCGTGCGACGCCCCGCAGAGCTGGTCGAGCTGGTCGTCGTCAAAGAGCGACCCGGCCACGGCGAACCGCAGTGGGTTCGGCAGCACCACACCGCTCGCCGAGTCGTGCAGCCAGTTCGGGTCGAGGTCGCCGAGGCCGAGTGACGTGACGGCCGCGTACACCTCGGTCTCGGCGTCGGCGGCGGTCAGCTCGCGTCGTACGAACCGGCCGACGCTGGTCCGGGTGGTTCGCCGCCCCTTCGGATGCCACCCCCACACCCCGTCGAGCAGCGTGCGATAGGCGTCCCTGAGCTGGTCGTCAGCCACCTCGGCGAGCGGAACGACCTGCTCGGCCCCGTGCGCGATGTCCTGGAACATCAGGTACCGGCCGTCGCCGACCGGATATGGCGAGTACGGCTGAGGGACCAGGTGGCGTTCGGCGAAGCCCGCGTCGAGCCGGACCGCCCGAGCGTGCCGGGCGGCCTCCTCGCGCGCCTGCCTGGCCGACAGCAGCTTGATGTAGAGCTGTTCCGGATCCTGGCCGTCGCTCTGCTGCACGATCACCGGTATCAGCTGCGCGCCGCTGCGCCCCCGCAGTCGGGTGCCGTGACACGGCGGGCGGACGGTGGCGTCACGCCCGGCCGCCCAGTCCCGCAGCGCGGCCGAAACCGTCGCATCCTGTATGTACCGTTCGAACTCGTCAACGAGGCCGTCGCCCATGTCCGCCGTTGGACCTTCCACGAGTGGTGAAAGTGGACGCGGACGGGCGGGGGTGGCACGTCCGAGTGAGGGATGCGCGGGTGGGCGCGAGGCTCAAGCTACCGCAACTTTCGGGCGAACGCGTTATTAATTCGCAGCCGCCCCCGCACCTACCTAAAAGTAATAAATGCTTACCTTCCGCGTCCGCGAGAGCGCATTCCGTGACATCTAGATAGGTGGATATAGGATCGTCACGGAAAGGGGAGGTGCCGGTGACGGAAAGCACGCAATCCCTGCTCCAGCGGCAGCGCCGCCCCGAGATGATGGCGCTGCTGCACGCCATGTCGGTCTGCCACGGCCGGGCGCAACGGCTCGACAACCTCCGGATGACGCTCTCCGTCGCCATCGGCGTCGCCGGGGCGGTCGTCGCCTTCACCGACGTGTCGGCCCTCGGGGTGACCGCCGTGGGCGCGCTCTGGGCCGTCGTCAACGCGATCGGGCTCGGCTCCTGGTCCGCCGGCCAGATCCGCCGCGCGGCCACCCTCCAGGAGATGTTCGACGTACGCCTCTTCGGGCTGCCCTGGAACACGGTGGCGGCGGGCGAGCCCGTCGGCGCGGAGGAGGTGAGCCGGCTCGACCGCGCCTACCGGGGCGACGAGCGATACCTCCGCGACTACTACGAGGTGCCGCACCTGCCGCACCCGTACGACGTGCTCGCCTGTCAGCACCAGAACCTGGGGTGGGGTGCGCGGGTCCGGCGGCGCTACGCGTACACAGTGCTCGCCGGGGTGGCGCTCTGGACGGCGGTCGGGGTCGTCTTCGCGGTGACCGCCGACCTGACCGTGGCCGACCTGCTGACCCAGTGGTTCGTCCCGTCCCTCGGCGCCCTCCTGCTGGGTGTCGAGATCTACCGGGGTCAGCGCGACGTCGCCGCCGAACGGGACCGCGCCCTGGCGATCCTGCAGCGGCAGATCGCCGCCGCCGTCCGCGGGGATGAGCCCGCCACCGATCCCGCCCTGCTCACCCTCGCCCGACAGATCCAGGATCTGATCTTCCACAGTCGGCGGGGTCAGGCCCGCGTGCCCGACTGGTTCTTCCGACGGTTCCACGCCGCCGACCGCGTCGACTTCCAGGCCGCGATGACGACCCTCGCCGAGTTGCTGGGCACCCGCCCGCCGGCGGCCCGGACCGACTGACACCACCGCCTCGGACGCGGTGGTCCGTCACGTGACGTCGCTTCAGGAGCCGCCCTGGCGTTGGATCCGTCCGTCGCCGGAGATCTTGGCCCGACCGAGGTCGCGTTCAGTGCCGGCGGAGCCGGTCGCGGTACGGCGGTGCCGCTGATCGGGCGAGTGCTCCACCGTCGAACCCTGGCGGCCCCGAGCGCCGCTGCCCGGATGCCGCCGACCTCGCGCCGACTCGCCACCACTGTCGTGTTTGTTCTCCTTGTGGCTACCCATGCCGCACGCGTACCCGGCCGCCGGGCGGCTAGTCCTCGTGCTCGCGGGGTCGACCGTCCGTTACGCGACGTAGTCGGTTTGGAGATAACGCCTGGTCGCGCGACTACTTACCGTCAAGCAGTCATCACCACCGGCCTCGATCCTGGCTTCGTGACAGGGCCGTCGAGGTCTCAGACGGGAGAAAACACCATGCGTGCTCAGAACCAGACTCGACGGTTCGGCGCCCCAGCATCCGTACTCGTGCTCGGTCTCGTCGTGGCCGCGACGGTGCTCGCCCCGGCGAGCCCGGCTTCCGCCGCGGTCCCCGGCCTGGTGCGGATCTCCGCGACCAGCGTCGCCGACTCGGCCGACTTCCACTCCACCACCGCCACCTGCCCGGTCGGCAAGGTCCTCACCGGCACGGGCTACGAACTCAACGGGGCGACAGGCGAGGCCATCCTCGACGACCTGCGCCCCAACGGAGGCCCGGCAACCGCGCCGACGGCCGTCACCGTGGGCGCCTACGAGGCCGAGCCGTACGCCGGCGTCTGGTCGGTGACCGCGTACGCGATCTGCGCCAACCCGGTGCCGGGGCTCGTGCGGGTGTCGGCGGTAAGCGTCAACGACTCGGCCGACTTCCACTCGACCACCGCCACCTGTCCCGTCGGCAAGGTGCTCACCGGCACGGGCTACGAGCTCAACGGGGTCACCGGTGAGGGTGTCGTCGACGACTTCCGCCCCAACGGCGGCGTCGCCACCGCGCCCACCGCCGTTACCGTGGGCGCCTACGAGGCGGATGCCACCGCGCTGAGCTGGTCCGCGACCGCGTACGCCATCTGCGCCAACCCGCTGGCCGGCCTGGTCCGGACGTCCACCGTGGGCGCCAGCAACTCGCTCGACTTCCGCAGCGTCCTGGCGGGTTGCCCGGTCGGGAAGGTGCTGACCGGTGCCGGCTACGAGCTGAACGGGGTCACCGGTGAGGGCGTCGTCGACGACTTCCGGCCCAACGGCAACACGACGACCGCGCCGACGACTGTCGACTCGGGCGCGTACGAGGAGGACGCGTTCGCCGGCAACTGGTCCAACACGGCGTACGCCATCTGCGCCACCGCCTGACCACCCGCTGTCCGGCATGGCCGCCCCGCAACGCGCGGGGCGGTCACGTCTCGGGGCTGGAGCGCGGATACCCCGATATGGCGTTCTCGGACGGTCGGGCCGGTGGGTGCGGTCATAGCGTGCAGGCGACGGAGGCGCCCGAGCGCGGCGGGCTGCTTCGCGACCTGAGGGAGGCGGTCATGCGGCAAGCACTACCGGGGGAGTGCCCGATCCCCGTCCAGGTTGACCGGTGGCGGGCGGGGCTGCCGGCCGATGCCTGGCCCGACGGCTTCCCGACCAGCGGCGACGTCTGGCGGCGGGACGTGTTCGCGGTCGCCGACGCGTACCGAGCCGGGTCGGCGAGCGCGCGGCAACTGCTGGCCGCCGTGCTGATGTGGGGTTACGGGCCCATCGGGTACGGGCCGTGGCGGGCCGCCAAGTCGCTCGGCGGCGACCCGACGGGCCAGCGTCTGGCGGGGGTCCTCGACGAGGTGTCGGCGTCGGCGTTGGACGAGGCGCTGCTGCGCACGGCGTACCGCCGGTTCCGCGACCCGGGCCAGGTGCGCCTGCCCTGGTTGGGGCCGGCCTTCTTCACGAAGGTTCTCTACTTCGTCGGCTACCGCCAGGGGGCGGGCGGTGTGCAGCCCCTGATCCTCGATCGCGTCGTGGCCGGTCACCTCCCCGCCGAGGCCGGTGTCACCCGCCGCAACGGTTGGCTGGCGGAGGAGTGGCTGGCCTACCTGCGGTGGGCCGCCGAGCAGGCCCGGAGCAGGGGCGTCGAGCCCGACGAGGTGGAGCTGGCGGTCTTCCAGGGCCGGTGACGGCGTCAGGACGCGGCGCGCAGGCGCTCGTCGAGGGCGTCGAGGTCGGGCACGAACCAGATGTGCTCGCCCCGGTTCGACTCGTGCACCAGGGCGCGCAGCGCCGAGCTCTGGGCGAGCTGCGTCGAGATGTCACCCACCACGGCGAGCCGCATCCGGTAGTTGACGAACTTCTGCATCACGTCGCCGGCGAAGCGGGTGCCCAGCGAGAAGAAGCGTTCGTCGAACCGGTTGGCCGGCACGGCCACCACCTGGGCGCCGAGGAAGGCCGCGCCGATCAGGTCCAGCGCGTCCTGTTCGGTGGCGACCGGCGGGCCGGCCGGGTCGCACACCAGCACCGGCACTCCGGCGCGCTCCTGCATCTCGTCAGGCATCGTTGACCTCCCGGTCGAGTAGGCCGTTGTCGGCGTTGAGGACGGCGTCGAGCAGGTGCAGCAGCTCGGCGGTGCCGGCGGGATCACCGAGGATGATGATCTTCAGGCGGCGGCGATCGTCGTCGTGCACGGTCTGCACACGGATCGGCCGGGCCGGGTCGTGCCCGGTGTTGACGCCGGCCAGCACGAGCGTGCCCAGCCGGTCGGCTGCGGCCCGGTCGACACCGTCGATCTGCACGATGCTCGACACCTCGGCCTGCCCGGCCACGGTGGCGACGGGCGGCCGCCCGGTGAGCGCGTCGAGATCACTGGCGGCGACCCGGTACTGCTTGCCGATCCGCACGGCGCGCAGCCGCCCGGAGCGGATGTAGCCGCGCACCGTCCGCACGTGCAGGCCGAGCCGGTCTGCGACCTGTTCAACCGAGTACATTTCTTCCGTCATCGCTCCCTATCGTAACCAGATAAGGAAAGTTAGGTAACGATGGGGTCGAGTCATGGACGACATCAACTCCGCAGGACCGCCCGCCCCCCGATGTGGTGAGCGGCGGCGGTCAGGTCGCTGCGGACCGGAGGGTGTCCGCCACCGGACGGCGTGCGGCGGCCAGCGCCGGGATCGCAGTGAGCGCGACGACGGCGAGCAGCACCCCGAACGCCGCCGAGAGCATCCAGGAAGCTGGTGCGAACCGGTTGTCGTCCCCGGCGAAGTAGGTCACGAGGCCGACGAGGATTCCGCCGACCACGCCCGGTATCGCGGGAAGTAGCTGTGCCGTCGCCAGCCCCAAGCCGGCCTGCCCGGGTGTCGCGCCGAGCGCGCGGGCCACCGCCAACGGGTGCCGGGTGTCGAGAACAGCGGTCCAGGTGCTCACGGCGGTGTTGAGCAGGGCCAGGACACACACCACGCCGACGAGGAGAAGCATCGCCTGGGTGGTGCGCTCGTCGCGAACGTCCGGAAGCTCCGAGTAGCCGAGTTTCAGTGGGGCGCGATCCTGCGCCAGGGCCATCAGCACGACGGCGATCGCGGTGGTGGTGATCAGAGTGTTCACCGTGATGAGCCGGGCGCGGCGCGGTCGGCGCGCGTTGATGCGTACCCCGATCAGGAGAGCGGTGGGCAGCCGGCGCGACAGCCAGATGGCCCACCGCCGGCGGCGCGGCGGTGTCGCGGCGTCGGCCAACGCGTGGACGGTGCTGGTGGTGGCGGCGCGGACCACCGACCCCAGGGTTGCCGTGACCGCGATCCCGAGGGCGAGCGCGACGGCCGCGACCACCATGCGCGGCGGCGGTGGGTGTACGCCGACCGAGCCGATGAGCCCGGCCGCCGGGCGGAACAGGGCGGGCGCGGCGAGCCAGCCGGCGGCCAGACCGGTGCCAGCGGCGGCGAGCCCGATCACGAGGTACTCGGCGAGGTGGATGGTCGCGATCATGGCGGGCCCGGCGCCGACGGCCTTGAGCAGGCCCACCCGGCGGCGCTGGCCGATGGCCCGGCCCGCGACGATGCCGGCGACACCGGTCACCGCGAGGGCGGTCAGCAGCCAGCTGCCGATCAGCAGGGCCTGCCGCGCCGGGCCATTCAACATGCTGTTGACCTCTGCGATCTGTGGCCCGGTGCGGAAGCGCCACCCGTGGAATCGCGCATCGGACCCGATGCCGCCGCCCGCCGGATCCACCGCCGCGATGCCGGTCCGCGGGTCGGTAAGTCTGAGGTTCAAGGTGTACGACAGCGGCTGGTCCCCGGCGAGCGTGGCGATGTCACGGCGGTCGACCCAGACCAGGCCGCCGCCCTCCGTCGTGATGCTTCCCGGGAAGTGCCACCCGGGGCGCGGATACGCGGGCCGGGCGGCCGTGACCGCGAATCCGGTGACGTGCAGCGGGTGACCGTTGACGCTGACCGTGTCGCCCGTGTGCAGGTGAAGGGCGTCGGCGAAGGCGCGTTCGACGACGACCCCGCCGGGGCGTGTCCAGGTGCCGTCGGTGACCGCCGGCCGGTCGACGGCGGCCGGCGTGTCGTCGCGGCCCTCGACGACGACCCGGACGGTCGTGTCGCGGGCGGTCAGCGCGAGGAAGGCCAGTGGGTACGGCCCGCTGTGGTCGGTGACACCGGGCAGGGTCGTCAGTGGGGTGAGCGCGTCCCGGGCCTGCGGTCCGGTGAATGCTGGCTCCACCACCAGGTCGGGGCCGGCGGTAGCGGATCGGGTGCGTTCGTACGGGCGATTGACGAGTTCGTTGAGGGTGAGACCGAGGGTCAACGTCGCGGTCGCCGCGGTGATGGCGACCAGCAGCAGCACGTTCTCGGTCCGGTGCCGACGCAGGCTTCGCACCAGCAACCGCCACACGAGCAGCAGGCGGCCCGCCACGTCATGCCCCGTTCTGCACGGCGGTGCCGGCCAGCATGCTGTCGTCGGCGAACGCCCCGTCACGCATGGAGATCACCCGGTCGGCGACCGCCGCGATGCGGGGGTCGTGTGTGACCACCACGAGGGTCTGCCCCGCGCCGCGCAGGTCCTCGAAGAGCCGCAGCACCTCAAGGGTGGCGGCGCTGTCCAGGTTGCCGGTGGGTTCGTCGGCCAACACGACCTGCGGCTCGTTGCTCAGCGCGCGGGCGATGGCGACGCGTTGACGCTGGCCGCCGGACAGGGCCGAGGGGAGGTGCGAGGCACGGTCGGCCAGCCCGACCTGGTCGAGCAGGTGCAGGGCGCGTCGGCGGGCCTGACCGGGTGACCGACCGGCCAGCAGGGCGGCCATTTCGACGTTCTCCACGGCGGTCAGTTCGTCCATGAGGTGGAAGGACTGGAACACGAGGCCGATGGTGTCGCGTCGCAGCCGGGCGAGGGCGCGCTCGCTCATCGTGTCGATCCGGCGGTCGGCCAGCCACACCTCGCCGTCGGTGGGGCGCTGCAGCCCGCCGAGCAGGTGCAGCAGGGTGGATTTGCCGCACCCACTGGGACCCATGATCGCCACCGCCTGCCCGGTGGGCACGTCCAGGTCCACGTCGTCGACCGCGCGGACCAGCGCGTTGTCCCAGCCGTAGTACCTGCTCAGGCCGCGTGCCCGCAACGCCATCGACCCGTTCATGCCCCCGCCCTCCGTCCCGCTCGACCGCGCTCGGTCCACATGCGTTCGCACGCCTCCAGCCACTCCAGGTCAGCCCGCAGACGCAACACGACGCCCTCCACCAGCAATCCGGCGACCGGATCCACCGACCGCTCCAACGCCGCCCGTTGGGCGTCGCGCAGCCTGCGCAGCACCTCGCGCCGCTGGGCGTCCACCAGGGCGACCGGATCGGCCAGCCGGGCAGCCGCGGCGGCCACCAGTTTCAGGTGAAATTCCGCGAGGTCCGGCTTCGGCCAGCTCACCTCGGTCAGCCAGCCGGCGACACGCTGCTGCCCGGCCGGGGTCAACGCGTAGACGCGCCGATCCGGCCGATCCGGCAGACCGTCCGCCCGCTCGGAGGTCACCAGGCCGGCCTTCGCCAACCGGGCCAGGGTCACGTAGATCTGCCCCGCGTTCATCTCCTCGCCGAGGGGACCGAGCGCGCCGCGCATCCGGCTGCGCAGCTCGTACCCGTGCGCCGGCTCCTTGGCCAGCATGGCCAGCACCACGTCCTGCATCCGGCACGCCCCCCACATCGACCGCTAATAGATAACCGCTAGCTATTGCGCTGTCAAATCTCGACGCTCACCGTCGGTGGGGTCCAGTACGGTCTGGGGACCATGGACGCGCGGGGCGGCGACGCCATCATCGGGCGGGATCATCCCGCGGGCCTGCTGCGCGCCGAGCTGGATCGGGCCGCCACCAGCCACGGCGGTCTCGTCCTGGTCACCGGTGAGCCGGGCATCGGCAAGACCACCCTCGTCACCACTGTGGCCCGGGAAGCCCGCCGGCGCGGGGCGCTCGTGCTCGGCGCGGCCTGCTGGGATTCCGACAGCGCCCCCGGCTACTGGCCGTGGGTGCAGGTGCTGCGCGTCCTGCGGCGCTCCGCCGATGACTGGGCGCTCGCCCGGCCGGACGCCGAGCCGGCCCTCGCTGCCCTGCTCGGCGAGACCAGCGCCGCCGACATGCCCAACCTCGCCGCCGCCTGGCCCGCCCAGGCCGACGGCCAGGACGAAGCCGCCTGGACCGTCCAGGAAGACGCCCGGGACGTCGCCGACCAGGAGGCGTTCGCCGTGTACGACGCGGTGACCGCCGCCCTGGTCGCGGTCTCCCAGCACCGGCCGGTGGTGGTCGTCCTCGACGATTTGCACTGGGCCGACCCGGCCTCCCTGCGGCTGCTGGCGTTCGCCGCCCAGCACACCTGGTTCGAGCGGCTGTTGCTGATCGGCACGTACCGCGACGCGGAGGTCGAGGCGGGCGAGCACCCGTTGCGCCCGCTGCTGATGCCGCTGGTCGCCAAGGCCACCACGATCACCCTCACCGGCCTCACCCGCGACGAGGTGGCCGCGTTGATGGCGCGCACCGCCGGGCGTGCGCCCGACGCCGACCTGGCCGACGAGGTGCACAGGCGTACCGGCGGCAACCCGTTCTTCGTCGAACAGACCGCCCGGCTGTGGCATGCCGACGGCACGACCGGCACCATCCCGCCCGGTGTCCGGGAGGCGGTGCGCCGGCGGCTCGACCAGTTGCCCGCGACGGTGGTCGAGGCGCTGATCGTCGCCGCCGTGCTGGGCCGCGAGTTCCACCGAGAGGTCCTGGCGGCCAGCGCGCCTGCCTCGGCGGCGCAGCTCGACCGCCTGCTCGACCAGGCGGTGACCGCCCGGCTGATGGTCAGCCGGGGCGGCGGCCGGTTCGCCTTCGCCCACGACCTGGTCCGGGAGACCCTCTACGACGGGCTCACGGCCGACGACCGGCAGTCCTGGCACGCCGCGGTGGTCCGAGCGGTGGACCCGCCGACGGCGCTGACCGACCGGCTGATCCCGGCCGACCTGGCCCGCCACGCCTACCTGGCCGGCCCCGCGCTCGACCGGGCCCGGGTCGTGGAGCTGCTGGTCGCCGCCGGGCGGGACGCGTTCGCCCGGCTCGCCGCCGACGAGGCGGCTGTGCACTTCCGCCGGGCGCTGGAGGTCGTCGAGGATCGGGCGCAGCGCGTGCGGCTGCTCGTCGACTTCGGTGAGGTGCAATATCACCACGCCGGTCGGGACGAGGCCGTACGCCTGCTCGCCGAGGCCGCGACGCTGGCCCGCACGCTCGACGACCCGGTGCTGCTGGCCCGCGTCGCGCTCACCGTGCACCGCTCCCGCCAGGTGGACACCATCCACTCGGTCGACGCCGCGGACCTGGTACGCGAGGCGTACCAGCGGTTGATCGGCGAGCCGGCCGCCACCGCGTCGGTGGGCACGCTGGTGGCGGATCTGATCACCGCGACGGAGACCATCGCCCGTTCCGGCCGCGACGACGAGGCGCTCACCTTCAGCCTGTGGGCCCGCCACGACACCACCTGGGGTCTGGGCACCGCGGCGGCACGAGCCGCGCTCACCGCCGAGATCCGGGACGTGGCCCGCCGCTCGGGCGACCGGGAGACCGAGCTGTGGGCCACCTCGCTGCGCTGGGTGGCGCTGCTGGAACTGGGCGACCCGCGCTTCGTCGAGGAGTTCACCGCCTTCGTCACCGCGGGCCAGCAGGATGACCTGGCCCGCCCCCGGATGGCGGCGGCCGTCGACGGCGGGATCATCGCTGCGTTCCGGGGTGACTTCGCCGAGGCTGACGAGCGGTTCACAGTCATCACCGACCTGTCCGACCCGGGGCATGCCGAGTTCGCCTTCATGGGCCATCACCTGCGCTGGGCCCGGCTGCTGTTGCAGGGGCGGTTCGACGAGATCGACGCGTTGCTGCGCGAGTGGGCGCCGACCGACTACCCGTACCGGGAGCTGCTGTCGGCGATCACGGCGGCCGAGCGCGGTGATGACGAGACGGCGGTGCGGCTGACCGCCGTCATCGAGGCCGCCGACATTCGCTACCCGCGTCCGGTGTCACCGCTGTGGCTGCGCCTGCGCGCGCAGGCCGCCGCCGCGTCCCGCGACCCGCAGCGCTGCGGCGACGCGCGGGCCGCGCTGACCCCGCACCGGGGGCGGTGGGCGGTGGGGCTCTTCGGCTGCGACATCAGCGGGCCCATCGACCACTGGCTCGCCGTGGTCGACGCCGCCGAGGAGCGCTGGGACGACGCGATCGCCGGATTCACGGCGGCCCGCGAGGCCGCCGACCGGATGGGCTCCCGACCCTGGTCGCTCATCGCCCGCGCCGGGCTGGTGAACGCCCTGGCCGGCCGCGACGACCCGGGTGACGCCGCGACGCTTGCCGAGCTGCGTGCCACGACCGCGCGGGACGCCACAGCCCTCGGCATGCGACAGGTACTCCTCCGGCTCGCCGCCCCGAAGCCGGCCCGCGCCGCCCCGGGTTACGTCACCGGCAGGGGCGAACACGCCGGCCCAGGCCGAACCGTTCTCCCGGGCGGGGCCGCCGGGCCGGGCAGAGTCGTCCTCCCGGGTCGGGCCGCCGAGCCAGGCCGAGTCGCGCCCCCGGGCCGGTCCGCCGGGCCAGCCCAGGTCGCCCTTCCGGGCGGGGCCGCCGAGGCGAGCCAGGCCGTCGGGCGGCGCCGGGTGACCCCGCCCGACCCGCCGGTCGAGGGGTACGCCTTTCGGCGCGACGGGCCGGTCTGGCAGCTCGCGTACGCCGGAGTCGTGGCGCACCTGCCCGACGCCAAGGGTCTGCACGACCTACACCTGCTGCTGAGCCGCCCAGGCAGCGACGTGCCGGCGGTGGAGCTGCTCGACCCGGCCGCCGGACCGGAGCTGGTGGCCGCCCGCCGGATGGGCGGCGATCCGGTCCTCGACGACGAGGCGAAGGCCCGCTACCGGCGGCACCTGACCCGCCTCGACGACGAGATCGACCGGGCCGCCGCACGCGGCGACGAGCGCAAGGCGGCCGCGCTGGACGCCGAGCGCGGCGCGCTGCTCGACGAGCTGCGCGCCGCGGCGGGGCTGGCCGGCCGGAGCCGGCGGCTGGGCGACGAGGCCGAGCGGGCGCGCAAGACGGTCACCGCGCGGATCCGGGACACGCTGCGCAAGCTCGACGAACGCCATCCGGCGCTCGGCGGTCACCTGCGGGAGTCCGTCTCGACCGGCAGCACCTGCCGCTACCTGCCGCCCGAGCCGTTGCGCTGGCGGCTCTGACCCCGTGATTCGCGGGCACGGTCAGCGGCGGTTGTACCTGTACATGGTCAACGTGCCGAAGACGAGCACGAAGCCGACGCTCCACGCCAGCAGCCACATCGTGGCGGACGGGTCCGACTCGCCAGCCATCACCGCGCGCACCGCCGCCACCAGCTGCGTCACCGGGTTGACCTTCACGAACGCCTGGAGCCAGCCGGGCATGGTGCTCGGCTCGACGAAGACGTTGCTGAGGAACGTCAGCGGGAACAGCACCATCATGCTGACCCCCATCACCGACTTCTCGCTGCGCAGGATCAGCCCGAAGAACGTCCACACCCACGAGAACGCGAACGAGAAGACCACCAGCAGCCCGATCCCGGCAGCCACCCCGGCGACGCCGCCGTCGGGTCGGAAACCGAGCGCCAACCCGACGCCGAGGATGACCAGGGCGGCGAGGACGTAGCGCAGCACGTCGCCGAAGATCATGCCGACGAGCGCGGCCGGCCGCCAGACGGGCAGCGTCCGGAAGCGGTCGAAGATGCCCTTCTCGATGTCGGTGTTGAGGCCGATGCCGGTGTACATGGTGATCATCACGACGCTTGTCACCATGATGCCGGGCAGGAAGAACTGCAGGTAGTCGCGCGGGCTGTCGGCGAGGGCGCCACCGAACAGGTACGTGAACATCAGCACCATGATGATCGGGAACGCGGTCACGTCGAAGAGCTGCTCCGGCACGTGCTTGATCTTCAGCAGGGCCCGCCAACCGAAGGTGAGCGACGCGCCCAACGCGCTGGGTCGGGGCGGTCGCGCACCCGGCGCGAGGACGGTCGCCAGCGCCTCGGCGGAGGGTACGTAGACCGACGGTGCCCGTTCGGTAGTGGTGGTGGTGTCGCTCATCGGGCTGCCTCCAGCTCGTCGTCGCGCTCGTCGGCCGACACGGCCGGGTGATCCGTCAGGGCCAGGAAGACCTCGTCCAGGCTCGGCTGACCGAGGGAGAAGTCGTCGACGACGATGCCGGCGCGGGCCAGGTCACCGAGCGCGCGGGCGGCCTGCGCGCTGGCGTCGAGGTCGCTGCCGGCCTCGCCGACCCGGGCGGTCAACGCGACCGGATCCGCGGAGAGCTGCACCGGCACGTTGAGCGCCTCGCGGACCACCAGCTCCGCCTGCGGCCGCTGACCGGGGTCCCGCAGTCGCAGGTGGACGGTGCCGGAGCCGACCGACGACTTCAGCTCCCCCGGGGTGCCCTCCGCGATCACCCGGCCGTGGTCGACCACAGCGATCCGGCCGGCGAGCTGGTCGGCCTCGTCGAGGTACTGGGTGGTCAGCAGCACTGTCGTCCCGTGCGACACCACGGCCCGGACGATCTCCCACACCTGGTTGCGGCTGCGCGGGTCGAGACCCGTCGTCGGCTCGTCGAGAAAGAGCAGGTCCGGCGTGTTGAGGATGCTCGCCGCGATGTCGATGCGCCGCCGCATCCCACCCGAGTACTTCTTCACCTGGCGGTCGCTCGCCTCGGTCAGACCGAACGCGGCGAGCAACGCCGCCGCGCGCTCGCGGGCGGCCGGCTTGCGCAGGCCGAGCAGGCGGGCGAGGAGCACCAGGTTCTCCGTACCGGTCAGATCCTCGTCGACGGAGGCGTACTGGCCGGTGAGGCTGACCCGGCTGCGAACCTTGTCCGCCTCGGCGACCACGTCGTGCCCGAACACCCGCGCGGTGCCGCCGTCGGGGCGCAGCAGGGTCGCCAGCACCCGGACCGCCGTGGTCTTGCCCGCCCCGTTCGGGCCGAGCAGGCCGTAGACGGTCCCGGCGGGCACCCGCAGGTCCATGCCGGCCAGCGCCCGGGTCTCCCCGAACGAGCGGGTGAGCCCCTCGGCCTCGATGGCCAGGCCGGTGGAACGTCTATCCATGATTCGTACCTCTCGTCCGACGTGTGCACAGACGCGCAGCGCCGTGGTTGGTGAGATCAACGACGCCGCCCACCACAAGGCGCGAGGTGACGGCCGACCGCCCGCTAGATCGGATCTAGCGGGCGCTGTTTCGGAAAGGAATGTCGGTGGGATCGGCTTGACTGGGGTCGACGAAGGGGACGGAATGGCGCAGGTACGCATCGAGCCGTGGCACGAGGATGATCTCGATCTGCTGCGGCAGCTCAATTCACCTGACACGCGCCGACACACCGGCGGCCCGGAGACCGACGAGCAGGTGCTCGCCCGGCACGACAGGTACGTGCACTTCGCCGAGGGCGGGCAGGGGTGCATGTTCACACTTGTGCTGCCGGACGGCGCGCGGGCGGGCAGCGTCGGCTACTGGGCCCGCGAGTGGCGCGACCAACAGGTGTACGAGCTGGGCTGGGCGGTGCTGCCCGCGTACCGGGGGCAGGGGCTGGCCACCGCCGCGGTGCGCGCGGCTCTCGACGTGGCCCGCGCCCGACGGGACCGTCGCTACGCGCACGCGTACCCCTCGGTCGACAACCCCGCCTCGAACGCGGTCTGCCGCAAGGCGGGCTTCACCCTGCTCGGAGAGACGAATTTCGAGTACCCGCCCGGGCAGATGATGCGTGCCAACGACTGGCAGCTCGACCTGACCGCCCCGCCGACCGGGGACTGAGGTCGGTGGGGCGGCCGTCGCCGGTCACCAGGTGGTGTCGAGGCGGTGTCGCTGCTCGGCGGTCAACTCCAGCTCCACGGCGGCCAGGCTCTCCTCAAGCTGGGCCACCGAGGACGCTCCCACCAGAGGAATCGACGGCAGGTCACCGCCCAGCAGCCAGGCGAGCACCACCTGGTTCACAGTCGCGCCGGTCTGGCCCGCCACCTCCCGCAGGACGGCCAGCCGCCGGGGCGCGCTCGGCAGGTCGTACGCCGAGCTGAGCGGCTTGTCGGCCCGGGTGAACGCCCCCTTGAGCAGCGGCGAGTACGCCACAAGGGTCAGCTCCGGCTCGGCGCGCAGGTAGCTGAGCAGGTCGCCGCCCACTCCGCCCGGCTCGCCGTCCGGGTCCAGCTCGCTGGCCAGGTCGGTGCGGTTGGGCAGGTAACTGCGGTGGTACTGGAGCACCTCGTACCCCGGGAGGCCGGCCGCTGCGGCGAGGGCCCGGGCACGCTCCACCCGCCACGCCCGGTGGTTGCTCGCGCCCAGCAGGCCCACAGTCCCCTCGGCGACCAGCTCGGCGAAGCCCTCCACCGTCTCGGCGAGCGGCACCGTCCGGTCCTCGATGTGTGCGTAGAGCAGGTCCAGCCGTTCCACGCCGAGCCGGTCGCGGCTGCGCTGCGCCGACTCGCGGATCACCTTCGCCGACAGGCCCTCGGCGTTGTCCAGGTAACTCGTGCCGGGGGCCAGCGGGCGGGCACCCAGCTTGGTGGCTATGACGATCTCGGCGCCGATGCCCCGGCTGCGCCGCCATCGCCCGAGCAGCTCCTCACTCTGCCCGCCCTGCGAGCCGTCGACCCAGAAGGCGTAGTTGTCCGACGTGTCGATGAACGTGCCGCCCGCCTCGACGTACCGGTCGAGGATCGCGTACGAGGTGGCCTCGTCGGTGGCGCTGCCGAACAGCATGGCCCCGAGGCTGAGCACGCTGACCTCGCGCCGGGTCGCCGGGTCGGTGCCGATCGTGCGGTACCGCATGGGATCTCCTTCCGTGCGCCCTGCCGGTGGGCGCCCGAGGACCACAGTGGTGGCTGGAGTGCGCTCCAGGTCAAGTGCTCGTCCTCACCAGGGGAGTACGCCGTACCCGCCGTCGGCGTCCATCTGGAAGCCCCACAGCAGTCCGCTCGGCCCGTCGGCCGGCAGCGTCGCCAGGCGCACGCTCACCTCGGCACCCTGCTCGGCGGTGCGGAAGCCGCTGTTGCCGTTCAGGTCGGTGGCGCAGTAGCCGGGGTTCGCCGCGTTCGCCTTGATCGGGGTGTCGCGCAGCTCCTTGGCGTACATGGCGGTGAGCATGTTCAGCGCTGCCTTCGACGACGGGTACGGCACCGAGGTCAACTCGAACAGCGCGCCGTTTGGGTCGGTCATCACCGCGATCGAGCCGACCTCGCTGGAGACGTTGACGATCCGGGCGGCCGGTGCCCGGCGCAACAGCGGCAGAAGCGCGTTGGTCACCGTCACCACCCCGAAGACGTTCGTCTCGTACAGCCGGCGCAGCGTGGCCACTGTCGTCTCGCTCGGCAGCCCTCGCGCACCGTCGGCGAGGACGATGCCGGCGTTGTTGACAAGCACGTCCAGACGGCCGTACTCCGCCTCCACCAGCTTCGCGGCGGCGGCCACCGACCCGGCGTCGGTGACGTCCAGCGGTACGAACACCGCGTCGGCACCACCGTCGCGCAGCTCCCGCTCCGCGGCCCGACCGCGCTCGGCGTCGCGTGCGCCCACCAGGACTGTCATCCCGAGGCCGCCGAGCTGTCGTGCGGTGGCGAAGCCGATTCCCTTGTTGGCCCCGGTGATCAGGGCGACCATGTTCGTCATGCCGTCGAGCCTCACCCCGGCGGCGGCCCGTGGACAGGGACGGGCCGAGGCTGGGACCGGCGATACCACCCTGACCGGCCCCGCCCGGGGCATGCTGGTGTGATGACGAGCAGCGGCCTGCGGCGTGACGAACTGGCGGCGTTCCTGCGCACCCGCCGCGCCCGCCTGAGCCCCGCCGAGGTCGGCCTCCCCGACGGGACGCGTCGGCGCACCCCCGGGCTGCGTCGGCAGGAGGTCGCCCAGCTCGCCGGGATGTCGATCGACTACTACATCCGGTTGGAGCAGGGCCGCGGCCCACACCCGTCCCGGCAGGTGCTCGCCGCGATGGCCCGGGCGCTGCTGCTGAGCCGCGACGAGCGGGAGTACCTGTTCCGGATCGCCGGGGAGCACGCGCCCTCGACCGTCGGCCCGAGCCGGGAGGTGACCCCCGGGCTGCGGCACCTGCTCGACTCCATGAGCGAGTCGCCGGCGTACCTCGTCGACGCCGCGTACCACGTGCTGGCCTGGAACCGTCTGGCCACGCACTTCGTGGGGGATCTCGCGGCCGTGCCGGACGCGGAGCGCAACATGATCCGTTGGACGTTCCGGCAGCCGATGACCGACGCCCACTGGACCGACGCCGACGCACGCCGGTTCGTGCACAGCACGGTGGCGGACCTGCGGGCCGCCTACGGCCGCTACCCGGCGGACCCGGCGATCCGCGAGCTGGTCACCGAACTGCTCGGCACCTCGCCCCGGTTCGCTCGGCTGTGGGCCGAGCATGACGTCGAGGAGCGCCGTCCCGTCGTGAAGCGGGTGGCGCATCCCGAGCTGGGGCCGTTGGAGTTCGAGTGCCGTGTGCTGCTGGTGCCGGAGACCGAGCAGCGGCTGATCGTCTACGTCGCCGAGCCGGACTCGCCGACCCAGGCGGTGTTCCGCCGGTTGGCCGAGCGCGTCGACTCCTGACCCCGAGGGCGATCGTGCTGCCGCTCGGTCAGCGCACTGACCGAGCGGCAGCACCGGCCGGCGAGCGTCAGCGGGGTACGTAGGCGAAGGTGTCCGGGTTCGGGCCGGTCCGCCCGGCCTCACCCTTGTCCAGCCCGGTGATCCGCTCCATCGCCGCGTCGTCCAGCTCGAAGTCGAAGATCCGGGTGTTCTCCTCGATCCGCTTCGGCGTGGTCGACTTCGGGAAGATGATGTCGCCGCGCTGCACGTGCCACCGCAGCACCACCTGCGCCGGGGTACGGCCGAGCTGCTCGGCGATGTCCACGACCGTCGGGTCGTTCAGCACCTTGCCCTGGGCGATCGGCGACCACGCCTCGGTGAGGATGTTGTGCTCGAGGCCGTAGGCGCGGACCTCGTCGTTGACGAAGTACGGGTGCGCCTCGATCTGGTTGACCGCCGGCACCACGCTCGCCTCGTCGGCCAGCCGTCGCAGGTGCGCCACCTGGAAGTTCGACACGCCGATCGAGCGGGCCCGACCGTCGCGCTGGAACTCCTCCAGCACCTTCCAGGTCGAGACGTAGTCGCCGTCGTAGAGCGTCGGCAGCGGCCAGTGGATCAGGAACAGGTCGATGTAGTCCATCTTCAACGCGGACAGCGTCGAGTCGAACGCCTTGCGGGCGTCGTCCGGGCGGTGGAAGCCGTTGTTCAGCTTGCTTGTCACGTAGACGTCGCCCCGGTCGAGGCCGGACACGCGGACCGCCTCGCCGACCTCGGCCTCGTTGCCGTACATCTCGGCGGTGTCGATGTGCCGGTAGCCGGTCTCCAGCGCCGTGGTCACCGCCGCGACGGTGTCCTTCGGCTCGATCTGGAACACCCCGAAGCCGAGCTGCGGGATGGTGGTGCCGTCGTTCAGGCTGATGTCAGGAATCGTGTTCGCCATTGCGGCTCCTTCGCGTCTTCGGTATCCGTCATCCATACCCGGGCAGGCGAAGGATCCACCGCCCAACCCGGGGTGACGAGCGCAACGTCGGCCCGGTTCACCCGGTCGTGTCGAACAACACCGGCCAGGGCCGTTCCGCAGGCGCCGAGGACGGCGTGGGCGGTGCCGGCTCGGCGACGGCCAGCACCTCGGCGGCGAGCTGCCCGACCATCGGCGCCGCCGGATGTGCGGCCCGTTCCGGCCAGACCGCCGAGGTGCGCTTCGCGAGCGAGGCGTCGGCGATCGGCCGCCACGCGAGCCGGGGTTCCCGGCGTGCCAGCGTCGCCGGCTCCACGGCCACGCCGCCACCGGCCAGCACCAGCCCGAACAGGAACTCCGGGTTGCGCGCCGGCCGCACCCGCGCCGGCCGCCACCCGTGCCGCCGGCAGACCGCGAGCAGGTGGTCGTGCCAGCCCGGCGCGGTGGCCCGGGGCGCGGCCACCAGGTCCAGGCCGGCGAGCGCGGCGAGCGGCACCTCCCGGCCGCGGGCCAGCGGCGAGGTCCGCGGTAGCAACACTCCCAGGGGTACGTCCACCGGGGCGCCGAAGCGCAGCCCGTCCGCCTGGACCGGATGGTGCACGAGGCCCACGTCCAACCTCCGCTCGGTGAGCATCCGTACCTGCTCGGCGGTGGTCAGCTCGTGCAGCTCCACGTCCAGGCCGGGCGCTCGACAGGTGAGCTGGTCCAGCAGGGCGCGCAGCGTCACCGCCGGGGTCTCCGGCGGCACACCGGCACGCAGGACGCCCAGCTCGCCCGCGCGGACCTGCCCCATGAGGTTGCGCAGCCGGCCCTCGCCGGCGAGCAGCTCCTCGGCCTCGGCGAGCAGCAGACCGCCGGCGGTGGTGAGCCGCACCTGGCGGCGGGACCTGTCGAACAGCTCGACCGCGAGCTCCCGTTCCAGCCGCTGGATCGACTGACTCAACGGCGGCTGGGCCATCCCGAGCAGTTCGGCCGCCCGCCCGAAGTGCAGCTCGTGGGCGACGACCACGAAGTGCCGCAGGTGCCGGAGCAGGTCCACGGCCGGACCCTACGCCAGCGGCGGAACACCCCCACTGGATACCGTGCCCGGGTGGATGTGGGGGAGCGGATCGAGGCGATCTTCGCGGGCGTCGGGGTGACGGCCAGCCTGCACGTCGTCGACCTGGACGCGGTGGACGCGGACGCGGTGGACGGGCAGGTAGGGGTGCGTGCCGACGAGCAGGTGGTGATCGCGTCGATCTTCAAGATCCTGCTGGTGCTGGAGTTCGCCCGGCAGGTCGACGCCGGCCAGCTCGACCCCACCGAACGGGTGCTGGTCACCGCCGCCGACCGGCTCGGCGGGTGGGGGCTGGCCGGCTGCGCCGACGACGCCGAGGTGTCGCTGCGCGACCTCGCGTACTTCGCCATGTCGGTCAGCGACAACACAGCCGCCGACCTGCTGCTGCGTCGGGTCGGCCTGGACCTGCTGCCGATGCTCGCCGCCGAGCTGGGGCTGACCCGCACCCGCGTCCTCGGCGGTCCTCGGGAGCTGGTCGAGCTGATGCTCGCCGATGTGGGCGCACGGACCGAGGTGGAGTTCGCGCGGATCTTCCCGACGCTGCCGGCAGAGCGGGTCCGGGCGATGCGGGTCTTCGACCCCGCGCACACCACCAGCAGCACCGCCCGGGAGATCACCCGGCTGCTCACCCTGATCTGGCGGGACGAGGCCGGGTCGGCGGCCGCCTGCGCGATGGTCCGCGCCTGGATGGCTCGGCAGATCTTCTGGACCCGGCTCGCGGCCGGCTTTCCGCCCGGTGTCCGCGTGTCCGGGAAGACCGGCACCCTGCCCGGCCTGCACCTGGAGGCCGGCGTCGCCGAATACCCCGACGGCGGCCGGTACGCCATCGCCGTCTTCGCCCGCGCCGACGAGCTGACCCCGCGCCGGATCGACGTGGACCTGGCGATGGGTAAGGCCGCCCGCACGGCCGTCGAGGCGCTGCGCGGCGGCTGAGTTTTCCGCGCGTCCGAGCGCCGACAGGCAGCCGTTGAGCAGGCACGATATGCCGGGACGTATCGGAGGTGGCAGCGTTCGATCTTGGACCGGGGCGCGGTGGCGCTGGTTGGCTCGTGTCGACCGATCACCCGAACACGGGGAGCAGATCCGCATGTCCAACCTCGACCGCCGTCGCTTCCTGCGCGACGCCGCAGCCACCACCGCCCTGGTCTCGGCCGGTGGCCTCGCCGCCACCTCCACCACCCCGGCCCAGGCCGCGCCGCCGGCCGCCGCGCCGACACCCGCCGCCCGCCGCACCGGCGCGGTCAGCTTCCGCTGGTGGGGTACGGCCGGCTGGCGCATCGACATCGCCGACCGGACAGTCCTGGTCGACCCGTTCCTCAGCCGCATCGACACAGGGCTGTTCGCCGGCGCGTTCAAGACCGACGCCCCGTTGACAGTGCGCACCGACGTGATCGATCCGCGCGTCGAGAAGGCCACGACAGTCCTGGTCACGCACACCCACTGGGACCACTTCATGGACGTCCCGTACATCGCCGGGCGCACCGGCGCGCGGGTGTTCGGCACGCTCACCGCGTACCACCTGGGGTTGGCCTACGGGGTGCCGGCGACGCAGCTCAGCGCCGTGAAGGGCGGGGAGGTGCTCGACTTCGGCGACCACAGCATCGAGGTGGTCGGCTCGCTGCACAGCCGCAACGCGTCGTACTCCGTGGCCTTCCCCGGGGTGCGGGTGAGCCAGCCGGCGCGGCCCGCGACCATCGCGGACCTCCCGGAGGGCGACACGTTGGGATACCTGCTGCGGGTCGAACGCGGCCCGTCGGTCTACTTCACCGGGGCCAGCGACGTGGCCGAGCGCAACCTCTCCGGCCTGGCGCCGGACGTGGCGATGGTGGCCATGCAGAGCGCCACCACCACAGGCGACTACCTGCCCCGGCTGCTGGCCGGTCTGGACTACCCGAAGGTCGTCGTGCCGGTGCACTGGGACAACTTCGAGACGCCGTTGCAGAACCCGCCGGTCGTGGCACCTGCCGACCGCGCCCGGCTCGACGACATGATCGCGGCGGTGCGTCGGATCTCGCCGCGCAGCCGGGTGCTGGTGCCCGAGTACGAGACCGCGTACCGCTTCTGACCGGATCCGGGCGGGCGTCCACGCCCGCCCGGTCAGCCGGCGGTCAGCTCCGCGAGGGCACGCACCGACTTCCAGTTGCGGGTGGTGGCCACCACACCGAGCTTCTTCTCCAGGTAGGCGTTCGTGAACTTCGACCGGCCGTAGCCGCCATCGGGGAAGTGCAGGAACACCTCCCGGCCGGTCACCGTGAACGACACGTTCTCACCGCCGGGCACGGTGAGAGCATCCACCGTGGACTCCCTTGGAGCAGTGGCGAGGAAGGCCACCAGCAGTCTCTTCGGGTCGTCCTCGCGGTCGGCGTACGGGTTGCCGCCGGCGACCGCCGCCAGCTCCCGGCCGCTGCGCACCAGCACCGGCACTGTCAACGACAGCTCGTCGGTGAGCGCCCGCTCGATCCCGGCGGCCAGCTTCTCCGCGTCGCGGACCGAACTGCCGAAGGCCACGTTGCCGCTCTGCAGGTACGTCGTGACGTCCTCATGGCCGAGGTCGGTGACGATCCGGCGCAGGTCGGCCATCGCCAGCCGGACGCTGCCGACGTTGACTCCGCGCAGCAGGGCGACGTAACGGGTCATCCCGTCCTCCTCCGTCCACATGGGTACGGCGTCAGCCTAGCGGTGTGCGCGGAGCTGTCGGACGGGATCGGTAGGCTCCCACTGCCGGCCGCCACTCAGCGAATCGCCGGTCTTTCCTGGAGGTCAGCTTTGATCCGTTCCCGTTTTGCCGTGGCGATCGCCGTCGCCGCGGCGACGGCGATCGTGGGGCTTCCCGCGACCGCACACGCCGACGATGTCCCGATCGTCACGTCCGCCCACAGCGACTACGACCTCGATCGGGGCACGCTGCTGGTGTCCATCACGTCGCCCAGCGACGTCACCGATGTCCGTGCGCACATCCGCGATTACAACACCGGGGCGGAGGTTGCCGTTCAGGAGAACTTCTACCTCCAGTCCGGCACCGAGCGGGACGGCGTGTGGCGATCCAGTCCGATCATCCTCGACAAGCTCGGCTACTACCGGGTCGACGTGGAGGTCAGCGACGAGGCCGGGCACCACGTCACCCAGACCGATGCCGGCGACCTGGACTACTCAGTGGTCACGTTCTTCGACAACGTCACGCTGAACCGCACCACGGTGACCTATGAGAACCGCAACGTGACGGTGCGGGGATGGCTCAAGGGCCGCTGGCCGGGCAGCCGCGAGATCAGGTCACTGGGGAAGTTCCCCATGTCGGTGAACGCCGACCTCAGTTGGGACGCGGTCACCACCAGGGCCGATGGTTCCTTCACCGGCACGGTCACGATCGGCCGCAAGGACGAGATGGTGTACGCGGCCTACAGCTATGACAACGACCATCTCTTCCACGGCTCGTCGCGGTCGGCCGAGACCACCATCGCGATCACCAAGCGGCCGATGCGGATCACCATCGGGGCGGATCGACCCAAGATCCTCAAGGATGAGACCGTCACGGTGAGCGGCCAGCTGACCTGGCGGACGCCGGAGGGTTGGGTGCCGGTGCCCGGTGTGCAGCCCGTGGTCTCCCTCTGCTCGAGTGTCGACTACTGCCAGACGTTCCTCGGCTCCGCCACCACCGACGCGGACGGGCGATACTCGCTGACCGTCTCCCCGTACCAGAGCGGCCGCCTCCAGGTCGGCTACTCGATGAACGACGAGTTCGTCAGCTCCGTGACCGCCAGCACGAACATCTCCGTGCTGCAACCGGCCGCCTTCCGGAGCTTCTCGGCCGTCCGGGAGAACGCGACGACCGTGGCGCTCAGCGGCGAAATTGAGTTCAACGGCGGGATCTCCCCGGGGACGCTGCCGCTGAAGGTGCAGTTCTCGGCGACCGGCGAAGACGGCACCTGGGCCACCCCGGCAACCATCTACGCGGGCGGCAGTTACGACTTCGCCACGTCGATCTACAAGAAGACGGCCGGTTACTGGCGAGTCGTCTACCCCGGCACCTCGACCGACTTCCAGTCGGCGACCAGCGCGTCGGTGTACGTCAGCTGATCTTGGTAGGCGCGGGAGCGTCTCTCCGCGGGTGCTCCCGCGCCTACCCTCCTGAGTCACCCCGACCGGCCCGGCCCGACCAGGCCCGTCTCGTACGCGACGATGACCAGTTGCGCCCTGTCGCGTAGGGCCAGCTTGGTCAGCAACCGCCCGACGTGGGTCTTCACGGTGGCCTGGCTGAGGTTGAGGTGCGCGGCCAACTCCGCGTTGGACAGGCCCCGGGCGATCAACGCGAGCACCTCCCGTTCCCGATCGGTCACCCCGTCGAGCTGCCGGGGCAGTGGCCGGGTCGGCTCCGGCTGCCGCGCGAACTCGTCGATCAGCCGGCGGGTCACCGTCGGCGCGAGCAGGCCCTCACCGGCGGCGACCACCCGGATCCCCGCCAGCAGGTCCGCTGGTGGGGTGTCCTTGAGCAGGAAGCCGCTGGCGCCCGCGCGCAGCGCCCCGTAGACGTACTCGTCCAGGTCGAACGTGGTCAGGATGATGACCCGGGTGCCTGCCGTCGCCGGGTCGGCGCAGATCCGCCGGGTCGCCTCGATGCCGTCCATCTCCGGCATCCGGACGTCCATCAACACCACGTCCGGCCGGTGCTGTCCGGCCAACGCGACGGCCTGCGCGCCGGTGCCCGCCTCGCCGACAGTCGTGCAGTCCCCGGCGAGATCGACAAGCAGCCGGAAACTGCCGCGCAGCAGCGCCTGGTCGTCGGCGATCAGCACGCGGATCACGCGGCCACCCGGTACGGCAGGCTGGCCGTCACCGCGAAGCCGCCGTCAGAGCGCGGCCCGGCCCGGAACTCACCCCCGTGCAACGCCACCCGTTCCCGCATGCCGATCAACCCGTGCCCCTCCCCGCCGATCAGGACCGGCCGTCGGCCGTCGTCGGTCACCTCCACCCGTACCTCGTCGGGCGTGACGGTCACCGTGGCCCGGCAGGCCGCCGGCGCCGCGTGCTTCACCACGTTCGTCACCGCCTCCTGCACGATCCGGTACACCGCGAGGCCCACCGACTCCGGCACCGCGCCGACCGGTTCCTCCCGCCGGACGTCGAGCCGGACGTCGACCCCGCCGATCGCCGCCTGCCGGGCGAGCACCTGCAACTCGTCCAACCCCGGCGTCGGGGCGTACGGGGTGCCCTCGCGCAGGACGCCCAGCACGCGCCGGACGTCGGTCAGCGCGGTGCGGCCGGTCTCCTCGATCACCCGCAGCGCGGCCCCCGCCTCACGCGGATCGACCTCGGCTACATGGTTGGCGACGGCCGCCTTCACCACGATGAGGCTCAGCGTGTGCGCGACCACGTCGTGCAGCTCCCGTGCCACCCGTAACCGCTCCTCGGCGGCGGCCTGCCGGACCAGGTGCTCGCCCTGCCGGGCGGCGAGGGCACGTCGCTCCCGGAGCAGCCAGCCGATCACCCAGGCCGGCGCGATCATGACGGCGGCGTAGACGACCGCGCCGGTCCGCGACCAGAGGTCGCCCGCGGTCAGCACCAGGGCGACGCTCACCAGAGCGAGACAACCGGCCGCGCTGAGCAGCGAGCGGCGCGTGGTGGTCGACACGGCCACCGTGTAGAAGGACAGGCCGATGGCGAGGGCCGGCGCGGCGGCGGCGAAGTTGGGGATCACCCCGGTGATCAGGGCGACGGTGGTGACGGCGCTGATCACGACGGCGACGGGGATCGGCCACCGTCGGCGGGCGGCCAGCGGCAGGCCGAGGGCCATCCCGACGAGCACCGACACCCAGAGCGGCTCGTGCACGCCCCCGCGCAGCGGGGACTCCAGAGCCGCGTACGGGCAGAGCAGCCCACCGACCGCCACGGCGAGCACGGCGTCCACGACGTACAGGTCCACCGGTCGCAGCCGTCGGGTCAACAGGAGAGCGGTCACCTGTCCGACCGTATCGGCCGGCGGGCCGGACCGCGTCCACCCGTGGGGGGTCATCCCCGAGGACGATCCGACCGTGCCTGCGGGCCTTCGCCTCCGCCCGGGGGAGGGCCGGAAAGTGCCAGCCCCGGCACGACGCGCCGCACCCCCCGCATTCGGCACCGTAACGGTCATGACCACACACACGGTGACCCTGACGGGGCTGCGCGCGGTGTACGGCACCGGAACCCGGCAGGTGACGGCGCTCGACGGCGTGACCACCAGCTTCGCGAGCGGCACGTTCACGGCGGTGATGGGCCCCTCGGGCTCGGGAAAGTCCACCCTGCTGCATTGCGCGGCGGGGCTGGACAGCCCGACCGAGGGGACCGTCACGATCGACGGCACCCGGCTCGACGACCTCGGCGAGGACGAGCTGACCCGCCTGCGGCGCGACCGCGTGGGCTTCGTGTTCCAGGCGTTCAACCTGGTGTCCACGTTGACCGCCGCGCAGAACGTCGAGTTGCCGTTGCGGCTGGCCGGTCGCCGTCCACCGGCCGCGGACGTCGCCGCCGCGCTCGACGCGGTCGGCCTCGCCGACCGGGCCGGGCATCGGCCGAGCGAGCTGTCCGGTGGCGAGCAGCAGCGCGTCGCAGTGGCCCGCGCGTTGATCACCCGGCCGGTGGTGGTGTTCGCCGACGAGCCGACCGGGGCGCTCGACAGTGCGGCGTCCCGGCAGGTGCTCCGGCTGCTGCGCGGGCTCGTCGACGACCACGGGCAGACCGTCGTGATGGTGACCCACGATCCCGCCGCCGCCGCGTACGCCGACCGGGTCCTCCTGCTCGCCGACGGTCGCGTCGTCGACGAATTGACCGACGGGATAACCGCCGCCGTCGCCGCACGCATCGCCGAGCGGGAGACCGTCGCGGAGTCGTCGTGCTGAGCGTCCGGCGGTCGGCCAGCGCGTTCGTGGCCGTCGCCGTCGGAGTCGCGCTGGTGTCGGCGGCCACCCTGCTGCTCGCCTCCGGGCGTCCGCAGGTGCCGGACCGGTTGGCGCGGGCGGCGGTAGTGGTGCAGAGCCCCGAGGCGGGCGCGTCGGCCGACTCGTTCGTGCCGACCCGGCCCTGGTCCGCCACGGCGACGGCGGAACTCGTCGGCCGGCTGGCCGCCCTGCCCGGTGTCGCGGCGGCGGTGCCGGACCGGACCTTCTACGCCCAGCCGCTCGTCGACGGACGGCCTTCGGCCGCCGACACCGGGCGAAAGGACGCCCACCAGGGGCACGGCTGGTCCAGCGCCCAGCTCGGTGGACTGCGCCGCACGGCCGGCGAACCGCCGCGCCGGCCCGGTGAGGTGGTTGTCGACCGTGCGCTCGGGTTGCGGACCGGGGCGCGGGTCACCCTGCTGACGGCGGCGGGTCCGGAGGCGTACACCGTCAGTGGTCTGGTCGACGGGCCCGGCGTCCATGTCGCGGACGAGGTCGCCGCCGCGCTCGCGCCCGGCGTCCGGGCCATCGGGCTGGTGCTCACGGCGGGCGCCGACCCCGAGCGGGTCGCCGCGGCGGCTCGTGGCGTCGTCGGCGGTGACGGGCGGGTGCTGACCGGCGACGCGCGCAGCGCGCTGGAGCCGCGCGACGACGCCCGCATCCGCTGGATCGGCATGCAGGTGCTCACCGGTACGGCTGTTCTCGCCGGCTTCGTCACTGTGTTCGTCGTCGCCTCCACCTTCGCGTTCACCATCTCCCAGCGCCGCCGTGAGCTGGGCCTGCTGCGTGCTGTCGGCGCCACTGGACGTCAGGTCCGCCGCATGGTCCACGTCGAGGCGCTCGTCGTCGGCGCTTCGGCCGGGCTCGTCGGCCTGCTGGTCGGCGCGGCGCTCGCCCCGCTGCTGGGTCGGCTCCTGGTCGACGTCGGGTTCGAGCCGGCTACCTTCCGGGTCCGGTACGCCCCCTGGCCGGTCGCGGTCTCGCTCGCCGCCGGGCCGGTGATCGCGCTGCTGGCCGTCTGGTCGGCGTCGCGCCGGGCAGCGCGGGTCCGCCCGCTGGAGGCGTTGCGCGAGGCGACTGTGGAACAGCGGCCGATGGGACGGCCGCGCGTCGTCGTCGGGGCGTTGCTCGTCGCGGCGGGGGTCGCGCTCAGCGTCGGGACGGCGACCGCCGGCGAGGCCCGCGTCGCGGCGCAGTACGCCCTCTACGCGGTGATGGCGCTGGTGGCCGGTGCCACCGTGCTGTCCCCGGCGGTGGTCGGGCCGGTGGTGCGACTGCTGCGGTCTCCGGTGCGGCGCTCCGGCGGCGCGATCGGGATGCTGGTCCGGGGTTCGGCGCTCACCGCGACCCGGCGGACGGCGTCGACGGCCGCCCCGGTGCTGCTCACGGTCGCCTTCGCGGTGCTGGTGTCCGGGATGGTGCGAACCACCACCGCCGCGTACGCGGCAGGTCGGGCGGACAACGTGAACGCCGGCTGGATCGTCGTGCCCGACCGGACGCCGGGACTGTCGGAGCAGGCAGTCGCCGCGACCGGTGGCACCGCTCTCCTGCCGACCACTGTCTTCCGCACCGACCCCGGAACTGGGCCGGCGGACCGTCCACTGACCGCGCTCGGTGTGGACCCGGCCGGCTTCGCCGCCGCGAACCGGGCGCTCACCGTCGTCGCCGGCACGCTCGACGACCTGCGCGGCGACGACACTGTGGTGGTGACCGCCGCGGCGAACCTGCGGCCGTCCGAGCCGTACGTGGTGGTCTTCGCGGACGGGACGTCGGTGTCGCTGCGCGTCGTCGCCGTGGTCACCGACACCTCGCTCCCCGGCGACCTGCTCCTGCCCCGGGCCGTGGTACGGGCGCACGACCCGTCGGCGCTCACGTCCACGGTGTACGTCCGGGACCGGATCGCGCCTCCGGTCGGCGCACGGGTCGTCGACGTCGCCACCTGGGCGGCGGAGGCCGACGCTGCCGAGGACCGTCTCGTCTGGCTCTTCACGCTGCTGCTGATCGGTGTGTCGGCCGGCTACGGCGCCATCGCCGTGGTCAACACGTTGGTGCTGGCCGCCGCCGGCCGAGCCGCCGACCTGCGGTTGATCCGGTTGGCCGGGGCGACCCGGCGGCAGGTCATCTGGCTGGTCACGGCCGAGTCCGCCCTGGTGGTGATGATCGGTGCGCTGCTCGGTGGGGCTGTCGCGTTCGTCGGTCTGCTCAGCATTCGCGCCGGCCTCGCCGAGCAGGTCGGGGCCCCCGTCGACCTCGTGGTGCCGTGGTCGGTGGTGGCCGGGGTGGTGGGGCTGTGCCTGCTGCTCGCTGCGCTGGCGAGCGTGCTGCCGACGTGGCGGTCGCTGCGGCACCGCCCCGCGCGCTAGCTACTCGACGACCGGCAGGACGACCTCGTTGCGGCGCAGGAACCACGGCTTCCACGGCGGGTCGAAGCGCGCGTACCTGATCGCGCCCGTGGGTTGCAGCCCGGCGGCGGTCACCGACCGGCCGAGCATGGTGGCCCGCTGGCTGAACGCCCGCTCCGTCCACCGGCCGGAGAAGCGGATCGCCGCCGCCAGGCGTGCCGGGACCTCGTGGATGCGCACCCGGGCGTCCACCGGTTCGGGCAGGGTGGCAGTGGTGAAGGTGGCCGGCATGACGAACTGGATCAGGTACGCGCCGGGCCACTCGCCCTCGATCTGGACCACCGGCGCGGTCATGGCGATCTTTTCCGAGTCGCTGGCCGCCGACAGCGCCGGCGCGGCCGACCCGATCGGGTGCCGGGCCCGGTTGGCGCCGCCGATGTAGGCGGCCAGCGGCCGGAACGCCTCGATCGGCGCCCGGGTGAAGGATGCCTGGATCTGCATCTCGGCCACCAGGTGGGCCGGGTAGCGGCGCAGCTCGAAGCCGGGGTGTCGGGACACCACCCGGTACGGCTGCTGCTCGGTCATCGCGCGCTCCCAGGATCTCTCTGGGACAGACGCTACCGCCCCTCCGGCTCCCGCTCGGCCGAAGTCGGTCGTCCCGCACCCGGGGCGACGGCTCGCCAGTACTGGCGTTTGCCCTCGTCGCGCAGCACCACCCCGATCCGGCCCAGCTCGCGTCGCAGCTCCCGGGCGTCGTCGCGGCGATCCCGCGCGATCGCTCGCTCGCGGGCGCGCAGCAGCGCGTCCGCCCCTGCCGGCAGACCGGGCAGGTCGGGCACCCACAGCCGGTACGCCGACCGGTGCGGGTCGCCGTCCGCCCAGGCCCAGCCGTGCTCCCGGAAGGCGCCGGCGAGCCGCGCGGCGGGCAGGTCCGTCGACTCCCGGACCAGTTCCGCCCCGTCGGCGTCGAGCAGCACCAGGTGCTTGTCGGCGAGGAAGACCACCCGCGTGTCGGCCCGCGCGACGGTCCGGTTCTCGGCGGCGCGGCGCAGCCGGACCTGCGCCGCGTCGACGGTGACGATCAGCCGTTCGGCGGTGCCCAGCCCGGCGACGACCAGGCCGGCCAGGACACCCACGCCTATCGTGCCGGCGGTTGCCTGTGGTTCGGGCAGCCGGTCCAGCCACTCGATCAGGTCGCTGAACGGCACCCAGGGCAGCCGGGCGAGCCAGCCGGTCGTCGCCGCGAGGAGCCATCCGACGCCCGCGCCGACAAGCGGGAAGCCACCCCACATGACGACCAGCTCGACCACGCCGCCGCTGACCACGGTGCGGGGTCGGTATCCGGCCAGGTCCATGGTCAGGACACCTCGCGGCGCAGCGTCCGGAACAGGCCGGCGGCCAGCGGCAGGACCATCCAGACCAGCAGGGACACCGCTATCCGCCCCCACTGCCCGCTGGTGACTGCGTCGCTGCTGAACAACGGTTCCATGGTCTTGCTGGTGTCCAGCCACTCGGACGGGCCACGCAGGGGCTTGACCATTTCGCCGAGCACCCCCCACAGGGTGGGCAGCAGCAGGTAGCCGACGATGGCCAGCGGCGGGTTGAGCAGCAGCAGACCGAAGGCCGCGCCCATCAGCACGCTGGTGACCTGGATGACCACCGCGTTCAGCACCAGCGACCAGTCGAACTGCCAGGTGCCAGCGCCGCCGATGGCGGACGCCACGAGCGTCCCGACGGCGGCGACGGCGAGGCTGGTCAGCACCGAGGCGATCGCGGTCAGCGACACGGCGACCAGCTTCGCGGCCACCACCCGCTCCCGGCGGGGCACCAGCGCGTACGTGGTGAGGGCCGTCCGCTGCGACCACTCGCTGGTGATCGACAGGATGCCGAGCACCGGCAGCAGCACCGACACCGGCAGCAGCGAGGGGACGAAGAAGTTGAGGAAGGTCTGGTCGGCCTCCTTCGCGTAGACCAGTTGCAGGGCGACGATCGCGGCGGTGATCAGGCCGATGGTGATCACCAGCCAGCGACCGGCCCGGGTGTCGACGAGCTTGCGCAGCTCCACGACGGTGAGCCGGAGCAGCGACGGGCGGCGTACCGGAGTGTGGTGCCGGGGCACGACGGCGTCGGCGGCGGGCGCGGTGGTGGTGGTCATCGGACGGCCTCCTTGGTGGATTCGCCGGCGGTCAGGGTGAGGAAGAGCTGTTCGAGGCCACCGCCGCTGGCGGGGCGCAGCTCGGCCAGCGCGACGCCGGCATCGGCGGCGGCCTGGCCGACCGCCTCGGCGTCGGCCTGCACGAGCAGCCCCTCGGAGCTGTCGGCCGCGCTCAGCCCGGCCAGTTCCAGTGCGCGGCGCAGCGCCGCGCCGTCGCGGGCCCGGACCACAGTCCCGCCGCCTGCCAGCAGCTCGTTCTTGTCGCCCTGGGCCACGATCCGGCCGCCCCCGATCACCACCAGCCGGTCCGCGACCGCCTCCACCTCGCGCAGCAGGTGGGAGGAGAGCAGCACCGTGCCGCCCCGGTCGGCGAAGTCGCGCAGCAGGCCGCGCATCCAGAAGATCCCCTCGGGGTCCAGGCCGTTGGCCGGCTCATCCAGGATCAACACCCGGGGGTCGCCGAGCAGCGCGTGCGCCAGCCCGAGCCGTTGGCGCATGCCCAACGAGTACGCCCGTACCCGACGCTTCGCCGCCACCGCGTTCAACCCCACCAGGTCGAGCTTCGCGGCGACCTCGCGCCGGTCCAACCCCATGGTGTACGCGGACAGCGTCAACGCCTCGCGGCCGGTGCGCCCGGCGTGCTGGGCGGAGGCGTCCAGCAGCACCCCGACCTCCCGCCCCGGGTTGGGCAGCTCCCGGTACGGGTGCCCGGAGACGGTGGCGCGGCCGGCCGTCGGGGCGGTGAGTCCGCAGATCATCCGCATGGTGGTGGACTTGCCGGCGCCGTTGGGGCCGAGGAAGCCGGTGACGGTGCCCGGCTCGCACCGGAACGACACGTCGTCCACGGCCGGGTGTGGCCCGTACCGCTTGGTGAGGTTCTCTACCGTGATCATGCCGTTGAGCGTGCCCGTGCCGCCCGGCTCTCCGCTGCGGCCGCCGGTAGGTGCCGTACCGACCTTGGTCGACGTTCGGGTCTCGACTTTGGTAGCTGGTCGTGGTGCCCGTCGGCTGCCTAGCATGGGGCCGTGACCAGCCTCGCCGTCCCGGAACACCCCTGGCTGCTGCCGGGGGAGCTGGTCGTGCCGGGCGAACGTGACCGGGCACACCCGCGCCGCACCACCCGCGACTGGGTCGTGGACGGCCTCGCGTTCCTGGTCTCTCTGGTCTGGGTGTTGTTCGCCACGGCCGACGCCCTGGCACCCGACCCGACGATCGCCACCGCGCTCCCGCACGACTGGATGGTCGGCGTCGACGCGCTGATCGGGCTGGTCTGCTGCGGGCTGCTCTGGGTGCGCCGCCGGTGGCCGCTGGGGCTGGTGGTGGCGACGATACCGCTGACCCTGTTCTCGTTGGCCGCCGGCGTCCCGCTGTTGATCTTCTACTTCACCGTGGTGGTGCACCGACGCACCGCCATCGCGATCGGGGTCACGGGCGCTGGCCTGATCACGAACCTGGGCTTCAGTTGGCTGCGTCCGGACCCGAATCTGACGTACTGGGAAACCGCGGCGTGGGGTGTGGTGTTCAGCCTCGTCGTGCTGGCCTGGGGGATGTTCGTCCGGGCCCGGCGGCAGTTGATCGTGTCGCTGCGCGACCGGGCCGAGCGCGCCGAGTCCGAGCAGCAGTTGCGGGTGGCCCAGGCCCGCCACCTCGAACGCACCCGGATCGCCCGGGAGATGCACGACGTGCTGGCCCACCGGATCTCGCTGCTCAGCCTGCACGCCGGCGCGCTGGAGTTCCGCCCGGACGCTCCCGCCGACGAGGTGGCCCGCGCCGCCGGTGTGATCCGGGGCAGCGCCCACGCCGCCCTGCAGGACCTGCGGGAGGTCATCGGCGTGCTCCGGGCCGAGGGCGACAGCCCCGGCGATGCCCCCGAGCCGCCGCAGCCCACCCTCGCCGACCTGCCGGCCCTGATCGCGGAATCGCGGTCGGCCGGGGTCCGGGTCAACGTCAGCGACACCGTGGACCGGTCCGGGGAGGTGCCGGCGGCGCTGGGCCGGGCCGCGTACCGGATCGTGCAGGAGGGGCTCACCAACGCCCGCAAGCACGCGGCCGGCGCTGCGGTCACCGTTGACGTCGCCGGCGGGCCGGGCGCCGGCCTGACCGTGGCGATCGGCAACCGGTGGCCGGTCGGCACCTCGGCCGGCGGCGGCCTGCCGGGCGCCGGCACCGGCCTGGTGGGTATCAGCGAGCGCGTCACACTTGCCGGCGGTCGGCTGGCCTACGGCCGGGACGACGCGGGCGACTTCCGCCTGGCCGCCTGGCTGCCGTGGCCGGCGTGACCGGCCCGCCCGGTCCGGCCGGAACCGGCACGCCGCCGGTGCGGGTGCTGATCGTGGACGACGACGCGCTGGTCCGGGCGGGTCTCTCGATGATCCTCGGCGGCCTGCCGGACCTGCTGGTGGTGGGCGAGGCGGCCGACGGCGGCGAGGTCCCGGCGGCGGTCGCCGCGTACGCCCCGGACGTGGTCCTGATGGACATCCGGATGCCCCGGGTGGACGGGCTCACCGCCACCGAGGCGCTACGTGCCCAGCCGCACCCGCCGGAGGTGCTGGTGCTGACCACCTTCGACGCCGACGAGCAGGTGTTGCGGGCGCTGCGCGCCGGTGCGGCCGGCTTCCTGCTCAAGGACACCCCTCCGGCGGACATCGTGCACGCGGTCCGCCGGGTCGCCGCGGGTGAGGCGACGCTCTCCCCGACTGTGACCCGCACGCTCATCGACCACGTGACCGCCGCCACCCCGGGTCTGGCCGGCCCGGATCCGCGTCGCGAGCGGGCGCTGCGGCTGCTCGGTGGGCTCAGCGAGCGGGAGCGTCAAGTGGCGGTAGCGCTGGGGCGGGGCCGCACCAACGCGGAGATCGCCGGGGAGTTGTTCATGAGCGTGGCGACGGTGAAGGCGTACGTCTCCCGGCTGCTGACCCGGCTCGATCTCAACAACCGGGTCCAGGTGGCCCTGCTGGTGCACGACGCCGACCTCGTCTGACGGCACGTCGAACCGCATCACCAAGCCATCCGTGCCACTGTCGTTGATACACTCAGCCGTGAGTGTTCCATAAATGAGAGCCTCAAGGATGGTGTCGTGGACGGCTTCGTGGGACGAGAGCGAGAGCTGGCCCTGCTGAAGGCGGCACTCGCGCGGGTCGAACGCGGGGGCCGTGCCGGTCGACCCGGCCGGGCCCTGTTGATGCGCGGTCGCCGCCGGGTCGGCAAGTCGCGCCTCGTGGAGGAGTTCGTCGAGCGAGCGGAGGTGCCACACCTCTTCTTCACCGCCTCGGCGCAGCCGACCGTCACGGCCGATCTCGCGCTCTTCGTGGAAGCGGCGGCCGCATCGACGCTGCCGGGCGCGCAACTGCTCCGGGGACAGCAACCACGGACGTGGGACGCCGCACTCACTCTGCTCGCCGCCGCGCTGCCGACCGATCGGCCGAGCGTCGTCGTCCTCGATGAGATGCCGTACCTCATCGAGACCGACCCGGGGTTCGAGGGCACCCTGCAGAAGATCTTCGACCGGGAGCTCTCCCGGCTTCCGGTCCTGCTGATCTGTGTCGGGTCCGACCTGGCGATGATGGAGGCGCTCAACGATTACGGCCGACCGTTTCACCAGCGTGCCACCGAGATGGTCATACCGCCGTTGAGCCCGGCCGACGTCCGCGACATGCTCGACCTGTCGGCCGCCGACGCGTTCGACGCCTACCTCGTGTCCGGTGGTCTGCCACTGATTCTCGACGAGTGGCCGGCCGGCGCATCAGTGCGCGAGTATCTGAGCGCCGCGGTACCGGATCCGACCTCGGCCCTGCTGGTCAGCGGCGAGCGGGCACTGGCGGCCGAGTTCCCGGCGCAGTCCCAGGCCGGCCTGGTGCTGCGGGCGATCGGCTCGGGTGAGCGGACCTTCTCACTGATTGCGCGTGCCGCAGGGGATCTCCCGCAGGCGTCACTGAGCCGAGCTCTGCGACTTCTGACCCAGAAGCGGGTGGTGGACGACGCACTCCCACTGTCGACGAAGCCGTCCCGGGAAACCCGGTACGTCGTGGCCGATCCGTACCTGCGATTCTGGCTCTCCTTCCTGGGCCCACACCTCGCGGAGATCGAACGAGGTCGAGGTGATCTCACCTTGGATCGGATCACCGGGTCATGGACGTCCTGGCGCGGGAGAGTCATCGAGCCCGTCGTCCGAGAGGCGCTGCGCCGGCTGCCTGTGGATCACCTGCCAGCGGAAGCGCCGGTGATCGGCGGCTACTGGACGCGGACCAATGATCCGGAGATCGACATCGTCGGCGCCGATCGTGCGCCCGTGGCGGCGCGCATCTGCTTCGTCGGATCGATCAAGTGGCAGGAAAGTCGACCCTTCGACGCGCATGACCTGGGCCGACTGCTCCTGCACCGATCCCGGTTGCCCGGTGCCGACGAATCGGTGCCGGCCCTCGCCGTATCGCGCAGCGGCAGCGCTGTCGACGGGATCCATGTGCTGTCGCCGGACGATCTGCTCAGCGCGTACCGGAATTGAACCTTCGTCCGATGCCGGCCGTACCACTGCCCGAGGATGTCGGTGCGGTGAGTCCGCCGTACCGCTGCCGAACTGCGGGAGGCCTGCCGTGCGTGTTGGTGAGCAGTCGACGGATCCCATCGACCTGGTGCTGGGTGAGGTGCCGGTGCCGGCACCACTGACCCCCGAGGATGTCCGGCTCGCGGTCCGGGCGGTGGTCGTGCACACCGCCGAGGAGTGGCCGACCGGGCCGCTGTGCCGCAACGACGGCGCCTCCTACCCGTGCCGACTGCACAGGTGGGGGCGTCGGGTCCTGGAGTCACACGGGCTCAACGAGCGGCAGATCGAAGCGTTGATCCAGCACGGCAACCCCTTCGTGCACGTGCCCTTCCCGTTCACCGCGACCGGGCCGTCGTCGGCGCGTCCCACAGGCGTCCGGCCGGCGACGACCGCCGGCTATCCGGCACCGGCCCCGGGCCGCGGCGGGCTGCCGGCGCGACACCAGGCCGCGCGGGTCACCCCTGCGGGGGTACGACAGGCCTCTGCCGGCCGGCCGGTGACTCCCCCCGTCACCGCGCCGCGCTGGCCCCGGGCGAGCTGAGCGGTCCCCACCCACGCCCTGTCCGGGGTCGACACGACGTCGGCCCGACGCGGAGATCTCCACCCGCGCCGGGCCGACGTCACACTGCCGGCTTGTTCAGTCGTTGCCGGCGCCGATGCCGCAGTCCGGCGCGGACCAGCTCGTCGTGTTCGGGCTGTTGTCGCTGTTGTTCTCGCGCCGCGAGTCGACGTGCACGTGATCGTCGTGGTCGGGGTAGCCCGGCCCGTAGATGCCGCTGAAGCCCTTGTTGCGGGCGCTCTTGGCCACCGTGCAGAGCGAGGACGTCCGCGAGGTGACGTCTGCGGCGTTGCCGTACAGGTGCTGGCTGTCCGACGCGCCGCCCACCTGGTTGTTGCAGGCGCGGCTGCGGAAACCGCTCGACACGTTCAGCGGCTTGTCGCCGAGGCTCTTGCGCAACGCTTCCAACTTCCACATGGTGCGCAGCGCGTTCTGCTTCGTCTGGCTCGCCGACACCGGACCGCCGCTCCACCCGCTGCCGCCACACCCGTTGTCCAGCTCGTTGTAGCTGAAATGCGCGGGCGTGCAGTCGTTGTCCTGGAGCTGGTACAGCTTGGCGTAGGTCTGCGGGCCCGCGACGCCGTCGGCGCGCAGCCCGTACGCCTGCTGGAACCGCTTGACCGCGGCGGCGGTCTTCGGTCCGTAGCGACCGTCGTTCTCCACGATGTCCCGGTAGCCGGCCCAGCCGGCGACCCGGATCTGCAGCTGGCGGACGTCGTCGCCGGAGCGCCCCTGGTACAGGTTGCGGTTCCAGGTGTAGCAGCCGTCCGCGTACGCTGCCGGCGCGGCGACCACCGAGGCGATCGCTGCCCCGGGCAGCGCCAGGGCGAAAGCGACAGCAACTCGCTTCAAGGTGTTTACGCGCACAGAAGTCCTCCCGATAGGAGAGCGAATGGGGTTGCTTCGGGACATCGACCGGGACGTCCCGTGATTTCCACCCTCGCACTGATCAGTGCCGTAGGCGGCAATTAACGAGAATTGTCCTCACGATTCGTTGTTCCTGGGCATCGGCTGGGAATTCGACTGATTTGCGAAACAGCCATTTCCCCCCGATGGACCCGGTGACGGGATAACCCCACCGAACGTCGCAATCGGTCACACCCAGGGTGATGTTCCTCGCGCGTCGGGGGCCGGTAACGTCAGCGCTGGCCGGCGGACTGGCGGAGGTGCACGTGGCACGCGGTGGCGTCTTCTGTGTCGAGGGTCAGTGGCACCGTGACCTCAACGAACGCGGTTCCGTGCTGCCCACCCTTGAGCTGCTGGAGCGGCTTGGCAAGATCCGCTTCATTCACAAGGACGCGGCCACCCGCGACGAGCTGTTCTACTTCCTGGACCGCTGGCTGCTCAAGCAGTACGCCGACCACCGCGTCGGCTTCTTCGCGATGCACGGCGAGCCGAGTCGGCTCTGCCTCACCGACTGGCAGTCGGTGGAGCTGAACGAGGTGGCCGAGCTGATGGCCGGCCGCTGCGAGGGGCGCCGGCTCTATTTTGGCAGCTGTTCCGTCCTACGCGCGTCGGACGCGGTGCTGCGCGAGTTCCTGGAGGTCACCGGGGCCGCCCTGATCTGCGGTTTCACCCGGGACGTCGACTGGGTCGAGTCGGCCGCCTTCGAAACCGTCCTGCTCGACGTGCTGGCGAACGGGCAGCGGCACAATGCCGCCGAACTGCGGATGGGCTCCGCGCACTGGGCGCCGCTGGCCTCGTACCTCGGCTTCCGGGTGATCTATGCCAACGGCCGGGCCTGGCGCCCGGTCGGTCGGCCCCGCGTGCCCACCCAGGCGGTGCACCGCGCCGCCGCCGGCCCCCGCTGATCGCCCACCTCAACGCCGCGGGCCAGGTGAGCGGTCGCTGATCCGGCCCCGCCTCCATCGTTTGCTCACTCACGACCGCCGATCGCGTCGACAGGCGCCTGTCGCAACGCGTACCGGGTGGCCACCCTGATCGCACCCCAGGAGAGCGCGACGGTGATCGCCACGATCGCACTGAGCCCGGTAAGGGAGATGCTCGGAACGGGCGACTGCGTCAGTCCGAGGCTGATGCCGATCAGCGGTGGGATCGTTGCCAACGAACCGAACAGCAGTGCCGAAAAGACCACGAGCCTGGCCTCGCCGTTCATCATCGCGTGGAGCTGGTTCCGGCTGGCGCCGATGAGTTGCAGCATCGCGAACTCGCGAACCCGCGCCGTCGTGGCCATCACGAGAGTGTTCACCACGGCGATGGCGATGTAGCCGAGTAATACCGTCTGGAACAGCAGGTTCAGCGCCCAGTCACCCGAGCCGCCGGGCCCCGGGGCGGCCAGGAACGTCTGCCGGTCCCCGACCTGAACCGTCGGGTAGCGTGCGACGACGCCACGCAGCGCGTCGGCGAGCGCCTGCGGGTCGGTCCCGTCCACCGATCGGATCAGCACCGCGGCGTCCACCCGCGCGGTGGTGTGGGCCACGACGAGGTCGTTGGGCAGGACGACATCACCGAAACCCAGGCCGTTCTCGTAGATCGCCACCACCCGTGGCGCGACAAGCGTGCCGTCGCCGAGCCGGAGGTCGACAGTCCCGCCGACTCTCGCTCGGACGGTCTGCGCGGCGACTCTGCTCAGTGCCACCGCCTCGCCGTGCAGTTCCGCGATGTCGCCCTGGTCCACCGCGAGATCCATGGTTTCGGAGAGCCGTTCGGGCTCCACGCCCTGGGCGGCGAAGACCTTGGTCGCGGTGCTGTCCTCGGACGGGAAGGTCAACAGCACCTGCATCCGGGCCACCGGCGTCACCACTGCGACGCCGGGCACGCCGCGCACGGCATCCACGACTCCGGGAGACACCCCGGCACCGGACGACGCGGTCAGCACGTGGTCGGCCCGCAGGCCGTCCTCGAGTTGGTGCTGCGCCCCCGCGATCGCCGTGGAGGCGCCGAACACCTGCACGGCGGCCAGGGTCACGCCCATGGCCAGCGGAATGGTCGCCGAACTGAACCGCTTCGAGTTGGTCCGCGCGTTGGCCTGGGCGAGGAACCCGCTGGCCGTGGACTGCCGGTTGAGGCGCGAGCCGAACAGCACGATGGCGCCCCGAAGCAGTTGGGGTCCAAGACATCCGAGCGCCACGACGAACACCAGGACCGCGCTCCCGGCCGTGTCGGCGGCCGAGTCGCCCGGTGACACGGCATTGCCGAACGTCAGCAGCAGCCCGAGCGGAATGAGGACGACGCCGATGATCAACCGAACCCAGCCGATCTTCGTGGGCTCGACCGTGGCGTCACCGAGAGCCTCGACCGGGCTGACCTTGGCCACCCGCCGCGCGACCAGCCAGCCGGCAAGCCGGGCGCTCGTCATGCACAACACCAGCGAGGCCAGGACGGGCAGCAACCCCACCCGCATCCGGAAGTCCGGGGGCATCACGCCCGCGAGGACGAACACGCCGCGCATGACGAATGCGAGCGCCACGCCGGGCGCCGCGCCGACCACGGCGCCCACCGACGACACGACTGTCATCTCGGCGCCGATCATCCAGTGGATCTGCTGAGGTGTCGCGCCGATGGCACGTAGCAGGGCCAGTTCTCGTCTGCGCTGCCGCACCGACAGTGCGAGGGTGCTCGCCACCACGAACACCACGATCAGCACCATGGTGCCGCCGAACGACGCCGCCGTCTCCACCACCAGGCTGCGGGCGGCGCCCACGTCCAGGAACTCCACGTCGCCGCGTCCCGTGCCGGTGTGCGCCAGCACGCCCGGTACGGCGGCCGTGATGCGCTCGGCCAACTGCTCCGGGGTGGCTCCGGGCGCCGCGAGCACGCCGACCGCGTCCACCCGGTCCGGACGGCCGGACAGCCTGGCCGCCTGATCGTCGGTGACGAACACGGCGGACTGCCGATCCAACCCGTTCCCCTGGATGGCGGCCGTGCCCACCACGCGATAGGACGATGGGATCGAGCCGACCACGAGGCGCACGGTCTCGTCGAGCGACACGCCGCCGCGCGCGGCGAGGTCGGCGTCGAGCACGACTTCGTCGGGCGCGGCGGGCGCCCGGCCGTCGCGGACCCGGAACGGCGCGAGCGCCGCGGCGGACCAGCCGTGCCCGAACACCGGGAAGCCGTCCGGGCCGGGCACCGTGTCGCCGTTGGAGGTCAGCACGCTGACCTCGACGTTGACGTCTCCGATGGCTGACCGAACACCGGGCACCGCAGCGACGGCGGCGACCTTGTCGACGGGCAGCGTGACGCGCTCGCTGTAGCGGACCTGGGAGGTCTCGTCCAGCCGGAACGACTGCTGACCGCCGAGAACCACAGCCGTCCCCGAGTAGCGCTCGGGGGCCACGCCGGTGCCGAGCCCGGACACCAGCAGGGTCCCGCAGGCGGTGATGACCGCCGAACCCGCGGCGATCGCGACGAAGGAGCCGACGAAGCCGCCCTTGCGCCCCTTGATCGTGCTCCACGCCAGCGACAGATCTCTGGGGTACGGCACCACGAGGCGGACCAGCCGCCGGATGCGGCGGATCACCATTCGCCCAGGTGCGTCATACGCGACGCGATCTGCTCCGTGGTGGGTCGGGTCAGTTGGCCCGCGATCCTGCCGTCGGCGAGGAACACAACCGAGTCGGCGAAGGAGGCGGCAACCGGGTCGTGGGTGACCATGAGCACCGTCTGCCCCATGTCGTCGACGATGTGTCGCAGCAGTTCCAGAACCTGCTTGCTGGACCGGGTGTCCAGCGCGCCGGTCGGTTCGTCCGCGACGACCACATCCGGGTGGGTGATCAGCGCGCGGGCCACCGCGACCCGCTGCTGCTGACCGCCGGAAAGCTCGTTCGGCCGCCGCTTGGCCTGCTCGCCGAGGCCGACAGCGGTCAGCACTTCCCGCAGGAACGCCTGATCGGTCTTCCGGTCCGCCAGCCGCAGCGGCAGCGTGACGTTCTCCTCGACGGTCAACGCCCCGAGCAGGTTGTACGCCTGGAAGACGAACCCGATCCGGTCGCGTCGCAGCTCGGTCAACTCGCGCTCCGACCGGCTGGAAAGCTCCGTGTCACCAAGCATGACCCGGCCCGACGTCGGCCGGTCCAGGCCGGCCGCGCAGTTCAGAAATGTGCTCTTGCCCGACCCGGACGGGCCCATGACGGCGGTGAAGGTGCCGCGCGGGAACGCGGCTGTCACCGCGTCGAGGGCCCGTACCGCGTTCCTCCCCGACCCGTACTCCTTCGACACCGACTCCAGGTAAACCGCTGCCGGCGCCGCACGGGTCTGCAGGGAGCCGGCCGCGGCGGTCTCCGCGGGTGGGACGCGCCGGTCCGACGGCTCCCTGTTTGGTCTCATGCGTCCGATGCTAGGAACGGCGGCGGCCCTGGCCGATACCGCACGCCACCGGAAAAGGGGTACAGCTGGCGGTAGTGCCCCGGTGTTCCGCGGCCCTCGGCCCCTGGTAGGAACGGGGAATGGCGCGCAGCATCGCGAAGAACACCCGGGTCGACCGGGACACCCTGCTCGACTTCCTCCGGCCTCGGCACCGTGTCGTGCTGATGACCACCCGGGCGGACGGCCGGCCGCAGTCCTCGCCGGTCTCCGCCGGCATCGACGGCCAGGGCCGGCTCGTCGTGTCCACCTATCCCGAGCGGGCGAAGGTGACAAACATTCGTCGTGACCCCCGGGTCTCGGCCTGCGTGCTCTCCGACGACTGGAACGGCCCGTGGGTGCAGCTCGACGGCACCGCCGAGGTGCTGGACCTGCCCGAGGCGCTGGAGCCGTTGGTGGAGTACTTCCGCAGCATCTCCGGCGAGCACCCGGACTGGGACGACTACCGGGCGGCCATGGTGCGCCAGGGCAAGTCGTTGATCCGGGTCACCATCGACGCCTGGGGTCCCATCGCCACCGGCGGCTTCCCGGCCCGCCTCGCCGACTGACGCCCCTTCTCACTACGCGGCGGTGAGCGCCACCCCAGGTCCGGCGATGCTCGATCAACCGAACGCGCCCGCACCCACCGGGTGGGTTGGCGTGCTGTAGAGCTGCCCCAGATATGGGGCGGACGACGAGGGTGGCGTGTCCGCCGCGTGCGGGTGGCTGTCCTCTGCGTTGCCGCCCGCGTCTGCCCCATCTCTGGGGCAGCTCTACAGGGGGCGAGGGGAGGTAGGTTCCTCGGCCCCGACCGTCGGTTGCCGCGATGGTCAGTACGCGGCGGTGAAGCGGGCGTTGACGTACCGGGGCTGCTCGATCTCGTCGACGATCGCGACAGCCAGGTCCTCGTAGGTGAGCACCGACCGGCCCTGGTCGTCGGTGACCGGCTCGTCGGTGCCGGTGCGGTAGTGCCCGGTGCGGTCGCCTGGGTGGAACTCCAGTGGCGGCGGCGACACGTAGGTCCAGCTCACCCCGTCGGCGGCGGTGCGGTAGTAGTCCAGGGCGTCGGCCTGGCCCAGCGCCGCGTCCCGGTACCGCTCCGGAAAGTCCGGCTCGTCGAGGATGCGGGTGCCACGCGGCGTGAGCAGGGTCGACCCGCCGCCGAGGTGGATGATCCGCGGCGCGGACGGCACCGACCGCAGCGTGGTGACCAGGTTCTCCGCCGCGTCGCGCCACAGCCCGCGCTCGCCGCCGCCGATCGCCACCACCAGCGCGTCCGCGTCCGGCGCCAGCTCCCGGACACTGCGCTCGCTCGTGGCGTCGCCGGTGACGGTCCGTACACCGGCCGGCAGGTACGAGGTGGCCTCCGGGCGGCGGACCGCGGCGATCACCCGGTGCCCCCGGTCGACCGCCTCGGCGGTGACCCGCGACCCGGCGGTGCCGCCCGCGCCAAACACGACAATGGTGCTCACCAGCTCAGGCTAGGGACCGGGCACCCCACCCGTCGGCGGAACGGCGATCCCGGTCAGTCGACGAGGGCGGCGTAGACGAGCTGGCGCAGTTGGGAGCGCAGCGGGTACGTGCTCGACGGCATGAGCTGGGTGAACAGCAGCGCGGTGATCTCCTCCGCCGGGTCCACCCAGAAGGCCGTGCTGGCGACCCCACCCCAGTAGTACTCGCCGACGCTGCTCGGCACCCGGCTCGGGATCGGGTCCTCGACCACCGCGAAGCCGAGACCGAAGCCGATCCCGTCGAGGGTGGTCTCGGCGAAGCCGCCGGTGGACAGCGTGCCCAGATCCTGTCCGCCGGGCAGGTGGTTGCGGGTCATGAAACGCACCGTGCGCGGCCCGAGCAGGCGTACGCCGTCCAGCTCGCCGCCGCGCAGCAGCATCTGGGTGAACCGGTGGTAGTCGGCGGCGCTGGAGATCAGGCCACCGCCACCGGAGAGCAGGCCGGGCTTGTGGTGCGCGAGCGCGCCGAGCCGGTCGTAGCGGACCGCCCGGCCGCTGCGCGGATCCGGTGCGTAGAGCGCGGCCAGCCGCTCGGCCTCGTCGCCCTCGACCCACCAGCGGGTGTCCGTCATGCCCAGCGGGCCGAAGATCTTCTCGGCGAAGAAGGCGTCCAAGGTCTGCCCGGAGACCACCTCGACCAGCCGGCCGAGCACGTCCGTGGCGACCGAGTAGCCCCACGCCGTGCCGGGCTGGAAGAGCAGGGGCAGCTCGCCGAAGGCCGCGCAGGCGCCTGCCAGGTCGACGTCCGCCGGCGGGTACAGGTCGTAGCCGGCCGCCCGGTAGAGCCCGTCGACCACCGAGGTCTGCATGAAGCCGTACGTCAGACCGGCGGTGTGGGTGAGCAGATGCCAGACCCGGATCGGCTCGCTGGCCGGCACGGTGTACGGCTTGAGCGTCGAGCCCTTCGAGTAGACCCGCAGGTCGGCGAACTCGGGCAGCCAGCGGCTGATCTCGTCGGTCAGCTCGAAGCGGCCCTGCTCCCACAGCATCATGGCGGCGACCGAGGTGACCGGCTTGGTCATCGAGTAGATCCGCCAGAGTGTGTCGGCCTCGACCGGGGCGCCCGACTCGCGGTCGGCCAGGCCGTACGTCGAGGAGTGCGCCACCTCGCCGCCCCGGGTGACCACCACCTGCCAGCCCGCCAACCGGCCGTCGTCGACGTATCTGCCGAAGTGGTCGTCGATCCGCGCCAGCCGCGCCGGGTCGAAACCGATCTGATCCGGGTCCGTGCTCCGAGCCACACTCACGTCGCCGAACCTACTCGGCGGTACGCCATCACCGGAAGGGGGCCGCCACCCGCGGGCCGCCCCGAGGGCGTCGGTGGGCGGCACTAGCCTGGCCGGATGCCGGAGTTGACCGAGGACGTGACCTTCCGCCACGAGGACTGGTACGCCGAGGAGCTGACCGACCGCCAGTTCGTGGCGTGCGAGTTCTTCGACGTGGACCTGACCGAGGCGGTGACCCGTGGCGCGGTCTTCACCGGCTGCACGTTCGGTAACGTGCAGTTCAACGCGTCCCGGCACCTCGACTCGGCGTTCACCCGCTGTGTCTTCCGGCGGTGCAACTTCTTCGAGGCCGAGTTCACCGGCTGCAAGCTGGTCGGGAGCACCTTCGTCCAGTGCGAGCTTCGCCCGCTGCGGGTCGACGGCGGCGACTGGTCGTTCGTCGCGCTGCCCGGCGCGGACCTGCGCGCCGTCTGGCTGAGCGGCGTGCGGATGCGCGAGGCCGACCTGACCGGCGCCAACCTCACCGGCGCCACGGTGGCCGGCGTCGACCTCTCCGGTGCGCAACTGCACAACTGCCGTCTGGGCGGTGCTGACCTGCGGCGCAGCGACCTCACGGCGCTGGACCCGACGTCTGTCGAACGAGCCGGCGCCATCGTCGACGCCGAGCAGGCTCTCGTCATCGCGCAGGCGCTCGGCTTCCGGATCGGCTGACACGGGCTGGCTCTCCGTCGATCTGCCACGAGACCGTCGGACGTCCCATACCGTCCCGATCCGGACTGGACAGGCCAGCCTGTCCCGATTTAGCGTGTCGACCACACCGGTGTGAACCTGAGCGGCCCACAGTGGACTGTCGATCCGTCGCGTGCCGTGGCGGCCGGGCGGCGGAGTGGAGGGGTCGGTGGCGGACGAGGACCGTACGCGGGATGGTGCGCGGGCCGGGGACGAGCCGACCGGGCGACCCGCGTCGCACCGGCCGCCCACCGTCGCCACCGGGCTGAACGGCCGCATGCTGCGCCGGCTCGCCCGTGCCCGGCAGCGGCGGCGCTGGGCGTTGGAGGGGCTCGGCGCGCTCGTCTGCCTCGTGCTGCTCGTCGCGTACCTCGGCACACGGTCCGGCCCGGAATCGGCCGGTAGCCCGGTCGGTGGCGCGGGTGGCATACCCGCCGGGGCCACTCGACCGACGGCCTTCCCGGCTGCCGACGGACACGCCACCGACGCCGGGCCGGCGCTGCCCGGCCTGCGCCCCCGGGAACGGCCGCCCTCGCCCGAACCGACCCCGTCGACGAGCACGCCCGCACCGCCTCCGAAAAGGCCGGGGGCGTCGCTGCTGTCGGTGAGCCGTGCCGAGGTGCCTGCCGAGGTCGACCTCACCGCCGTGGGCGTTCGCGATTGGATGCACTGGGGCCTGCGCGGCGGCACCTCGACCGTCCGCAAGCGCTCCGGATCCGGCGAGATCGTCGACGGAGGTGGGAGGGGCAACCGGATCGGCTGGGATGGCAACCAGGAGGTCGTCCGCTGGTCCGACGGCACGCCCGAGCGGTTCGACCGTGGCAGTTCCAACGGTGTCTACACCTGTGGTGTGGGCAACGGGTTCACGCTGGCGGTCGTCGGCAGCGGGGCGCCGCGTACCGTCCAGGTCTACGCCGGGATCTGGATGGCCCGGGGTCGGCTGGACGCGCGGCTGTCCACCGGCGGGCCGGTCGGCACCGCACGCCTGGAGGACCCGTACACCAGCCAGAGCGCGGTGTTCACCATCCGGTTCGAGCTGCCGAAGAACGCCCGGCTGGTGCTGACCTGGACCGTCGAGAAGGTCTTCACCGAGCACTGCGGCAACGTCGGGCTCCAGGCCGTCGCGCTGCGCTGAACCGGGCGGGGCGCGGGACAGTTTGTCCGTCGCCCTCGGTCGACAGCGACGTAACTTTCTGTGGTCCCCGTCTCACTTTCCACTGTGGAGGACCCGCAGATGAGCAGCAGTACCGCCCACCGCGTCCGTCCCGTCGACTCCTCCGGTGCCGACGACCTGCCCGGCGAGGTGCTCCGCGACATTCCCCTGCCGCCGTACGTGACGGGCGAGGACGCCCAGTTCGCGGTGCGTGCGGTGGTGGTGCACGCACCGCGGCGCTGGTCCGGCGGTGTGGTCTGCCGCAACGACGCCAGCCCACACCCGTGCCGGCTGCACCGATGGGGCACCCGAGTGCTGGCGCTGCGCGGGCTGCGGGCCGCCGAGATCGCCGCGCTCATCGAGCGCGGCGACCCCACGGCGGTGCCCCACACACCGGACCGTCCGGCCTGACACAGCCGTTCAGCAGGTGATCGGCTTGACCCAGGAACACTCGACGCCCTCCGGTGTACGCGGCGTCTCCGGCACCGCGGGCGGCGCGGCCCGTGCCGCGCTCGCGGCGTCCTCCCGATGGTCGGCCAGCGCCACGGCGATCTGGTCCTCCAGCGGCTTGACCGACGCCGTCAGGTAGTTGTTCAGCAGGATGGAGAACGCCAGCAGGTGGCCGTCCGCGCTGGTGACGTAGCCGGACAGCGCGGAGACGCCGGTGAGGCTGCCGGTCTTCGCGTGCACGTTGCCCGCCGCCGGGGTGCCGGCCATGCGGCTGCGCAGCGTGCCGCCGACGAACCGTTCCGGCTGCCCGGCGATGGGCAGCGCCGCGTACCAGGTGGCGAACCAGGGCTCGGCTCGCACGGCGGCCAGGAGGTCGACGAACTCCGTCGCCGGCACCAGGTTGCGGCGGGACAATCCCGAGCCGTCGCGCTGGCGCAGCGTCTCGGTGTCCATTCCGGTGTCGGCGACGTACTCGCTTATCGCCGTGAGACCTGCGGACCAGGTGCCCGCGCCGGACAGCACCCGGCCGATCTCCTTGGTCAGGACCTCGGCGTGCCCGTTGTTGGAGAGCTTGAGAAACGGCGTCATCAGCTCACCCAGGCTCATCGAGTCGTGCCGCGCCACCTGCTGGGCCGCCTCCGGGGTGGGCTCGCCGAGCACCGTCCGGCCGAGCACCCGTACGCCGTGCCGGCGTAGCGCCGCCCGGAAGACCTCGGCCGCGTAGCCGGTGGGCTCCCAGACGGTCACCCAGTCGCTGGCGGGCTCGTCGCCGACGGCGATCTGGCCGGTCACCACGATCGTGTTGCCGCCGTGCTCGCGCTCGATGGAGATCGAGGTGTCGCCCTCGCTCACCGTCTCGGCGCGATTGTCGATGTGGACGTACCCGGTCGACGGCGTGGTGCTGACCACCGGCCTGGCGCCGGCCCGGTCGGCGGGCGCGGCGTGCACGATCACGGTGCCCGCGTCGTAGTCGGTGTCCGGCGCGACGGTGAGAGCGGAGACCTGCGCGGCGTAGTAGTAGGGCTCGTCGTCCCAGGTCCAGTCGGGGCCCAGCCGGGTGCGGTCGTAGCGGGTGTCGTCGGCTACCAGGTTGCCTGTGACGACTCGGACGCCGTCGGCGGCGACCTGCGCGGCGAGGGCGTCGTAGTCGGCCGCGAGCATGGTCGGGTCACCGCCGCCGCGCAGGTAGAGATTGCCGGAGAGCAGCCCGGCGCGGCGCTTGCCTGTGGTGTGGACGTCGGTGCTGAAGTGGTGCCCGGGGCCGAGCAACTCCAGGGCGGCGGTCGAGGTCAGCAGCTTGGTGTTGGACGCCGGGACCAGCCGCCGGTCGCCGTTGCGGTCGTAGAGGGTCTGCCCGGTGTTCGTGTCGACGACGACCACCGAGGTCTGCGCGCCGGCCAGCCGGCTGTCGGCGAGGATCGTGTCGATGGTGGCGTGCAGCCGGGTCGTCGCGGGGGTGGGCGACTGGGCGGTGGCGCCGGACGCGCCGACGGTGGCCGCGGTGACGGCCAGCGCGAGCAGCGCGGCAGCGTGCGGAAAGAGACGACGATGCATGCGCCGATGCTGTCACGGAGGTAATCGCCAGAAAAGAGCCTCGGTCGAAGGTTATTGCCGCCGACGTCTACTTCGGTCCGCCGACCGACCTGTCGTGCCCACCCCAGTAGTGCCGCTGCGCGCCCATCACCAGCGGCGCCACCAACGCGGCGAGAGCCCCGCCGAGCAGCGGGAAGACGATGAACACCCAGAGTTGGCGTAGAGCGGTGCCACCCTGGAAGACGGCCGGCCCGAAGGCGCGGGCCGGGTTGACCGCCGCGCCGGTAAGCGTCACGCCGACCAGTTGGGTGGCGGCCAGGGCCAACCCGATGGCTACCCCCGCGACGCCCGGATTCTCGCTGCGGCTCGTCACGACCAGGACGACCAGGACGAAGAGGAAGGTCAGCACGATTTCCAGCACGGCGGCGCCGCCCCGGTTGATGTGCGCGCCGTACCCGTTCGAGCCCAGCGCCCCGGTCTGGTCCGCCACGTCACCCCAGCGGGTCAGCGCCCAGAGCAGGAAGCCGGCCACGGTCGCGCCGACGAACTGGGCGACCCAGTAGGCCACCGCGCCGATCAGCGTGATCTTGCCGGACAACAGCACGCCGAGCGTCACCGCCGGATTGACGTGACTGCCGGACAGGGGGCCGATCGTGTAGACGAGGGCCAGCATGACGAACCCGAAGGCCAGCGCGACGACCACCACGCCACCCTGGATCCGCGCGGCGACGGCCGCGCCCACGCCGAAGAACACCAGCAGCAGGGTGCCGAGGAACTCGGCGCCAGCACGACGAGCGTCATCCATGCACTCAGCGTAAGGATGATTCGGGCAAAACGGTGGGGGAATCCGGGTGCCGGGCGGGCCCTGCCCCCGCGCTCGACTGATCCGGCTCTATTTGACGGATCGCCTGGTGGCGGGCACCGTGGGAAGGGACGGGGCCCGTCAGCTGCCCCGATTCGATGCGACGGCGATGACCGTCCGTCCCTCCCGTCGCCTCCCACGCGCGCTCGTACGCGGGCCGACTGTCCGGTCCGCGCGACAACCGACCGCGAGCCGAGAATCCACGAGGAGTTCCGCAAATGCTCACCATGACCGACAACGCCGTGCTCGTCATCCGTGACCTGGCCAACCAGCAGGACGTGGCCGAGGACGGTGGTGTCCGGATCGCCGCCGACGCCGACGCCGGATCGCTCACCGTGGAACTGGTGCCCGAGCCGGCGCAGGGCGACCACGTCGTCGACAACCAGGGTGCCCGGATCTTCCTCGACCCGGACGCCGCCGAGCTGCTGGGCGACGCCTCGGTGGACGCCACCGTCGACGACGAGGGAATCATCCAGTTCGGGTTCACCGAGCAGCAGTAGCCGGTAAGCAGCGCTTCCTGGGCGGTTCTCACCGCAGCGCTTCCTGGGCGGTTCTCACCGCAGCGCTTCCTGGGCGGTTCTCACCGCAGCGATCGCCCTCGCTGCGGCGGGCCCGACCGGGGGTTCCACCCGGGCCCGGTGGTGTCGTCCGGTCGGGACAGCGCGGCGAGCACGTGTGCCAGGTGGTGCGACGTGCTCCACGCCGTCCAGGTGGCGATCGACCCGGCGCCGGCGCCCCGGCGGGCGCGGCGCAGCAACTCGTGGTCGCCCCACGAGAAGGCGGCCCCGGTGCGCGACCAGTGCGGCGCCGACACCAGCGTGCGACACAGGTCGGCGAAGCGGTCGTCCCCCCGGCCGCCCCGACGTGACCAGCGGTAGACCCACCAACAGTCGTCGGCGGTGTAGCGCACGGTGGGCATCCGGTCGCCGGGATCGCCGGAGTCCGACAGCGCCGGCCCGACACCGTAGTCGCCGTAGTCCACCCCGACGTCGGCCAGCCGCCGCCAGAGCTGCCAGTCCCAGCGCTCCAGCCGGACCGGCTCGTCTACGAGCAGCCGGGACAGCGTCGGCGGCATACCGCCGGCCGCCACCGTCGCCGAGCGCCAGGCGTGGCGACGAGCCCAGTCCAGCAGCCGGCGTACCCGCGGCTCGGCCACCCGCACGTCCGCCGGGCAGCACACGTCGCCGGCGTCCACCAGCAGGTCGCATTCCTCCGGCGCGAGGCCGGTGAGTCGCCAGATCCGCTCGACGGCTGTGGTGTCCGCGTCCGGCCCCGCCCGGTCGTGCGCGGTGCGCAGCCGGAGCAGCGCCCCCCGCGCGTACGCCCGGGCCGCCGTCCCGTGCGCGACCAGTCGCCGGTCACCCTCCGCGAGCCCGATGACGGGCATCAGCGGTACGCCCCACCCGGCCAGCTCCGTGTCGGGCGACTCGGGCAGGGCGGTGACGTCGACGGCTGGCAGCAGACCGACCGGCAGCCGGCGCAGTGCGTCAATGGTGGAGCGATCGACGGCGCTGATCTCCAGGATCGGGGCGAGTAGCGGGGCGACGGCCGGGTCGAGGTGGTTCAACGCTTCCAGCTCGCCGCGTCGGCGGCTGGCGAGGATGGGGCGGTAGACAGGTTCCGCCGCCCGGCCCCCGGGGGCGGGCACCATACCTCAATGTAGTCAGGCATTCGCATACGTCCACAGGTTTCGGGTCGAAAATCCGCTGCCCGGCTGTCGGTTCGGCGACCGAAAAGAGCGCACGGCGCCGCTTCGACCGTGGTCGGAACGTCGCCGCGCTCTGGCCGTCTCCCACCACCGCAGCCGTTCGGCGGTACGCCGGCGGGGACCTGGCTCGACCGGCCGCTTGCGCCGGTCTGGGTTTGTCGATCCCCGCTCGGCGCGGATCCAAACCTGCCGACCGTGGGGAATTCCACCATCTGCCAGTCCCGGCGTGACGCGCGACCGAACGGGGTATGAGCAGGCCATGGAGCATTTCACTATCGCGACCGTCGCCGAGAAGAGCCCGGACTTCCGGCGGGTGCTGTGGACCGGCGAGCACACCCAGCTGGTGATCATGACCATTCCGCCGGGCGGGGAGATCGGCGAGGAGGTGCACGAGGGGATCGACCAGATCCTGACCTTCGTCAGCGGGACCGGTGAGGCCCGGGTCGCCGGGGCCACGAAGGAGGTCGTTGCGGGCGACCTGGTCGTGGTGCCGTCCGGAACGAAGCACAACTTCGTCAACACCGGCCCGAACCCGCTGGTGCTCTACACCGTCTACGGCCCTCCCGAGCACGCCGACCAGGCCGTGCACCACACCAAGGAGGAGGCGGACAGGGCCGAGGAGGCCGGCGAGGACGAGCCGCCGACCGCGTGACGGCGGCAGTCTGATCCGGGCCGAAGCGGGTACGCCCCGCGGGTGCAGCAGCCGCCGATCTCCGACTACGGATTTCTGTCGGACTCCCGCTCCGGCGCGCTTGTCGGCAGGGACGGTTCGATCGACTGGTGGTGCCCGCAGCGGTTCGACAGCGCTTCGGTGTTCGGGCGGCTGCTCGACCCGAACGGGGGGTACTTCCGGTTGGCGCCGGTTGGCGCCGGGGGCCCCGGCTACCGGGTCGAGCGTGCGTACCGGCCGGACACGCTTGTGCTGCGCACGGTGCACCACACTCCGCAGGGCAGCGTGGCGGTGACGGACGCGCTCGCCGCCGAGATCGGCGCCCGCGCCCACGACCTGGGCAAGAACTCACCCGCCGTGCTCATCCGGGTGGTCGAGGGCCTGTCCGGGCGGGTCCGGATGGCGCTGGACTTCGCCCCCCGCCCGGAGGACGGGCTGCTCACGCCGTACCTGCACGAGCGGCCCGGCGGCGGGGTGCTGGCCGGCGCCGGTCCGGTGGTGCTGGTGCTGCGCGCCGGAGACCTGCCGCTGCGGGCCGGTCGGGACCGGGTGACCCACGAGTTCGAGATCTCCGCCGGCCAGGTGGTCGGGATGGACGTGGCGTTCGGGCAGACGTACGGGACGCCGCCCGTCCGGCTGGACCCGCTGGCCGCCCTCGCCGAGACGACGCGGGCGTGGGAGGCGTTCCGGGAGACGCACGGGTACTCCGGCCGCTACCCCGAGCTGGTCCAGCACAGCGCGACGGTGCTCGGCGGCCTCACGTACGCCCGGAGCGGGGCGGTGATCGCGGCCCCGACCACCTCGTTGCCGGAGCGGATCGGCGGCGATCGCAACTACGACTACCGCTACTCCTGGCTGCGGGACTTCTCGCTGACCATGCGCGCACTGTGGGTGGCCGCGTGCCCGGACGAGACGTCGCGGCTGTTCGCCTGGGTGGCCCGGTCGATCGGCCGGGTCGGTGACGAGCCGGTGCCGGTGGTCTTCGGCGTGGAGGGCGAACGTGACGTCTCCGAGCACCACTGCCATCACGTGCGCGGATACCGCGACAGCCGGCCGGTGCGGATCGGGAACGACGCCTGGCGGCAGCGGCAGCTCGACGTGCCGGGTGAGGTGATGTCGGCGGTGTGGAGGCTGCGCGACTACCTCGGCACCCCGTTCGAGGAGGAACTGCGGGAGATGGTGCTCGGGCTGACCGAGCAGGTCGCCTCGACCTGGCATCTGCCCGACCGGGGCATGTGGGAGACCCGGGGCGAGGAGCGGCACTACCTCTCCTCGAAGGTCTCCTGCTGGCTGGCCATGGACCGCGCGGTGGGGCTCGCCGACCGGCTCGGTGATCGGGCCGACCCGAGCCGCTGGGCCGGCGTACGCGACGAGATCCGCGCGGCGGTGCTGCGCGAGGGATGGAACGACCGGATCGGCGCGTTCACCGGCGCGTTCGGCTCGCCTGAGCTGGACGCCTCGGTGCTGGCGCTACCGGTGGCGCACTTCCTGCCGGCCACCGATCCGCGCATGAGGTCGACGATCGCCGTGGTGGAGCGGGAGTTGGGCACGGACGACGGGCTGGTCCGGCGGTGGACGACCGACCCGGCCGGTTTCCTGCTGTGCTCGTTCTGGCTGGTGGAGTGCCTGGTGATGGCGGGTGAGCAGCGCCGTGCCGAGGAGCTGTTCGAACGGGTGGTGGGCAACGCCAACGACGTGGGCCTGTTCAGCGAGCAGATCGACCTGACCAGCGGCGCGCAGCTCGGCAACATGCCGCAGGCGCTGTCGCACATCGGGCTGATCAACGCGGCCTGGCGGCTGACCGAACCGGAGAGCTTCTGACCGGCCCGTCGGAATCCGGCGACTACCGCTCAGGCCAGCACGGGTACGCCGGAGACGTCGACCGTCTCCGGATACTTCAGCCCCGCGCCGGTGTTGAGCACCACCACCCGTTCCCCGGCGCGGATCCAGCCACCGGCGCGCAGCTGCCGGGCCGCGGTCAGGCAGGCCGCGCCCTCCGGGCAGAGCAGCAGACCCTCGCGGGCCGCGAAGTCGCGCAGGTCGGCCAGGATCTCGGCGTCGTCGACGGCGACCGCGGTGCCGGCGGACGCCCGCAGCGCGGCCAGGATCAGCTCGTCGCCCAACGGGGACGGCACGGTGATGCCGAACGCCACCGTGTGCGCGTCCTCCCACGGCCGGGCCCGGGACTCGCCGGCGGCGAAGGCCCGCACGATCGGCGCGCACCCGGTCGACTGCACCGCCACCAGCCGGGGCAGCTTGTCGCCGACCCAGCCCAACTCGCGCATCTCGTGCAGCGCCTTGTGGATGCCGATCAGGCCGACCCCGCCACCCGTCGGATAGATGATCACGTCGGGCACCTGCCAGCCGAGCTGCTCGACGATCTCGTACCCCATCGTCTTCTTGCCCTCCAGCCGGTAGGGCTCGCGCAGCGTGCCGGCGTCGAAGATCGCCCCATCGGACTCGGCGATCAGCTCGGCCACCCGGCGGCCCGCGTCGCTGATCAGCCCATCCACCAGGCGCAGGTCGGCTCCGGCGGCCACGCACTCGCGGCGGCAGATGGTCGGTGCCGCCAGCGGCATCACGATGGTGGCGCCCATCCCGGCGCGCGCCGCGTACGTCGCCCACGCCGAACCGGCGTTGCCGTTGGTGGGCATCGCGATCCGCTCGACGCCCAACTCGTGAGCCCGACTCACGCCGACCGCCGCGCCGCGCGCCTTGAACGAGCCGGTCGGGATCAACCCCTCGTCCTTGACCATCAGGTCCGCGATGCCGATCTCCGCGCCGTACGACGGGGTGCGCAGTAGCGGCGTCCAGCCCTCACCGAGCGTGGTGACGTGCCGGGGATCGGCGACGGGCAGCAGCTCCCGGTACCGCCACAGGTCGGCCGGGCGCAGGCCGAAACGCTCCGGGGTGACCGCCTTCGCCACCGCCGGCAGGTCGTAGCGGGCCAGCAGTGGCGAGCCGCACCCGCAGAGGTTCTGTAGCTTGTCGGCGGCGTACTCCAGGCCGCAGTGTGGGCAGTCCAGGTGGGTCAGGTACACGTCGCTCCTCGCCGTCAGGCCGCGTCGATCCTCAGCCACCGTCGGCTGCGCCGGCCCGGCTCGTAGACCGAGTCCAGCCGCTTGGCGACCACCCCGGGCAGCCCCTGCTCCCGCCCGGTGCGCAGGGCGTCGTTGCCGGCACCGGGAAACCACGGCGGAGTCTGCCAGTGCGTACCGGCCAACGCCAGTCCATCGAGCAGTTCCCGGCGTTGCGCGTACGGGACGTCGACGCTGCTCACGCCCTCCAACCACAGCAGGTCGACGAGCAGGTACGCCGCACCGGCCGGGACCCGGCCACCGTTGGCGGGGCGAGCGGGTCGCACCCGGCCGGAGCCGTCGATGCGGACCAGCACGCCGTCGAGCACCGCCTCGGTGGGCGCGAGCGCCTCGGCCAGCGCGCGCAACCACGGGTAACCGCCGGTGATCTCCTCGTCGGTCTCGGAGAGCAGCCGCAACCGCCCGCCGGAGACGTACGCCATCGCCCGAACCCCGTCCCAGCGCAGCTCGTACCCCCACGCGTCGTGGTCGCGAGGCAGCCCGGCGGCGGGCGTGGTGTGCATCGGGCGGATCAGCTCGGGCATCGGCGTCCAGCCCGGCGGCGGGGGATCGGTGCGGCGGATCATCCAGTCCCGGCCACCGGTGGCGAACAGCGCGTAGCGGCCGGCGGTGCGGTCACCGGAGAGCGTCACGATGACCTCGTCGTCGCGCCACTTCTCGCAGCGGAACGTGCCCCGGTCGTGGATGACCATCCGACCGCCCCCGTACTCGCCGGCGGGGATCTCGCCGGAGAAGTCCAGGTACTCCATCGGGTGATCCTCGGTGTGCACGGCGAGGTGGTTGCGGCCCGGGTCGCGGGGCAGACCCCGGGGCACCGCCCAGGACGCGAGCACGCCCTCGTGCTCCAACCGCAGGTCCCAGTGCAGGCTGCGCGCGTGGTGCTGCTGGATGACGAAGCGCCCGGCGCTCTCGTCGGGCCCCGTCGCCGTGGGGCCGCGCTCCGGCACGGGCTCGGGCGTGCGGGCCGCGTCGCGCCGACGCCGGTACTCCTCCAGCCGGTCCGTCACACCGGCATTCTCCGGCAAACCGATCCATTGCGCTGGCCACCGGAGTGTCCGGTTCGCTCGGCGTCCGGGGGCGCGGCGGGGTAGAACGGACCTCATGGACCTCAGCGACCAGCCCACCGCCCTGCTCCCGGGTGACGTGCGGATGCCTCTGCTCGGCTTCGGCACCTGGCAGGCCACCGGCCAGGCGGGTTACGACGCGGTGCTGGCCGCGCTCGACACCGGCTACCGCCACCTCGACACCGCCACGGTGTACGGCAACGAGCGGGAGGTCGGCCGGGCGGTCCAGGAGAGCGGGCTGCGTCGCGAGGACGTCTTCATCACCACCAAGCTCCCGCCGGACCGGACGGGCCGGGAGCGCGAGACGTTGCAGGCCAGCCTGGAGGCGCTCGGTGTCGACCAGGTGGACCTCTGGTTGATCCACTGGCCGCCGTCGTCGCCGGCGGACAGCATTCCGCTGTGGCGTGAGCTGCTGGCCGCCCGGGACGAGAACCTGACCCGCGCCGTCGGGGTCAGCAACTACAGCACGGGCGAGATCGACGAGTTGATCCAGTCGACGGAGGAGAATCCGGCGGTCAACCAGATCCGGTGGAGCCCCGCGCTGTACGACAGGCAGCGGCACGCCGAGCACCGGGACCGGGGCGTGGTGCTGGAGGGGTACAGCCCGTTCAAGACCAGCGACCTCAGCGATCCGGTGCTGACCAGGATCGCGGCGGCGCACGGCGTCTCACCGGCGCAGGTGGTGCTGCGGTGGCACATCGACCACGAGATCGTGGTGATTCCGAAGTCGGTGACTCCGGAGCGGATCAGCGCCAACTTCGACGTCTTCCACTTCTCGTTGACGGCGGAGGAGATGCGCGACATCGACGCGCTCGGCGACGCCTGAAACGGCGGAATCCTTCACAGTGCGGCCGGCAGGTGAAGGCTATCGACATCGACGCTCATGACGGTATAGCGTGCCGTCATCACGTGCGTCGATGCGTGTGAACCCCTCGCCGCTGGAGGACCGCCATGGCCCGATCTCCGTCCGTCCGTCTGCGCCGCCGTGGGGTGCTCGGCATCCCCGCCCTGGTGGCCGCCGCGCTTACCACTCTCGCCGTCCGACCGGCCCCGGCGAGCGCCGCCCCGAAGGCCGAGTGCCTGGCCGACCTGCTGCGGGACTCCTGATGGCGACCATCCCGTGGCTCGTGGACGTGCTGCGCGGCGCCGGGGTCCAGGTCGTCGTCGAGGGCGACTGGCTCAACCGGATGCGGCCCGGCTCGTTCGACCCGATCGGGGTGCTCTGGCACCACACCGCCTCGACCTCCAGCGCCAGCAACCCGCACCCGGCGCTCGGCATCTGCATCAACGGCCGCTCCGACCTGGCCGGCCCGCTCTGTCAGGCGCTCGTCGACTACAACGGCGTCTTCCACGTCATCTCCGCCGGCCGCTGCAACCACGCCGGGGTCAGCGGCGGCAGCGGCCCCATCCCCGCCGGAGACGGCAACACCCTCATGATCGGGTGGGAGATCGACTACAACGGTGTCGACCAGCAGATGACCACCGCGCAGTACACCTCGTCGATCGCCGCCACCGCCGCCGTACTCACCCGGCTCGGCCGGGACAGCAGCTACGCCCGGGGGCACCGGGAAACCAGCACCACCGGCAAGATCGACCCATCCTTCATCGACCTGAACGTGATGCGCGCCGACGTGGCGGCGAAGATGGCCGGCGGCGGCACGGCCTGGTCGTCGACTGTGGACAACACGACCTCGGGCCGGTTCACCGCCAGCGCGAACTGGGGCGTCTCGACGTTCTCCAGCCAGCGGTACGGCGCCGACTACCGCTACGCCGACCCGGTCGCGGCCAGCGACCCCGCCTGGTACCGGTTCAACGTGCCGGCGGCCGGCAACTACCGGGTCGAGGCCTGGTGGCCGACGAACAGCGGCTACAACAGCGCCACCCCGTACATCGTCGCCACCACCACGGGCAACAAGACGGTGTACGTGGACCAGCGGGTCACCGGCGGGCAGTGGCGGGTCCTGGGAACCTTCGCGCTGCCGGCGGGGGACGCCAACCGGGTGGCGGTGAGCCGCTGGAGCAACGCCACCGGCCTGGTGATCGCCGACGCCGTACGCCTCACCCGGATCTGATCCGAACGGCGCCGGTCGCCGACGGAAGGGAGGTGCGCTGTCCACCCGGCAGCGCACCTCCCTTCCGGCGTCGAGGGCTTTCCTCTGGCCCGGCGGGGTTGGCACCTAGCGGACGTGCACCTTGCTGCCAGTGCCCGACCGGTGACTTCCGCGCCGGCCGCGGCCATCCTTGTCCTACCGGGCTGAACGAGCACGGCGAAGACAAGGCCAAGGAGTGCAGATGCGGCAGGCGTCAACAGTGGCCACGGCGACGAACCAGGGAGTGCTGTCGATGGCCGCCCGTTCGTCGGCGCTCGGGCCGACCGCCGCCGGCTCCGCGGCTCCTGCGATCGACGGGGGAAGTGAGTGGGGATGAGTGCGCCTGTTCAAGGCCGAGCTGAGGCCGGCCGAACCCGTCGGTGTCGCGATCGCACCGGAACAGGTCAGTGATCTGATCTGGACTCACGCCGATCCTGGCGACCAACTGGAGTATCTGCGGGTGCGGGTCTTCGACGACCACGCGACAGTCGTCCTCTTTCTCCGCACCACCGGTGGGCAGTGCCCACTCCTGACGGCCGTTGGTCTCCTCGAACGGACGCTTACCGCCCCCGCACTGCGGGGCTGGGAGATTCGACAGTAAGTGAATTGGCCTGACTCGACGACGTTTCGACAAACGTCGCCGCGCTGAACCGTGCCCACCAAAACCGCTTTAAGGAGTGGAATGTTCGGAAAGACAATCGCCATGCGTCGTGCCGTCACCGGATTGCTCGGTGTCACCCTCGCCACCATCGCCGCGGTGGCCAGCGCCCCCAGCACGGCAATGGCCGCACCGCCCACGCCCGTCTTCAGTTCCGCCATCGACGGCTACGCCTCCTACCAGGGCCAGGAGATCTGCGACCCGACCAACAAGCCCGGGGTGGTGAGCTTCAAGGACCTGCTGAAGTCGACCTACGGCGACCGCGACTGGGGCATCTCCCGGGACTGCGACACGGGCGACACGAGCGAACACAAGGAGGGCCGGGCGCTCGACTACGGCTTCGACGTGAACGACAGCGCCGAGCGGGCCCAGGCCGACGACTTGATCAACTGGCTGCTCGCCACCGACCAGTACGGCAACAAGCACGCCATGGCCCGCCGACTCGGCATCATGTACATCATCTGGAACAAGCAGCAGTGGCGGGCCTACGATCCGTCCGCCGGCTGGCAGCCTTACACCGGAGAGATCCCGCACACCGACCACATCCACTTCAGCTTCAGCTGGTCGGGTGCGAACAAGCGCACCTCGTGGTGGTCCGCCAACCCGGTCGGCCCAGGCTCGGAGGACGTGCCGATCTCGGGTGACTGGGATGGCGACGGCGTCGAGACCGTCGGTGTCTTCCGGCCGAGCAACTCGACGTTCTACCTTCGCAACATCAACGGCGGGGACGCCACGTCCATCTTCAAATTCGGTCACGGCCCCTCGGGCGACATCCCGGTCGCCGGTGACTGGGACAACGACGGCAAGGACACCGTGGGTGTGTTCCGGCCGGGCACGTCGACGTTCTACCTGACGAACGGCACCACCAGCACCGACGCCACCTTCAAGTTCGGGCATGGCCCGTCCGGCGACCGCCCGGTTGCCGGTGACTGGGACAACGACGGCAGGGACACCGTGGGTGTGTTCCGGCCGGGCACGTCGACCTGGTACCTGACCAACGGCACCACCAGCACCGACGCCACCTTCAAGTTCGGGCATGGCCCGTCCGGCGACCGCCCGGTTGCCGGTGACTGGGACAACGACGGCAGGGACA
>NZ_JBFAQS010000001.1:448266-761906 GCF_040678875.1 Micromonospora sp. NPDC049274
ACACTGTGGGTGTGTTCCGGCCGGGCAACTCGGCCTGGTACCTGACCAACGGCACCACCAGCACCGACGCCTCCTTCATCTTCGGGCACGGCCCGTCGGGCGACGTGCCGGTGGTGGGCGACTGGGACAACGACGGCGACTCCACAGTGGGCGTCCGCCGACCCACGAACAACACCGTCTACCTCCGCAACACCAACAACGGCGGTCCGGTGGACATCCAGTTCGTCTACGGCATCTGATCTCACCCGTACGCTGGCGGGGCCCGGAACTTCTCCGGGCCCCGCCAGCCGTGCCGTGGGTGCCGGTCAGATCCAGCCGCGCCGTGCGGCCTCCGCACCCGCCTGGAATCGGCTCCGTGCCTGCAACCGCTCCATCAGGTCCGCCGCCATCCGGCGCGCTGTCCGCAGGGACACTCCCAGCTTGCGCGAGGCCATCTCGTCGGTCTGCCCGCCGGCCAGCAGCTCCAACATCTGCCGGTTCTGCGGATCGAGACCGTTGGCGTCGACCGGGGCGGCTTCCCCGAACGGCACCGCCGACGACCAGAGCTGAGCGAAGAGAGCGAGCACGGCGGCCACCACGCCGGGGCTACGCACCTCCAGCGCGCCGCGCCGGCTGTTGCCCGGGTCGAGGGGAAGCAGCGCCACCTCACGGTCGTACACGATGGCGAGCATCGGGACGGTGGAGACGGTCCGCAGGTGGCCGCCGAGGGCGGTGAGCCAATGCGTGTAGCTCACCAGCGCCGGCTCGTTGCGGCAGCTCTCCTGATAGATGCAGCGGACCTGGACGCCCCGGGCCAGCATCTGCTCGTTCAGCCCGGCGCTGGCCGCCTTGGCGTCCGGGGTCTGTGCGTTGCGCGGGTTCAGGGAGACGCACTCCACCCGGGCACCGCGGGTCAGGTCCTCGAGCCGGGCCCGTACCGTGTCGATTCCTTCCAGGCGCACGGACTTCTCACGCTGCGACTGCCGCCCCTGCTCCATGGCGATCGCGGCGATCGCGTCCCGGGCCGCCGCGAGCTGGCGCTGACGCTCCAGCATCTCGGCTTCGGCCTGGGCCAGCAGGGCGCCGAGCCCGACAGCTGGACGGACCACGCGCACCCCGCCACCGGCATCGTCGTCGGTGAGCAGCGCCAGGTCGGCGAGCTGGTCCAAGGCGTGGCGAATCTGTTTTTCGGTAACGCCGAGGCGGACCGCCAGTTCTTGCACACCGCCCGTGGGATCGGCGAGCATGGCCCGGTACACGGATTCGGCGAATCCACTTATGCCCAAGGTCGTCAACACTGAACACCCCCGTATTCGGATCCTGCGATTATGGAGAAGTGACGGGGTGTTTACAAGATTCTCAAAAGTCAATGCGAGGCGACACTTCCCGCGGTGGACGGCGGGCCGCGGCCGTCCCCGACCGACGGCAGGGCCGCGGGGACGTGACCTGACGGTCACGCCCCCGCGGCCCTGGTGGTACCGCTCAGTTGCGCGTGCAGGTCGTCCCGTTGAGCGCGAAGCTGCTCGGGGACGAGTACGACCCGCTCAGCGTCCCCTGGTAGCCGAAGCTGGCCGTGCCGCCGGGTGCGACCGATCCGTTGTGGCTGACGTTGCGGGCGGTCACCGCCGACCCGCTCTGGCTCACCGTGGCGTTCCAGGCGTTGGTGACCTGCTGCCCGCCGGGCAGGCTGTAGGTGAGCGTCCAGCCGTTCAGCGCGCTGGACCCGGTGTTGGTGATCTGCACGTCCGCGGTGAAGCCGTTGTTCCACGCGTTCGCCGTGTACTTCACCGCGCACCGGGCGCCACCGCTCGGCGGCGGGGTGGTCGGATTGGTCGGCGGCTGCCCGCCGCCGTTGACGTTCGCCGAGAACGAGGTCACCGCGAGACCCACGCCGCCCTGCCACGGCTCGAAGCCAGCCTGGATGCTGGTCAGGTACCAGGAGTTGCTGATCGCGCCCCGGTTGCGGGTGTCGTTGATGAAGTCCAGCACGCTGAAGTTCAGGCTGGAGGTTGCCGACTGCGCGACGTACGAGATGACGTTGTTGGAGCCGTTGCTGCCCCGCCAGACCTCCCAGGTGCGCCCGGCCAGGTTGGTCGTGCCGACCACCGAGCCGATGGGCTGGATCGGGCCCTGACGGTTGAGCCAGATCATGATCTCCATCTGGTTGACACCGTCCCGCTTGGGCGACGGGTCCAGCCAGATGTCGTACGACGCGTTGTAGGTCGCTCCGCTGACGTACCGGTAGGAGATGCTGCTGGTGGCGCTGCTGATCTGGCTCACCTGGATCGGCAGGTTCGTGCCGGGGGAGCAGTTGGTGTAGTGACAACCGAAGAAGATCGAGGGGTACGCCGTGGGCGCGCCGTTGGTGGGGCTGCTGCCGTTCAGGGTGGTGATCTCGAAGCCGTTGCTGGTGGCGTTGATGCACTGCTGGGCGGTGGTGCCCCAGCGGTTGTTCTGCACCACGTAGCGGCCCCCGACGACAGTCGAGCCGTACTGTTCGCAGATCTGGGTGTCGGCGGAGGCGTTGCCGCCGAGGGCCACGGCGACGAGTGAGCTGGCGACCAGCAGCCCGGCGGCGGCCAGGGCCCGAAGTTGACGTTTCATGACGCTCCTTGACTCGGCGCGTGCCGGGCGCCGGATGTGGTGGGGTGGTGCGGGAGCGCTCCCACGCTCAACGACACATTTACATGCCTGAAACTGGTGCGCAACCGCCCGCGTCAAACTGGTGAATTGTGAGGATTGCCATCCTGCCGCCGAACGGGCGTCGAAGGGCGGCCAGCTAAGCGGCGCGAAGGGCCGACGAGCGGGTCCGGCGGGCCGAACGGGCTCTGGTGTGCGTCGATAGCTCCGAGTAGCGTGTTGCCTCCGACGCGTGCCGCTCCCCCTCCGGAGGCGTACACCACCATGGCAGGCTCCCCCCTGCGCATCCTCATCGTCGGCGCGGGCATCGCCGGCCTGGCCGTGGCCCGGGCCCTGCGCCTGGCGGGCTTCCGGCCGGACGTCACCGACAAGCTGCCCCCGGGGGAGTCGGCCGAGACCGGTCTCTACCTGCCGGGAAACGCCGCCCGCGCGTTGCACCGACTGGACCTGCACGACCCGGTCCGGCCTCTCGGGCAGGTGATCCACCGGCAGCGCTTCTTCGACGCCGCCGGGCTGCCTCTCTGCGAGGTGGACCTCGACGCCCTCTGGGCCGGCGTCGGCGAGTGCCGGGCGCTGCCCCGGGCGGACCTGCACCGGGTGCTGCTCAGCGGCGCCGGCGGGGCCGTCCGACACGGCGCCGAGGTCCGCACCCTCGATCTGCTGTCGCGCGCGGTCGGGGTCACCTTCACCGACGGCACCAGCACCGAGTACGACCTGGTCATCGGCGCCGACGGGCCACGTTCGTCGGTCCGGGCACTGGCCGCGCTCGGCGGGCCGCCCCGCCCGGCCGGGCACGTCGTCTACCGGGCCGTCCTGCGTGACGGCCCGCCCGTCACCGACTGGACCGCCCTGCTCGGGCAGCGCTCCGGCCTGTTGCTGGTGCCGATCGGGGAGGGTCGGCTGCACTGCTACGCCGACGAGGCGGGGACCGAGCCGCCCGCCGACCCGCTGGCTCGGCTGCGCGAACTCTTCGCCGACTATCGGGGCCCCGTGCCCGAGGTGCTGGAGATGCTCGACCGGGTGCACGCCGGGATCACCGACGAGGTCGAGCTGGGCCGCTGGTACCGGGGGCGGGTGCTGCTGGTCGGCGATGCCGCGCACGCCACCGCGCCGACCCTGTCCCAGGGCGCCGCGATGGCCCTGGAGGACGCCGTTGTCCTCGCCGAGTCGCTGCGCGCCGCCGGGAGCGTGGAGGCGGCCCTGGTGGCGTACGAGAGTCGTCGTCGCCCGCGTACCCGGTGGGTGGCCGACCGGACCCGCGACCGCAACCGCACCAGGGACGTGCCGCCGGCGCTGCGCGACCCGGTGCTGCGCGGACGCGGCGGACGCATCTTCGGGGAGCACTACCGGTTGCTGGTCGGCCCGCTGTAGGCCCGTAGTAGATCGTGTCACGCCACCCCACGCGGCGCTGCGACCTGCCGAGGACTATCCTCCTTGCGGATGACGGCCCGCAGATAACCGCGTGTGCCGAGCGGGACAACCGAGAACCGGAGGCCACTCGTGACCACCGTCGCACCCAAGCCGGTCGTGACCCGGCCCTGGCCGGTCCGGGAGCCGGTCAAGGGGTCGGCCATCGCGCGGCTGCTGCGTACCACGGACGCGAAGCAGATCGGGATCATGTACATGGTCACCGCGTTCGCGTTCTTCTTGATCGGCGGCCTGATGGCCCTGGTCATGCGGGCTGAGCTGGCCCGACCCGGGCTGCAGTTCCTGTCGCCCGAGCAGTACAACCAGCTCTTCACGATGCACGGCACGATCATGCTGCTGTTCTTCGCGACGCCTATCGTGTTCGCCTTCGCGAACTACATCGTGCCGATCCAGATCGGCGCGCCCGACGTCTCCTTCCCCCGCCTGAACAGCTTCGCCTACTGGCTGTACCTGTTCGGCGGCACGATTGCGACGGCAGGCTTCCTCACCCCGGGCGGCGCCGCCGACTTCGGCTGGTTCGCGTACGCGCCGCTGAGCAGCGTCGAGCACTCGCCCGGCGTCGGCGCCAACATGTGGATCATGGGTCTGGCCATCTCCGGCCTGGGCACCATCCTCGGCGCGGTGAACATGATCACCACGGTGCTCACCCTGCGTGCGCCCGGCATGACCATGTTCCGGATGCCGATCTTCACGTGGAACATCCTGGTCACCAGCCTGCTGGTGATCCTGGTCTTCCCGCTGCTGGCCGCCGCGCTGTTCGCGCTGGCCGCGGACCGCATCCTCGGCGCCCACGTGTACGACGCGGCGACCGGTGGGCCGATGCTCTGGCAGCACCTGTTCTGGTTCTTCGGGCACCCCGAGGTGTACATCGTGGCGCTGCCGTTCTTCGGCATCATCAGCGAGATCATCCCGGTCTTCTCCCGCAAGCCGATCTTCGGCTACAAGGGTCTGGTCGCCGCGACCGTCGCGATCGCCGCGCTCTCCATGAGCGTCTGGGCGCACCACATGTTCGCCACCGGCCAGGTCCTGCTGCCGTTCTTCAGCTTCCTGAGCTACCTGATCGCCGTGCCGACAGGCATGAAGTTCTTCAACTGGATCGGCACCATGTGGCGGGGCCAGATCAGCTTCGAGACGCCCATGCTGTGGGCGGTCGGCTTCCTGGTCACCTTCCTCTTCGGCGGTCTCACCGGTGTACTGCTGGCCAGCCCGCCGCTCGACTTCCACGTGTCGGACTCGTACTTCGTGGTGGCGCACTTCCACTACGTGCTCTTCGGCACCATCGTGTTCGCGGTCTTCGCGGGCATCTACTTCTGGTTCCCGAAGATGTTCGGCCGGATGCTCGACGAGCGCCTGGGCAAGGTGCACTTCTGGCTCACCATGATCGGTTTCCACACCACCTTCCTGGTGCAGCACTGGCTCGGCGCCGAGGGCATGCCCCGCCGGTACGCCGACTACCTGCCTGGCGACGGCTTCACCACGCTGAACACGATCTCCACGATCGGCGCGTTCATCACCGGTATCTCCACGCTGCCGTTCATCTACAACTGCTGGAAGTCGTACAAGACCGGCCCCGTGGTCGAGGTGAACGACCCGTGGGGTCACGGCAACTCGCTGGAGTGGGCGACCAGCAGCCCGCCGCCGCTGCGCAACTTCGACCGGATGCCCCGTATCCGCTCCGAGCGGCCGGCGTTCGACATGAAGTTCCCGGAGCTGGCCGCCGGTCAGACCCTCGCCGGCCCGCCGGAGGGTGGCTCCAAGCCGCTCACCAGTGAGTCGGACGGCGGCGCTCGCTACAGCGAGGACACCGCCAGCGACATCGACAGGCACTGACGCACGACCCGCTCAGCCGTACGACGGGCGCCGCCCCCGGGACCACCCCGGAGCGGCGCCCGTCGCCATATCCGGCCCACGCCGGGTCCGGTCGCCCGACCCAGTTCCGTCGCTTGGCCTGGATAGCGCCCTCGCCGACGTGGTCCGGGCACCCGGCGGGCCGATGAGGCTCCGGACGGTGTTGTGCTGTTGAGCGATATGACTGTGAGTCATATTTATGACTCACAGTCATACGTGTTCTTGGCACGTGGGCCGCCGACCAGAGCCGCTGTGGCGGCTCGACTGATTGCGGGCGCGAGCGAGGCCGCTGCAAGCACGGCCCGGCCCGGCCGGCGTTTGCGTTGTTCTCAGCGAGTGGCGGCGGCGAGCTCCGCCTCGGCGGGCGGCACCGACGCGAGGGCGTCGGCGTGGCGACGGCGGCGCAGCTCGACGGGGAGCACGACCAGGGTGACCAGAGCGCCGAGCGCTCCGGTCACCACGAAGCCCCACAGCGGCGCGCTGCCGTCGATCACCGCGCCGGCGAGCGGTGCGCCGACCGCGATGCCGACGGTGACCGCCGAGCCGTGCAAGCCCATCGCCTCGCCGCGTACCTCGGCAGGGGCCAGACGGCTGACCGCGTCGGAGGAGGCCGCGATGGTCGGCGCGCACAGCGCGCCGGCCGGGATCAGCGCCAGGCAGAGCAACCACCAGTGTGCGCCGCCCAACCCGACCGGGATGGTGCAGAGCGCGAGCGCGGCGGTGAGGGCCAGCGGAGAGAGCGAGCGGTGCACCGCCCCGTAGGCGAAGCCGCCGACCAGGGAGGCGATCGCCCAGCCGGCCAGCACGACGCCGGTCCAGCCGACCTCGCCGCTGGCCCGCAGGACGGCCACCACCGCGACGTCGGTGCCGCCGAGCACCAGGGTGGCGGCGGCGCTGAGCGTCAGCACGGCGAACAGCCGGGGCGTCAGCCACTCCCGGCGAGGCACGTGGCGCCGCGGGCCGGAGGGCGCGCCGGTATCGCGGGTCGGTGGGTTCACCAGCCACAGGGCGATCCCGGCGGCGACGATGCCGCCGCCGACGAGGTACATGGTGGTCTGCGCCGAGATCGCGGTGACCAGGGCCACCGCCAGCGCCGGGCCGATCATGAAGGACAGCTCGACGGACATGGAGTCCAACGCGTACGCAGGCCGTCGTTGATCTTCCGGTACCAGCGCGGCGATCGACTGGCGGACCACCGAGAAGATGGGCAGGGCCAGCGACCCGGCCACGAAGGCGGCCGGCAGCAGCACCGGGTACGACAACGACGGCGCGGTGGTCCAGAACAGCGCCTCGGCGATGCCGGTGAGCACCAACACCGGACGAAGGCCACGCCTGTCGACCAGGCGGCCGAGCAGCGGCCCACCGATCGCCGCGCCCACCGTGATGGCGGTGCCCACCAGGCCGGCCGCGCCGTAGCCCCGATCGAGGTCGAGCACCACGTGGAAGGTCAGCGTGACCCCGGTCGCCGTGAGCGGGATGCGGGCGAGGACGGCGACCAGCAGCAGCGACCGCAGGCCGGGCAGGGCGAGGGCTGTCCGGTAAGGCTTGATGTTCACGTTGGTCCGTACCTCCGGCGCCATCCTCGACGGGCGGCGGACCGATGGCCAACCAATTACCGCCTCATGCGGCCCTGATCACAGGCTCGCCCTGCAGGACCACCCCGGCGCCGTCCATCGCCCGCAGTGCGACGTCGGTGGTCTCCGGAGCGACCGCGGCGGTCAGCTCCAGCAGGACGGTGGTGGCGAAGCCCTCCCGGGCGGCGTCGAGCGCGGTGGCGCGGACGCAGTGGTCGGTGGCGATACCGACCACGTCGACCCGGTCCACGTCGTGCCTGCGCAGCCAGTCGGTCAGGCACTCGCCGTCGTCGGCGTGGCCCTCGAAACCGGAGTACGCCGCCGCGTGCTCACCCTTGTGGAAGATCGCCTCGACCCGCCCGGTCTCGAGCTCCGGGTGGAACTCCGAGCCGCTGGTGCCGACGACGCAGTGCCGGGGCCACGACTCCACGAAGTCCGGCGGATCGCCGAAGTGCGCGCCCGGGTCGACGTGGTAATCCTTCGTGGCGACCACGTGCCGCCACCGGTCCGGCTCGGCGGCGAGCAGCCGGGAGATCCCGGCGGCCACCCCGGCGCCGCCCGGGACGGCAAGTGAGCCGCCCTCGCAGAAGTCGTTCTGCACGTCCACGATGATCAGCGCGTCGGCCATCGGGATCTGCCTCTCGTGTCGGGTTGGCGGAGGGCTCAGGCGGCGGGTACGACGGTCACCGGCACGGCCGGGTCGCCCGCGGAGAGCTTCAGCCCCTCCCACGGGATGGAGATGAGGCACTCGCGCAGGTGCTCCCGGGACTCGTCGAGGGTGGGCAGGGCGACGGGCTCGCCGTCGATCACGTACGAGCGCTGGAGCAGCCGGTCATTGGGCTGCCGGTCGGGCACACCCTGCGGGACGATGATCTCGTCCGTCGCGGTGCCTGTCGGCTTGTGCCGGCGGACCGCCACCTTGCGCCCACCGATGGTGGCCTTGTGCTCGGACCGCTTCACCACCGGCCGGCCCTCGACCTCGACGAGCTTGTAGACCAGCCCCGCCGTGGGTGCCCCGGAGCCGGTCACCACGGCCGTTCCCGCGCCGTACATGTCCACCGGCTCGGCGGCCAGCGAGGCGATCGAGTACTCGTCCAGGTCGCCCGAAACGATGATCTTCGTCTCGGTGGCGCCCAGCGAGTCCAGCAGTTCCCGGGACTGCTGCGCGATCACCGCCAGGTCACCGGAGTCGATCCGGATCGCCCGCAGCTCCGGCCCGGCCACCGCGATGGCGTTGCGGATGCCCTGGCTGATGTCGTACGTGTCGACAAGCAGCGTGGTGTCCTTGCCCAGCGTGGCCACCTGCGAGGCGAACGCCGTCCGCTCGTCGTCGTGCAGCAGGGTGAACGCGTGTGCCGCCGTGCCCGCCGTGGGAATGCCGTAGCGCTCCCCGGCGGCCAGGTTGGAGGTGAACCGGAATCCGGCCAGGTACGCGGCTCGCGCCGCCGCCACCGCCGCCTCCTCGTGTGCCCGGCGCGATCCCATCTCGATAAGTGCCCGGCCCCGGGCGGCGGTGACCATCCGTGCCGCGGCCGCCGCCACCGCGCAGTCGTGGTTGAGCACGGACAACGCCACCGTCTCCAGAACCACGCACTCGGCGAAGCCGCCGGACACGGTCAGGATCGGCGAGCCGGGGAAGAACAGCTCGCCCTCGGCGTACCCGTCGATGTCGCCCGTGAAGCGGTAGTCGGTGAGCCAGGCCGCGGCGGCTTCGTCGACCACCCCGGTGCGGCGCAGGAAGTCGACCTCCGCCGGGTCGAACCGGAAGTCACGGATCAGCTCGATGAGCCGCGCGGTGCCGGCGACGACGCCGTAGCGCCGGCCGCTGGGCAGCCGACGGCTGAACACCTCGAAGACACAGCGACGGTCGGCGGTGCCGTCCTTGAGGGCCGCGCTGACCATGGTCAGCTCGTAGTGGTCGGTCAGCAGCGCGGGGCGGAGGGTGCTCACCGCCCCAGCCTAAGGTTCAGCCCGCGCCGCCGCCGTCGTGGCCCGGGATCGAGCGCAGCGCGGCCCACAGTTCGGACCGGCCTGTCACGCCGAGCTTGGTGTAGATCCGCTGCAGGTGGTTCTCCACCGTGCGGGCGGAGAGGTAGAGCCGCTCGGCGATGGCCTTGCTTGTCGCACCGTGCGCGGCGAGGCGGGCCACCTGCCACTCGCGTTCGGTCAGCACAGGCGCCCCGGCCCGCAGCGCCGGCGTGCGGATCAGATCGCAACGGCCGAGCAGCCCCGCCAGGCGCTCCCGCGCGTCGCCGGCCGACACCGAGTGTTGCTGCCGCAGCCGCTGCAGGGCCTGGGCGGTGGCCTCGGCGGCGTACACGGTCAGCTCCAGGGCGGCGTAGTCGTCGGCGACCGCGAGCAGATCGGTGGCGGAGTCGGTCACCGCGGCCCTGGCGTGCCGGGCCAACAGCGGCGGGAGTACGCCGTCCACCTGCTCGGACAGCTCGGCGAGGCGCTGCGCCACGGTGCGCCGCCCGCCGTCGGAGCAGGTGGGCCCGACCGGCGCGCCGGCCTGGTCCAACCGGACCAGATCGTGCAGAACGTGCACCTCGTGCCCGGCGAAACCGTCCGCGCGGAGCCGGTCGGTCAGGTCGTTGAGCTGCTTCACCGCGCCCGGCAGGTCACCCGACGCGGCGAGCACCGCACCCCGGGCCTGCTCCAGCCACGGGTAGAGCACCGCCATGCCCGGCGCGTGGGTGCGGTCGGCCTCGGCCATCGCCTCGCTGGCCTGCGCAGCGTCGCCGCGCAGTGCCGCCGCCTGGGCTCGCTCGGCCTGGGCCAGACCGGCGTAGACCCGGCTGGTCGCCAGCACCGCGCAGGCGCCCAACGACGTCCGCATCGCCGAGTCGCTCTGCCCGCGCAGTCGCGCGGCGTACGCCTGGAGGATGGCCAGGTATCCGGTGCCGAGCCGGAAGTCGCCGGCGCCCGCCAGGTCGGCGAACTCGTCGGCCACGATCGCGTCGATCCCGACGAGGTCGCCGGTGAGCATGAGCCGGGTGCCGCGGGCCAACTCCAGGGCCAGTTGCAGGTACGGCATGTCGGTGCGCCAGCTGGCCGCGGCGGAGTGCACCTGCGCGATAGCCGCGCCGCTGCGTGTCAACTGACCCTGGACGGCCTGGACGTACGCGATGGTGCTGCGGGCCAGTTCACGGGCGGCGATGCTGGCCGCGGGCCGATCGAGCACGGTCTGACTGAGCCGTACGGCGGTGGTCGTGTCGAGCCGGTGCAGCCGCATGATCGCCTCGAAGGCGTGCACCCGGGCGCGGTCGGCCGAGTCGCCGAGCTGCTCGACCCGGCTCGCGATCTCCTCGACTGTCGACTCTCGACTGAGGCCCCAGTAGCTGACCATGCCGCGGACGGTCAGCCACCGGCAGAGCCGGCGCTCGTCCCCGGCCTCCAGGGTCACCGCGTCGAGGACGGTGAGCGCCTCGTCGGGTCGGTCGGCGAACATCAGGATCGTGGCCAGCAGCTCCGCCGCGTCCGAGCCGCCGTCCGCGTGCAGCGCGGCCCGGGCCAGCCGGGTCGCCAGCGGTACGTCGTAGCGGGTGAACGCCTGCATCGCGGCGTCGACGAGCAGGGCGGCGTCCTGAGCGGTGCCCGAGTCGAGCCGCCAGACCGCCACCCGCAGCAGGTCGTCGCGGCGGCGCTTGCCAACCTGCTCCAGCAGCTCGGCGAGGTGCGCCTGGAGGCGCCGGGTGCGGCTGACGGGGCACCGCCGACGCATCACCTCGCCGTAGAGCGGGTGGGCCAGGCGTACGTTTGTCCGCCGGTCGTGCTGGACGACTGTGATCAGCCCGCGCTCCTCGGCGAACTCCACATCGGACTGCTCGGCGGCCTGGTTGAGCAGGTGCAGGCCGAGCGGCTCGCCGAAGGCGACCAGCTCGACGACCGTGCGAACGCCGTCGGTGAGCTGCCCGACGCGGGTGTCGATCAGCTCGGTGAGGCTGGGGGCCAGCTCCAGTCGCCCGGTCCACTTCCAGATCCCGTAGGTGCGCTTCAACTCCTCGCTGCCGTTGGCGGCGTGCACCAGCTCGCGCAGCAGCAGCGGGTTGCCTGCCGACAGCCGGCCGAGCCGGTCGGCGGAGCCGGCATCGACCGGGCCGCCCAGGATCGCCGCCAGCAGGCCGGCGGTCTCCGACGGTGGCATGGGGGTCAGCTCGACGTGCTCGACCAGGTCGTCGGTCCAGAGTGCGCGGATCGGCAGCGGGATCTGTTCGCCGTCGCGCAGGGTGCCCACGACTGTGGCGTTGTCGGCGCGGGCGACCAGATGGACCAGCGCCGCGGAGGGCGGGTCGAGCAGGTGCGCGTCGTCGATGGCGAGCACGATCCGGCGGCCGGCGGCCTGCTGTTGCAGAACGCCCAACGCCCAGCGGAGGATGCCGGCGGGGGAGAGGCCCTGGGGCTGCTCCGCCGGGAGGACCTGCACCAGCCCGCCGAACGGCAGTGCCGCCGTGGTGGCGCTGGCCGCGATGGACCAGATCGCGTACCGGTCGGTGGGCAGGGTGCTGAGACCCTCGCGCAGCAGCCGGCTCTTGCCGATGCCCGCGCTGCCGCTGAAGAAGAGCCCCCGGCCGGCCTCGCCGGTCACCGCCGCCAGCAGGCGGTTGAGCTCATCGGTTCGGCCGACGAACTTCCATCGACTCATCCGCGCAGCATATCCATCGAATCCCGTCCGCGCCCGCACCGTCACGCACCGAAGTTGAGTAGCCACACAATTACCGGTGAGTATCCGAAGTGTTCCGCCTGGTCGGCCGGCCGAACGTACTCTTCCGACATCCGGGTAGTGTCACCGGATTTCCACGCGACCGGCGCGCCGGTCGCCTGCCCCGGGAGGCCACCCGATGCAGCAGGGCCCTCTCCCCTCGCTCGACTCGTCCGGCGACGTGGCCAGCTCAGCCGATCTGCCGAGCTGTGGCCCGCTGCCCACCGAGCTCGGTGTGTCCGTTCCCCGGCCGGACGAGCCGCTCGGCGTGGTCGCCGTCGGCCCGGCCGGCGCCGACCGGCGTGCGGTCCTCGCCACCCTCGTCGGGCTCGATCCGGTGATGCTCACCGTGCCGGCGGGCAGTTGGCTGCTGGTCCGGCACGCCCAGGTGCCCACCCGGGCGGCGTTCGTCCCCGGCTACCGCCAGCCGCACTCGTACGGCGCGGATCGGGACGCCGCCGGCCCGGCGCTGGCCCGTCCACCGCGGCGGGTCGAGCTGAGCGTGCCCGAGCCGCTGCTGCGCCACTTCACACTGATCGACACCCCGGACACGGGCGCGCTCGGCGTGGCCGGCGTCCGGGTGCTGCGCGATGCCGTCGGCCGGGCCGGGGCGCTGCTGTTCGTGATCGCGGCGGATCAGGCGTTCACGGCCCAGGAGCTGAATCTGCTCGCCGAGGTGGCCGCGGCCCCGGTCGAGGTCGTGTTCGCGGTGACGCCGGGCGCGGCCGGTTGGGCGCCGGTCGCCGACGGCGTGGCGGTGACGGAGGACGCGGGGGCGTCCGTCTCGCCATCCGGCCGCCGGTCCGGGGAGGTGGATCCGGTGGCGGTGACCGTCGAGGCGCACCGGGCGGCGCTGCTGGCCGCGGTCCCCTCCCTGGCCGGCGCGCGGTGGTTCCCGGTCGACGGCGCGGATTCCGCCGACGACCTGCGCCGGGCGTTGGTGGGCTGGTCGGCGACCGAGGGGTTGCAGCGGGCCAGCGCCGATCCGCCGGTGCTGCCGGGGCAGCACGACCGGGTGGCGGTGGCCGCCGACCCGGGGGACTGGTCCGAGCGGCTCGACCGGCAGACCCGCTCCTGCGCCCAGCGAATCCGCCAGCACCTGGCCCTGGAATTGGCGAACATCCATCTGCGGGCCGTCCAGGAGATCGTCTTCGGGGTCGGCTGTGCGGGCCTGCCGGACCTGCTCGACCGGGAGATGGCGGCGCTGTCGTTGCTGGCCACCGCGCAGTGCGACCACGCGGTGTGGGGCGTCGTGGCCGACACCGCCGCCCAGGTGTTCGGCGCCACACCGGCGGAGGGCGTCCGCCGCCGGATCGCCACCGCCGTCCAGTACGGCCTGGCCGACCACCGCCCGGGGCGCGACCTGGACCGGGTCCTGCTGATCACGAGTACGGCGGGTGTGGCCGGGCTGACCGGCGCGGAGGCGATCGACGCGCTCGCCGGCTATCCGGCGGTGACCCGTGACGAGGTGCTTCCTCCGGTCGCGGTGGCGCTCTCCGGCGGGTGCTGGCAGCAGTGGCGTACGCCGGGCAACGACGACCACAACGCCGCGCGGGCCTGGTCCCAGCGGGCGTTGCGGGAGGTCGAGTTGGAGCTTTCCCGGGAGATCTCGCGGCGGTTCGAGGTGATCCGCCTCTCGCTGGACGTGGTGCTCTCCGATGCGGTCGACCACGGCATCCTGCTCGCCTGACGGCGTGGTCACCTACCGGCTCGGGTTCGCCCCGCACCTCTCGTTCGACGAGGCGCGGGGTGGTGGTGGGGTGCTCATGGCGGGTGATCCTGGTTCGCCCGGCGTTCCGGTTCCTCGGTTCCGGGAAACCGGTGGCACGATGGGGGGCATGGCGGCTCCACAGGTTGCACCGGTCGAGACGCCGGCCACTGACGACGTGCCGGCGCCCGACCGGCAATGGGTGACGATCGTGTGGGACGACCCGGTCAACCTGATGACGTACGTGACCTGGGTCTTCCAGAAGCTGTTCGGCTACAGCCGGGAGAGGGCGGAGCAGCTCATGCTGGACGTGCACCACAAGGGCCGCGCCGTGGTCTCCACGGGGGCCCGGGAGCGGATGGAGCACGACGCGTCGCAGCTGCACGCGTACGGCCTGTGGGCAACGGTGGACCGCTCGTGAGCGCGAGGAGTGAGCCGGGTTTGCGAGCCCCGCAGTCGCGAACAGGGAAGGCATCGTGAGTATGTTCCGGCGGCAGGCTGGCCGCTATGTCGCCACCTTCGCGGTGGACGAGGTGCGGGTGCTGCGGAAGGTCGCCTCCGAGGTGGTCGGCCTGCTCACCGACGGTTTCGACCACACGGACCCGGTGGTGGGTCGGCTGTTTCCGGCGGTCTACCCGAAGGACGCGAGCGGCACCGCGGAGTTCCGCCGCTACACCGAGGGCGATCTGAAGACCGCCAAGATCGACCAGGCGGGGGCCATCCTGGCCGCGCTGCCCGACGAGGCCGGCGGCGAGGTGCGGTTGGACGCCGAGGCGGCCGAGGCGTGGCTGCGGGCGCTCAACGACGCGCGGCTGGCGATGGGTGTCCGGCTGGAGATCAAGGACGGCACGGATCTGGGTGAGGAGTTGGACGACGCGGTGACCGAGGATCCGGGCTCGAGCCGGGTGTTCCAGCTGTCGGTCTACGCGTATCTCGGATATCTGCAGGAGTCGCTGCTCAACGCCTTGATCGACTAGGCGTGACCGGCACCACTTCAGCGCCTGCCCGGTAGGCGTTAGGCTGGGGCACGTGCTGAGCATCGACCGGTCGATCATCGACGCGATCGTCGCCCACGCGCGCCGGGATCACCCCGACGAGGCGTGCGGCGTCGTCGCCGGCGCCGTCGGCAGCGACACCCCGACCCGGCACATCCCGATGGACAATGTCGCGCGGTCGATGACCTTCTACGAGTTCGACTCGATGGAGCATCTTCGGGTGTGGCGGGAGATGGACGACCGGGACGAGGAGCCCGTCGTCATCTACCACTCGCACACCGCCACCGAGGCGTACCCGTCCCGGACGGATGTCTCCTTCGCCGGCGAGCCGGGCGCGCACTACCTGCTCGTCTCGACCCGCGAGCCCGACTCGGAGGAGATCCGGTCGTTCCGGATCGTCGACGGCGTGGTCACCGAGGAGCCGGTCCAGATCGTGGAGGCCGGGGTCGACCCGCACGCCGTGCAGTCCTACATGTTCGGGCAGAGCCCGGCGACGGTCGACTACGAGTGTTCCGGCCGCTGACCCGTCAGCGTTCGCACCCGTTCTTCCCGTCACCGTTGGCACACCCGTTTGAGGAGCACGACATCATGGCCATCGAGATTCGCATCCCCACCATCCTGCGTAGCTACACCGGCGGCGCCAAGGTCGTCGAGGGCACCGGCGACACGCTGGGCGACCTGCTGACCGACCTGGACTCGCGGCACGCCGGGCTGCGTGGCCGTCTGGTCACCGAGGCCGGCGCGCTGCACCGTTTCGTGAACGTCTACGTCAACGACGAGGACGTCCGCTTCCTCGGCGCGCTCGACGCGAAGCTGTCCGACGGCGACAGCGTCACCATCCTGCCGGCAGTGGCCGGCGGCGCGTTCGGCTTCGCCGCGGCAGCGGCGATCAGCTCGCACAGCGCCGCGGCAGCGGCGATCAGCTCGCACAGCGCCGCGGCAGCCGTGGCCGGCTCCCGCAGCGCCGCCGTCGCGGCTCGCTGAGGGCGGCCGCCATGGCGCGGTACGACAGCCTGCTCGATGCGTGCGGGGGCACGCCGCTCGTCGGTCTGCCCCGGCTCTCTCCGACGGTGCCCGAGGGTGCCCCGCCGGTGCGGCTCTGGGCGAAGCTGGAGGACCGGAACCCGACGGGCAGCATCAAGGACCGCGCGGCGATGTTCATGGTCCGCGCTGCGGAGGAGGCCGGCCGGCTCCGGGCGGGTGACACCATTCTGGAGCCGACCAGCGGCAACACCGGCATCTCGCTGGCCATGGTGGCCAAGCTGCGCGGGTACCGGCTGGTCTGCGTGATGCCCGAGAACGTCTCCACCGAGCGGGTCCAGCTGCTCCGCATGTACGGTGCGGAGATCATCTTCTCGGAGGCGGCGGGCGGCTCCAACCAGGCCGTCGCGACGGCCAAGCAGATCGCCGCCGAGCACCCGGACTGGGTGATGCTCTACCAGTACGGCAACGAGGCCAACGCGCGGGCGCACTACGAGACGACAGGCCCGGAGCTGCTGCACGACCTGCCCACCATCACGCACTTCGTGGCCGGGCTGGGCACCACCGGCACCCTGATGGGCACCGGGCGCTACCTGCGCGAGAAGGTCGAGGGCATCCAGGTCGTGGCGGCGGAGCCGCGCTACGGCGAGCTGGTCTACGGGCTGCGCAACATCGACGAGGGGTACGTGCCGGAGCTGTACGACGCGTCGGTGCTGTCCCGGCGCTTCTCGGTGGGCACCCGGGACGCGGTGCTGCGTACCCGTCAACTCGTCGAGGTGGAGGGCATCTTCGCCGGGTTCTCCACGGGTGCGATCCTGCACGCCGCGCTCGCGGTGGCGCATGAGGCGGTCCGCGACGGCCGCCGTGCCGACGTGGCGTTCGTGGTCTGCGACGGCGGCTGGAAATATCTGTCCACCGGCGCGTACGGCGGCACTCTCGCGGATGCCGAGGAAGCGCTGGAGGGCCAGCTCTGGGCCTGACCGCAGGGGTCTTCGCGAACGGGCCGTCGGCGTGCGCGTCGGCGGCCCGTCTCGTCGCCGCCGCGCTGTGAGCAGGTGTCACGTTCGTGACAACTTCCAACGGATGATTCTTGTCGCCGGGCACCCCAGCGTAGGCTGCGCAGCGTGGCGTACGCGTCGGTAGAGATCATGGCCGGGACGACCGCCGGCATAGATGCTACTGACAGTAGCAGTGAGACAACCCGATGCGACTGACCGTCCTAGGGTGTGCCGGCAGCTTCCCCGGCCCGGAGTCACCGTGCTCCGCCTATCTCGTCGAGGCCGACGGCTTCCGCCTCCTGGTCGACTTCGGCCCGGGGTCGCTGTCCAGCCTCCAGCGCTACGTCGGGCTGCACGCCCCCGACGCGATCCTGCTGACCCACCTGCACTGTGACCACATCCTCGACGCCGCGTCGTACGTGGTGGTCCGCCGGTACGCCCCGGACGGCCCCTACCCGCCGTTGCCCGTGTACGCGCCCTCCGGCGCACCGGACCGGCTCAGCGCCGCCTACGGCGACAACGGCACCGTGGAGGACGTCTACCAGTTCTACGCGTTGCAGCCGGGCACCTTTCCGATCGGGCCGTTCACGGTCACCGTCGACCGGGTCAACCACCCCGTCGAGACGTACGGCGTGCGGTTGGAGCACGGTGGTCGGTCGCTGTGCTACTCGTCGGACACCGCTCCCTGCGACGCATTGCTGCGCCTGGCACAGAACGCCGACGTGTTCCTGTGCGAGGCCAGCTACCTCGATGGGGCGGACAATCCTCCGGACCTGCACCTGACCGGCCGGGAGGCTGGCGAGACGGCGACCAAGGCGGTGGTGGGCAAGCTGCTGCTCACCCACCTGGTCGCGGCCTGGGGCAGCGAGGCGCACACGTTGGAGTCGGCCGCCGCCGCGTACACCGGGCCGCTCGAGGTGGTCCGGGCCGGCGCCAGCTACGACATCTGACGCCCGTCGCGACGGTGTTGTGCCGTACTGTTCGCCGGCCGGTCAGCGGCCGGTAGCCTGGCGCACCCGTGGCACCCGCACGGTGTGGGCATGCGGATCGCCATCGTGACCGAGTCGTTCCCGCCGGACGTGAACGGCGTCGCGCACTCCGTGGTGCGTACGGCGGAGCACCTGCTGGCCCGGGGCCACGAGCCGGTCGTCATCGCGCCCGCCCCGACCGGGGCGGCGCGGCGGGACATCGAGGGGCTGCCGTACCCGGTGGTGCGTATCCCGAGCGTGCCGCTGCCCCGTTACCAGGGCTTCCGGTTGGGCGTGCCGACCACCACCCGGCTGGCGGGGGCGTTGCTGTCGGCAGCGCCCGACGTGGTGCACCTGGCCAGTCCGTTCGTCCTCGGCGCCCGCGCGGCCACGCTCGCCAGCCGGTACGGGTTGCCGATGGTGGCGGTCTACCAGACCGACGTGGCGGCCTACGCCAGGGCGTACCGGGTGAGTTGGGGTGAGGCGGCCGCGTGGCGGCGGCTTCGGGAGATCCACAATCTGGCGCAGCGGACTCTCGCGCCGTCGACCCGGGCGGCTGCCGACCTGATCGCCAACGGGGTGCAGCGGATCTGGTTGTGGGGCCGGGGGGTGGACGCGGTCCGGTTCGATCCGGCCAAGCGGTGCCCGGAGCTGCGGCGGCGGTTGGCCCCCGACGGGGAGCTGCTGGTCGGCTACGTCGGCCGGCTGGCCCCGGAGAAGCGGGTGGAGCTGCTGGCGGCGACGTCCCGGCTGCCGGGCGTGCGGGTCGTGGTGGCCGGTGACGGTCCGGCCCGCCACCAACTGGCCCGGGCGCTGCCGGCCGTGGACTTCCTGGGCGTGCAGCACGGCGAGGACCTGGCCCGGCTCTACGCCAGCCTGGACGTGTTCGTGCACACCGGTCCGCACGAGACGTTCGGCCAGACTCTGCAGGAGGCGTTGGCTTCGGGGGTGCCGGTGGTCGCACCGGCGCGTGGTGGGCCGGTCGACCTGGTCGACTCGGGAACGACGGGCCTGCTGGTCCCGCCGGACGACGGGGACGCCCTGGCCGCCGCGGTGGCCGCGCTGGCCGGGGACGCGGACCGGCGGCGGGCGTACGGGGTGGCCGCCCGGTCCGCGGTTCGCCGGCGTAGTTGGGCGGCCGTCGGCGACGAGCTGGTCGGGCACTATTCGGCGGTACGTGCCCAGTCCGCCACCGTCGACCTGCGGTCCGCGTCGTGAGTGGCAGAGGCGGTGGGTTCCGCACCGCGCTGCGGCACCTGGCCCGCGGCGGTCCAGGGGTTCCTCCGGGTGCACGACGCGGACGCTGCTCGGGGCACCCCGAGCGACGGAGATCGCCGCACCGCATAGGGTGCAGGGCATGGCGCGACCTGACGGGCGAGGGCCCTCTCAACTTCGACCGGTGACCCTGACCCGGGGCTGGAGCACCCATCCGGAGGGCTCGGTGCTCGTCGAGTTCGGCGGCACCCGGGTGCTCTGCACGGCGAGCGTCACCGAGGGTGTGCCCCGCTGGCGCAAGGGTTCCGGGCTCGGCTGGGTGACCGCCGAGTACGCGATGCTGCCCCGCGCCACCAACACCCGCTCGGACCGGGAGAGCGTGAAGGGCCGCGTCGGTGGCCGTACGCACGAGATCTCCCGCCTGATCGGGCGCAGCCTGCGCGCCAGCATCGACCTCAAGGCGCTCGGCGAGAACTCGATCGTGCTCGACTGCGACGTGCTGCAGGCCGACGGCGGCACGCGTACGGCCGCGATCACCGGCGCGTACGTGGCGCTGCACGACGCGGTGGGCTGGTTGGCCGCCCGCAAGGCCCTCGCCGGCAAGCCGGAGAAGGTCATGCACCGCTCGGTCGCCGCCGTCAGCGTCGGGATCATCGCCGGCGAGGCGCGACTGGACCTCTGCTACGAGGAGGACGTGGCCGCGGAGGTGGACATGAACGTGGTGTGCACCGGCGCGGGTGACTTCGTCGAGGTGCAGGGCACCGGCGAGGCGGGCGTGTTCGCCCGTGACCAGCTCGACAGCCTGCTCGACCTGGCCATGGCCGGGTGCGCCGAGCTGGCCGAAGCCCAGCGGAAGGCACTCGCGTGAGCGCGAGGAGTGAGCTTGCGAGCCCCGCAGTCGCGAACGAAGGTGATTCAGCGTGAACAAGGTCCTGTTGGCGACGCGTAACCGTAAGAAGCTGGTCGAGCTGCAGCGGATCCTGGACGGCGCGCTCGGCGCGCACCGGATCGCCCTGCTCGGGCTTGACGACGTGCCCGAATACCCGGAGCTGCCGGAGACCGGCCTCACCTTCGGCGAGAACGCGCTGATCAAGGCGCGGGAGGGCTGCCGGCGTACCGGGTTGCCGACGATCGCCGACGACTCCGGGCTCGCCGTGGACGCGCTCAACGGGATGCCGGGGGTGTTCAGCGCCCGCTGGTCCGGCAAGCACGGCGACGACGGGGCCAACCTCCAGCTGGTGCTGGACCAGATCGGTGACGTGCCGGACGAGCACCGGGCCGCGTCCTTCGTCTGCACGGTGGCGCTGGTGCTGCCCGGCGGCAAGGAGCACCTGGTCGACGGTCGGCAGTCCGGCCGGGTGCTGCGCGCGCCGCGCGGCGACGGCGGGTTCGGCTACGACCCGATCTTCCTGGGTGACGGGCAGGACCGGACCAACGCCGAGTTGACCCCGCAGGAGAAGGACGCGGTCAGCCACCGGGGCAAGGCGCTGCGGGAGCTGGCCAAGCTGGTCGCGAAGGTGCTGCCGCCCGCCTGAGCACCACCGGGTCTATTGGCGGGGGACGGCTGTCACCAGCGCTTCGTCGCGAGGTCGCCGCCCAGCTCGTCGATCGGGACGCGGTCCTCCGTGGCGAGCACCGTGAGCATCCGTTCGGCCTCGGCCACGGTGGCTATCCGGCCGGTCGAGGTGGCGCCCGCCGTGTCCAGCTCTTCGAGCCACAACCCGTCGCTCTCCCAGCTGACCTGCACGCAGCCGCCGGAGCGGCCGAAGGCGGTCAGGAAGTCGCTGCTCAACGGCCGCATCGCGCGGACCAGGAGGCAAGCCTCGGCAGCGTCCAGCGGCACGTCCTTCTGGCTGTCGTCGCGGTACTGGTAGGTCGCCTCGAGGAAATCCGGCGGAGCCGGCGGGACGGCCGCTCGCACCGACTCGCCGGTCAACCAACGGATCAGATCCATGCCGTCGTACCGGCCGACGGTGAGCTCCCGCCCGTCCTGCTCCGGATACGCGCCCACCAGGGCATCCCCCTCCCGCCGTACGACGAGGGCGGCGTCCTGGTGCGCCACCCGGATCCGCACGTCGGCAGGCAACCAGGGCAGGTGCAGACCGGCGAGCTGGGCGGCCGACAACCGTCCGTCGGACGGGGCGTACACGCCCGGCCACTGGTTCAGCAGCTCGACGTCGACGTCGAGGTCATCGTCGACAGTGGCGGGCAGCGCGGCCAGCCGGCCGACCCTGCGCCGCTGCCAGGTCAACGAGACCCTGATCCGGGTGCCGGGGTTGCCGTCCCAGTGCACCGTCAACCCTTCGGCGCGCAGCGCCGCCGCCACTTCCTCGCCGATGTCGGCCGACACCGGCTGCCCGAACAGGCCGTACGTCACGAAGACCCCGGCGCCGTCGACGCCCCGCTCGGCGTCCTGCCGGTGGTAGAAGGCGTACCCCCGGGCGGTGCGTCCCCGGGGCACCTCGTCGCCGATCTCGTCGGCCCCGCAGTTCTGGCAGCAGGTGAAGTTTTCCCGGGCCACCAGCCCAGCGGCCGAGAGCGTCCGGAAGGCCGCGGTGAGCCGATCGCTGTCGGTGACCTTCGGCCACCGCGCCTGAGCGGCGAGGTGCGCGCTCAACTCCTCGGTCACCGCTGGCCAGGCGCGGGCCTCGACCTCTGCCGGGTTCGCCTCGCCGTGCAGGTATTCCACCGTCTCGGTGACGATTGCCGCAGCTGGCAACTCGGCCAGCGCCACCTGGCGGCGGACGAAATCCTGGATCTGCTCGCTGAGCCCCGGCTCTTCGACCTCCACGGCGGCGAACCTAGCAGCACCGGCCGACAGGCCGACGACGGCTGAGCGGGGTGCTGCCGCCCGCCGCCTGACCCGCGGCGGGCGACAGCGATCCGTGGAGGTCAGCCCAGCGGGCCGACCTCCCGTTCGATGGCGGCGCGCAGCTCCGGCCCGGCCAGCACCGCGCGGGCGGCCTCCAGCACAGGTGCGAGGAACACGTCCGGGCCGGGTTCACCGGCCGCCGGACCGAGCGCGGCGACGGCGGCCCGGCCGGCAGGCGACGGCACCAGCGGCGCGCGCAGTTGCAGGCCGCGTACGCCGGCCAGCAACTCGACGGCGAGCAGGCTGGTCAGGTTGTCCAGTACGGTACGCAGCTTCTTGGTGGCCGCCCAGCCCATCGAGACGTGGTCCTCCTGCATGCCGCTTGTGGGCAGCGAGTCCACCGAGGCGGGGGCGGCCAGCCGCCGGTTCTCCGCGACGATCCCGGCCGCCGTGTACTGGGCGATCATCAGGCCGGAGTTGACCCCGGCGTCGGGGGAGAGGAACGCGGGTAGTTCCCGGGAACGGGTGACGTCCAGCAGCCGGTCGACCCGCCGCTCGGCGATCGCGCCCACCTCGGCGGCGGCGATGGCGAGAAAGTCGGCGGCGAAGCCCAGCGGCGCGCCGTGGAAGTTTCCGGTGGACTCGACCCGCCCGTCGGGCAGCACCACCGGGTTGTCCACGACGGACACCAGCTCGCGGGCCGCGACCGTGCGGACGAAGTCCAGGGTGTCCCGGGCCGCGCCGGCGACCTGCGGTGCGCAGCGCATCGAGTACGCGTCCTGCACGGCGTGCGCCAGGTCGTCGCGGTGCGAGTCCATGACGCGGGAGTCCTGCAACAGCCGGTGGATGTTCGCCGCCGACGCCGCCTGGCCGGGGTGCGGTCGGATGGCGTGCAGCTCGGGCAGGAACGGCCGCTCCGAGCCGAGCATCGCCTCGATGGCCAGCGCGGCGGTCACGTCGGCCATGGCGAACAGGTGCGCCGCGTCGTGGATGGCCATCAGCAGCATGCCGAGCATGCCGTCGGTGCCGTTGATCAGCGCCAGCCCCTCCTTGGCGGCCAGCTCGATCGGCGTGAGCCCGGCGGCGTGCAGCACCTCGGCCGCGTCGCGCCGCTCGCCGGCCGGGCCGAGCACCCAGCCCTCACCGAGCAGCACGAGCGCGCAGTGCGCCAGCGGCGCCAGGTCGCCGGAGGCGCCCAACGAACCGTGCTCCGGCACCCACGGGGTGATGTCGTGGTTGAGCAGGTCGACGAGCGCCTCGGCGACCAGCGGGCGGACGCCGGAGCGGCCCAGGGCGAGCGAGCGGACCCGCAGCAGCATCATGGCCCGCACCACCTCGCGCGGCATCGGGGCGCCCACCCCGGCGGCGTGCGAGCGGATCAGCGCGTGTTGCAGCTCGGCCCGCCGCTCCGGCGCGACGAAGGTGTTGGCGAGCGCGCCGAACCCGGTCGACACGCCGTACACGGGCCGCCCGGCGGCCTCGATGCCGTCCACGATCGCGCGGCTGGTCGCCATCGCGTCCCGGGTGGCCGGGGCGAGGGTCACCGTGGCGGTGCCGCGCGCCACCGCGAGGACGTCGTCGGCGGTGATACCGGTGGGCTGGATGGTCACGGTCGTCACTGTGGAACTCCGTTGCGTATTACCTGGTGGATCAGGGGGACACCGGGCCGGTAGGCCAGGTGCAGGTACGAGGGGGCGTCCAGGACGACCAGGTCGGCCCGCGCGCCGGGGGTGAGCACGCCGACGTCGTCGCGGCGCAGCGCCCGCGCGCCACCGGCGGTCGCCGCCCACAGCGCCTCCGCCGGGGTCATCCGCATCTCCCGGACCGCGAGGGCGATGCAGAACGGCATCGACGAGGTGTACGACGAGCCGGGGTTGCAGTCCGTCGCCAGCGCCACCGTGACTCCGGCGTCGAGCAGCCGGCGGGCGTCCGGGTACGGCGAGCGGGTGGAGAACTCGGCGCCGGGCAGCAGGGTGGCGACTGTGGTCGTGTGCGGGCCTTTGTGGCACATGCAGGCCACCGCCGTGGAGGCCAGCGCGTCCACGTCGGCGTCGGACAGGTGGGTGCAGTGGTCGACGCTTGCCGCACCCAGCTCCACCCCGAGCTGCACACCCGGCCCGGGGCCGAGCTGGTTGGCGTGCAGCCGCACACCGAGCCCGACGGCCTGCCCGCAGGCGAGGATGGCCCGGGCGTGGTCGACGTCGAAGGCGCCCCGCTCGCAGAACACGTCGATCCACTTGGCGTGCGGCGCGGCGGCGGCCAGCATCGGCCCGCAGACCAGTCCGACGTAGTCGTCCGGACGGTCGGCGTACTCGGCGGGGACCACGTGCGCGCCGAGGAAGGTGGTGTCCTCGGTGAACTCGGCGGCGATCCGCAGCGAGCGGGCCTCGTCGGCGACGCTCAGCCCGTACCCACTCTTGATCTCGATGGTCGTGGTGCCCTGGCGCAGCGCCTCCCCGCGCAGCCTGCGCACGGTGGCCCGCAGCTCGTCGTCGGTGGCGGCCCGGGTCGCGCCGACGGTGGTCCGGATGCCACCGCCGGTGTAGGGCTCGCCGGCCATCCGGGCGGCGAACTCGGCGGCCCGGTCCCCGGCGAAGACCAGGTGCGCGTGGCTGTCCACGAACCCGGGCAGCACGGCGGCCCCACCGGCGTCGATCCGCCGGTCGGCGGCCGGCGCGTACGCGGCCGGCCCGACCCACGCCACGCGGCCCTCCTCGATCAGCACTGCCGCCCTGCGGCGGATGCCCAGCGGGCCCTCGCCGACGCCGTTGGTGACCAGCTCGCCGATGTTGTCGACAAGCAGGGCGCTCATGAGGGGATCACCGCCTCGATGGACGCCGACAGTTCGGCCGGCACGTCCACGCTCAGGTGCCGGCCCTCGGCCACCACCACGCGGCCGTCCACCACCACCTGTTCGACGTCGGCCGCCCCGGCCGCGAAGAACGCCCCCACCGGCGGCACCCCGGCGGTGCGGGCGCTGTCGAGTCGTACCGTGACCAGGTCGGCGCGAGCGCCGACGGCGATCCGCCCGGCGTCGGCCCAGCCCAGCGCGGCGTGGCCGGCGGCGGTCGCCATGGTCAGCAGACCGGCCGGGGTGAAGTGGCCGCGGCGGCGGGTGCGCAGCCGTTCGTCCAGCTCCACCGCCCGGGCCTCCTCGAACAGGTCGATGACGGCGTGGCTGTCGCTGCCCAGACTCAGCCGGATCCCCGCGTCGGCCATCCGCCGGGCCGGGCCGATGCCGTCGGCGAGGTCGCGTTCGGTGGTGGGGCAGAGGCACACACCGGTCCGGCTGTCGCCGAGCAGCGTCAGGTCACCGCTTGTCGGATGGGTGGCGTGCACGGCTGTGGTGTCCGGCCCGAGCACGCCGTGCTCGGCGAGCAGGGCGGTGGGCGTACGCCCGTGCACGGTCCGGCACTCGTCGTTCTCGGCGGGCTGCTCGGAGAGGTGCACGTGCAGCGGCGCCTGCCGCTCCCGGGCCCAGTCGGCGACCGTGCCGAGTTGGTCGGCCGGGACCGCCCGCACCGAGTGCACTGCCGCGCCCACCCGGACGTGCGAGTCCGCCGGCGCGAACGCCGACACGCGCTGCGCCCAGCGGGCCGCGTCGCCGTCGCCGAAGCGCCGCTGCGGCCCGGTGAGCGGCCGGCCGTCCACCCCGGCGCTCAGGTAACAGGTGTCCAGCAGGGTGAGCCGGATGCCGGCGTGCGCGGCGGCCTCGACAAGCGCCGCCCCCATCGCGTTCGGGTCGTCGTACGCGCCGCCGTCGGGCCTGTGGTGCAGGTAGTGGAACTCGCCGACGCATGTGATCCCCGCGAGGGCCATCTCGGCGTAGACGGCGCGGGCCAGCGCCAGGTAGGTGTCCGGGTCCAGCCGGTCGGCGACCGCGTACATCCGGTCCCGCCAGCTGAAGAAGTCGCCCCGGCCGCCGTGGGTACGCCCGCGCAGAGCCCTGTGGAAGGCGTGCGAGTGCACGTTCGCGAGGCCGGGCAGGGTCAGGCCGGGCAGCGGCACCGCGTCGGCGTACACGTCCACGCCGGCGCTCGGCCGGCCGGGAGCGGCCAACGCGGTCACACCGGTGATCACCCCGCCGGCGGTCTCGATGAGCACGTCGGGCGTGGGCTGGGCGAGATCGGGCAGCCAGGCGTACTCGGCGAGCCAGCGGGTCGGTGTCACAGGCATGTCAGCTCCTCCAGCACGCGGGCCAGCGCCCGTACCCCGGCGGCGCAGTCGTCGTCCGTCGCGGCCTCGGCGGGGGAGTGCGACACCCCTGTCGGGTTGCGCACGAAGAGCATCGCGGTGGGCAGGTGCGCGGCGAGCACCCCGGCGTCGTGCCCGGCACCGGTCGGCAGCACCGGCGCGTCGAGCAGCGTCGCCAGGCGTTCGGCCAGCCCACCGTCGAAGGCGACAAGCGGGGTCACCGACTCCTCGGTGACTGTCACCTCCGTACCGTCGCGGCGGGCCCGCTCGGCGAGCTTGCCCCGGACCGCGTCGACGAGCCCGGTCAGGGTCTCCGGGTCGGCGGCGCGGGCGTCCAACCAGCCGGTCACCCTCGACGGGATGGCGTTTGTGGCGTTGGGCTCGACGGAGACCCGGCCCACTGTGGCGTGCGCCCCGCGCAGCCGGGCCTCCTTGTTGGCCGCCAGCACCGTGAACGCGTAGGTGAGCATCGGGTCGCGGCGGTCGGCCATCCGGGTCGTACCCGCGTGGTTGCCCTCGCCGACAACGTCGAAGCGCCAGCGGCCGTGCGGCCAGATCGCGCTTGCCACGCCTACCGGCGCGTCCACGTCGGCAAGCGCGCGGCCCTGCTCGACGTGCAGCTCCACGAAGGCGCCGAACCGGCCCAGCAGCTCCGGTCGGGCGCCCGCCGGTCGGTCGCCGAGCGCGTCGGCGAAGCTCACCCCGGCCGCGTCGCGCAGGCCGGCCGCGCGGTCGGCCGACAGCGCCCCGGTGAGCAGCCGCGACCCCAGACAGGGTACGCCGAAACGGGCGCCCTCCTCCTCGACGAAAGCGCCCAGCACCAGCGGCCGGACGGGGGTGACCCCGGCGGCGCGCAGCTCGTCCACGGCCAGGAACGCGCTGACGATGCCGAGCGGCCCGTCGTACGCCCCGCCGTGCGGCACCGAGTCGAAGTGGCTTCCGGTCAGCACCGCGTCGGCGCCCTCGGGGTCACCCCAGTGGGCGAACAGGTTGCCGTTGCCGTCCTCGGTGACCGGCAGGCCCCGCCGCCGCGCCTGCGCACGGAACCAGGCCCGCAACTCCGTCTCCGGCTCGGTCAACGCGTAGCGCAGGTAGCCGCCGCTGCCGGCGTCCCGCCCGACCGGCGCGATCTCGTCCCACAACGCCCGGAAACGGGAGGAGAGGTCGTCGCTCACGCGGGTGCCTCGGTCATGGGGACCCGGACGCCGGTGCGCTCGGCGACCTCGCGGGCGCTGTCGTAGCCGGCGTCGACGTGCCGGATGACGCCCATCGCCGGGTCGTTGGTGAGCACCCGCTCGATCTTCTGCCCGGCGAGGGCGGTGCCGTCGGCCACGCAGACCTGCCCGGCGTGGATCGACCGGCCGATGCCGACGCCACCGCCGTGGTGGATCGACACCCAGGACGCGCCGCTCGCCGTGTTGACCAGGGCGTTGAGCAGCGGCCAGTCGGCGATGGCGTCGGAGCCGTCGGCCATCCCCTCGGTCTCCCGGTACGGGCTCGCGACGCTGCCGGTGTCCAGGTGGTCCCGACCGATCACCACCGGGGCGGAGAGCTCACCGGAGGCGACCATGTCGTTGAACCGCACACCCGCCCGGTCCCGCTCACCCTGGCCGAGCCAGCAGATCCGGGCCGGCAGACCCTGGAACGCGACCCGCTCGCCGGCCAGCTTGATCCACCGGGCCAGCGACTCGTTCTCCGGGAACAGATCCAGGATGGCCCGGTCCGTGGCCGCGATGTCGGCCGGGTCTCCGGAGAGCGCCGCCCACCGGAACGGACCCCTGCCCTCGCAGAACAACGGCCGGATGTACGCCGGCACGAAGCCCGGGAAGTCGAAGGCACGCTGGTAGCCGCCGAGCTGCGCCTCGCCCCGGATCGAGTTGCCGTAGTCGAACACCTCGGCGCCGGCGTCGAGGAAGCCCACCATGGCCTCGACGTGCTGCGCCATCGACGCGCGGGCCCGGTCGGTGAACTCGGCCGGCTTGGCCGTGGCGTAGTCGCGGGCGTCGGCCAGCTCGACCCCCACCGGCACGTACGCCAGCGGGTCGTGGGCGCTGGTCTGGTCGGTCACGATGTCGATCTCGACGCCCCGGCGGAGCAGCTCGGGGAAGACCTCGGCGGCGTTGCCGACCACGCCGACGCTCAGCGCCCGCCGGTCCCGCTTCGCGGCGAGAACCCGCTCGACGGCGTCGTCCAGGGAGTCGGCGACCTCGTCGAGGTAGCGGTCGTGCACGCGACGGTCCAGCCGGGTGCGGTCCACGTCCACGATCAGGCAGACGCCGTCGTTCATGGTGACCGCGAGGGGCTGCGCGCCGCCCATTCCGCCGCAGCCGGCGGTCAGGGTCAACGTGCCGGCGAGACTGCCGTCGAACCTCTTCGCGGCCACCGCCGCGAACGTCTCGTAGGTGCCCTGGAGGATGCCCTGGGTGCCGATGTAGATCCACGAACCGGCGGTCATCTGCCCGTACATCGTCAGGCCGAGCTGTTCGAGGCGGCGGAACTCCGGCCAGGTCGCCCAGTCACCGACCAGGTTCGAGTTGGCCAGCAGCACCCGGGGCGCCCACTCGTGGGTGCGCATCACCCCCACCGGGCGGCCCGACTGCACAAGCATCGTCTCGTCCTCGCGCAGGTCGCTAAGCGTACGGACCAACGCGTGGTACGACGGCCAGTCCCGCGCCGCCTTGCCGGTGCCGCCATAGACGACCAGGTCGTCGGGGCGTTCGGCCACCTCCGGGTCGAGGTTGTTCATCAGCATTCGCAGGGCGGCCTCCTGCTGCCACCCGCGGGTGGTGAGCTGGCTGCCCCGTGCGGCACGGATGGGCTGGGTCATCTGCGGTCTCCTCCGGTCAACCGAGGAACAACTGTCGGCGGGCCGCGGAGGCTTCGAACGCCTCCAGACGGCGTTGGGTGTCGGCCGGCGCGGCGTCGCAGATCGCCTGCAGCAGCACCATGGCCAGGGTCATCGGGGCGGTGTGCAGGTCGAAGACGAGCTGTGCGCCGACGGCGGCCGGCAGCACCACGTCGGCGTGTTCGACGGCCGGGCTGACCGGCGAGTCGGTGATCGCCACGACGGTGAGTCCGGCGGCACGCGCGTCGCGCAGCGCGTCCAGGGTCTCCCGGGGATAGCGGGGCAGCACGAAGGCCAGTACGGCGGACGCCCCGGACTCGGCGGCCTGCTCCAGGCGGTCGGTGAGCAGGCTGCCGCCGTCGTCGAGCACCCGCACGTCCGGGTGCACCTTGGCGGCGAAGTAGGCGAAGTACGCGGCCAGCGGCGCGGCGGCGCGCAGCCCGAGCACCGGCAGCGGGCGGCTGGCCGCGAGCAGTCGCCCGGTCTCGGCGATCCGGTCGGTGTCGGCGAGCTGACCGGCCAGCCGGTCCAGGTTGCCCATCTCGGCGCGTACGGCCTGCTGGAGCTCGTTGGCGGCGTCGGTAGGACCGCCCGGTGTCGTGCTGGTGAGGTCGCGCAGCCGGCGGCGCAGCGCGGGGTAGCCGTCGTGGCCGAGCGCGACGGCGAACCGGGTGACCGAGGGCTGGCTGACCCCGGCCAGCTCGGCGACCTCCGCCGCGGAGAGGTACGCCACGGCCGGGGCGTGTTGTACGAGGCAGTGCGCGATCCGACGCTGGGTCGGGGTGAGTCGAATCCCGTCGAACAACTCCAGCAGGTCGGTGGCTCCTGCACCGCTTTCATTCACGGCATGACTCTAAGCATGAGAACTTTCACCGACAAGACCGGGGCGCCGGGCTGCCGTCCGCAGGCGCGACCGGAGTGTCGCCCGGCCTGCCGACCTACCCGGTCGGTAAGGGAGCTCCGCACCTTGTGGATCCTGATGGTTCTCTAGAGCGTGCAGCCTGCCTTGTCTCGCTTCCACGCGGCCTCGTCGGACCTGGCGCAGGCTTTTGCGAGCGGTAGGCGCAGGCCACGGTCGACGAGGTAGTCGCCGACAGCATCGACAAAATCAACAATTGGGCCGGTGCGGCCCGACCCGGTGCCGAGAACGAATACAGCTTGAAGTTCGACCATCGAGTTGGCCGCGTGGCAAGGCAGGGCGAGTCCGAGGCAAATGACGCGCGTACGCGGTGCTGCCGGTGATCAAACGAACAAGGGCTAGCAGCGGCACAGGCGAGATTGGGTCGTAAGATCCATCAAGGCGCTCTGAGTTGGTCAGGGCAGGTTGAGGCGAAGATGCGGATCTCCACGGAGGAGCGAAGCGTGACACCCGAGTCGGTTGCTGTCGACGTTGTCGCCGCGCTGTCGCACTGCGACCGAGCGTTGGGCGACTATGCGACGACGATTAAACTCGACTACGATTTCGGTCCGGACAGCGAGCTGTATCCTCATCTTGTCTTCGAGCCGCAGGGCAGCGGGGCGCAGGCGGACATTCGCAAGACGATCAGGATGCCGATCTCGCTGCGTCCTTTCTTGAGCAACGAGATCGGCATTCAGATCATGCTCACCTTCACGAAGATGTCTTGTGAGGTTGCTTCTTCCGTTGAGGCTCATCTGGACCGGGCAATGGCGGGCTGGGAGCCTGGCGTCCACGTCCTCTATCGCAAGGTCTCCGAAGGGCTGAGGCTGGCGGAGCTGTCGGAGACCGTTGATGCCCACATCTTGGATCTCTACCGCCTCCCCACGTTCCCGAAGTCGCTCGGGATACGGCCTCGGGGCTAGCCGGCTTCTGTGCGGGATGCCCCGTGCGTCTGTCGGCAGCGGCTGGCGGCGCTGGGCCAATTACGCCCTGCCAACCCAGGTGGGATCTTCCGCCCGAAGCCGTCAGTTCGGGAACAGCCGTCGATGACGGCTCCTACGCCTTCGCCAAGGTCGACATCGGCCCGGAGAGCGTGGCTGCACCGGTGTGCTGGTCAACTCGTACTGGGTGATCACCGCGAAGAGCTGCTTCAGCTTCGACGGACAGCCCGTCGTCGGCGGTCCGCTGGCGCAGCCCGTGACGATCACCTGCGGCCGACCCGCCGAACCGACCCCGCACGTCGACTTTCGACAGCCGACAGCGTCGTCCGCTGAGCCGTTCGGCGTCCGACCGCTGGACACCGCGCTGTCGCGGAGTCTGTAAGATCGCAAGGCGGCTGAGCTAAGGAGTGGCACCTTCTCTGTAGTATCCGCACGGCGGTTGAGCGGAGGAGTGCGGATGCAGCCGGATGGCCCGTACAGGTTCACCCACGTGCTGGGCGGATGTCAGGTGGGCAAGGCGTGGGCGGCCATCGACGAGCAGGGCCGGCTGGTGACCGTGGCTGTCCTGGACGCCAGCGTGGCCACGCCCGCTTGGCGGGAGGCGTTCTTCGCCACTGCCAAAGCGATGGCGCAGACGCAGGGCGGTCAGCCGTTCGTCCACGCTGACTTCGCCGCCACCGCGCCGTGGGTCGCCTACTCGGCCGAGGCGGGACCGGCTGCGGAGAGGCTCTTCCGTGCGTTGGGCATGGACTACCAACCGGTTCCGATTGAAGCCACGTCATCCGGCACCGACGTGCCGTCGACCTTCGCCCCCGTCAGCCCGACCGATGCGGTGCCGCAGCAGGTCTCCGGGCCGCCGCAGTCCGTCTCGGGTGTGCCGCAGCAGGTGTCCGCGCCGCCGCAGCAGGTCTCCGGGCCGCCGCAGCAGGTCTCCGGACCGCCGCAGTCAGTCTCGGGTGTGCCGCACCAGGTGTCCGCGCCGCCGCAGCAGGTCTCGGGTGTTCCGCAACAGGTGTCCGCGCCGCCCCACGCGCCCTGGGCGATGCACGGTGGTCCGATTCCCGTACAGCCGATCTCCGCCGCGCCACAACCGGTCTCCGGCGTCGGTGCGGAGGCGTCCACCGTGGACCCGGTGTTCCCGGATGACGACCGGCCGTCCTCCGGCGACCCGTTCGCCGGCCCGGTCCGGCGGATCAAGCCGTCCGCGCCGCCCCCGCGCCGCACCGGCCTCTGGGTTGGTGTCGCCGCCGCGGCCCTGGCGGTGGCTGTGGGCGCCGGCGCCACCGTCTGGGCGGTCTCCGGCGACGAGAAGCCGACCGAGCCGCAGACCCTGCCCACGGCGTCCGGCAGCGCGGCCTTCCCCAGCGCCCCGGCGATCAACCCTGGGCTGAAGCCCTGGGCCCAGGCCGCGCCGTACAGCGTCGAGGAGCGTTCCCTCGCCATCGCCGGGCCGTCCATGGTGTTCGTCGAGGCAGTCTTCACCGGCACCCTGCGAGAGGCGAAGTCCAACGTTCCGCTGAGTGTGACGCCGGTCACCTTCAAGCGGCGGTGCAGCGGCTTCGTGGTGAACGCGGACGGCCACATCGTCACCAACGGTCAGTGCGTTCGCCCGGCCGTGGAGGCGGCCCGGGAGCGCGCCCTCTACACGCTCGGTCGGATCCTGATCGAGCAGAAGAGGCTGACCGCGCCCCAGCTCGACGGGTACGTCCGGAGCAAGCTGAACAGCAGTGTTTTCACAGGTGCCGAGCCCGGCTCGGAACCCGTCAGCCAGGTCTTCGCCCAGTTCAACGTGGCCCGCGGCGACCTCACCGCCAGCCCCGCCATCCCCGGCCAGATCGTCCGGGTCCTCGAGCCCGATGCCGGCAACCTCGCTCTGGTCAAGCTGACCCAACCCAGCCTCCCGACGGTGGAGTTGGCCGACGGCGGCGTGCCCGGACCGGGCGCCGCGCTGCTCGTGATGGGTTACCGCACCACCGACGCGGACTTCCGGGCCGCGACCTACACCGTGGAGAGCAAGCCGGCCCAGGTCGCCGGCACGGCCAGCCAGGGATCGGTGAGCGTCTCCCGCCTCAACGACGACGTCGGCATCTACTCCGCCGGTGGCGTCGCCCTGGACACCACCGGCCGGGTGGTCGGCGTGCTGGACACCGACCGTGCGGCAAGTGGCACACCCAACCGCGCGCTGGTGCCGGTGTCGGTGGTCACCGGGCTGCTCGAGGCGGGTGGCACCAGCAACGGCCGCGCCGACACCGACAGGGTGTACCGGGACGGGTTGGACGCGTTCTTCGCCGGTCGGAACGCCGATGCCATCGCCAACTTCGACCGCGTCGCCGACGCATCGCCGGTCAACCTCCTGGCACAGGCGTACCGGCAGAACGCCGTGGACCGCGCCCGGCTCGCCGGGGAATCGGACGGCCCGCCCCGGCTCCTGCTGACGCTGCTCGCCGGGCTCGGTGGTGTGCTGCTGGTCGGGCTGATCGTGCTCGTGGTGGTGTTCCTCCGCCGGCGCCCCCGGTACTGACCGGGCCGCCCCGCACGGCAGCGGTCAGCGGGTGGAGTCGTCCCGCCCCCACCCGTCGCGCGGGTGTCGGCGGGCGCGCAGCGCCGCGGCGACCGTGATCGCCACGTAGACCGTGGCCGCCGGGACGAGCCACGGCCGGGGCAGGACGACGTCGCGCAGCCAGGAGGACGGTACCGACGCCCGGACCCCGTCATGGCTGGCCCGCAGCATCGTGTTGCCGGCCCGCACCCGCGCCAGGGTGCGGAGCAGATCACGGGTACGGCGGGGCGCCTGCACATAGGACGTCGCATCGCCGACCTCGCGCTTCTCCTCAGACGAGAACTGCGAATCCAGGAAAAGATCGTCAGCGATCTGCTCGGGGAATTGGTCGAAGCGCCGGTGCCCGGCCTCCGAGATGCCGATGGCGCCGCGACCGAACAACGCATCGGCGAAAATCGGCAGCCTGGTGTTGATGGCGTAGTACGCGTGCACCGCCGCCGGTCGGCCGGTTGTCACCATCTGCCGCCGCGGCATGACCGCCAGGGGCGGGGAGTCGCCCTCGGTGAGCGTCGCGGCCATCCGGCGCAGCGCTCCGGGGCTCAGGACGACGTCCGCGTCGAGGTAGATCCGGGGGAAACCGCGGGCGACGGTGTCTCCCACGTTGAGCGCGTGGGCCTTCCCCGCCTCGGCCACCTCGATGACCCGTACCTCCGGGCGCCGGGCAGCGACGAGCGCAGTGTCGTCCGTGCAGCCGTTGGCCACGACGACGATGTCCAGCTCGTCCGGGCCGGCGTCGGTGAGCAGCGCGTCGAGGCAACCACCGATGACCCGTGCCTCGTTGTGGGCGGCGATCACCACGGAGATCATCGAAGTAGCCACCATCCACAATCGAGGAAACCGGTCGCTTCGTGCTGGCGGCCGGACAGGTCGCAGGTCATGCCGGGCCGACCGGGTACGACGGTCCAGCTTGCCGGAGACGGTCGCGCCTCGCAAGACAGCCGAAAAAGCGGTCGAATTGGTCAATCCGAAATGTCCGTCCAGCCGGCTGAGATCGCAGCTCGGCAAGTGTGTCGGACCATGGCCGGGGGCCCCGGAATATCGGAGAACGCTGGTATCGTCCTCGTGATTCTGGGACCGGGCGGCGGCAGGCCACTGTGGATGTTCCGTAGCGACATTTGGTTCATCCGGTGTCTGTTGCCAGCTGCTCTCGTCCAGGGATCGATGGTCGGACGACATCGGCCGGAGCGACGGCGCGCCCACGATGCCGGCCGGCGCCCACGGCGGACACTGATGAGGAGACACGCCCGCGATGGGAACCTTGACCACTCCGGCCCCAGGACCACGGTCGGAGGTGGGGCACCGGGACGGGCCGACGCCCCGCTACGAGCAGATCGCCGGGTACCTGGCCGTCGGCGCCCTGGCTCTCATCGCGGTGAAGCCACTGCTCGACATCGGTGAGAAGGACGCCGGCGGCGGGATCGACCTCGGCGTGGTGCTCACCGCCGTCGGCGCCGCGCTGATGTTCGCCGCGTACGGGTTCGTCGCCCTCGGCGCCCGTCGGCTGCCGCCCAGGCCGCTGCTGCTGGTGGCGGGTGCGCTGGTGCTGCTCCTGGTCAGCTCGGCGGTCAGCTACCTCCTCGTGGGCGCCCGCGGCGACCTGCTCGATCTATTCGACGTGCGTCGCTATCCGATCTACGGCGCGCACCTGGAGCCCCGCTCGGCCATCCCGGCCGAGGCGTTGCGGCTGGTGGTCGGCTTCGCCCCGATCGCGCTGCTCGGCCTGCTGCTGATGCGGCGGTCCCTCGTCTCCTCGCGGCGACTCGTCCTGGTCACCGGGGTCGTGCTGGCCGGCGCCGTCGTCCACTGTGCACTGGCGTGGCTTCAGGTCGCCGGAGTCATTCCGTACTCGTTCTACTTCGAGCTGGCCAACTGGCAGAAGATCGGGCGTGCCTCGGGGGGTTACTACCACCCGATGTCGCTCGGCCGGCTGCTCATCTTCTCGGTCTTCCTGATCTACGTCCTGGGCGATCGGCTCCGCGTGCCGGCCGCCGTGCGGTACGCGCTGATCGGCCTCTTCGTCGCCACCGGCGCCGTGTCCCTGCACCGCTTCACGATCCTCTGCCTGATCGTCATCGTGGCCGCCTTCGAGGCGCGACGCGTCCGTGGCCTGATCGCGTCCCGGCGCGCCGGTGGCCGGGTCGACCGCAGGTCGGCGCTGCTGGTGGGCGGCGGGGTGGCGGCGGTCGCTGCCACTGCCGGTGGCCTGTGGGGCGGGGCCATCTGGGAGCGGGTCCGGGTCGCCCTCACGGAGGTGGGGTCGCTCGACGTCCGGTCCGACACCTTCATGCACGGCCGCGGCGCGATCTGGAACGACGTGGCGGACATCCTGGGTCGCTCGTCCGCGGACGTGTGGCTGTTCGGCTTCGGCTACGAGCCGTGGGACATGCACAACGACCTGATCCGCGTCATGATCATCTGGGGAGTCACCGGGCTCGTCCTGGTCGGCGCGATCCTCGTCGGGCTCTACCGCCTCGCCCGTGCGCAGCTCGGCCCGTCCGGTCGACTGCCGCTGCTGGTGCTCTTCGCCACGCTCCTCATCTTCGGGCTCACCCAGAAGCCCCTGGCGTACCCGTACTTCCTCTGGCTCTTCTTCCTCGGCATGCTGGCAGTGCTCGCGGTCGACGCGGAGAACGACGACGACACGCGGCCGGGGTCGTCGTTGCGGTCCGACGACAGCGGGTCGGTGGCGTCGGGCGGGCCGACATGACGAACCCCTCGGTCCCCGCATCCCTTCGTGCGGACCACCCCCACCCGCCCCGACAGGCCGACCGGGGCGAGGCGGACGCGGCCACCACACCTGTCGTCCGGCCCACCTTCACGGTCTGCATCGTCGTCCGGGACCGGGCCGCCCTGCTCGTCAACGCGGTCCGCAGCGTGCTGGCCAACACCTACCAGGATTTCGAGCTCGTCATCGTCGACGACGGCTCCGAGGTGCCGGTCGCGCAGGTGATCGCCGAGGCCGGGCTCACCACCGACCGCCGGATCAGGGTGCTGAGCCAACCGCCCACCGGCATCGCCGAGGCCCGCAACCGTGGGCTGCGCGCCGCGGTCGGGCGGTACCTGACCGTGCTCGACTCCGACGACGAGCTCACCAAGGACGCGTTGGCCCGGCTGCACCGGCTGCTCACCACCACCGGGCGGAGCTGGGTGTACGCCGACTACACCGAGATCACCCAGGGTGTGGACCGGCCCATCCGGCTGCCCGAGTACGCCTCGGCCGACCGCATGCTGCTCGGCGTCCTGACCCGTCCGCGCCTGCCGTTCAAGCATTCCGGCACCACCATCGACCGGCAGGTGCTCGACACCATCGGCGGGTACGACGAGACCTTCCGGCTCTTCGAGGACATCGAGCTGGTGCTGCGCGCGCTGCGGTCCGGTGTGCACCCCTGCCACCTGGACCACCCCATCGTGCGGTTCCAGCGCCACGACGGCAACGTCACCCGAGGCCGTCTCGGCGGCCTGGTCTTCTGGTTCCGACTGATCGACATGTACCGGCCGTGGCGGTTTCCCGGGGTGGGCCTGAGCATGAAGGCGCTGCGGGCGCTGAGCGAGACGGGCAAGTGGCTTGTCACCCGCATCCGTTGACCTCGACCCCGGCAGCCCGGTGCGCCCGGCGGCGTCGCGCGGACGGGTGACCCGGGTCCTGGGCCATCTGGGCATGCTGGGCCTGAGTCAGGTAGGCGTCACCGTCGCGGCCTTCGCCACCCAGATCGTGTTGGCCCGCAGCCTGCCCCCGGCCGCGTTCGGGACGTTCACCGCCGCCCTCGCCGTGGTGTCACTGACCGCGCCGCTGGCGGTCTTCGGTGTCTCCGAGCTCTGGTTGCAGCGGTTCGGGCAGGAGGGGGAGCGGGCCTACCGCTGGGTGCGCCCGTCGCTGCGTCTGGTGCTTATCGCCTGCGTGCTGCTCGTCGCGGGCACGCTGGCCTGGAGCGGCGCCGAGATGCACGATCCGGCCGAGGGCGGGGTGCGTGCGCTGCTGGCCAGCGTGGTCGTCGCGCAGGCGGGCCTCGCGCTCGTCGCATCGGTGCAGCAACTGCGCGGCGCGTACGCCGGCCTGTCGGCTCTGCAGGCCGCTCCGCACCTGGGCCGGGTGCTGGTGGTGCTGGCGGTGTGGCTGTTCGGGTTCTCGGTGGTGGTGGCGGCGGCCGGTTACGCCCTGGTCGCCCTGCTGACCGTGGTGGCCTGTGCCGTCGTCATGCGGCCCTTCCTCCGTGGGGACATGCCGCTGGAGGGGCACGCGGCAGCCACGGGGCCACCCGGCCCGGCGGTGCCGGTGACCGCTGTCGCCCGGGCCGCGACCCCGTTCGTGCTGGGCAACGTGTTCTACCTGCTCGGCATCTATCTGGGCACGGTGACCGTCGCCGAGGTGCGCGGTCCCGAGGCGGCCGCGGTGCTGTCCGTGCCGATGTCCGTGCTGACCGCCGTGTACCTCGTGCCCCGCGTGGTCTTCCAGCAGTACTTCCTGGCCAAGCTGCACCGCTGGTCGCAGACCGACCGGGGCGCGATCCTGATGGCGTACCGCTACGGCGGCACCGGGATGTTCGTGCTGGGTGTGGTCATCGCGGCGCTGGTGGCGCTCGGTGGGATGCCGGTGCTGCCGTTCCTGCTCGGTCGGGAGTACGCGGAGTCCGCTGCCGTCCTGGCCGTGCTCGCCCTGGCCATTCCGTTCCGGTTCGCCGGCGCGGCGGTGGCCTCGCTGCTCACCAGCGGCGGCCTGCTGCGTCGCAAGGTGGCCTATCAGGGCGTGGGCGCCCTCGTGTTCCTGGTGGCCCTCGCCGTCGCCACGCCGCTCTGGGGCATCATGGGTGCGGCGGCGGCGACCGTCGCGGCGGAGATCGTCCTCTGTGTGCTGTTCTGGACGGCGGTCCGCCGACGGGTCGTCGGGGACGCCGAGCTGCCGTCGTGGCACGATCTGCGCCAGCGACTTCCGAGGAGGGCCCCGCGTGCGTCCTGAACCGAGTGCCGCGGCTCGGCGTCCCCTCGTGGTCGGGTACTACGGCATGGAGAACGTCGGGGACAACGCCTTCTGTGTCGTCCTGGACTGGGCGACCCGCAGCTACTGGGGTGCCACTCACCCGGTCTTCGCCGCTCCGCCGATGGTCGACCTGCCCGGGGCGAGCGTGGGCATGAGCCCTCGGTGGTACGGCGGCCGGGGTGCCAGGGATCGCGCGGGGGCGCTGCTGAGCAAGGCGACCCTGCTGAGCCGCTCCTCGATGCTGATCTTCGGTGGCGGCTCGGTCTTCCGGGACATGGGACCGTTGAGCGAGAAGAGGCTGTTCAGCCTGTTCAGCCGATTCTCCGGGCATCCGATGGCAGCGGTCGGTGTCTCGATCGGCCCGTTCCTGTCCGCCGCCGCGGAGCGCCGCCTGGTCGAGGTGCTGAAGCGGATCGACGTCATCGGGGTCCGTGACGCCGCCTCCGCGGAGGTCCTGCGCCGCGCGGGCTATCCCGGTCTGCTCATCCAGGCGGGTGACCTCGCCGGCCTCCTGCCCGAGGCGCTGGGCGAGCCGATCCCACTCCGCCGGCCCCGCCCGGCGCCAGGCGCTCGGGCCCGCCTCGGGGTGACCCTGCTCGGCGTGGACTACGAGGCCGCCGCGCCGGACGTGCGACGGCGCGAGACCGCACTGGTCGAGGGCGTGCGGGCACTGGTGCGTAAGGAACCGGTGGACGTCACCGTCTTCGTCTTCAACACCCATGCCGAGCACGGCGACGAGCAGATCAGCGAGCGGCTCCGCGCGGCGGTGGCCGACGACTGCGAGGTGCGCGTGGTGACCGCGCGCGACGGCGTACGAGCCTGCTGGGACGAGATGAAGCGCTGCGACCTGGGGTTGCACATGCGGCTGCACGGCGCGGTCTTCGCGTATCTGGCCGGCGTGCCCTTCGCGTTGGTGCCCTACCAGCAGAAGTGTGACGACTTCCTCGACGACATCGACCAGCCGCCGTCCCTGCGGCTCGGGCGGGTCCCCGAGGATCCGGCCGAGGTGACGCGGGTGCTGGCCGGCATGCTCACCGACGACGCGGTGCCCGGTCTCACACGCGAGGAGTTCACCGAGCGGGCACGGTGGAACTTCACTCGGGCGCCCTGGGCGCTCGCCGCCGTGGCAGATCCGTCCGCAGGGTGACCAGCCGGGTGTCCATGCAGGAGCGCGAGCCGACCACACCAGCGCCGGCCGCGCCCCTTCCGCCTGTCGTGGCACCGGCGACGACCCCGGCCAGCCGACCGCGCCGGGCCGTGCTGGCCGTGGCCCTCGTCCTCGTGGTCGTCGCGCTTCTGGCCACCGGCCTGACGGTGGTGTACGGGATCCAGCGCACGCCCGGGGGGGCCACCGCCCCCGCTGTGCCGACCGTGCCGGCGCCGACGGCGTCCCGACCGCCGGCCCTGCGCGACCTGATGCCGCCGACGGTCCGGGTCGGCTCGGCGGCGGACGGCCGGTGGGTGAGCCTGGACGCCGATTACGTCGAGCTGCTGGGCTCGGAGTTCGACGCGATCACCCCCGAGAACGCCATGAAGTGGGCCAACCTCGAGCCGTCGCCGGACGTGTACACGTGGGCGGGTGCCGATCAGCTGGTCGGCTTCGCCGAGCAGCATGACCAGTCGGTCTACGGCCACACGCTGCTGGGGCGCAGCGACGTACCCCGGTGGGTGGACCCGCAGTGGTCCGCGGAGCAGCTCCGAACGGTCCTGCGGGACCACGTGACCACCGTGGTGTCCCGCTACCGCGGTCGGGTCTGGGCGTGGGACGTGATCAACGAGGCGCTCGACGAGGACGGTTCGCTGCGCGACACGATGTGGCTGCGCAAGCTGGGCCCCGGCTACATTGCCGAGGTGTTCCGGTGGGCGCACGCGGCCGACCCTGGTGCGCGGCTGTTCATCAACGACTACGGCATCGAGGGCCGGACCCGCAAGGCCGATGGACTCCTGGACCTGGTACGGGAGCTGCGTCGCGCCGGTGTGCCGGTGGACGGGGTCGGGTTCCAGAGCCACCTGCGCTGGGACGAGCAGCCCCGCGACATGGTGGGCAACCTGCGACGCTTCGCGCGGTTGGGCGTCTCGGTGGCGATCACCGAACTCGACGTGCGCATCGCGCTGCCGGAGACCGCCGCGAAGCGGGATCGCCAGGCGGCGCTCTACCGGCAGGTGCTCCAGGCATGCCTCGCCGTGACCGCCTGCGTCTCATTCACCGTCTGGGGCTTCAGCGACGCCCGTAGCTGGATCCCGAGCTACCACCCGGGTTACGGTGCCGCCTGCATCTTCGACGCGGCCCTGGTCCCCAAACCGGCCCACGCCGCTCTCATGGACCAACTCCGCCGGCTCCCGTCACCCACCGGAGCCGGGCCAGGCCCGGGCTGAGCCCACCCCTCGGTGGCCGAAGGCGCCGGCCACCGACCCCCGAGCGTTGACGACATGCGTCGGTGAAAGGAAGATCGTGTCCGCGCACACCCAGTTCCTCACTGCTGTCACCCCACAGCAAGCACCGAGGTTCGACCCCGACCTGGGGGTGATCACGCCCCCCTCCAACGGCATGGCCCGATCCGTTTTCGCGCGTCCCGCGCCGCGGGCCAACTGGCGCCGACGGTACGTGGCCTGGCTGGTGCTCCTCGACGTGCTCGCCGCCCTGGCCGCCAGCCGAACGGTGATCGCCCTGCTCGACGAGGCCGATGCCGGCTTCTGGGACCAGCGGGTGCTGGGCAACGTCAGCTCCTTCACCCTGGTGACGAACATCGGTGTGCCGGTGGGGTGGCTGGTCCTGCTCGTCGCGGCCGGGGCGTACGACAGGCGGGCGCTCGGGCTGGGCACCGAGGAGCTGAAGCGGGTGGCGCGGGCGAACCTCGCGATGGCCGCCACGGTGTCCTTCCTGGCGCTCGGCTTCAAGAAGGACCTGTCCCGGGCGACGGTCGCCGCCATCATCATCTGCCTGCTGCTGTACACGCTTGTGGTGCGGTTCGCCGCCCGGGTGGTGCTGCGCCGCATCAGGCGTACCGGGCGGGCGGCGCAGAAGGTGCTGCTGGTCGGACGGCTCGCTGACGCGCTCGCCCTGCACGAGGTGGTGACCCGCAATTACGGTGCCGGGCTGCACCCGGTCGCCATCCACCTGCCCCGTCACCCGAGCCCGGGTGCGCGGGTGACGGCCCCGGTGCCGGTGTACGTGGGCTGGGACCTGGTCCCGCTGGTCCAGCAGCTGGGCGCCGACACCATCGCGGTGTGCGGCCCCGCCAGCCTGGAGTCGTACGAGCTGCGCAAGCTGGCCTGGCAGTTGGAGGGCACCGGCCTCAACCTCGTGGTGGTCCCGCAGGTCACCGACGTCACCGGTCCGCGCATCCACGTCCGGCCGATCGAGGGTCTGCCGCTGCTCAACGTGGACGAACCGACGATCTCGGGCCTGTCACTGCTGGCCAAGAACGTGCTCGACCGGGTCACCGCCCTGGTGGGCCTGGTCGTCCTGAGCCCGGTGCTGCTCGCCATCTCGGTGGCCATCAAGGCCAGCGGCCCGGGGCCGGTGATGTTCCGCCAGACCCGCATCGGCCACGAGGGCCGGGCGTTCAAGGTCTGGAAGTTCCGGACCATGTACCTGGACGCCGAGGAGCGGCTGGCGACCCTGCGGGACCGCAACGAGAGCGACGGGCTGCTCTTCAAGATGAAGGACGATCCCCGGGTCACCCCGATCGGCCGACACCTGCGGGCGCTCTCACTGGACGAGCTGCCCCAGCTCATCAACGTGCTGCTGGGGCAGATGTCGCTCGTGGGCCCGCGCCCGCTGCCCACCGAGGACGACGACTACCGCGGTGACGTACGCCGACGGCTGCTGGTGCGACCGGGCATCACCGGCCTCTGGCAGATCTCCGGTCGCTCCGACCTGACCTGGGACGACGCGGTCCGCCTGGATCTGCACTATGTGGACAACTGGTCGCTGCTGTACGACCTGGCCATCCTCTGGAAGACGGTGAGCGTGGTGCTGGCCCGCAGGGGCGCGTACTGACCGGGTGCCCGCACCCGCCCCACGGCGACGGGCGGCGGCCCCACGGCCACCGCCCGTCGAATACCCCGATCGGCCGGCCTGTCCCGCGCCGGCCGCCTGTCACTTCTTGGAGCCGAGGCTGACGATCTCCCGGACCGAGTCCCGCCGGACCGCGTCGTAGAACGTCTTGACCCGTGCCTTGTCCGCGAACACCACGCTCTCCGAGCCGACCTGACCGGTGCCCTTGGTGGGGCTGGTCAGGAACGTCATGTTGCCGCCCCGGACCCCGCGCAGTTGCGTCGCCATGTCCAGCAGGGACAGCTCCTTGTCCACCGATACCGAGTTCGAGGTGGCCTTCAGGAAGCTGTTGAGTTTGGCGGGGTTGGTGAGGATGCCGCCGGACGACGCCTTGTCGATGATCGCGCGGATCACCTGCTGCTGATGCCGGATCCGGGCGAAGTCGCCCTCCGCGAACTGCTTGCGCTGACGCGAGTAGTCCAGGGCGGCCTCACCGTCCATCCGCTGCACGCCCTGCTTGAACGTGCGAAACGGCGGATGGATCGAGGTGAAGCTCTTCTCCGAGTCGATGTCGACGCCGCCCAACGCGTCGATGATCTCCTTGAAGCCGGCAAAGTCGATCAGGGCCACATGGTCCACCCGGACCCCGGTGAACGACTCCACGGTCTGCACCATGAGCGGTACCCCACCCCAGGCGTAGGCCGCGTTGACCTTCGCGTCCCGTCCGCCGTGGTTGCCGTCCTTCGACTTCGGCACCGGCACCCAGGTGTCCCGGGGGATCGAGATCAGCTGTGCGCTCGACCGGTCCTTCGGCAGGTGGGCCAGGATGATCGTGTCGGTACGTGACCCGCTCGTCCGCTCCGGGTCACGGGAGTCACTGCCCAGGATCATGATGTTCGTGGCACCCGTGACGGCGGGCTGGGGACGGGACTCCTCGGGCACGCCGTCGAAGGCGTCGACCCGCTCGATGTCGGACTCGACCGAACGTAGGTAGAGCCCTCCGGCCACCGCGCCACCGGCGCCTAGCACCACAAGCACCAGCAGGCTGATCAGGATGATCCGCCGCCACCGGCGACGCGGCCGCGGACCGTCCGGCGTGGATCCCTCGGTGGGCTCCGGAGAGCCGGCGGTGCCGGTCGTCGGTTCCGTCCCGGGCTCCGAGGTCTGTTCACGATGTGGCATGGGCGCGATGCTACTGAAGCTGGTTCTCCGCCGCGTACCCTCGCCCACCGGGCCAGCCACGCCCACCACCGATGCCCCGGCGCCGGCATCGGCGTGGCATGGTGGCCGGGTGCGGTTGACCTCGATCCACACGTACCCCGTCAAGGGCTGTCACCGACTCGACCACGACGGCGCGTTCGTGCAGCCGTGGGGCCTGGCCGGCGACCGACGCTGGATGGTGGTCGACGCCGACGGCGTCGGCGTCACCCAGCGGGAGACCACCAGGCTGGTCGGCCTGCGCGCCACCGTGCGCCCGGGCGGCCTGGTGCTGCGCGCCGACGGGCAGCCCGACCTGGACGTGCCGGAGCCGGCCGGCGGCGTACCGGTGCCGGTGCGGACCTTCCGCAGCCGGACGATCCGGGTGCCCGCGCTGCCCGCCGGCCCGGCGGCCGACGCCTGGCTCGGCGCGCTCCTCGGCCGGCCGGTCCGACTGGTCTGGCTGGCCAGCCCGGCCCGGCACCTGGCCGCAGGCACGCGCGAGCACGACACCGGCGACCGGGTCAGCTTCGCCGACGCCTACCCGCTGCTGCTGACGAACGTCGCCTCCCTCGACGCGCTCAACGGCTGGCTCGCCGAGGCGGGGGAGGAGCCGGTGCCGATGACCCGGTTCCGGCCCAACCTGGTCGTCGACGGCGTGCCGGCCTGGGCGGAGGACGGCTGGGCCGGCAGGTCACTGCGCATCGGCGACCGGCGGCTGCGCGCCGCCGGGCCGTGCGACCGCTGCGTGGTCACCACGACCGACCAGGAAACCGGGGTACGCGGGAAGGAACCGCTGCGTACCCTCGGACGCCACCGCCACGTGGGCAAGAAGCTCCTCTTCGGACTGAACGTGGTGCCCCTCGACAGTGGTCCGTTGCGGGTCGACGACCCGGTCGTCATCGAACCCTGACCGGCCGGCTCAGCGAACAGGTGAGCACCCGTCACCGTCCGTCGATGCTGTCTTAGCTTTCGCTTATCCGGCTTGTCCGCTCACACGGGGTCCGGCAGCATCGCCGACGTGACGGACGGAAGCGCTCCCGGCGGCGTCGACAGCAGCAGCGACGTCAGAGGTGTGGACGTCAGGGGCGTCGACATCGACCTCGACCTCGACCGTGCTCCGCAGGAGCGGCCCGCGTCCCCGTCCGGCCCGCTGCCCTGGCTGGTCGCCACCGGCGTCACAGTGCTCGCGGCGGCGCTCGGGCTGACCCTGGCCCTGCGGTCCGGCTCCGCCCCGGCCTGCGCGGCCGGGCGGACGCTCGCCGCCGCGCCACCCACCGGCACCGCCACCCACAGCGGCAAGGCGACCTTCTACGACTCGAAGGGCGCCGGCGGTAACTGCTCGAACCCCGCGGCGCCGGCCAACCGGCTCTACGTGGCGCTCGGCCCCACCGAGTACGCTGCCGGCGCCGCCTGCGGCGGCTTCCTCGACGTCACCGGCCCGAAGGGCGCCGTCCGGGTCCTGATCATGGATCAGTGCCCGGAGTGCGAGCCGGGGCACCTCGACCTGTCCCGAGAAGCGTTCGCCCGGATCGCCGACCCGGTCCAGGGCCTCGTCCAGGTCACCTACCGTGCGGTGGTCAACCCTCCGCTGCCCGGCCCGCTGACCTTCCGGATCAAGGAGGGCGCGTCGCAGTTCTGGTTCGCCGTGCGGGTCGGCAACCACGGCAACCCACTGCGCGCCGTCGAGGTGCGCAAGGACGACGACGGGCCGTGGCGCGCCACCGCCCGACAGGACTACAACTACTGGCTGCTGGCCTCCGGCGCGGGTCCCGGCCCGTACAGCGTTCGGGTCACCGACGTGTACGGACACCGGGTCACCGTCTCCGGCATCCGCATGACGCCCGGCCAGGTCCAGAACAGTGTGGTGCGGATGTACGAGCGGGGCGTCGTGGCGAAGATCCCGCGCCCGTCCGCCACGGCCCACCCGCCGAAGGCCCGACCCGGCGGTACGCCGACACCGGCGCGCCGCCCGGCCGAGGTGGCGAAGGCCAACGCCCCGGCCACCCCGGCCGCCGAGGGACCCTCCACCCGACCGGCCGGGGCAACCGCCCGCTGGTGCGGCTGATCTGTCGGTGTCGGTGTGGTGTGGCCGCCGGCCTGGTGTGTTCGATCTGTCAGTCGGTTGGTGTCAGGTCGAGCCACATGAGGATCTCGTCGCGGTCGTCGCCCGGCGCCACCCGCAGCGCTCCCGGCAGCCGGCCGATCTCCCGGTACCCGAGACGGCGGTAGAACCCGTCCAGCCCCAACCCGTCGCGCACCGTCACGTGCAGCGCCTCGTGGCCCCACGCGCGACCCAGCCGGGCGGCCTCGCGCATGAGCGCCGACCCGTGGCCCGCACCCTGGGTGTCCGGGTGGACCATCACCCGCTTCAGCACACACCAGTGCGCCTTGAGGCCGAACCGGTTGTCAGAGAAGACCAGCACCGCAACGGGCCGCCCGTCGTCGTACCCGACCAGCAGCCGGTCCGGCCCGTCGGCGATGCCCGCGAATGTCGGGTCGGCGATCGTACGGACATCGGTGGCGGTGACCGGGGGGACGAAGCCGACAGCGCCACCGGCGTTGCTGACGTCCACCCAGAGGGCGACGATCTCGGCGCGCAGCCGTGGGGTCAGCTCGGGATCGAGGACGAAGCGCAGAGTCACGGCGCCATCCTGGCTGCTCGACCAGGCTCATGGCCCGCGACCGTGACGCGTTCGACAGCGGGCCCCGCGTACGAAACCTGTGTTGAATTGTGCGGGAGAGGGGATTCGAACCCCTACGCCCTTTCGGACAATAGGACCTAAACCTATCGCGGCTGCCGTTACGCCACTCCCGCCAACTCGCTGAGTCTAGAGCGTCTGGCTTCGACGGTGTTGAGCCCCGCCTCCCTGAGGATTGTGGAGATCGTGCCGTGGCCCACCGTGCACTGCCCGTCGGGCAGGCGCATCACCTCGGTGATGTTGCGCGCAACGGCGGCTGCCTGCGCCGGCGCCTCGGGCGTGTACTTGTATCGAACCATTGACGCACGGTAACGAGACCGTACGACAGGGTCAGTCCAGGCCGAGGTCGCGGCGGAGTTTGGCGACGTGCCCGGTGGCCTTGACGTTGTAGAGCGCGCGTTCGATCTTGCCGTCGGGGTCGATGACGAAGGTCGAGCGGATCACGCCGGTCACGGTCTTGCCGTACAGCTGCTTCTCGCCGTACGCGCCGTACGCGGTCAGCACCGCCCTGTCCGTGTCCGACACGAGCGGGAAGGTGATGGCGTCGCGGTCGCGGAACTTCGCCAGCTTCTCCGGCTTGTCGGGTGAGATGCCGACCACCTCGTAGCCGGCCGCCTGGAGCGAGGCGAGCGAGTCGCGGAAGTCGCACGCCTGCTTGGTGCAGCCGGGGGTCATCGCCGCCGGGTAGGCGTACAGGACCACCTTGCGGCCGCGCAGGTCGGCCAGGGAGAGCTGGTCGCCGGTGTCGGTGGGGAGGGTGAAATCGGGTGCGGGGTCACCGGGGGAGAGGCGGTCGGGCGCGGTCATGGCCCGACCCTACCGCCGGGCGTGCCGGTGTCGGCGTCGGCGGCGCGCCAGCCCGTTGATCAACTCGCCTTCCGTGAAATCGGGGTGTCCCCGAGCCGCGGACACCCCGGTTTCCAGGAAAGCGAGTCGATCAAGCGACCGAGCCGGCGCCGCGAAGGTGATCAAGGCCATGCGTTGTTGCCAGAGTCTGGCAACAACAAGTCTTAGGAAATAGGCTGACCCCGCCGGTCCCGGAAAGGGTCCGCTGACGCGTGGGAGGTCGCGTGGAGACACTGGCGATGCACATCTCGAACGGGATCATCGACGGTCCCGTCGCGGCGGTCTTCGCGGCCCTGGCGCTCGCCGCGCTCACCGCTTGCGTGCTGCGCGGCCGGCGGGACCTGGACGACCGGCTCGCCCCGATGGCCGGCCTGGTCGCGGCGTTCATCTTCGCCGTCCAGATGCTCAACTTTCCGATCTTCACGGCCGGTGTGAGCGGTCACCTGCTCGGTGGCGCGCTCGCCGCGATGCTTGTCGGGCCGTGGGTCGGCGCGCTCTGCGTGGCCGTGGTGCTCGTCGTGCAGGCGCTGATCTTCGGTGACGGTGGTGTGGCGATGCTCGGCCTGAACATCACCAACATGGCGCTGATCGGCACCGCCGCCGCGTACCTGCTGATCGCCGTGCTGTTGCGGGTGCTGCCGCGCACGCGCGCCGGCCTGGCCGTCACGGCGTTCGTCGCGGCGCTTCTCAGCGTGGTGGTCGCGTCCCAGGGGTTCGTCGTCGAGTACTGGCTGGGTGGCACCACCGACCTGGGCGGCAACCTCGCCGGCCTGGCCGGCACGATGGCCGGCGTGCACCTGCTGATCGGCATCGGTGAGGGCCTGATCACCGCGACCACGGTGCTCACCGTCGCGAAGGTGCGCCCCGACCTGGTGTACGCGCTGCGCGCGCTGCCCACTCCCGCCACCCCTGCCGTCGAGGTCTCCGGAGGTGTCCGATGAAGAACCGAACCTGGGCGTTCCTGGCCGGCGGTCTGCTGGTCGCCCTGCTGCTCGCCGGTGTCGTCAGCAACTACGCCTCGTCGCACCCGGACGGCCTGGACTCGTCCCTGCTCAAGGGCTGCACCGTCGACGCCGACGACAACATCGTCGGTGGCAGTTGCCCGGCGCAGCAGGCCCGCGACCACGAACTGGGGGACAGCCCGCTCGCCGACTACGGCGTGCGGGGCATCGAGAACAGCTTCGTCTCGACAGGTCTCTCCGGTGTGCTCGGGGTGCTGGTGACCTTCGCGATCGGCGGCGGCGCCTTCTGGCTGCTGCGCCGCCGGGGCGACGCGTCGACCACTGGCGACGACACGGCCGACGGCACGTCGAGCACCGGCGACGCGACGGCCGCCGAGGGCGCGACCGGCGACGCGGTCACCGCCGCGCGCCACACCAGCTGAGCAGGGGGTACGTCGATGGGTGCCGGTCACGGGCACGTGCTGTACCGCGAGTCGACCTCGCCTGTGCACCGGCTCCCGCCCGAGGTCAAGATCGTGGCGATGGTGGTCTTCACGATCGCCGTGGTGGCCACCCCGCGCGAGGCGTTCTGGGCCTTCGGGGCGTACGCCCTGCTGGTGGCGGCGGTGGCGGCGCTGGCCCGGGTGGCGCCGCGCTGGCTGCTCAGCCGGGCGTTGATCGAGCTGCCGTTCGTGCTGTTCGCGGTGGCGCTGCCGTTCCTGGGCGCCGGCGACCGGGTCGAGGTGCTGGGACTGCGGCTGTCCGAGGACGGCCTGCACGGCGCGTGGAACATCCTGGCCAAGGGCACCCTCGGTGTGCTCGCCTCGCTGCTGCTCGCGGCGACCACCACCACCCGGGACCTGATCGTGGGGTTGGACCGGCTGCACTGTCCGCAGGTGCTCACCCAGATCGCCACGTTCATGCTGCGCTACCTGGACGTGCTGGTCGGCGAGGCGCGACGGATGCGGGTGGCGCGGATCTCCCGGGGCGACGACCCACGCTTCCTGTGGCAGCTGCGCGGCTTCGCCGCCGGCATCGGGGCGCTGTTCCTGCGCGCCTTCGAGCGCGGCGAGCGGGTGTACCTGGCGATGCTGTCGCGGGGCTACACGGGGCGGATGCCCGCCGTGTGGCAGGGCGACGGCGCGGCGACCGCCGGTCAGTGGTTGGTCGCGGCGACCGTGCCGGTGGTGGCGGCCTCCATCGCCGCGGCCGCCGTCGTGCTGACATGATCGGTGTCGTGCAGACCGCTCTCTCGCTGGACGTTCGTGGCGTCCGGTACGCGTACCCGGACGGGCACGTGGCCCTGCACGGGGTGGACCTGACGGTGCCGCGCGGTGACCGGGTGGCACTGCTGGGGCCCAACGGCGCCGGTAAGACGACTCTTGTGCTGCACCTGAACGGCATCCTCACCCCGACCGAGGGCAGCGTGCACGTCGGCGGGCTGACCGTCACGCCGGACCGGGCCACCCTGGCCGAGGTGCGCCGCCGCGTGGGCATCGTCTTCCAGGATCCGGACGACCAGCTGTTCCTGCCCACCGTGGCGGAGGATGTCGCGTTCGGGCCGGCCAACCTGGGCCTGCGCGGCGCCGAGCTGGCCGCCCGGGTGGACGAGGCGCTGGCCGCCGTCGGGATGAGCGAGCATCGGGCCCGGGCGCCGCAGCACCTCTCGTTCGGGCAGCGACGGCGGGTGGCGGTGGCGACGGTGCTGGCCATGCACCCGGAGATCCTGGTGCTGGACGAGCCGTCGTCGAACCTGGACCCGGCGGCCCGGCGCGAGCTGGCCGAGATCCTGCGCGGCCTGCCGGTGACCCTGCTCATGGTCACCCACGACCTGCCGTACGCGGCGGAGCTGTGCGAACGTTCGGTGATCCTGGACGGCGGCCGGATCGTCGCCGACGCCCCCACCCTCGACCTGCTGGGCGACGAGCCCCTGCTGGCACGCCACCGTCTCGAACTCCCCTACGGCTTCACTCCCCGGCCGTAACGCCCCGCTGGTGCTGTGGCGGCGCGGGAGGCGGCGTGCAGGCGGAGGACCCCGGCCGCTGTCGCGCCGACGCCGGTGATCAGGACCGCGGCCACCATGACGCGGGCGACCCCGGCTGACCACGGCACTCCGACGACCGACCGGGTGAACACCGACGCGTTCGCCACGCCCGCGAAGAGGGCCAGGCAGGCGCCGGCCAGCGCCACCGCGAAGTCGGCGGCCGGGCGGCGGGCCAGCGCGTAACCACCGGCGGCGAGCGCGCCCAGGCCGGTGAGCAGCGCCCAGACCTGACCACCCAGCAGCCCGGCGAGCACCCCGCCGACGCCCCGGGCGCCGGCGTCCAGTTCCCGCCCCACCGGGTAGAGCACGGCGACCGCGCCGCCGACGAGCAGCAGCACGCCCACCGCGGACAATGCCCGGGCGCCGGCCGTGGAGGTGGCGGCGAGCAGCCCGAGCGCGCCCACCGCGAGCAGGCCGACGATTGTCACGGTCCACCAGGTGTACGCGTCCGGAGGCGGTACCCAGTCCAGCGTGCCGGTGATCTGCGCGGGGTCTGCGCCGTCGCGCAGCGGGATCGTCCAGTCCCGCACCCGGTGCGTACGCTCCGGCGCGAGGCGTGCCGCGTCGGGTGGCGCCGACTCCTGCCACAGGGCGCGCTGGTCGTGCCAGCGCACGGTGACCCCGTCGTCGACGCGCCGCCAGGACGGCGGGGCGGCCGGGTCCGCGTCGGCCGGCAGCGCGGTGTCCCCGGCGAGGGTGCGGTTGAGGTAGGTGGCGGGGGACCGGCTGTTCTCGTACACGCCGTCCGGGCCGACGCGCAGGTAGGGCTCACCGGAGTAGCCGATCACCTCGATCGCACGGCCGGTGCGGTTGGTCAGCTCCAGCCGGGCGCCCGCCTCGATCGCCCGTACCGTCAGGCCGGGCCGGGCCGGCGTGACGCCTGTGACGCCTGTGCGGTAGTCGGTGCCGTCCGGCGCGTCCGCGCCGTGCGCGGCGGCGGGCGCCGCGGTGAGCAGCGTCGCCGCGCAGGCGGTGGCGGCGATCAGGGTGGCGCGCGCCAGCAGCGTACGGATCACCTGCCGGCCGCCGCCACGGCTGCGGTGAGGCCCTGCGGGCTGCGGTCGGCGAGGGGCTGGCCGTTGACCAGGACTGTGGGCGTGCCGGTGACCTCGCTGCGGCCGGCCTCGTCGGTGACGTGCTCGGTCCACGTCTTGTACGTGCCGTCGGAGACGCAGCCTCCGAAGGAGCCCCGGTCCAGTCCCACGCCGACGCCGATGTCGATCAGCTCGTCGTTGCCGAGCCCGGCGCTGCCCTCGGGTGGCTGCTTGGCGAAGAGCGCCTTGGCGTACTCGCGGAACTTGCCGCCGGCCGCCGCGCAGCCGGAGGCGGCGGAGGAGCGCGTCGAGTACTCGGTCGTGGAGAAGCGGTTGAGGAACGCGACGGGGTGGTAGACGACCTTCGCCTTGTTGTCGGACACCAGCTGCTCCAGCGTCGCGCCGGTGCTCTGCTCGAACTGCTTGCAGACCGGGCAGAGGAAGTCCTCGTAGACGTCGACGGTGACCGGCCCGCCCCCGGTGACGATGCCGGTGCCGGGCCCGTTGGCGCCGGGCGGGGTGGTGAAGCTGTCCGAGCGTTGGCTGGACCAGACGCTCCAGCCGATCAGGCCGGCGATGACCAGCACGGCGACGGCGGCGGCGGAGACCCAGAGCGTGCGGCGGCGGCGTCGTTCGCGGGCCAGTTGCTCGCGGACCACGCGGGCCGCGTCCCGCTGCCCCTTGCGACTACTCATCCTCGTCCTCCACGGCGGGTTCGGCGGACAGCCACCCGTCCACCGAGACGGGCGTACGCGGCCAGATCACCAGAAATCCGGCCAGCCCCAAGAATCCCAGGTCCCGCAGGATCTCCGGGAGGTAACTCGGGGCCTGTCCCTCGGCGAGCTGCCCGCCGCTGCCGAAGCAGCCGCAGTCGATGGCCAGGCCACGCGCCCAGGCCGAGGAGATCCCCGCGATGAAGACCAGCAGCAGCGCCACGGAGACGGCCGCGCTGAGCCGGGTGGCCAGCCCGAGCAGCAGCAGCACGCCCAGGGCCAGCTCGACGAAGGGCAGCGCGGCGCCGACCACTGTCGCCACGTCGTAGGGCAGCACCTGGTAGGCGTTCACGGCCCGGCCGGAGGCGGCCAGGTCGCCGACCTTCGACGCCCCGGCGACCAACCAGACGGCGGCGAGGCCGAGGCGGGCCGCCGTGCTGAGCCAGGGCCGGACGGCCGCCCAACGGCCGGCCCGGGTGGGGGGTGCGGTCACGTTCATTTGTCGTCCCGTCGGTGCCGGAAGTTCCGGCTCAACCGGTCTGGGCGTCGCCGACGGCCTCGACCAGCTCGTCGCGGGCTCGGGCGACCCGGGAGCGGATGGTGCCCACCGGCACCCCCTCGACGGCGGCGGCCTCGGCGTACGACAGGCCGAGCAGTTGGGTGAGCACGAACGCCGCGCGTCGCTCGGGGCTCAGCCGACGCACGAGGTCGGTGGTCCCGAGCTGCCCGGCCGGGTCGGGGTGTGGACGGTCGGTGTACGCGTTCGCGGCCAGCCGCTCGTCGAGACGACGACGCCGGATCACCGTCCGCAGGTGGTCGGCGCAGGCCCGTCGGGCGATGCCGAGCAGCCACGTGCGGACGCTGGAGCGGCCCTCGAACGCCGGGAGGGCCCGAAACGCCCGCAGGTACGTCTCCTGGGTGAGGTCGTCGGCGCTGTCCGGGCCCACCAGGGCGGCGACGAAGCGCCACACCTCGGCCTGCGTCAGGCGGACGAACACGGCCTGGGCTGCGGGGTCGCCGTCGCGCGCGGTCAGGGCAGACTCGGTCGCCGGGTCCCGTGCGACGTCATCTGTCGCGCCGGCGGCTGCGGAGTCACGCGGGACGGGGATCACGACAGACCAGGTTACGCGCCGCCGGGGATGGCGTCAGGATTCTTCGCCGCTTGGATGGTCTGCACCACGTCGGGAACTTTTTCCCGCCGCCGTTCGACTACCTGCTCATGACACGCGACCCCTCGTGCGCGGCGCTGGCGGCTGGCCAGAGGTGAGCCGTTCCTCCGCCTCGGGTCGCCGACTGACAGGTCCGTCGGCGACCATGGCCGGCATGACTGTCGCACCCCGCCGCTGGATCGCCCGGCTGGCTGCCGCCGCCGGCCTCCTGGTCACCGTCGTCGCCCTGTTGATCGCGCCCGCCACCCCGGCCAGCGCCCACGCGGTGCTGTCGAGCACCAGCCCGGCCGCCTCGTCGGTGGTGCCGAGCGGGCCGGGCGAGGTGGTGCTCACGTTCAGCGAGTCGGTCCGCAAGGTCCCCGACAAGGTCCGGGTCATCGGGCCGGACGGCTCCCGGGCCGACCGCGGTGAGCCGTCCTTCGACGGCGCCAAGGTCACCATTCCGGTGGATCCGGCCGGTCAGCGCGGCACGTACCTGGTGACATTCCGGGTGATCTCCGCCGACAGTCACCCGGTCTCCGGCGCGTTCACCTACTCGGTGGGGGCGCCCTCGACGCCGCCTGTCGATTCCGGCAACGACAGCCGCGCCGACCCGGTGGTGGAGAACGCCGTGAAGGTGGCGCGCTTCCTCGGCTACGGCGGTCTGGTGTTGCTGGTCGGGCCGGCGCTGGTGCTCGCCGCACTGTGGCCGCGTCGGCTTCCCCGGCGGGGTCCGGCCCGGCTGGCCTGGACCGGCCTTGGCCTGGTGGCCTTCGCCACCCTCGCCGACCTGTGGTTGCAGGTGCCCTACACCGCCGGTGGTGGCCTCTTCGAGGTGACCGGCGAGGGGTTCGGCAGCGTGTTCGGCAGTGCCTTCGGCGCCGCCCACCTGGTCCGGCTCGGCCTGCTCGCGGCCTCGGCGTTCCTGCTGCGGCCGCTGCTGACCCGGCCGGCCGGTCGTACCGACGCGATCATCCTGGCCGTGCTCGGCGTGGCGGCCCTGCTGACCTGGCCGCTGGCCGGGCACCCGGCGGCCTCCCCGGCGCCGGCGGTCTCCGTGGTCGTCGACGCGGTGCACCTGGGCAGCATGGCGGTCTGGCTGGGCGGCCTGCTGATGCTCGCCGTCTTCCTGCTGCGTCAGGCCGACGAGCGGGAGTTGGGCGCGATCCTGCCGATCTGGTCGCGCTGGGCGGCGCTGGCCGTCTCGGCCCTGCTGTTGGCCGGCACCGTCCAGGCGCTGATCGAGGTGGCCACCCCGGATGCCCTGTTCACCACCACGTACGGGCAACTGCTGCTTGCCAAGATCGCGCTGTTCGCGATCGTGATCGGCGTGGCCGCGTACTCCCGGCAGTTGGTCCGTCGGCGCACGGCGGCGCAGCAACCGACGCGGGTGCGCCGGGCGGTCCTGGTGGAGTTGGCCGTGACCGTGGTGGTGCTGGGGCTGTCGGCGACGCTTGTGCAGACCACGCCCGCCCGTACCGCCGTGGCCGGCCCGTCCGGCACCGAGTCGGGGCTTTTCTCCACCACCCTGACCAGCTCGCTCTTCACCCTCCAGGTCGAGCTGGATCCGGCGCGGCGGGGCAACAACTCGGTGCACCTGTACGCGTACGGCAAGGACAACCAGCCGCTGCCGGTGGCGGAGTGGCGGGCGACCGCCGCGCTGCCCTCGGCCGGGATCGAGCCGATCGAGCTGCCGCTGCTGCCGTTGACCGACAGCCACTCCTACGGCGACGTCAGCCTGCCGGCCGCCGGCGACTGGCAGTTGAAGATCACCGTTCGCACGTCCGACATCGACCAGGCCACGGTGACCGCCACCGTGCCCATCCGTTAGAGAGGTTCCCCACGCTCATGACCCGACTCCGGCGTACCGCATCCGCCGCTGCCGCCCTGGCGTTCACCGCCGTCGCCACCGCCGTGCTCGGGTTCGCCGGGCCGGCGTCCGCCCACGTCACGGTGAACCCGAAGGAGGCGACCCAGGGCGGCTACGCCCGGGTGGCCTTCCGGGTGCCCAACGAGAGCGACTCCGCGTCGACCACCAAATTGGAGGTCGTGCTGCCGGAGAACGCTCCGGTCGGGTCGGTGTCGACCATCCCGGTGCCCGGCTGGACCGTGGCGACGGAGAAGCGCAAGGTGAACCCGCCGATCGAGGTGCACGGCAGCCAGCTCACCGAGGCGGTCTCCAAGATCACCTGGACGGCCACCGGGGACGCGGCGGTCAAGCCGGGCCAGTTCCAGGAGTTCGGCGTCTCCATGGGGCCGCTGCCGAAGGTCGAGACCATGGTCTTCAAGACCCTGCAGACGTACTCGGACGGCAACGTGGTGCGCTGGATCGACGAGCCGCAGCCGGGCGGCGAGGAGCCGGAGAAGCCCGCTCCGGTGCTCACCCTTGCCGCCGCCGCGGCGCCGTCGGCGTCGGGCGCCCCGGCCGCCTCGGCCGTCGCCGCGGCCGACGATGATGACGACGACGAGAGCGTCGGCGCCGCGGTCGGCCTCGGCATCGCCGGCGTCGCCACCGGCCTGGCCGGCCTGGTGTTCGGCGGGTTGGCGTTCGCCCGCACCCGCCGGGGCCCGGTCGTCAAGTCCTGACCGCCTCGCTCACCCGCTGGCCCGCCGGAGTTTCCGGCGGGCCAGCGTGCTTCCCGGAACCAAAGCTGGCCGTGCCGTCGATATCCCCTGATCAACCGATGTACGTCGGTAAGGTCGGCCGGGTATCTGGCTACGGAGGGGGACGCTGCGAATGCGGTTCGTGCGGGCGATCAGCGGAATGCTGCTGTTGGTCATCGGGATTCTGGCGCTGTCCGTCGGCGGCGGGCTGTGGCTCGTCACCCGCCACGCCGACCCCGGTGGGGCCTTCGCCGCCCGGTTCGAGACGGTCCGCACACCCGGGCACGCGGTCGTGGTCACCGACCTCGACCGTCTGCTGCGGCGGGAGGCGCCCTTCGCGCGCGGCGCGCAGACCCGCCTCCGGCTCGACGCCCGTACGCCCGACGGACCGGCCTTCGTGGGGCTCGCGCCCACCGCCGAGGTGCGCAAATGGCTGGAGCCCGTGCCGTACGCCTCGGTCCGCCGGGTGGCCCTGGCCCGAGGTCCGCTGCCGGTCCGCATGGACCCGGCGGTCCCGGCCGCGGCCCCGACCGCCGGTGCGGCGCTCCCGCCGCTCGGGCTTCCCTTCTGGGTACGCGAGGGGGTCGGCACCCTGGAGTGGAGTGCCGACGAGTTGGACGCCGAGTCGATGAGCCTGGTGGTGATGCGCCCGGACGGTCGCGCTGACCTGAGCCTGGAGCTGCACGCCGAACTGCGCGCGGGTTGGGTCGCGCCGGTCACCTGGGGTCTGCTGGCGACGGGGGTGCTGCTGGTGGCGTGCGCGGTGCTGCTCCTGCTGCGCCCGCCGCGTGCGCGCGAAGTGGTCTTCGTGGTCGAACCGGATCAGGTGCCGGTGCTCGCCGGCCGGCTCGGGGTCACGTCGCTCACCGGCCTGAGCGCCCGGGCGCCCCAGGCGGACGCACCGCCGCCGGCGGTGCGGCAGCTCGCTCCGGTCGGCTGTGGCGCGGCCGAGTGGCCCCGGTCGGCGACCGACGCCGAATCGACCCGGCTGGTCACCCTCGCCGACCTGGACGCGCCGTCGCGACTGCCCCGACCGCCGGAGGTGGCGTTGAGCCTGGCGTGGCCGCCCGCCGGCGCCGAACCCACGGCACGGCCGGTGCCAAGGGACTAGCTGGCGGCGGCGAGTGGCCCTCCGCGCTGCCGACGCGGAGGGCCACTCTCACCGGGGGATCGGTGCTACCCGAGCGACGCTTGAGGTAGGTGAGTCCAGATTAGCGCCGATCGTCGCTACTGGGGAGTTGTGTCCATTTGGCGCGACTTTTCCACGGTCCGGATCGGGCGGGCCGCGCGGACCGGCAGGGCCACCAGCAGGAGCAGGCTGAGCAGCACGTAGGTGTTCTGCAGGACGAAGTCCACCGGGCCGTGGGTGCGGACCGCTGCCGTGCCCCAGTCCTGGAACGTCACCACGCCGTAGATGATCAGGGCGGCGGTGCCCAGCGCGAGCCCGGCCAACCACCGACGCCGGCGTACCTCGTCCGGGCGGCCGGTGCTCAGGACCGCGTCCACGAGCAGCACCACCGCCGGCACGAACCAGTAGATGTGGTGGGTCCAGGTGATCGGGCTGACCAGCGCGCCGACCAGGCCGGTCAGCGTCAGACCCGTCAACAGGTCACCGCCGCGCGCGGCGCGGGCGGCCCGCCGTATTCCGTACACGGCGACCACGGCGACCATCAGCAGCCAGAGCAGCCAGAGCAGGTGGGCCGGCTTCTCCGGCGCGGTGAACCGGCTGAGCAGGCCGAACAGCGACTGGTTGCCGACGTAGTCGGTGCGACCCACCCGGTCGTTGTCCCACAGTTCCCGGGTCCAGAACCGCCACGAGTCCCCGGGCGCGATCGCCGCCGCGAGCAGGGTCGCCGCCGCCGCGGTCGCGCTCGCCACCGCGGCGGCCCGCCACCGTCGGGTGGCCAGCAGGTACACGATGAAGATGCCCGGGAAGAGCTTGAGAGCCGTCGCCAGCCCCACGCCGATGCCGGCCCAGCGCCGCGCCTGCGGTACGGCGAACAGCAGGTCGGCCAGGATCAGCACGACCAGCAGCATGTTGATCTGCCCGAACGTGATCGTCTCGCGGGTGCTCTCCACCGCCAGCACCAGCAGCACGGCGACGATCAGCGTGAACGTGCGTGGTAGGTGGTGCCGGGCGATCACCGGCGTCACCAGCCAGCGGGTGGTCACCACAACGGCGAGGACGGTGAGCACCGTGAAGATCGTCACGGTGGCGCTGAGCTTCAGCAGCCCGAACGGCCAGAGCAGCAGCGCGCTGAACGGCGGGTAGGTGAAGTACAACTCGCCCTGCACCCGATCGGGTTGCGCGTAGTCGTAGAGCGGGTGCCCGACGCGCCACCAGTCGACCGCCGACATATAGATCTTGAGGTCGAGGAACTTGTGGTTCAGGCCCGGCAGGTAGAGGGCTGGCAGCACGGCGAGGAGGGCCACGACCGCGACCAGGCGACGGACCGTACGGCCGCCGGGATCGTCGTCGCTGACGGCGGGCGGTGCGACGGGTTCTGCTGGCACCCCGAAACCCTAGCGGGCGGGCGGGCCGAGAGCGCGCAGCCGTGGGGTGTGGGCTGCGCGTAGTCTGTCCCGGTGGCTGATCTCCTCGTCTGGATCGATTGTGAGATGACCGGGTTGGACCTTGGCAGCGACAAGCTGATCGAGGTCGCGGCACTGGTCACCGACCCCGACCTCAACGTGCTCGGTGATGGTGTCGACGTGGTGATCCACGCCGACGAGGCCGCGTTGGAGGCGATGCCGGAGATCGTCCAGACGATGCACGCCAAGTCCGGCCTCACCGAGGAGGTTCGCCGCTCGGCGGTCACCCTGGCCGAGGCGGAGGACCGGGTGCTGGAGTACGTGCGCACCTTCGTCAAGGACCCGCGTACCGCGCCGCTGTGCGGTAACTCGATCGCCACCGACCGTGGCTTCATCGCCCGGGACATGCCCCGCCTCGACGCGCACCTGCACTACCGCATGATCGACGTCTCGTCGATCAAGGAACTCTGCCGCCGCTGGTACCCCCGCGTGTACTTCGGCCAGCCGCAGAAGGGCCTGGCGCACCGGGCGCTCGCCGACATCCGGGAGAGCATCCGCGAGCTGGAGTACTACCGGCGCACCATCTTCGTCCCGCTGCCCGGCCCGGACGTGGAAACCGCCAAGGGCATCGCCGCCGACCTCTGACGGCGCCCACTGCCTGTCGGCGAGGAACCCGCTGGACGCCGTGAGCGGTGGTGTGGCTATTATTGGTCCGCACCCCGCCCGGGGCGATCGACCGGGCGACGGCGGCATGGTGGCTGTAGCTCAGTTGGCAGAGCACCGGGTTGTGGTCCCGGTTGTCGTGGGTTCAATTCCCATCAGTCACCCCACCGCGCAGGCCCCCTCCTCGGAGGGGGCCTGCGTCGTTGCGGGGGCTGGCCGGCTGGCGGATGATCCACTCCGTTTGCAGGAATCCGGGGTGTCCGACCGAGTCGGACACCCCGGATTCCTGGAACCCGAGTCGATCGTGCCGTGTGGATCAGGCGGTCGGGGTGGGCGTCGGCGTGGCGGCGTCGTCGGGGCTCGCCGGAGCGTCCGGGTCGTACGGCAGGGCGCTGCCCTTGACGTACTCGTCCCAGCTCATGTTCCAGTCGGTCCAGCCGTTGCCGTTCTGGAGCTTGCGCTCGGTGCCCTTGACCGTGATCGGGTCACCGACCTGGGTGTTCCTGAACAGCCAGTCACCGTTGGCCATCGACACGTTCACGCAGCCGTGCGAGACGTTGACGCTGCCCTGCTGTCCTTCGGACCAGGGGGCCGCGTGGATGAACTCGCCACCCCAGGTGAGCCGCTGCGCAAAGTCAATCTTGGTGCGGTAGCCCTCGTCCGGGCCCAGCTCCTCCATCGTGTCGAAGACGGTCTTGCGGAGCTTCTCGATCACGACCATCGTCCCGCTGGACGAGGGGGTGCTCTTCTTGCCCAGGCTCACCGGGATGGTCTTGATCACCGAGCCGTTGCGGGTCACGGTCATCCGCTTGGTCTTGTTGTCCACGGTCATGATCAGCGATGAGCCGATCTTGATGTCCACGGAGAGATCCGAGCGACCGTAGTAGCCGTCACCCATCGGCAGGCCGCCGGCTTGCACCCGGTAGGAGACCTTGCTGTTCGCCTTCCAGAACACCTTCGGCCGGTACCGGATCTCGGTGGGGCTTACCCAGTGCCAGATGCCCTCCTGGGCCGGCGTCGAGGTCACCGTCATCCGGCGCTGCACGTCGTCGCGGTAGTCCTCCGGAACGGCCCGGTCGAACTTCACGATCAGCGGCATCCCGACACCGACGACCTGGTTGTCGCCGAGGAAGCTGCTCACCCGGATCTGCTTGGCCGGCTTGGCCATCGTGGTGAAGGTGCTCGTCGCCGTCGCCGGACGGCCGTCGTCGCCGGTGGCGGTGACCGTGGCGGTGTAGCTGGTGCCGTACGCCAACGCCCCCTTCGGCAGCCACGTCTTGCCGTCCTTGGCGAGGGTGCCCTCGACGGCCTTGCCGGCCGCGTCCTTGAGGTCGACGGTGGTCTCCTCGGCGTCCTTCGTGGTGAAGGTGATGCCGGTGGACGCCGGCACGTCCTTGGCGTCCGCCGCCGGCTCGCTGATGGTCGCCGTCGCCTTGGTCGCCGGGCTCTCGGAGCCGCCCTGCCACGAGGACGGTTTGCCGCCCTCGTCAGCGGTGCAGGCGGAGGTGAAGGCCAGCGCCACGGCGAGAAGCCCCGCCGCGAGCACGCGGCGTCGCCCACGGGGCCGGATCAGCTGGTCCTGGCTAGCTCGCATGATGTCCTCACAGTCGTGGTCCCTGACCCATCGTCTCCTAATGACGCGCCAGAACCGGCCTCGGTTGCCGAGGGTGAACCGGAACACGCCGATCAGGATGTCGGAATTTTGGTACTATCCGGCGTTTCGTGATTCCGACTCGTCTTTGTGTCGGGACTGAGGGGTCGCCGCCGCCGTCGTCGCGGCGCGGGCAGTGCAAGGGTACGCGCCGGCCCCTGCCATCGGCAGGGGCCGGCGCGAAGCAACCGAGCCCTCAGAGCGTCGGGCCGGACCCACCCTTGGGCACCGGCAGCGCGCTGCCCTTCACGAACTCCGACCAGCTCAGGCTCCATGCCGTCCAGCCGTTGCCGGCAGCGATCTTGCGCTCGGTGCCCTTGATCGTGATCGGATCACCGATCCGGGTCTTCTCGAACAACCACCTGGCGTTCGCCGTCGACACGTTGACGCAGCCGTGCGAGACGTTCGACCGCCCCTGTACGCCCTCGGACCAGGGTGCGGCGTGGATGTACTCGCCACCCCAGGTGAGCCGCTGGGCAAAGTCGATCTCGGTGACGTAGCGGTTGGCCGGGTCCGGGTCGTCGCGGGTGTCGAAGACCGTGGACTCCTTCTTCTCCATCACGACCATCGTCCCGCTCGACGACGGGGTGCTCTTCTTGCCCAGGCTCACCGGGATGGTGCGCGAGAGCGCGCCGTTCTCGTACACCAACATCTTTTTCGTGGCGTTGTCGACCTTCATCACGAACGACCGGCCGATCTTGGCGGTGGCCTTGCGGTCGACGTCGCCGTACCTGCCGTTGCTCAGCGGCACGCCGGCCAACGCGATTCGCACCGTGATCGTGGTGCCCGGCTGCCAGTACTCCGGCGCGCGGTAGTAGGCCTGGGTGCCGTTGTCGACCCAGTGCCAGGCGCCCGGCTGCGGCGGGTCGGTCTTGACGAACATCCGCTTCTGCACCGCGGCCCGGTCCTTCTTCGGAATACCCGGGTGGAACTCGGTGACCACCGGCATGGCGACCCCGTAGCTCTTGTCGTCGAAGAGGTACAGGCCGGATCCGATTGTCGACTTCGGCTTGGCCATCGTGGTGAAGGTGCTGGTGCCCTGGCTGGCCGTGCCGTCGGGCCCGGTCGCGGTCACCGTGGCCGTGTATGTGGTGCCGTACTTCAGGGCAGCGGACGGCACCCAGGCGGAGCCGTCGGTGCGGAGCTTGCCCTGCACCGCACCCCCGCCGGCCGCGGCCAGGGTTACCGCGGACACCTTCCCACCCTCCGGGAGCTTGGCGCTGATCTCCGTGCTCACGGGCTTGTTCTTCGTGCCGTTCGCCGGGCTCAGCGTCAGTGCCGGCCCGCTGGGCGCGCTCGATGCGCCCGCTGCCGACGGCGCAGCCGAGTCGGGTCCGGCACTTGCGTCTGCCGACGTTCCGCCGACGAATTCCGGCTTCTTCTGCTCGTCGCCGCACCCGGTCAGTGCCAGCGACGCCGCCAGGGTCAGAGCGCCCACCACCGCCCCGGCTCGCGTGAACCGTGCCATCCCCACCTCTGTTCTCGCGTACCTGGCGGACATCGTGCCGTATCAGCGCCGAGACCCACGCCCCCGTGCCGGCACCAACGGCGGATTTGTGGCCGTATGCCCGTTAAGCTCGACCGAAGGGGGGAGCCGGGTAACCGGATTGGAGCCCCGGTTGGCGGGGTGCTAATGTTCTCTCCGTTGCCGACGAGCGCCGCTAGCTCAACTGGCAGAGCAGCGGACTCTTAATCCGCGGGTTCGGGGTTCGAGTCCCTGGCGGCGCACCAGCGATATCCAGGGGGCATGGCTTATCAGCCATGCCCCCTGGATCATGTCTGGGCTCCTCCCGTGTCGCCTCGTCACCCCAGCGACCTCGATCGATGGCGCAGAATCGACGGCGTGGATCTCTCTGCGGACTGGGTCTCGTTGCTGGGCCACCTCGACCGGAACGTGTCGTCAGGACGGCTCTCGCCGGACACGGCGACGGTGACCGACCTGATGAGCAGCTATCGGGTGCCGGGGGTCAGCATCGCCGTCGGGCACGTGAGCGGGCAGGTGTGGGCGACGGGGTACGGCGTGACGGGCGGCGAGACGTCGACGCCGGTGACGGCCGGCACCGCGTTCGCGGCCTGTTCGATCAGTAAGCACGTCGCCGCGTTCGGCGCGTTGCTGCTGGTCCAGGAGGGTGTCCTCGATCTGGACACCGACGTCGACACGTACCTCACCTCGTGGCAACTGCTCGACCGGGCGGGTCGGCAGTCCCGCGTCACGGTCCGGCAACTGCTGGCGCACACGGCGGGTCTGTCCGACACCTGGTACCGCGGCTACGCCGCAGATCGCGCCCCGTCGCTGGTCCAGGTCCTGGAGGGCAGCGGCCTCACGACGACTCCACCGGTCCGGGCGACCCTCCTGCCCGGCAGTCGTTTCCGGTATTCGGGCAGCCACTACTCGGTGCTCCAGCAGTTGGTGGCGGACGCGACCGGAACTCCGTTCGAGGACCTCATGCGAACCCTGGTGCTGCGACCGTTGGCGATGGCCGACAGCAGCTTCGACAGGCGGTTTCCGCACCAGCGACCGCAGTTGGTGGCTCGTGGTCACCACGTGGGCGGCACCCGCGTTCCCGGCGGTTGGCGCGTACAGCCGGAGGCGGCCGCGGCCGGACTCTGGAGCACCCCGAGTGACCTGCTCCGGCTCGACCTGGAGATCGCCCGGGCGGCTGCGGGGGACTCGACGTTGCTCGGCCGCGACCTGGCCACCGAGATGTGGACACCGCAGATCGCCGGCGGTGGCTACGGGCTCGGCACCGAGATCGACGACCGCGCCGGGCGCCGACGTTTCGGGCACACCGGGTTGAACGTCGGCTACACCTGTTTCTCCTACGTGTGGCCGGACAGCGGCACCGCCGTTGCCGCGATGACCAACTCGGAGGATGGCTGGGAGCTGCTGACCAGCATCCGCGCCGCCGCCGACCGCCGGTACGCCACAGACGTCCCCGCCGCGCCGCTGGGTGACGTGACGGGCCGCTACCTCCTGCGCGACGACTGTCCGATCGACATCGCGGTGACCGACGGTCGCCTGACCTTCGCCGCCGCCGGCCAGCCACCGGTGGTCCTGCTGGCCGAACCCGACGGTCGCCACCTGCACCCGGGACTCGACCTGGAGGTCCGGTTCCGGGAGAGCGACGACGGTTACGTCCTGGAGCTGCGGCAGGAAGGGGTCACGCAGACCGCGAGGAGCCAGTGAGGGAGGCGCGCTGCGACCACCGAGCCCGACCCGTGACCTGCTCAGCTGTCCAGGCTGGTGAGGCGTCCGTCGCGCATCTGGACGGCCCGGTCGCAGCGTGCGGCGATGCCGTTGTCATGGGTGGCCATCACGACTGTCGTGCCCTGCTCGTCGCGCAGTCTCAGCAACAGGTCGACGATCGCGGTGCCGGTCTGACTGTCCAGGTTGCCGGTGGGTTCGTCGGCCAGGAGCAGGGCAGGTTGGTTGATCAACGCGCGGGCGATGGCGACCCGTTGTTGCTGTCCGCCGGAGAGCCGCGACGGCAGGGCGGCGGCCCGGTCGGCGAGCCCGACCATCGCCAGCAGTTCGCGTGCCCGCGCGGCCTTGTCGAAGTCGGTGCGGAACGGAATCAGCGGCGCCATCACGTTGTCCAGGGCGGTGAGAGTGGGCAACAGGTGAAACCGCTGGAACACGAATCCCACCCGTCGTCGGTACGCCGCCAACGCCCGGCCGGACATGCCGGTCACCTCCTGGCCGCCGACGTCGATGCTGCCACCGTCACTCCGTTCGATGGCGCCGATCAGGTGCAGCAGTGTCGACTTGCCGGAGCCGCTCGGCCCGGTCAACGCGATCGCGGTGCCGGCGTCGATCGAGAGGCTCACGTCGTTGACCGCGACCAGCGGTGGGCCGTCGGGCAGCGAGAAGGACTTCCGCACATCGGTGAGACGAACCAGCGACGTGGTGGCCAGGGCCTCGACTGACGTCCGTTCCAAGGGACCTACTCCTTTGCCGCTCACCCGTCGGCGAGCAGTTGGGCCGTGGGTAGTCGGCGGAGCATTGCGATCGGCACCACGACCGAGACGGCGGAGACGACGACGCCGAACGCCAGCGCGACCACGGAGCACCAGATGAGCGGGGCGGTGACCCCACCTGCGAAGACCGCCGCGGCGCCCAGACCGGCGGCGGCGCCGAGCGTACCGCCGATGACGCCCATGCCGGTGGCCTCGACGATGACCAGCCGGTTCAGCATGGCGTCGGTCCAGCCGACGGCGCCGAACAGCGCGAACTCGGCCGCGCGCTCGGAGATGTTGAGATAGAGCACGTCGGCGACGGACACGATGCCCAGCACGATGGTGACCGCCACGGCTATGTGATCGACCGCGCGGGCCTGGAGGGTGACGGCAGCACCGAGCAACGTGCCGGTGAGCGCCCCGCGGAACGCGAACGTGATCGCCAGCAACATGGTCAGCGCGGCCACCCCGATCATCAGGCTCATTGCGCCGAGCGCGGTCCGACCCGGTGTGCGGGCAAGGTTCGCCAGGGCGAGGGTCGTCAGTCGGCGCGGGGCCTGCCGGCGTACGGCGAGGCCCAGGACCGCAGGGCGGATGATCTCGCCGGGATCGGGTCGGGCGGCTCGCCAGGCGGGCCAGCCACCGGCGAGCAGCGCAAGGGCCACCGCCGCGGGTACGGCGAGCAGGGTGTGACTCCAGGCGATGTTCAGCCCGAGGCCTAGTGCGATCCCGAGTGCGAGCCCGGTGCCCGCGATGCCCGCGGCGAAGCCGATGCCGACGATCTCGATGAACATCAGCTGGAGCAGATGTCGCCGGCCCCAGCCGAGGCAGGTGAGGATGCCGAACTCGGTGCGTCTGGCGCGGATGGCCGCGGTGTTGGCGTTGAGTACCGCCAGCGCGCACACGGTGAGCACCAGGACGGACAGCAGCACGCTCTTGCGGTCGGCCGCGCGGACGAGCACCGACGCGACACCCTTCCGCACCCACGGCTCGGCGACGGCGAGGTCTGGCCGACCGTAGTTTCCCGCCGGGTAGTGCACAGTCATCGCGGTGGGTGACGATCCCAGCGTGATGTCGACCTGCAGGCCGGTGCGTTGCGCGATCTCCTCGGCGATCACCCGGACCCGCTCCCGGGAGAGGCTGTCGATGCCCACGTCCCCGGCCAGTCGCACCCGTACCACGCTGATCGGCGCGGCCGTGTTGAGCTGGTACTCGGGGTAGCTGGGTTCGGTGCTGTACGCGCCGGGGTCGAAGACGGCCGGCAGGGCCTCCATCGTGGTGAGCATCAACGGCGGTTGGCTGAGCAGGCCCGTGACGTTCGAGTTGGGGGCCAGGCGGCGGCCGCCCAACGCCTGCCGGGACGCCTCGTCGGCGCCGTCGGCACCCGGGTTGAAGTAGGTGTCCATGGGCACCGCCGACAACGCGCTGCCCAGCGAGATCCTGGCGGGGTCGAACGTGCCCACCGCGCCCAGCGCGGCATCCGGCATCTGCACGTCACCGGGTTGCGCCTCGTATCCGTGCGACAGGTTCTGATGGACCGCGACGCCGCTGCGCACGCTGGTGTCGGCGAACTCCATCGGCACCCGCCGCGACGACCCGCCGTCGTCGGCCCCCTGACCCCAGATCTTCAGGTCGTACGGGTCCGGCTGGGCGCGCAGGCCGTCCCCGGACTGCACCCTCTTCGGTGGTCCGACGGTCCAGAACTGGTCGAGCCACATCGTGTTCGCCGTCGCCAGGTCGTCCTCGACGCCCAGATCGTCGGGCCGGAGCATCCGGTTGACCATGTCCTGGTAGGGCTTCTGCACCGGCGTCGAGCTCTGCGCGACCGGGATGCCGGCCTGGGTCCCCAGGGCTGCGCGTAGCCGCTGGTCGTCGGCGGTTGTCCGGACCAGGTCGGCCGCGTCCGGGTTCAGGCGCTGCACGGCCACGTCGAGTGTCGAGTCGACCTGGGGCTGGTCGGCGACCAGTACCGGTAGCACCGAGTACGGATACGGCATTCCGTCCAGTCGCCGTGACGTCGGCGCCTCCGCCGGTGTGAAGTAGCGGCCCGACGTCACTGCGTCATCCAGCCCCGCCAGCGCCGCCTCCGAGTCGGGGTCCACCGCTGCCATCAGGAACGGCACCGTCCACACCAGCGTGACGACGGGTCGCATCGCCTTGCCCTCGCGATCCGTCGATCCGGGACCGCCGACGCACGTCAGCGACGACCGGGCTCGCGGATCCGTCGGCGACAACCAGTCCTGCTCGTTGACGGCGGCTGCCGCGGGGCAGATCTTCACCCGCCGGCCGTCGGCGTCGATCTCCTCGGGCGGCGGTAGGCCCCCGCCGCTCCTCAACTCGCTGTTGGGCACCACCTCCAGCCGGTTCCGCGTCACGTAGAGAAACGCCGGTCCGTCCGGGATGTGACTCAGCCCCGCGTCGGTCAGCCACGTCGGCTGAACCCGCAGCACCTGGCGCTCGGCGTTCGGGTCGAGGTGTTGCGACAGGTCGACCGTCACGGGCACGGTACGCATCACGTACCCGATCATCGCGACCGGCGCCGCCACCGACACCCCCTGCACCGCCTGGATCTCGTGCCACTGGGCAGGAGTGATTCCGCCATGTATGCCCGCCAACTGACCCGACTGGACGAGATTGCGCTCCTGCTCCAACGGCAGCACCGCATCCTTCGGCCGCACCAGAAGGTCGTAGACAGGGCGGTAATTGGCGCTCACGGTGCCGACCGCTTCCAGACGCGAGGTCACCGCGGCCCCGGTGAGCAGGGTGAACCCCGCTACGGCTATGGCGATCATCGACAGCAGGGCCACCGACCGACGCAGTCGTACTCGCCATTGCGACGCGGCTATCGCCAGCATTGACGCACCATGCCCCGCATCATTGGTCCTCCAACGTGCGGCCACCGGCCGCATGGCGATCTCCGACCCTTGTTGTTGTAGCAGAAGGGCACGCGCCACGCGGATGCCGTGACCGTCGGTGAGACCGAGGGCCGGTGGGCGGCATGGTGTTGCGGTATTGCCAGCCCATTGGCATACATCTATAGTTGCGCGGATCACCACATTCATGGCCGTGGTCAACGCGGCCGAATCGTCGAAGCGCTTCGACGATTCGTCGTTCAGGCCCGTCAGCCGGGTGTCGAGCCTGGCCACGCCGGTCTCGACGCCCGCCGGGTGTCTGTCGTACGACATGAGGAGAACCGCATGCGGAACAGGCGCCTCCGGCGCGGAATCACCGCGCTCGCGCTCGCACTGCTCGCCCTGCCAGTCGTCCCCGGCACGGCGCACGCCGAACCCACCTACCCGTTCCGAGATCCACACCTGCCCGTGCAGGCAAGGGTCGACGACCTGCTCGGCCGGCTCACCCTGGACGAGAAGATCTCGTGGCTGCACCAGTACCAGCCGGCCGTTCCACGCCTGGGCATCGGCCTGTTCAAGACCGGCACCGAGGCACTGCACGGGGTCGCCTGGTCCACCGACATCGACAACAACGGTGCGGTGGTGAAGGCTCGCGGCACGTCCTTCCCGCAGCCGGTGGGCATGGCGAGCACCTGGGACACCGACCTGATCAAGCGGGTCGGCTCCGCCGTGGGCGACGAGGCGCGCGGCTACCACGCGCAGAACCCCCGGGTCTGGGGTCTCAACCTCTGGGCGCCGGTGGTCAATCTGCTGCGCGATCCGCGCTGGGGTCGCAACGAGGAGGGCTACTCCGAGGACCCGCTGCTCACCGCGAAGATCTCCACCGCTTACGGCACGGGCATGACAGGTGGGGACCCGGACCACCTGAAGAGCGCACCGACCCTGAAGCACTACCTGGCCTACAACAACGAGGTACGGCGTGACGTGACCTCGTCGAACGTACCGCCAAGGGTCTTGAACGAGTACGACCGCGCCGCCTTCAAGCCGGCCATCGCCGCCGACGCGGCCACCGGGGTGATGGCGTCGTACAACCTGGTGAACGGTCGTCCCGCCACTGTGGACCCGGACCTGGCCACTGTCGTGCGCGGCTGGACCGACCAGCCGCTGATGAACGTCACCGACGCCTGGGCGCCGAACAACCTCGTCGCCTCGCAGGGCTACTACGCCACCCAGCCCGAGGCGAACGCCGCGATCGTCAAGGCCGGCATCAACAGCTTCATCACCGACGACACCAACGCGCAGCCGACCGTCGCCGCCATCAAGCAGGCGCTGTCCTCCGGCCTGCTCACCGAGGGCGACATCGACGCCCGGATCTCCGAGACGCTCAACGTCCGGTTCCGCCTGGGGGAGTTCGACCCGGGCGGCGGTCGCCACGGCGGCATCACCCCGGAGGTCATCAACAGCCCGGAGCACCAGCGGCTGGCGCGTCAGGCCGCCGGCGAGGCGATGGTGCTGCTGAAGAACTCCCGGCAGGCGCTTCCGCTCAACGCGACCCGGACCCGCAAGGTGGCAGTGCTCGGCCCGCTGGCCGACACCCTCTACTCCGACTGGTACGGCGCTGACCTGCCGTACGAGGTGACCGCCCTGGACGGCATCCGCGAGCGGCTGGGCGGCTCTGCCAGCGTCAGCGGGCTCGACGGGGCGGACCGGATCGCCCTGAAGGACCCGGCGACCGGCCGGTACGTCACGGCCACCGGCACCACCGACGCCGACCCGGTCGCGGCGACAGGTGCCACCGCCTCGCTCGCCGCCCAGTTCGACGCGGTGGACTGGGGGCAGGGTGTGGTGACGTTGCGCAACGCCGCCAACGGCCGTTACCTCGGCTACAACTGGGGGCCCTTCATCACCCGTGACGAGCAGCCGAACGGGTGGTACGTCCAGCAGCAGTTCACGCTGGAGCCGCAGGCCGACGGCACTGTCGCGCTGCACTACACCGGCTACGAGACGCAGGAGAGCTGGTTCGGCGTCAACACCTATGTCACGGTCGGCGACGACGGCGCTCTCACGCTCGGCGCGTCCACCGCGGCGGACGCGACCCACTTCGCGCGCGAGGTGATCAGCAGCGGCGTCGACCGGGCCGTCGCGGCGGCCAAGGCTGCCGACACCGCCGTCCTGGTCGTCGGCAGCAACCCGTTCATCAACGGGCGTGAGGCGCACGACCGGACCTCGACGGCGTTGAGCGCCGGCCAGGAGGCGCTGGTCAAGGCCGTGACCAAGGCAAACCCGCACACAGTGCTGGTGCTGCAGACCAGCTACCCGGTCACCATCGGATGGGAGCAGGAGCACGTCCCGGCCATCGTCTGGACCACCCACGCGGGCGCCGAGACCGGGCACGCCGTCGCCGACGTCCTGTTCGGCGACCGCAACCCGTCGGGCAAACTCACCCAGACCTGGTACCGCTCGGACCGGCAACTACCGCCGGACCTGCTGGAGTACGACATCATCTCGTCCGGGCAGACCTACCTCTACAGCACCGCGAAGCCGCTCTACCCGTTCGGCCACGGGCTGTCGTACACCCGGTTCCGGTATGGCCAACCCCGCGCCGACGCCCGGTCGGTCGCGGCCGACGGCACCGTCACGGTCACTGTCGACGTGACAAACACCGGCAGCCGGGCCGGGTCCGAGGTCGTCCAGCTCTACACCCACCAGCGCACCTCGCGGGTGAAGACCCCGATCCGGGCGCTGAAGGCGTTCCAGCGGGTGGAGCTCGCACCCGGGCAGACCCGGGCCGTGACGCTCAGGCTGCCCGTCGCCGACCTGGCGAACTGGGACGTCACCCGCAGCCGGTGGGTGGTCGAGTCGTCCACGTACGACCTGCTTGTCGGCGCGATCGCCGAGGACATCCGGGCCCGGACGGCTGTCGCGGTGCGCGGCGAGACGATCCCGGCCCGGGACCTCTCCCGGACCACCAGGGCCGAGAACTTCGATCGGTACGCGGGGGTCCGGCTCGTCGACGAGTCGAAGGCGCGGGGTACGGCGGTCGGCGCCACCGCCGCCGGCCAGTGGATCTCCTTCACCGGTTCCGCCCTGCGCCCCGGTGCCCACACGTTCACGGCGAGGGTCGCCAAGGCCACGGTGGGTACCGGCACGATCCAGGTCCGGCTGGGCTCACCCACCGGCCGGCTGCTCGGTACGGCCACCGTGCCCAGCACCGGCGACGTCTACCGGTACGTGAGCGTCAGCGCCGAGGTGGCCCGGGCCGCCGGCAACCAGGACGTGTACCTGGTGTTCGACTCCGCGCTGCGGCTGGCGGACTTCTCCCTCAGCTGACGAGGTGGCTCGGGTCGGGGTGCCGTTCGGCCCCGGCCCGAGCCGGTCCTGGCCGCGCTTCCTCGCCGGAAAGCACGGCCGAAATTCATCGGATGATCTGACGGAGGCCCGTGGTTGAGGCGGTTGTTTTGCCCCACCTTGAAGCCGTTTACGCATAGACGGGTTACGATCTCGTATTGCAGTCGTCACACGTGTGACTTACGCTCCGGGAGACAGTTCGTAGCGATTGGCAAAAGAGTGCGGCCGGGCGGCAGGTGCCCCCGCCGGTCCTAAGTGGCGTCGCTGTTTCCTGCTCGTCGCTCGATACACGCATCAGGCACCACATCGACGACCAGGAAAGGAACAGCACGTGAGATCAGCCGCATCCACCACCCGTACGGCACTGATCGCGGCGGCGATGCTCGTCGCCGCCACGCTGCCGGCCGTGACGACACAGCAACGGCCGGCCATGGCCGCTGCCCAGGCCACTTACTACGTCGCCCCGGACGGAAACGACGCCAATCCCGGGACGCTCGAAGCGCCGTTCAAGAGTCTGCAACGCGCGCGGGACATCGTCCGTACGGTGAACACGAACATGACCGGCGACATCAACGTGTATCTGCGCGGTGGCACCTATCCGGTGAGCAGCACCGTCGAGTTCGGGTCGAGTGACTCCGGCACCAACGGCTTCCGGGTCGTCTACGCCGCCTACAACAACGAGACCCCGGTCCTCGACGGTGGTGTTCCGGTGACCGGCTGGACCCAGCACAGCGGCAACATCTGGAAGGCCCCGCTGGACCGCAGCACCAAGCTGCGGACGCTCTACGTCAACGACAAGCGGGCGCAGATGGCGTCGAAGACGATCAGCTCGGGAGGGTGCTACGGCACCTACACCGTCACGGCCGGCCAGGCCGCCTGGGCGTGGGAGTCGGGGTCGCAGTGCGACGGCGCCAAATACAGCCTGAACGACTTCCCCGCCATCGCCCGCAACCAGGACGACCTGGAGATCGAGACGGGGACGACCTGGACCACGGCCATCGTGGGCGTCCGCCAGGTGACCACGAGCTCCGACGGCGCGAACCGGATCGCCCTGTTCCAGCAACCGGGCGCGGCCATCGCCCAGGGCTCGTTCAACGGCAACGCCCAGGTCGGCGGCACCCACAAGCTCATGAACGCGTACGAGTTCCTGGACGCGCCCGGCGAGTTCTACTTCGACAAGAGCAGCAAGACCGTCTACTACTACAAGGCCAGCACCGAGGACATGTCGACCGCGTCGGCCTTCGCGCCGAACAACGTCACCACAGTGCTGCGGGTCGCCGGCACCTCCACGAGCAGCCACGCGCGCAACATCACGTTCTCCGGCCTGACCGTGCAGCACTCCGACTGGAACCTGTTCAACGTCGCGGGCTCGTCCTTCAAGCAGGCGCAGCAGGGCAACCTCGGCGCGCAGGTGTACGCCAAGGGCAACTTCCACGTCTACTACTACCGCAACGTGGACGTCACTCCCGGCATCGTCCAGGTGCAGAACGCCGACGGGATCCTCCTGCAACGCAACCGGATCCAGCACACCGGCGCCGACGGGATCAGCATGGTCAACGACGTACAGAACACGCAGTTGATCGGGAACTACACCAACGACGTCGCCGGATCCGCCATCGACGTCGGCCATCCCCAACACGTCTACATCGGAGACGGCACGTCGACCAACCGTGAGAAGTACTCCCCGCAGGTCGAGGGGCTGCCGAAGAACATCGACATCAAGAACAACTACCTCTACGACAGCGCGGTCCTGTTCAACGGACACAGCCCCATCTCGGCGTACTTCGTCGACACCCTGACGATCCAGCACAACCGGATCGAGAAGGCTCCCTGGTCCGGCATCACGATGGGCTGGGGCTGGTGGAACTTCGACGGGTCATCGGGCTCGATCGTGCCCAACCGGCCAACCACGACCGCGCGGAACAACACCATCAGCTACAACCACATCATCGACACGGTCCAGCGCCTCAGCGACACGGCGCCCATCTACACGCTGGGCAGCCAACCCGGGACGACGATCACCAACAACTACTTCCAGGGCGTGCCCTCGGGCCACAAGTACGGACTCCACCCGGACGAGGGATCGGCGTTCATCACCTTCCGGGACAACGTTCTGAACATCGACAAGAACGTCACCTGGATGATCAACTCCGACGACTTCGGCCGGAAGCACGATCTGAGCATCACGCAGATCTACGGCCCGATCAACAAGGTCTCGAACAAGAACCTGCCGAACAGCACTGTCGCCGACATCCTCGTCTCGTCCGACTACGTCTGGCCGGCGGCGGCCTACAGCATCGCGGCTAACTCCGGCCTGGAGGACGCCTACCGGGACATCATCCCGGCGAGCAGGTTCTCCGCACCGAACTACGTGCTGCCGGCCAGCACGTTCGTCACCAGCGCCACGGCGACGATCCCGATCCGCAGCACCGGCGACGCCACCAAGTCGGTCTGGCTGGCGCCGTCCGGCACGACCACCTTCACCGCCGGGGCGACGATGACCAGGGCGGCCGGCACCGCCACGTCCATCGCCGTGCCGGCAACCCAGGGCGAGTACCGGCTCTTCGTCGTCGACGCACAGGGCAACCGGTCGGCCGAGTCGACGTCGATCGTCCGGCAGCAGAGCGGCGGCGGCACTCCGCAGGGCGGGCAGCTCGTGGGCGGCCAGTCCGGCCGGTGCGTGGAGGTCCCCAACTCCTCCACCACCAACGGCACCCAGGTGCAGCTCTGGGACTGCGGCAGCGGCACCAACCAGCGGTGGACCTCCACCGCCAGCAAACAACTGACGGTGTACGGCAACAAGTGCCTCGACGCGTCCGGGGCGGGCACTGCCAACGGCACCCAGGTCATCATCTGGGACTGCCACGGCGGCCTCAACCAGCAGTGGAACGTCAACGCCAACGGCACCATCACCAACGGCCAGTCCGGGCTCTGCCTCGACGCCAACGGCGCGGCCAGCACCAACGGCACGAAGATCATCCTCTGGTCGTGCAACGGTGGCGCGAACCAGCGGTGGAGCCTGCGGAGCTGACCGACCGACCACACCGGGGCCGGGCCGATCACGGCCCGGCCCCGGGCCGTTCCCGCTGCCGCCCACACCTCGTCGGTGCCGCATGTGCTACCGGACAACAAGTGGGTAATGGTGGGTGATGAAGACAACCTGGAAGCCTCACGAGAAGCACGGTGGCCTGTCGGAGAAGGACAAGCGCGAGTTGCCGGAGAGCGTTTTCGCGTTCCCCGACGAGCGCAAGGAGCCGATGACCGACGCGAGCCACGTCCGTAACGCCATCGCCCGCTTCGACCAGGTGCAGGGCGTCACCGACAAGGACCGCGACCAGGCCTTTCAGAACATCCTCGCCGCCGCGAAGCACTACGGCGTCGACGTCGCCGAGACGAACTGGCGGCAACTCGGCAAGCTGCCGCACACGCCGAACCCCGCGCACTGAAACGGGCTCCGGGACGGGTCCGAGAGCAGGTTCGGGGACGTGTTAACGTCTCTCCCCGTTGCCGGCGAGCGCCGCTAGCTCAACTGGCAGAGCAGCGGACTCTTAATCCGCGGGTTCGGGGTTCGAGTCCCTGGCGGCGCACCAACGATCAAGGCCCTGAACTGGTGTTTCACACCGGGTCGGGCCTTTTTCGCGTACGGCGTGGTGGGCGGTCGCTCGGTGGGTGCTCGGGAGCCGTTGGGCCGGGGTGGCGTCGGTGGGACGCGGCGCCGTGGGGTGCTCCGGGACCCGGTCGGCGGCTGCCGGCGCGGGATGGTCGGGCGGCGGCCGGGAATTGCGGCTGTCGATGATTCCGGATCGGTTCCGGTTGGCGGTTCCCGAATGGGCTCGGAGCCGAGGTCCGGCGATCTCGGCGGAACGCGGTATGCCGGTTCTGCGGCTTCTGCCGCCAACTCTTCGACTGATTCGGTGAACAGTGATCATGGAAAACGTCTCACAAAACCCGTTTTGAGGGGTGCGGGAGTTCTTTTGGGGCGTCACCGCGGCGCCGGATCGCCGGGATGGCGGGACGTCGACGGGGTGGGGGATCATCGATGGGTGGCCGGTGGTCGTGAGCTGTCGCTCGGCGGATCCTGTCGTTTCTGGCATCGCACGGGTGGGCCACCACGAGCGACATCGCGGTGGTGGTGGAGGTGCCGCGGTTGACCGCCCACCGGGATCTCACCTGGTGCACAACTTGGGCCTGGTGGGCCGGGAGCGGTCGGCGGAGGAACCGTCGGTGCGGGGCAACGGTAGGCAGCACACTCTTTTGCCGCAGATCGCGTGGCTCGGTACGGCCGTCCGCGAGGCCGGCGAGATGGCGTTGTGGGTTCAGGTACGCGAGCTGGCGCCGACGGAGGGAGCGGTTGCCGATGGCGCTGATGGTGTCGGCCCTGCTTGAATGTCCCGCGGTAGACAGAGGAGCTGTAGCTGATCGGGATCGGCCCCGGCCTGCCCTACGCTGACGCCATGAGGGAACGGGGCGTGAACCAAACTCGAGCGCTGGCCCTACCCGGCGGATGCTGATGGACCGGCAGGCGGCGGTGCCGACTCGCGTGCTCCCGGACGAGGTCCGGGCTGACGTCGAGACATTGTGGCGCTACCACGACATGCGCCACGAGTTGCGCCCTTGCGACGTGGGCATCGGGTTGGGAAGCCATGACCTCGGCGTTGCGGTAATCGCAACGCGGCTGTTTCAAGCGGGCCTGTTTCCATGGATCGTTTTTACCGGTGCGAACGCCCCGACCACTGTCGAACGGTTCCCGCGTGGAGAGGCGGTCCACTACCGCGAGTACGCCGTTGAGCAGGGTGTGCCCCCGGAAGCGATTCTTGTGGAGCCGCGTGCCACGAACACCGCCGAGAACCTCGAGTTCTCCCGTGCGCTCCTGGCCGAGCGACAGATCCCGGTGAAGTCGGTGCTGATCATGTCACGGCCCTACCAGCAGCGTCGGGCCTACGCCACCTGCAGGCTGATGTGGCCGGAGGTCGATGTGGTGTGTGCGTCGAACCCACTCGAACTGGACGACTACGTGCGCAGCATCGGCGATCCCCGGCGGGTAGTGGACATGCTGGTGGGCGACACGCAGCGGATCGAGGTGTACGCGGAGCGCGGGTTCGCGATCCCGCAGGAGACGCCGGACGAGGTACGGGCGGCCTTCGAGCGCCTGGTAGCGGCTGGCTACACGAGCCGGCTGATTTGAGCCCGGCTACCAGCGCGGTCCTTCCGATCGAACGCCCATCCGGTCGCTGAGTTCGACGGCCAGTCGAGGCGGCCGAGGGCGGGTGAGGATGTCCCGGACAAGGTCGCGGGAGAGCTGGTGGTAGCGCACCTGGTCGGGGCCCATGACCTCGGCGTCCAGAAGCGCCGCGAGCGCGTCGTCGATGCGGTTCCACCGGGCAAGTGCCCGGGCGGTTTCGATAGCGTGCCGAACCTGCCGCTCGACGGGCACCGTGCTGGTGTCGAGTGGGGCGCCGATGGCGATGGCGCGCTGGACGTCGCCGAGTTCCATCGCCACTGTCGTCTTGTGGATCGACACGTTGGTCGGCCCGAAGGCGGTCCAGACGTGGTTGCCATCGGCGCCGAGCCGCCGTGCGGCGGCATCGGCCTCGGCGATGTGGGTGTCGGCGGAGGCGCGGTCGTCGTCTCGGGCGGCGGCCAGCGCGCAGACGAGGTGCAGGCTGCCGTAGACCGACAGCAGCTGCGGAGTGGGTTTGGCGAGCCGTGGTTCCAGGAATTGCGCCGCCGTGGCGGCGAGGCCACGAGCCTGCGCATATTCGCCGATGGACGCCAGCGAGTGCGCGGCGGAACGGCTGAGCGAGCCGATGACGACGTGGTCGTGGCTGGCGTTGGCGGCGGCCAGTCCACGGCTGGCGGCGGTCCACGCGAGGTCACCTTCGCCGAGCTTGGTGAGGAACAACGCGGCGAGCTGATGGGCGTAGGCGGTCAAGGCGTGCGCTCGCTGGCCATCGCCTCCGTCGTACGCCTCCGTGGCGGTGAGGCAGTCATGGATGAGGTAGGGCAGCCGACGGGCAAGGGTGCCGTATCGCGAGTGCTGGTAGGCGGTCCAGATCTCGGCGACGTCGTTCTCGATCTCGCGCAGGGCGGGGGCCGCGATGTCCCCCGTGCTGGCCAGCGTCGGGGCGAGGTGACGATAGTCGTGAAGCGCGGCCCGCAAGGCCGGGATGGTCTCGCGCCCTGAGTCGTCCGACCACTCGAACAGGCTCGGTGCACCGATCAGGTCGCCGAGGGACACGTCGAGGGCTTTGGCGATCGCGCGTATGACTGACAGCCGGTCGAGGTCGGCCCGGTTCGTCTCGACCTTGCGTAACCACTCCTGGGTCTTGCCGACCAGACCGGCCAGCACCTCCTGGGAGAGCCCTCGTCGACGCCGGTAGAAGGCGACGCGCTGGCCGATCGTCATGTCGTCCGTCATCCCTCGCACACCATCACCCTGCCCGCTGGAGGCCGCCAGACCCGGTAAGGATTTTCCCGGTCCTCCGTATGAACCGCCCCTACGTTCAGTTCACCCCAGATCACCGGCGCGTGTCGATGCCGGTGTCGGGGATGACTAACAGGGAGCTGCAGATGGAGGGATCGATGGGCGGCGCACCACACCACGGCTTGGGCCGCTGGCTCGGCCCGTCCTGGAACGAACTGTCTCGGTGTTCTCCCCGTCTGCGTACCGCCATGAGGGCTGCGTGGGTGGGTGATCGGCGGCCTACTCCCAGCCGCCGTGATGCGGCGGCGGGCTCGCCATTCCCCCGGCGAGCCCGCCGCTCATCGTTCCTGGCGGGGGTGGAGGCATGACGGTGTACGTCTCGCGTAACGCGATGGCCAGCCAGTCCCGACGCCCCGAGCCCAGGTGGACGTCCTTACAGGGGCAGGTGCGGCGCGCTGATCCTCCGCTGCTCACCTTCGTTCGGCGTCGGCTGTTCGAGCAGCAGGCCCGCGAGGGCGGTCGCCGGTGACCGGGCAACAGCGCCGTCTCGCGGCGAACCGGGGCGCGCCAGCCGAGGTGGAACATCTGCCGATGTGCCCGCTGTGGCTGTGCCGCCGGTGCGGGCAGCCATGGCCCTGCGGCGCGGCGAAGCTCGCGCTCCTCGCCGAGTACCGGGAAGAGCCGGTGAGCCTGTTCCTCTACCTGGCCGGCTGCCTGCACGACGCGATCGACGACCTGCATCGGCTCAACCCGAGCGTCACGGGCAGCGCCGCCGACATGTTCGACCGGTTCCTCGGCTGGCCCGCCCGCCACACCCGTGCCTACCGCGTCAGTACCACCACGGCCGCCAACATCGAAGAGGCCTCCTCGTGAATGGCATCGGCCTCATCAACGCGACCGGCCAGCCGGCGGTCGCCGGCAGCTTCCACACCCTGGTCGTGCAGCCGACGAGCTTCTGCAACCTCGACTGCACCTACTGCTACCTGCCCGACCGGAGATCCCTCCGCCTGATGAGCGGCGCGGTCGCGCAGGCTTGCGCCGGGTCGATCGCCCAGCAGAACAGCGAGCATCCGGTGAGCGTCGTGTGGCACGGGGGCGAACCCACCGCCACACCCACCGGGTTGTTCCGGGATCTACTAGACCCATTCGAGGAGCTCCGCCGCGCGGGGATGGTGCGTCACGAGATCCAAACGAACGCGACGTTGATCAACCGACAATGGTGCGAGCTCTTCACCACCTACGGCTTCGAGATCGGGGTCAGCATCGACGGACCGGGCGCGCTGAACCGGAACCGCCTCGACCGGGCCGGCACGTCAACAGACGCCCGCACTCTGCGCGGCATACAGACCCTGGCCGACGCAGGGCTGAGGTACTCGGTGATCTGTGTAGTCACCCCGGAAACCATCGATCACGCGGAAGCCCTCATCGATTTCTTCACCGGCCTGCCCGGCTGCGAGTCGGTGGGCTTCAACATCGAAGAGCAGGAGGGCGCCGACCGGGCACCGGTGTCGGAGGACGCCGCGTACCGGTTCTGGCAGCGCCTTGTCGAACGTCGCGCCGGCGGCAGCCCTCTGCGGATCCGCGACGTGGACCGGCTGGCCGACTTTCTCGCCGCCACCCGCGCCGGCCGCGTCGACCACGAGCCGTACGAGCCGATCCCGACCGTCTCTTGGGATGGGCAGGTGGTGCTGCTGTCACCGGAACTGCTCGGCATCACCGAGCCGCGATACGGCGACTTCATCGCCGGCAACGTCCTTCATCAGCCCATCACCGCCATGCTCGCCGGCGCCGGCGACCTGGGCTACGTCGCCGAGTTCGTCACGGCCCTCAACGACTGCGCCGACCACTGCGCCTTCTACGACTTCTGCCGCGGCGCCCAGGCCGGCAACCGCTACTTCGAGCACGCGACGTTCACCGCCCGAGAGACGACCTACTGCCGGACCACTCGACAGGCCCTCGTTCGTGCCGCCGCGGACCACCTCACCCCTCAAGGAGGAGCACCATGACCAATGCTCTCGCGACTCTCGTCAACGCCGCACCCGAGCAACTCGCTCGCCTCGGCGTCGACCCGCAGCGGTCGGTAGCGTCGATCGACGCGGCGAAGTTCGACAACCGCCCCGCCTGGGCTAACAAGGGTAAGTTCGACAGCCGACCCGGCTGGGACAACTGGAACAAGAAAAAGTAGCCCCACCACGGGACCCGCGGGGTGGCGTGCCTACCCCGCGCGCACACAGGTTGAGGACACATGCGCACCACCACGATCGGCGACGTGAAGGTCCTGCTGCCGGACCTCGAACCGGACGACCTCGACACCACGACGGACCTGGCCGGCACCCTCACCGAGGCCCTCGTCGAGGGCGCCGCCTGGCGCAGTGCCCACCTTGAGGACGCCCGTATCCGCAGCAGTCTGATCACCGGCGTGGACCTGAGCGAGAGCACCTGGGAAGCCGGCCGCCTCTACGGCTGCGAGATCACCCGCACCGACTTCTCCGGCGCGACCCTGACCAGCATCACCATCGAGCGCTGCGCCATTACCGGCTCCCGATTCACCGGCACCAGACTCACCGACGTACGCCTCAAGGACGTCCTGTTCGACGGCTGTCGCTTCGACTACGCCACCTTCCAACGCGTCACCGCCGCCGGCTCGGTCGCGTTTACCGACTGCACTTTCGCCAACGGCGCGTGGTCTTCCTGCCGACTACCGCGCATCGCGCTGCGGTCATGTGACCTCGCCGGACTGGAATTGGACTCTTGCCACCTCGACGGCACCGACCTGCGGGGCAACCGGCTCCAGGGCCTCAAGACGCCGCTGGACAACCTGCGCGGCGTCACCCTCGGCGAGGACCAACTTCCTGACCTCACCCAGTTGGCCGTCGCCGCCCTCGAACTCACCGTGCGCAACGACTGAAGCCGAGGAGGCGTCGTGCTCGCTGAACCCACTGGCAGCCCGGACACGATCCTCGTCTGCGTCCGGGGCAACTCCGGCTCCGGCAAGAGCAGCATCGCCCGCGAGCTACGACGCCGGAACGGCCGGGGCTGCGCCCTGGTTGAGCAGGACTACCTGCGCCGCATCCTGCTGCGCGAACGGGACAAGCCCGGCGGCATCGCGCCTGCGCTGATCGCGCAGACCGTTCGGTTCGCGCTTGACCACGGCTATCACGTGGTGCTGGAGGGCATCATGCACAGCAGCCGCTACCGAAGCGTGCTGGCCGCCCTGCGGGACGGCCACCGCGGGCGGTCCCTGTTCTGCTACCTCGACGTGTCCCTGGCCGAGACCCTGCGCCGGCACCTCACCCGCCCGCAGGTCAGTGAGTTCACCGCCGAGCACATGAGCGGCTGGTACGCCGCCCACGACGTCCTGGGCTGGCCCGACGAACTCGTCCTACCCGAGACCACTGGACTGAACGAGGCCGTCAACGCCATCGCCACTGTGGCCGGGCTACCCCAGACCGGACGCGACGACGACCTGCTACCGGACGTTCCGTCCCCGTAGAGCAGCCAAGCGGCCTACTGATATCGCCCCATCAGGCCACAGCGAGCCGACGCTCTCGTACCCGTGCCACCAGGTGATCGATCAACTCGGGGCTGAGGCCGTCGCGGCCAGCCGGAGCGAACGCCACCGTCGATGCTGCCACCCCTGTGGCAGCATCGACATTGCTGAGCAAGACTGGACCGTTCTACAGGGAGTGCGTATGGCGCTGGGTCCCGTACTGGTGATCGGTCTTGATCCGGCACGGATCCCGGGGTGGGACCCGGAGCCTGTGGTGGCGGCGATAGCGCGCGGTCAGGCCCGTTTCGCGGAGCACGACGTCGAGGCCGACCTGTGCCTGGTCGCGCCCGACGACGACGCCGAAGCCGCTGTTGTCGAGGCCCTGACCCGCAGGGACTACGCCTGCGTGGTGGTCGGTGGAGGCATCCGCAAGCACGAGCCGCTGCTCCCGCTCTTCGAGAAGGTGGTCAATCTCGTCCGGCAGCACGCTCCCGGTGCGGCGATCGCCTTCAACAGCAGCCCGGACGACACCGCCGACGCCGCGCTGCGGTGGCTGCCCCGCGACACGGGCGGACACCGCACCCCTTGACGGCAGCCGGTCAGCTCCTGGCGGCGTGCGCGGAGTTCCATGCCACCGACCGGTTGATCCGGTCGGGGTAGCGGCAGATCATCACGGCGCGTCGACCAGCACCGCGTCCGAAGATCAGCGTCGAGCCGGGCGAGCTGCGCGGCCGGCGAGCCACGGTTGCGACCGGTGCCCGACAGTGCGCGGAAAACACGCGCGGACCGGCCCTACAGTCAGCCTCCATGAGGCTGATGGCGCGACTCGCGGCCGGGACTGCCGTACTGCTTGCCGCGCTGGTGGTCGGGCAGGGCACGGCGGCCGCGGACGATGGCCTGGGGTTGGGGCTGCGCGCGGAGCGACAGTCCTATCGGGTCGGTGAGCCGGTCCGGCTGGATCTCACCGTCACCAACTCGACAGGCGCGGCCTGCGCGCTGGCGACCGAGGCCACCGGGACCGTCCAGGTGACCGGAGTACGCCGGGACGGGCGCGACGTGGCGGCGGTGCTCGGTCGCAGCTTCTACGCCGACGGGGTGGCTGCGGTCGCCACCGCCGGCCTCACCACTGTCGAGCCCGGCGCGAGCGTGACCGTGCCGTTGACGGCTGTCCGGGTGCACGACGGCGACGACGCCGGTGACGTGGTGCTGCGTTCGGTGGCCGCGACGCCGGACGGCGGTGGGCTGGACACGCTCTGGCCGATCGGGGCGGCCGGCCGGTACGAGGTGACCGCCGGTTATGTGACGTTGCCGGTGAGCGGTGCCGCCAACTCGTGCGTGGGGGTCACCGCGCTGCGGACCGCCACCTTCGTCGTCGGTGACGGCGGTTCGGGCGTACCCCGGTGGACCTGGCTGCTCGGCGGCACCGCGGTCGTGGTGCTGCTGCTCGTCGTCGCGACAGTGGTCCTGCGGGTCCGCCGCCGGTCCCCGGCGGGTGCCGCCGCCCTGCTGCTGGCCGTCGTCGGCGGGATCGTGGTCACGGCGGCGCCCCCCGCGCGAGCGGCGTACACGGTCGACCCGAACTCGGGCGCGCCGGTCGCCGGCGTCGACTTCCAGGCGGCGGTCGACGGCTGCCTGCAGGGGTTCGCGGCGGCCGGCGGTGATCCGGCCGGGATTCTGGCCCGGCTCAAGGATTCGAAGTCGCCGAAGGTGCGGATCATCCCCACCCGGGGTGGCTCGGGTGCCTTCGAGACCCCGGACAGCGCGGACGGCAAGGGTTCCTCCACTGTCACCTGGAACCCGACCTCCACCGACCCGTACGGCGACGGGGTGGTCCGCGACCCGTGCGCCGCGCTGTACCACGAGCTGAACCACGCCGACGACATCTCCCGCAGCGCCGTGCCGCCGGGCGAGTGCGGCGCCACCGGGATCAAGACCGCCGAGGTGAAGGCGACGCTCGCGGAGAACCGCTACCGCGCGGCGAAGGGACTGCCGCCACGCACCGAGTACGACGGCAAGCCGTTGCCGAAGAACCTCGACGAGTGCAAAAAGCCGGCGAAGAAGAAGCCACCGGCGAAGGGGCCCACGAAGCTCTGCGAGGAGGGTGCCGCCTGCGCGAGCACCAACGGCGATCCACACCTGGTCACCTTCGACCGGGCCTACTACGACTTCCAGGCGGTCGGCGAGTTCGTGCTGGTCACCGCGACCGGCGGCGATCCGCTGGAGGTGCAGGTCCGGCAGGCCCCGATGGCCGGCACCCGGACCGCCTCGGTCAACAGCGCGGTCGCCTTCCGGGTCGGCGAGCGCCGGGTCAGCCTCACCCTCGCCGAGGGCGGCACGCGGGTGTACGTCGACGGCGCGCGGGTCGCCGTACCGTCGGAGCCCACCGACCTCGGCGGTGGCGGCAGCCTGATCCGCCGGCCCTCCGACACCGGTCCGGCGGATGGTTACGACCTCCGCTGGCCGGACGGCTCGGCGGCGGCCGTGGACCAGATCGGCCACTACGGCTACCGGCTGCTGGTGAAGCTGGACAAGAGCAGGGCCGGAAAGGTGCGCGGCCTGCTCGGCGACTTCGACGGCGACCCGGGCGACGACATCGCCCCCGCCTCCGGGCCGGCGCTTGCGCAACCGGTGCCCTTCGAGAAGCTCTACCCGGCGTACGCGGACGGTTGGCGGGTCGCGCAGGAGCGCTCGCTGCTGCCCTACGAGGACGACCAGGACACCGGGACCTTCACCGACCGCTCCTTTCCCGAGCGGCCGATGACGACTGCCGACCTCGATCCGGGTCGCCGGGCGGCGGCGGAGGAACTGTGCCGCTGGGCCGGCGTCACCGCGCCGGCCGCACTCGCCGACTGCGTCTTCGACGTCGGAGTCAGCGGCCGACCCGAGTTCGCCGTCGGCGGCGCGGCCACCGAGCGGATCGCACCACCGCCGGCCGTGCCTATCGCCGCCACGCCTGTCGCCACCGCCGCCCTCACCCCCGGTGGCGACCGGCTCACCTTCCCGGCCCGCGCCGGGGACGCCGTCTTCGTCGACGTCGTCGCCAGTGGAATCGCGAATCGCTGCTCCGCGTACCGGCTTCTCGACCCGGAGGGCCGGGAGGTGGGCAGTGGCTGCAACATCAACGGCTCCGGCTTCATCGACCGCGTCGACCTGACCGCTGCCGGCAGTTACGCGGTCGAGGTCACCGCCGCGACGGGCGACACCGGCCGGGCCACCGTACGGATCTACGCCGCCTCGGACACGGTGGGCACTGTCGAGTCGAACGGGCCGGCGGTCTCCGCGACGATCGGGCAGCCGGGCGCGCAGGCCCGGTACCGGTTCACCGGCCGGGCCGGCGAGCGGGTCTTCGTGGAGGTGCCGACGAGCACCCTGAGCGACCAGTGCTCGCCGCTGCGGATCGAGGACGCCGACGAGCACCTGCTGAGCACCGGCTGTGTCGTCAACGGCGTCGGCGAGGTCGACGGCACGCTGCTGCCCGCCGACGGCGCGTACACCGTGGTGGTCGACCCGGTGGACCGCACCACCGGTGAGGTCGCGCTGCGGCTCTTCGCCGGTCGGGACGGCAGCGGCACGATCACCCTGGACGGGCCGGCGGTGGTGGCTGTCGTGGACCGGCCGGGTGGGCTGATCGGTTACCGGTTCACCGGCTCGGCGGGAACCTCCGTGGCCCTGACGGCGAGCGCCGCCACCCTGCCCGACCAGTGCGGTGTACTGGAGCTGCGCGGCCCCGACGGCATCCTGCTGGCCAGCGGCTGCGTCATCAACGGCGCCGGCACTGTCGACGCGACAAGGCTGCCGGCCACCGGCACGTACACGGTGGTGGTGAACCCGTCGGGCACCGCGACCGGGAGGGTCAGCGTCACCCTGCACCGGTGACCCGGGCCGGGGCCGCCTGCGTGTCCGTCGTGGCGGACGATTGCCGGGATGGGTCAGGGCTGACGGTCCGCGTCGAACCGGTCGGCGAGCTCCGCCAGTACAGCGGCGCGACGGTACTCGCGCTCGCCGGCTGGCGTGCCGGGTTGGGCCGACGAGTCGCGACCGGCGGGGGTGGCCTGGCCGGCCATTGTCCGCAGTCGTTGTGAGAGTCGGCCGAGCGCATCGGGCCGTACGGCGTTGGACAGCAGGCGTACGACCTCGACGTTCTCGTTGTCGACCGCCCGAATGACCGCGCACTCGTTGACCGACGCGCCTCGGTCGATGAGGTTCCGGGCGAGTTCGAGATCGACGGCGTGTGCCCCGACCTGCAGGGCGTTGTCCACCGGAACGTCGTGTTGGAGAAGCCACCGGGTGGCGTCGGATGACTGGAGCATCAGGGCCAGGTCGAGCGGGGTGAGCCCGTTGCTGATCTCCTCGGCGGGATCACATCCCAGCGACACGAGCCGCGCGAGCAGCGCGACGTCGTCGTCGGTCACCGCCCGGTCCATCGCGAGGCGTCGGAGCCGACGCTGCCGGGGGAGCGTGCCCTCGTCCAGGGCGCTGCGCCAGTCGAGCACGGTCTGCCGGACAAGCCTGCGCACCTTCGCGGCGGCGGTTCGCAGGTGTGCGTCTGCGCTGTTCGTCAGCTCGTCGACGGCGTCGCGCATCTCCGCGCCGGTCCCCTCTGGCACGTTCCATGGGTCCCGCTCGAGCATCAGCTGGCCGAACAACGTGTGCAGGTCGTCGGCGAGCCACCCACTGCGGTCGCCCGTCCGCAACTCCCACCCGGCCGGCAGTCCATGCCGCCAGCACACGACGGCACCATGATCTTGGCCGGCGACGGTGTTCACGTATACGCGGTCCAGATACTCGAAGCCACCGATTGGCAGATGGCCGAGCCGGCCCGACCACTGTGGCTCGTGCTCGTCCGCCAGATCGATCTCGTGGCCGATCCATCCCCACAGGTCCTGGTAGTCGTCACTGTCGGGGTAGAACAGCTCCGTGAACGACAGCGGTACGTCCTGGCCGTCGAGGTCGGCGCGAAGGTCGTAGTCGAGTCGCCCACCGAACGCAGTGCGCCACAATGCGACGAGCGGGTCCGGCAGCGGTCCGGCGCAGCGTTCCGCGACCGCGGCGAGGGTCGCGTCGTCGACGGGTGGTTGCGCGTTGAGGATCACCCGTCCGGCGAACAGCGCAATTCCGGCCTCGCGGAGATCCCGCAGCTCCCGGTCGGAGAGCGGGTCGACGGGTAGATCGATCACCGGCTCAGTCTACGGCGCTCCCTCGGAGGGTGGAACCGGCTCGCGCGGCCGGGGGAGGGCATGGCTCGCGCGAGCCGGCAACGTGGATCCCGACAGCGACGACAGTCGCTACGAGGGAGGACCGATGAGGAACACGTTCCGGGGGCTGGGCATGGCGGCGATCATGGTCGGCGTGACACTGGTCGCCGTGCCGGGCGCCAACGCCACACCACACCGGCCGAGGGTCGCCAGCGTCGCCGGGTCGGGCGACGTCAGGTTGACGTATTCGCCGGACAACGACGTACGCAGCTTCACCTTCGACGCGCGAGCGACCCCGTACACCCGGGCACTGCCGGGCGCGCCGCACGGCCTGCCCACCGACGCGACCGGCACGGTCCGCGTCGCCCACCGGGTCGCCGCGAACGGTCTCACCGTCCGCTTCGCGGCCCGCGTCGACTGCCTGGTCACGGCGGAGCGGACCGCGAGCCTCACCGCCGTGGTCACCGAGGCCGACACGCCGGCGGCAGACCTGGTCGGTAGGCGTCTGGGCTTCAGCGTGTACGACGGGCCGGGCGGCGATCGGGTCGGTTTCTCCTGGTCGGTGGTCAACGCCGACCAGGGGCCGGACGGCCAGTGGCGCGAGGGGACGGTCGGCACCTGCCTGGCGCCGGCGGCGTTCGCCCCGGCGACCAGGGGCGACTGGACCGTCCGACACGCCGAACTGCTGCCGCCGCCGACGGACAAGTGAGCCACCGGCGGCGGTGACCCCCGGCGGATAGGCGCGCGTGCCGTGGGTAAGCGGCACGCGTGCCCGCCGACCAGGAGCCGGAGACCGACGGCGACCCGGCATCGCGCGGTTGGCCCGGGGTTCGCCGGACGGTCGCTGGTTCGCGGGAGCGAGCACGCGAGGGGCTGCGCTCCCGCGCCTGGCGGCTACGCCTGTACGGCCTGCTCGCGGTGCAGGCCGGCATCGCGGCCGCGATCGCCTGGTTCGTGACGTACCACTTCCTGCACAACCCGTCCCCGGTCCTCGCGCCCACCACCGCGGTCGGCATCGTGGCCGCCTCGATGGGGTCACGCCTGCGGCGTACCGTCGAGCTGCTGGTCGGGGTGATTCTTGGGCTGGCCGTCGGCGACGCGCTCATGCCGTTCTTCGGCATCGGAGCCTGGCAGACCGGCGTGGTAGTCGTGCTGGCGATCGTCCTCGCCGTCCTGTTCAAGGGCGGTGGTTCGCTGCTCACCCAGGCCGGTGGCACGGCGGTGCTCATCGCCACCCTGGAGCCACCCGTACGCGAGCTGTCCGTCCCCCGCTTCCTCGACGCGGCGGTCGGCGGACTGGTCGGGCTGGCTGTCGGCCTGCTCCTGGTGCCCATCCACCCGCAACGGACGCTGCTGCGGCTGGCAGAGCCCGTCGTCGGACCAGCAGCCGCAACCATCCACGAGCTGGCCGCGACGCTGCGGATCCGCGATCTCGCCGGCGCCGAACGGAGCCTACGTGAGCTGCGGGAACTCGGCCCCCGGCTGGCCGCCCTGAAAGACGGGCTCAGCGCCGCCCAGGAGGTGGGGCGGCTGGCGCCCCTGCGCTGGCGGGAGCGCGACTCCCTGGCCTTCCACACCGCGTCGATCCAGCATCTGGACCGTAGCCTGCACGGCTGCCGCTCCCTGTCCCGACGACTCACGACGGCGCTCAAGGACGAGGAACCCATCCCCGAGGAGTTTCCCGCGGCCATCGACCTGCTGGCCTGCGGTCTGCTGACCCTGCACCGGACGATCCGGACCGGAGCCGAGCCCGGTGAGGCCCGCGAGCAGATCCTGGCGGGCGTCGAGATGATCGGACGGGCGCGCGGGGAGCCCGCGCGGGACCTGACTCGCCCGCACACCCACCGTCTGGGTTACTCCGGGTTGATCGCCGTGGGCGAGTTTCGCGCGGCCGCCCATGACCTGCTCATCGCCAGCGGACTGGACGCCCAGAGGGCGGCCGTGCTGGTGCGGAGGGCCGTGGACGGGCACCGGCGGAGCTGAGGAGGCGGACCAAGGCGGCCAGGTCAGGTCGCCGGCCGTGCGGAGAGCACGTCGAGGTAGTGCGGGTTGTTCATGACACCCAGCACGTTGCCGAAGGGGTCGACCACCGCCGCCGTGATGAACCCCTCGTCCCCGTGCGGCGTGATCGGCTGGTACTCCGTGGCGCCCAGGGCCAGGAGCCGGGCCACGGTGGCGTCGAGGTCGTCGACGTGCCAGTGCATGACGGCGCCGCCCGGCCCGGTCGCCGCGCCGGGTGGCGCGTACCGGCGGTCGATGATGCCCAGCTCCGCCTGGTAGTCGCCCACCCGGAACTCCGTGTAGGCCGGACGTCCGTCGGGGCCGGGCCGCGAGAAGTACGCGTCCTGGCCCAGGAACTGGGCGTACCACTCGGTGGCCGCCGCCACGTCGTCCGCCCAGATGTTCAGCGTGGCGAATCCGCGCAGGCTCATCAGGTGTCCTCTCGTCGTTGACCTCCGGTGTCACGCTATCGGTGGGCACCGACACGTTCGTCCCACACGCAGATGACGGGCCGTGTAGCGCGCGGTTTCCCGGGTAGTCGCCGCCGTCAGCCCGACGAGCGGCGGGAGCCAGCGTGGAGACGTACCCCGCAGTGGAGGAGCACGGCCTGATCGGCGATCTGCAGACCGCCGCGCTGATCAGCAAGGACGGCACGATCGACTGGTTCTGTGCGCCCCGCTTCGACTCGCCGAGCGTCTTCGGCGCCCTGCTGGACCGGCGCAGGGGCGGGCACTTCCAGCTCTCGCCGGACGGCATCGACTACACGAGCAAACAGCTCTACCTGCCCGGCACGCCGATCCTGATCACCCGCTTCCACAGCGCCGACGGCGTGGGGGAGCTGGTGGACTTCATGCCCGTCACGGGCGAGCGGGCCACCGACCAGCACCGGTTGATCCGGCTGGTCCGGATGGTTCGGGGGAGCATGCGGTTCCGCTTCGACTGCCGGCCACGGTTCAACTACGGGCGGGATCCGTACGAGCTCGAGGTCCACCCGGAGGGCGACGTCTTCCGCAGCTCGACCCTCTCCCTCACTCTGACCCCCTTCAAGAACGCCGAGCGGTTGGTCGACACCGGGACCATCCACCGGGACGCGGAGGGCGTCTGCGTCCGCTACGAGCTGCACGCCGGCGACATCGGCGGCGTCGTTCTGGAGACGGCCTGCCCGCACGCTCCCCGGGCGCTCAGCATCGAGCAGGCCTGTGGACTGCTCGCCGAGACCCGCGACCACTGGCGTCGGTGGATCGGCCGCTCCACCTACACCGGCCGCTGGCGGGAGATGGTCGAACGGTCGGCGATGACGCTCAAGCTCATGACGTACGCCCCGACGGGGGCTCTGGTCGCCGCGCCGACGGCCGGGTTGCCCGAGCAGATCGGCGGGCCGCGGAACTGGGACTACCGCTACACGTGGATCCGGGACGCCTCGTTCTCGGTGCACGCGCTTCTCCGCCTCGGCTTCACCGACGAGGCGGAGAAGTACCTTCTCTGGCTCGACGCGCGCATCCGTGACGCCCGCGACGGCGACGTTCCCCTCCAGGTGATGTACCGGATCGACGGCTCACCGGACCTCCCCGAGGAGGTGTTGGGCAACCTGGAGGGGTACCGCGGGTCGGCGCCGGTGCGGATCGGCAACGGCGCGTCGGGTCAACTGCAGCTCGACATCTACGGCGAGGCGCTCCTGGCTCTGGATCTCGCCAGCCGAAACGGGCTCTTCGTCTCGTACGAGGCGTGGCGGAAGACGGCGGGGCTGATGGACTGGCTCTGCGACCACTGGGACCAGCCCGAGGACGGCATCTGGGAAACCCGGTCCGGCAGGCAGGACTTCACCTACGGGCGGGTGATGGCCTGGGTGGCGTTGGACCGTGCCATCCGTCTCGCGAAGCGCCATGGACGCCCCGGCGACACGGCCCGCTGGACCATCGAGCGCAACGCCGTCTACGAGCAGGTCATGGCGCGTGGATTCCATCCCGGACGTGGCGCGTTCGTGCAGCACTACGGCACCGACATCCTGGACGCCTCACTTCTCGTGATGCCCGGGCTGGGCTTCATCTCGCCGACCGATCCGATGTGGACGTCGACGTTGCGGGCCATGGACACCGAGCTGGTATCGGACAGTCTCGTCTACCGCTACGACCCGAAGGCCTCGCCGGACGGGCTCGCCGGCTCCGAGGGCACCTTCAGCATGTGTACGTTCTGGTACGTCCAGGCCCTCGCCCAGTCCGGCCGGCTCGACGACGCCCGGCTGACGTTCGAGAAGATGTTCACGTACAGCACGCCGCTGGGGCTGTACTCGGAGGAGATCTCTCCCAACGGTGAGCAGATCGGCAACTTCCCGCAGGCGTTCAGCCACCTCTCGCTGATCAGTACGGCCCATCACCTCAACGACCTCCTCGACCGCGAGCGGTGACCGAGGGCGTACCTGCTCAGAACAGGGTGAGGGGTTCGACAGGTATCGGTTCGGGCAGGGCGGCGAGGCCGGGGACGCGTGCGCGTACCTCGTCATGGAAGCGGCGGGCGAGCCTCGGCGCGTCGGCGTTGTCAGGCGTGTGGACGAACACGGTGGGGGAGCGTCCCTCGCGTAACCAGTCGGCGGCGACCTCGACCCAGCGCTGCCAGCCCTCGACCGTCCGGGCGCTGTCGTCGCGGCCCAGGTAGCGGACGATCGGACGGTCGGTCAGCGCGACCGACCGCAGTGGCATCCGTGGTTTCTTGGTCCAGGCGTCGCGCTCCGCGTCGCTGGTGGGCGGGCTGGCGAAGAACGCCGTGGTGTCGAAGGGAATCCATTCGGCCGCGGCCGCCGTGAGGGTCTCCTCGAGCAGCCGGACCGCGCGAGGCTCGGTGAAGAACGCGGGATGGCGGACCTCCACGGCGTACCGGTGGGAGCGCGGGAGTCGGCCGAGGAACCGGCCGAGGGCGGGCACGTCGGACGGCGAGAACGACCCCGGGAGCTGGATCCACAGAGCGTGGGCGCGTGGGCCGAGGGGCTCGATCGCGTCGAGGAAGGCGCGCAGCGGGTCGTCGACGTCGGTGAGCCGGCGTTCGTGCGTGACGACCTTGGGGAGTTTGACGACGAAGCGGAAGCCCGGGTCGGTCTGCGCCGCCCAGGACGCGACGGTGTCCCGGGCGGGCGTCGCGTAGAACGTCGTGTTCCCCTCGACGGCATCGCACCAGCTCGCGTAGTGGTGTAGGCGTTCCTGGGGCGTACGCGGCTGTGGCCAGGACCTGTGGGTCCACATCGCGCACCCCACGTGCAGACGCATGACCGCCCCTCCTCCGCCGACGACGGCGCCCACGGTATACGCGCGGGCGGACGGGACCAGAGTCCCCGCCCGCGGGTGATCGTCAACCCAGGGTTGACGGGAGGGGTTCGTCAACTTATGGTTGACGCATGACCGAGCCTTTCCAGATGAAGAATCACGTCAAGCTCGACGACCTGATCCAGGCGATCAAGAAGGCGCACACCGATGCGCTCGACCAGCTCACCGACGCGGTGATCGCCGCCGACCACCTCGGTGAGGTCGCCGACCACCTGATCGGGCACTTCGTCGATCAGGCCCGGCGCTCGGGCGCCTCGTGGACCGACATCGGTCGCAGCATGGGGGTCAGCAAGCAGGCGGCGCAGAAGCGCTTCGTGGCGAAGGGCTCCACGGAGGCCGCGGCGCTCGACCCCAACGCCGGCTTCGCCCGGTTCACCCCCCGGGCCCGCAACGTGGTGATGGCCTCGCAGGAGGAGGCCCGCGCCGCCCGCAACGCCGAGATTGGCCCCGAACACCTCGTGCTGGGGCTGCTCGCCGAGCCGGACGGGCTGGCCGCCAAGGTGATGGCCGGCCGGGGAGCAACAGCCGAGGCGGTCCGCGAGGCCGTCGGCGCCGTCCTTCCGCCCGGAGTCGACGAGGTTCCGGACCTCATCCCCTACAACGCCCGTGGCAAGAAGGCGTTGGAGCTGACCTTCCGGGAGGCGCTGCGTCTCGGGCACAACTACGTCGGCACCGAGCATCTCCTGCTCGCCCTGTTGGAGTTGGAGGACGGCGCGGGTGTGCTCACCGATCTCGGCCTGACCAAGGAAGCGGTCGAGGCCGACCTGGCCGTCGCCCTCGCCGCCATCGTCAAGGCGTCCGCCCCCGAGGGCGACGCTCGATAGCGCCGGTACGACGGCCGTCGGCTCGTTTCAGGAGACGTCGGGGAAGCCGTAGCGCAAGGCGTGCTCCGGATCGGCCGGGTCGATCTGGCGTACGCCCGCGTCGGCGAGGCGCTTGTTGACCTCGTCGAGCTGCTCGCGGACGAGTCGGGCCTCCTCCTCGGTGACCCGGCCCCGGTGCGGCTTCCCGGCGTGCTCCAGCGTGCCGTAGTCGATCTTCTCGGCGCTCTTGCGGGCCTTCGGCGGGCGGACCCGCTCGGCGGTCCTCAGCAGTTGCGCCATCGGAACGTCGGTGGCCATCGCGTCGAACTCGCTGGCGGTGAGGACCACCCGTCGGGGCTCGCCGCCGCCGTGCCGGTCGTGGATCTCCACCACCGCCACGTCCAGCGCGGCGTCGTCGATGCTCTCCACCTCACCCGGGGTGGCGTCGAGCTGCACGGGCCCGGCGACCAGGTCCGGGTGCTCCAGGACGACGACACGAACCACCTCGTCATCCTGCTGCAGAACGGTGCCGGTGAAGTCGGAGACGTGGATCGTCTTCTTGCCCATGCGCGGAGCTTCTCCTGTCGTAGGCCGGATGCCGGACCACAAGAAATTACCCGACAGGTGTGCGAAAGCCGCCGCTGGTCCTCCTGCGGTGTGTCGTCCCCGACCACCGTCAGCGCGTGTTGAGGCCGTGCCGGCTGGAGCTTCCGGCCGGCAGCTTGTTCAGCTTCGCCCAGGACAGCTCGCCCGTCGTGCGGGTCACCCGGTAGCGCGGCTGGGCCGGAAGGGGTCCGGTGGCCTCCGCTGCACGCCAGAGGCGCGTGGGGTTCTGGTGGAAGGGGGCGTTCGGCTGAATGGGCATGACCAATACCGTCCCAGAGAAAGGTGTCCAGATATGGAAATACCTATGACGATCGATATCGCCACCCGGTTCCCGGATCTTGGGCAGCATGTCAGCGCTTTGGCGGGGCGTTCCTGACCCCGTACCACCCGGCCTCGGTGGGAAGGCCCGCCCGCGCGGGCCGCCCGGCGTACGGTGATCCACGACGTGTGGGTGACGGAGGTACGCATGCTCGACCGGCGGCTGCAGCTGCACCTGGCCTCCTGGCTCGGCCAGTGGCCGGCCGGCCCGGGGCTGCACGTGGTCGCCTCCCAGCGCCGGGCCAGGCCAGCCTGGGACGGCCGGTTGCGTCCGGCCCTCGCCGTCGACACCGGTCGGAGCGCGGTGCTCTCCGTCGCGCCGGACCGGGTGGCGGCGATCCGAGCGCTGGTCGGGCGAGCGCCGGACCGGCTGCTCGCGGCACTGCCACAGGCCGTCGGCCTACCTACCTTCTCCGTGCACGACGGCCCGTTCCGCTGGAGCAGTTCTCCCGCACCACTGCCCGACGTGGGGGAGTGGACCGAGTCGACAGCCCCCGGCCTGCCGCCCTGGCTGCGGCTGTTCGACCGACCGGTGCTCGTGGTCCGGGATGCGGACGGCACCTATCTGGCCGGAGCCGGAATCAAACGCCACGACGCGTACGGCCACGAACTGGCCGTTGGCACCGCCCCGGCGGCCCGGGGTCGGGGCCTCGCGCGTCGGCTGGTGGCACAGGCGGCACGGCGGGTCCTGGACGAGGGGGCGGTGCCGACGTACCTGCACGAGAAGGACAACCACGCCTCGGCCCGGGTCGCGGAGGCGGCGGGTTTCCCGGATCGGGGTTGGCGGGCGTACGGGGTCTATCCGCGGTGAGACGGGCAGCCGTCGGGCGCCGATCTCAGTGCGCGGACCGTGGATCCCGGGCCGGATCCACGGTCCGCAACCTGCCCCCAGGTCCCGGTTCTCGGGCGATCGGCCGCGTCGCTGATGGGCCGGTTCGATGGCGATCACGCTACGTATCGAATCTGCTCGGTGCAAGGTGCGAGCTGTCGGGTCGGAGTGTCGAATAACGGACTTGACCTGCGACGAAGCGGAGCGGCGACGGTGCTGCGGTTAGTGACGCAGCGTACGGATGAGGTCGAACACCTGTCGGGTCACCGGGCGGAGCACCCGCAGCCGCGACAACGCGACCAGCCGGTCGATCAACGGCACCACACCGTCGATCAACTGTCGGGTCTTGACCTGACCAGCCGACCGGTCGTGCACCCAGTAGAGGACGACGCCCATGTACGCGAGCCAGAGCAGCTCGGGCAGCTGAGGTCGCAGCTCGGCGTCGACCTTGGCGGTCGAGCCGGTCAGCACCTCGGCGAAAAGGTCGATCGCCGCCTGCCGGGGGGCGGACGACTCGGCGGAGAAGGGGCTGAGCGGGGAGGTCGGCTCGGCCGCGGTCTTGAAGAAGGTCGCCGCGAAGTCGTGCGACGGGGTCAGCACGTCGATGCCGGCGTGCAGCACACCGGCCAGCCGCGCGCCGAACGCCTCCTCCCGGTCGAGCACCGGTTGGGCCGCTGCTCGGATCTCGACCTGGGACTGGGCGTAGAACTCCTGGATGAGGTGGTCCTTCGAGCCGAAGTAGTAGTAGGCGTTGCCCACCGCCACGCCTGCTTCCTGCGCGATCGCCCGCATCGTGGTCTGGGCGTAGCCGCGCTCGCGGAACAGCCGCAGCGCGGTGTTCCGGATCAGCTGCCGGGTCTGCTCGCCACGGGCGGTCGCGGGCTCACCCGCAGTGGTCGTCGGCGCAGGTTGTTCGGTCATCGAGGTCACGGTATCCCGCCGCTTCGTCGATCGGCTCGGCCCACGGATCGCGAACCCGTTCCCGGATCGCCGAGGCGGCCGCCACCACCTGCCGGGCCAGCGGCAGCAGATGCGGTCGGGACAACCGCTCGGCCGCCGACCGGTGGTCCGCCAACGCCCAGAGGCAGGCGAACCACGCGCCGTCGCCCGCGTACACCTCGCCGGTGTCGGCCACGACGGTCAGGTCACGCAGCGTCGCGTCGTGGTCCAGGCCGGGGAAGCGCCACCGGGCCTCGGTCGAACCCGCCGGCACGAACTCCAGGGGTACGAGTTGGGCGCGGGACGAGAGCCACCGGCGGGCGGCCCGGCAGAGCGGGCAGTTCGCGTCGAACAGGACGGTGAACCCCCGGACCCCACCGCCCCCGAACGCGGTGGGGTCCGAGGGCTCGGTGGGCCCGCCAGTCGGTGCGCCGGTCATCGGGTCGCGGGGTTGGGTCCCGGCCCGTCGACGCCGGGCTGTGCCGCGCGGGGCTGTGCGGTGCCCGGCTGTGGCCCCACCGACTGGGGCCCGGTCGGGTAAGGCCCGGCCGGCTGTGCTCCGACCGGGTAGGGCCCGCTCGGGTATCCACCGTGCGGCGTGGCTTGCATGGGGAGTCGGCCGATCGGAGCGATCGGGGGGTGGGGAGCGAGCTGGCGAAGTCGGTTTCGGCGGTAGCGGCCCAGTGCGAAGACGTTGAAGAAGTGCAGCGCGCCGAGTACGAGGAGCACGAGGCCGATCTTGAGGGACAGCTCCTCCATGGCCTGGCTGGTGGAGCGCACCGGGTCGGGATGCTTCATGGCCACCGTGACGTAACCGAGGTTGAGCAGGTAGAAGCCGACCACCAGGAGGCTGTTGACCGCTCGGGCGAGTCGTTCGTCGGCGAACACCTCTTCCAGGAAGACCTGCCCGTTGCGGGACAGGGCCCGAGCCACCCAGATGGTCAGGCCGACGCTGACCGCGAGGTAGATCACGTACATCCAGACCTTGATGTCCATGTGGACGCCTTTCTTGAACGTGTTCAACTACCGACAACGTCAGCCTAGAGCGCTTGTTGAACATGTTCAATAAGGAATGACGAGTGACTGTGGACACCGGTGCGGCGCCGAGCGCGCCATCCGGTCGACCCCTGGAGTCGGACCGGACGGCGCCGGGGCTCAGTGGGCCAGGCCGAGTGCCTCGGCCGCCGCGCGGCCGTTGGCGTGACTCGCGCCGTAGGTGGTGACGAAGGCGCGTACGCCAGCCGGGCGCCACTGTGCCGGCCAGCCCATCTCCACCACCGTCACCGGGTGCTGGGCCGCCAGGTCGGCGATCAGTTCCGGGCCGCCGGGCAGCCGGTGCAGATGCCGCCCGACCAGCACGATCTGCCGGTCGCCGGCCAACTCGCGGAGCGTGGCCGGATCGGTCTCGGTGGCGATCACCCGGATCTCCCGCACGCCGTCGAGGTGCGGGCCGAGGCCCCACGGCACCCGTCCCTCGGCGATTGTCGACTCGGTGTGCAACTGCACCACGAGCGGCTGGCCCAGGCCGGTGAGCGGGCCGTCCACCCGGACCGCGCGGCGCGCTGCGGCGTACCCCAGCTCGGGGTCCTCGGTGGTGGGTGGCCCACCCGCGGCCCGGGTCCAGGCGGCGAGCGCGGCGGCGCGGCCGGCCGCCTCCTCGACCCGCACGATCGGCAACCGGCCGTCGGTCATCGCCCCGACGATCTCGGCGGCCACCCGCTCGACAAGCGTCGCGTCGACAGTCGCGCCGATGCAGAGCAGGTCCGCGCCGGCCGAGAGGGCCCGGACCGCGGCTGGCCCGACACCACCGGCGGCCACCGCGGCACCCTTCATCTCCAGCGCGTCGGTGATCACCGTGCCGGTAAAGCCGTACTCGGTGCGCAGCAGGTCGACCAGGACGGCCCGGCTGAAGGTGGCCGGATCGTCGCCGGTCAGCGCCGGCACCCGGATGTGCGCGGTCATCACGGCCTGCGCCCCGGCGGCGACGATCGCGGCGAACGGCGGCAGGTCCCGCCGACGTAGCAGCTCCAGCGGGACGTCCACAGTGGGCAGTTCGTGGTGGGAGTCGGTGACTGTGGCGCCGTGGCCGGGGAAGTGCTTGGCGCAGGCCGCGACGCCGGCCGCCTGGAGGCCGCTCACGGCGGCGGCCGAGTGGGCGGCGACCCGCATCGGGTCGGCGCCGAACGAGCGGGTGCCGATCACGGGGTTGTCGTCGGCGGTGTTCACGTCGACGGTGGGAGCAAGGTTGACGGTGATGCCGAGCGCGGCCAGCTCGGCGCCGATCGACCGGTAGACCCGGCGGGTGAGCGCCACGTCGTCGACCGCGCCGAGGGCCGCGTTACCGGGGTACGGGCTGCCGGTGGCGTGCGCCAACCGGGTCACGTCGCCGCCCTCCTCGTCGATGGCGATCAGCACGTCCGCCCGGCCGGCACGCAGCGCGGCAGTGCTCGCCGCCACCTGGGCGGGGTCGTGCACGTTCGTGCCGAACAGCGTGTGCCCGGCCAGCCCGTCGGCCACCAGGTCGACCGCCCAGTCCGGTGGGACCGGTCCCGGGTACGCGGCGAGCAACGTGCCCAGCGCGAGCCGGCGCAGTCCTGGATCGAGCCCCACGTGATCTCCCCTTCGGTCCTCCCGGGCACGCACGTCGTACCCGCGGTGGTCATCGCCCTGCCGGGTCGGCCGAGCACTCTGCCTCCGGGCGGCCGTTACGCTACGGCTACCCGTTCGCAGGTAGGTTTACAGTTAGCAAAGTTTACTAAAACTAGAGGACGTGGCATGAGTGCGACCCGGCTGCCCGGCACCCCCCGCCTGTTGCGGGCGCTCAACGACCGTGCGGCACTGGAACTGCTCCTCGAGCGCGGGCCGCTCACCCGCGCCCGGCTCGGTGAACTGACCGGGCTGTCCAAGGTCACCGCCTCGCAACTGGTCGAGCGGCTGGAGGAGCGCGGCCTGGTCAGCCGGGTCGGCGAGCAGGCCGGCGGGCGGGGGCCGAACGCCCAGCTCTACGCGGTGCGCCCGAGCAGCGCCCACGTCGTCGGAGTCGACGTCGGACCGGACCGGGTGGTGGCCGCCTGCGCCGACATCACCGGCGCCGTCATCGGTCGCGTGGAGCAGTCGACGCGGGACACCGACGACCCGGTGGGCGTGGTGCACAACGCCGTGGTCCAGGCCGCCAGCAGCGCCCAGGCGCAGCTCAGCAGCGTCCGACGGATCGTGCTCGGCACGCCGGGTCTGGTCGATCCGCACACCGGCGACATCACCTTCGCCTTCAACCTGCCGCGCTGGCACAGCGGTCTGCTCGCCGCGCTGCGCGACGATCTGCACACGCCTGTGGTCTTCGAGAACGACGTCAACCTGGCCGCGGTGGCCGAGGCGCAGTCCGGCGCCGCGCAGGGAGTGGCCGACTTCGTCCTGGTCTGGGTGGGCGCCGGCGTCGGCCTGGCGATCATGCTGGGTGGCCGCCTGCACCACGGCAGCAGCGGCGCGGCGGGCGAGATCGGCTACCTGCCGGTTCCCGGAGCGCCCATCCCGCGCGACGTCTCGCGTCGTGCCAAGCCGGCCTTCCAGCAGGTGATCGGCGGCGACTCGGTACGCGCGGTGGCCCGCGAGCACGGCTATCCGGACACCGACGCCGCCGAGGCCGTCCGCGCGGCCGTCGCCGATGGCGCTGCCGGCGGCGCGATGCTCGACGAGTTGGCTCGTCGGCTCGCGCTCGGCGTGGCCAGCACCTGCGTGGTGCTCGACCCGCCGTTGGTCGTGCTGGCCGGCGAGGTGGGCCAGGCCGGCGGGGCGGCGCTCGCCGACCGGGTGCAGCGGGAGGTCGCGGCGATCACCCTGGTCCGGCCAAGGGTGGTGCCCACCGGCCTCACCGAGGAGCCGATCCTGCGCGGCGCGCTGCGCACCGCGCTGGACGCCGTCCGCGACGAGGTGTTCGGCTCCACCGTCGGCTGAGCCCGCTGGGGCGGTCATGTGAAGGAATATTTCACCGTAGGCCATCAGGCTGCAAGCTCTTGCCGGCGCTCGCCGGGCCGCCGCGCTGAGCGGTCGGCACGCGCCGAGGCCGTCGCGCGACGAGCGGCCGGGCCGCCCGGCTCTCGGCGGGCGGCCCGGTCCGGTCCCTCAGATCAGGTCGCGGCGACGGAACACGGCGAACGCCGCCGCGGTCAACCCGCCGGTGATACCGAGCAGCACCACCAGCGACGGCCCCCAGGTCAGGCTGTAGAAGCCCGAGCAGGGGCCGGTGCCGGGACTGCTCACGCAGAGCTGGTTGTCCCAGAAACGCACCTCGCCGTTGAGCCATGCCGCGATGTGGCTGGAGAGCATCAACCGGTCCGGTCGCCGGGCGTCGACGATCTCCAACACCAGCCGCGCGCCCAGCTCCCACACCACCGCGTACGCGGCCGCCGCGCCGAGCGCCGCCGAGGTGTGCCGGCCCAGCGTCGCGATGGCGAAGCCCAGCGCGGTGGCCAGCAGCACCAGCACCAGCCCTCGGCCGTGCACGGCGCCCAGCGACTGCCAGAAGTCGGTACTGAGCCGGCCACCCAGTCCGGCGGTCTGCCCGATCACCCAGAAGGTGGCCAGATAGACAAGGGAGGCCACCACGGCGACGGCCAACACCGTGCCGAGCAGGGTGCCCAGCTTGGTGCCGAGCACCGTCAGCCGGCGCGGCCGCCACAGCAGCAGGTTCACCACCCCACCGGAGTTCAGATCCGCCCCGATGTACGAGGCGCCCACCAGGAACCCGAACAGCACCAGGAACGCGATGAGGAAGTACAGCAGCGGGCGGGCCTGCTGCTCGAAGCTGAACACCCCGGGCAGGTAGTCGGCCGCGATCGGCAACCGGTCCTGCCGGATCGGGTCCACCTCCGAACAGTCGGCCGGGAGGTACTCGTCCGGGTCGATTGGGAGCGTGCCGTCCTTCCGGGCCAGGCACCCCTGGTGGACGGCCTCCATGTTCTGCAGCGCCTCGGCGGCCTGCGTCCGCGCCGCGCTGAGCTCGGCGGCACTCGGCCGGTGCGAGCCGGCCAGGGTGGTGGCCGCGGTGACGGCGAACGCCAGCGCCAGCAGGACGACCATGAGCTGCACGAAGCGGCGCGCGGACAGCCGCTCCAACTCGGCCCGGACCAGGTTCACGCGTCCACTCCCCGTACGTCGAGATCGATCACCGCTGCGCCGTCGCCGTCCGTCGGCAACGCCGAGTCGTCGACCTGGCGGGGCACCGACGGATGCTCGCCCGCGCCGGTCAGCTCCAGGAAGACGCTCTCCAGATCGGGCCGGAGCGGCGTCAGCTCGCCCACCCACAGCCCCTGCTCGCCCAGCACCCGGCTGATGACCGTCGGATCGGTCACCCCGCTCACCACCAGTGCCGTGCCCTCGACGGCGGCCGTCAGCTCCGCGTCGAGCAGCAGATCGGCCGCGCGTTCCGGCTCGGCCACCCGGACCAGGAACTCGTGCCGGTCGTGGCCCGCCAGTACCTCGTCCACCCGGCCCGCCGCGACCCGCCGCCCCCGCGAAATGATCGTGACGTGGTCGCAGATCAGTTGGATCTCGCCGAGGATGTGGCTGGACACCAGCACGGTCACCCCTGCCGCCGCGAGCGAGCGCATGAGGTCGCGCATCTCGCGGATGCCCGCCGGGTCGAGACCGTTCGCCGGCTCGTCCAGGATGAGCAGCCGCGGATCCTTCAACAGCGCGGACGCCACCGCGAGGCGCTGCTTCATGCCCAGCGAGTAACCCTTCACCCGATCGTCGCCCCGGTCGCGCAGGCCCACCAGCTCCAGCGCCTCGTCCACCCGGGAGGTCGACACCCCGCCGGCGCGGGCCAGCAGCCGTAGTGTGCGACGCCCGGTGAAGTTGCCGAAGAACTGCGGACTCTCCACGATCGCGCCGACGCGACCGGCCACCCGGGGCAGCAACTCCGGCGACGGTTCGCCGAGCACAGTCATCCGCCCGCCGTCGGCCCGGACCAGCCCGAGCAGGGCACGCAGCGTGGTGGTCTTGCCGGAGCCGTTGGGGCCGAGGAAGCCGTGAATCTGCCCAGCCTCGACCAGCAGGTCGAACCCGTCGACCGCCACCCTCTTGCCCTGGCGCACGCTGTGGAAGGTCTTGCGCAGCCCTTCGATCTCGATAACCGCGCTCATCTACGCGACTCCGTACGCCGATCGGGCATCTGTCGTCCTCCGGTTGTGGTGATCAAGGACACGGTGCCCCACCCTATGGCCGGGGCGCCGCCCGTGGGGGGCGCCCCGGCGCTGCGTGGTTGGATGGTCAGGTGACTGGTGACCTGATCCCCGGCGCTGCCGGCGCCGCGCCTGCCGCCGCACCCGTGGACCCGGATCTGGTGGTCAGCCTCGACGGCGTCGGCGTACGCCGCTCCGGCACCGCCCTGCTGCAGGACCTGACCTGGCGGGTCGAGCTGGACGAGCGCTGGGTGGTGCTCGGCCCCAACGGCGCGGGCAAGACCACCCTGCTCAACATGGCCGCCGGCCGGCTGCACCCCACCTCCGGCGTCGCGCACGTGCTCGGTGAGCGGATCGGCCGCACCGACGTCAACGAGCTGCGGACCCGCATCGGGCTCTCCACCGCCGCGCTCGCCGAGCGGGTGCCCGCGGACGAGCAGGTCAGCGACGTGGTGATGACCGCCGCCTGGTCGGTGGTCGGGCGCTGGCGGGAGAGCTACGAGCACGGCGACTTGGCGCGGGCGCGGGCGCTGCTCAGCCAACTCGGCGTGGGCAACCTCGCCGAACGCCGCTACGGCACCCTCTCCGAGGGTGAACGCAAGCGCGTCCAGATCGCCCGGGCACTCATGACCGACCCGGAGCTGCTGCTGCTCGACGAGCCCAGCGCCGGGCTCGACCTGGGTGGCCGCGAAGACCTAGTCACCCGGCTGGCCGAGCTGGCGTACGACCCGGACGCCCCTGCCATGGTGCTCGTCACCCACCACGTGGAGGAGATCCCGCCCGGGTTCACCCACGCGCTGCTGTTGCGCGAGGGCGCCGTCGTCGCCCAGGGGCTGCTCGCCGAGACGTTGACCGGCGACAACCTCTCCAAGACCTTCGGTCTGCCGCTGGTCGTCGAGCGGTCCGGCGACCGCTACACCGCACGCGCCGCCTGAGCGGGTGACCGTGTCGCAGACCCGGGTAGTGGTGGTGGGCAGCGCCAACATGGACCTGGTCGCGATGGCGCCGTCGCTGCCCAGGCCGGGCGAGACCATGCTCGGCACCGACTTCGTGATGGTGCCCGGAGGCAAGGGCGCCAACCAGGCCATCGCCGCGGTTCGAGCCGGCGCCTCCTGCGCCTTCCTCGGCGCGATCGGCTCCGACGCGTTCGGCGTCACGCTCCGGGCCCGGATCACGGCGGCCGGCGTGGACACCGGCCACCTGCGGGTCGTCTACGGCACCTCCGGTGTGGCGCTCGTCATGGTCAACGCCCAGGGGGAGAACGCCATCCTGGTCACCCCCGGCGCGAACGACGCGCTGGTCGGCCTCACCGACGAGGAGCTGGCCACGGTACGCGGGGCGGACGTCCTGGTCGCCCAGCTGGAGATCCCGGTACCGACGGTGACCGCCGCCGCGCTGGCCGCCCGCGCCGCCGGCACCCGGGTCATCCTCAACGCCGCACCGGCTCGGGACCTCCCCCCGGAGCTGCTCGGGGCGGTGGATCTGCTGGTCGTGAACGAGGGCGAGGCGCAGGCGTTCACCGGTCGGGGCCGGGAGGAGCCGCGGGCGCTGCTCGACCTGGTGCCCCGCGCCGTCCTCACGCTCGGTGACGCGGGTGCCTGGTACGTCGACCGGGACGGCGTCGAGGCGCACGTGCCCGCGGTCCGGGTCGACGTGGTCGACTCCACGGCGGCCGGCGACGCGTTCACCGCCGCCCTGGCGGTCGGCTGGGGCGAGGGGCGGGACGTCGTCGACGCGGTGCGCTGGGCGGCGGCGGCCGGCGCGGCCTGCGTCCGCAAGCTCGGCGCGTCGGTGGCGCTGCCGCGCCGCGCCGAGATCGACGAGCTGTACGCGCAGGGCTGACTGCTCGGGCTACGCCGCCCGCCCGCCCGTCGTCGTGCCGGTGCGGAAGGCGCGACGGTACGCCGACGGCGAGGTCAGCATGACCCGTCCGAAATGATGGCGGTAGGTGACCGGGCTGTCGAAGCCCACCGAGCCGGCGATCTGTTCGACCGGGGCGTCGGTCTCCTCCAGCAGCGCCAGGCTGGCCCGGATCCGCTGGTCGATCAGCCATCGGATCGGACTGCTCCCGGTGGCTCGGGCAAAGTGCCGCAGGTAGGTGCGGGGTGACATGTGCGCCTGCCCGGCGAGCTGAGCCACGGTCAGCGGGTCGGCGAGGTGCGCGAGCGCCCAGTCGATGCTGCTGGCGAGCCGGTCGTCGTCCGGCTCGGTGGTCACCGGCGCCTCGACGAACTGGGCCTGCCCACCGTCGCGGTGCGGGGGGATGACCAACCGTCGGGCGACCGCGTTGGCGATCGCCGCGCCGTGGTCGCGCCGTACCACGTGCACGCACAGGTCGAGCCCGGCGGCGCTGCCGGCGCTGGTGAGCAGGTCTCCGTCATCGAGGTAGAGCACGTCCGGGTCCACCTCGACCCGCGGATACCGCTGTGCCAACAGTTCGGCGTACTGCCAGTGAGTGGTGGCCCGCCTCCCGTCCAGCAGCCCGGCGCCGGCCAGCGCGAAGGCGCCAGAGCAGATCGACATGATCCGTGCGCCGCGCTGGTGCGCCCGGAGCAGGGCGCTCACCACCTCGGGTGCGGGGTCGGCGGTCACGTCGGGTACGCCGGGGACGATGACCGTCTGCGCCGCGGCCAGCTCTACCAGGCCGTACGGGGTGTGCAGGCTGGCCCCGCCGACGACCGGGACCGACCCGGGCCGCTCGGCACAGACGACCAGGTCGTACCAGTCGACGTCGAACTCGGGTCGGGGCAGCCCGAACACCTCGGTGACGATGCCGGACTCGAACATCGACATCCCCGGGTACGCGAGCAGGGCGACGCGATGTCCGGCGGCCGGTCGCCGGGCCGTCGGCAGCGAGAGTGGAGTGGCGGCCACCTGGCGGCTCGGCATGGCGGTATGTTAGCGCAGGACGTCGTTCCCGCCACTCGTCCGGAGGTGGGAGGGCAGCCAGGATCGGTGCATGACCTTCACCTTCGCCGTCCCGGCAGCCGACCCGGCCACCGCCTCCGCCCACCTCCTCGCCCGCCTCAGCATCCAGACCGATGTCAGCGACGTGCACGCCGACCTGGCCGCCCGTACTCCCGGGCTGGTGGTCGTCGACTCCCGGGGCGAGGCCGCCTGGGCGCAGGGTCACCTGCCGGCGGCGGTGCACCTACCCAGCGCCGATATCGCCGCCCGGGCTGCGGAGCTGATCCCGGAGGGTTCGGCGGTGGTCACCTACTGCTGGGGGCCGGGCTGCAACGGCGCAACCCGGGCCGCTCTGGAGTTCGCCCGGCTCGGCTACCCGGTCAAGGAGATGCTTGGCGGGTTCGAGTACTGGGTGCGGGAAGGCCTGTCGGTGGTGACCGGGGCGGGGGTGACCCGCCGGCCGGTGGACGACCTGACCGCGCCACTGTCATCGATCACGTGCGAGTGCTGAGGAAGCGGTGAACGGCCCGGCGCGGGCTCAGCCGGCGGGTTCGTCGCTGAGCTTCTCGCCGCGCCGCCGCAGCATGCCGAGGCCGGGAATGCCCGCCACGGCGAGCTTGAGATCACGGGTCACGTCCAACAGGTCGTGCAGGTCGGGGCCGACCCGGTCCAGCGTCGCCAGGATCGGCAGGATGTCCGCCGTCAGGTGCTCCTTGAGCTTGGGCAGCTCGTCGATCAGGTGGATCGCGGCGGTGATCTCCTCATGGCTCAGCTCCTCGACGAACCGCCCGGTCATCGGCGCGGCCCGGCGCAGCGCCGGCTCGTACGCCGCCAGCAGCTCCGCCGCGGTGGACGCCGCCTGCGCGGCGGTTCCCACGGTGACCGCGGCGCTGCCGGCCACCGCCTCGGCCTCGGTGACCACCGTGCCAGCGACCTGCGCGACCTTCTCGGCCTCGGTGACCACCACGGCGGCGGCCGTCGCGACCTCGGTGGCCGTGTCGATGGCGGTGGTCGCGGAGGCGCTGATCACCGCCACCTCGCGGACCGCCGCCTCGGCGTCGGTGAGCACCCGGTCGGTGCGGTCCAGAGTCGTCTCGATCCGATCCACCACGCCGTTGATCCTGGCCAGCAGCGCTTCCACCCCGTCCAGCACCGCGAACGCGCGGGTGGGCACGGCGGCGAACGAGGCGGCCGAGCCGAGCGCCTGGTCGAGGGCAGAGCGGGTCAGGCCGACCACCGCGCTTGGGGTGGGGAGGGGAATCGCCATGAAACCAAGTGTGCGTCGGCCCGGCCACAACCGCTCGCGGGCGACCGCCGATGCGGTCTGCGGCGGGGCGTCCGGCGGTAGGGTGCCGGCATGCCGGCCGCCTCGCCGCACCACCCGCCGAGCACCCGCGTGGCAGTCCTGCTCGCCGTGCTCGCGGCGCTGGCCGCCGCGCTCGGCACGGCGGTGCTGGTCCGCGCGGACGCCGGCCTCTCCGTGCGGCAGGTCACCGTCGACGGCGTACCGATGACCGAGGTACGCGCCGGCCCGCCGGCACCTGACGTCCGGCGGCCCGGCGTGGTGATCGCCCACGGCTTCGCCGGCTCGGCACGACTGATGCGCCCGCTGGCCGACACCGTGGCTCGCCGGGGAGCGGTCGCGCTGCTGTTCGACTTCGCCGGGCACGGTGCCAACCCGGCCCGACTCGGCCCGGACATGTCGCCCGCGACGCTCGCCGCCGACCTGGACGCCGCAGTCCGATACCTGCGCTCCCGACCCGACGTGGACCCGGCCCAGATCATGCTTGTCGGACACTCGATGGGCGCGGGGGCCGTCACCCGGTACGCGGCCGGGCACCCGGAGATCGCCCGGACCGTGGCGATCTCGTTGCCCGACGCCGGCGAACTGCCTCCGGGTCGCCCGGCGGAGCTGCTACTCATCGTGGGCGGCGCGGAGTTCCCCGCGTTCCGGCGTGCGGCCGACGACGCCGTGGGGCGCGGTGCGGCGGTGGGCCGCCGACCAGCCGTGGTGGTGCCCGGTGTGGAGCACATCTCGGTGTTGTTCGCCCCGCGTACCCACGAGGAGATCGCCGACTGGCTGCCCAGCGTCGACGGGACCGCGTCGCCTCGACCGCTCGTCCGGCTCGCCGGGGCGGCGCTGCTGGTGCTGGCGTTCGCCGTCGGCGTCGTCCCCGTGGCGGCGCTGCTGCTGGGCCGGCGGGGCACCGCAGGATCGGAAGCCGGGGCCCCGCTGCGTGGTCTCACCCTGCTCGGGCTTGTCGTCCTCGCGAGCGGTCTCGCGGCGGCCGTCGCGACCGTCCTGCCGACCAACCGTCTCCCGCTGGCGGTAGGCGGTTACGTCAGCGGCTTTCTGCTGGTCAGCGGGGTGCTGCTGAGCGGCGGCCAGCACTGGCTTCCCGCCGCGACGCGAGTGCCCGGCGTGATCCCGGCGCCCGGTGCGACCCTCGGCGGGACCGGACGTCGTACGCCGGCACGGACCGCCGTCGCGGCGGTGGCGCTGACGGCGTACGCGGTCCTCGCCGTGGGCCTGCCGATCCATCTCGGACTGACCTCGGCGCTGCCGGTCGGCGCCCGTTGGTGGCTGCTCCCGCTGGTGGTGGGCGCGTGCCTGCTCTTCCTGCTCGGCGTCGAGCAGGTCGCGGCCGGCCTGACCCGGCGTCGCCTGCTGGTCGTCGCGGTCACCGTTCTGGTGTTGAGCACGTCGGCGGTTCTCGGCCTGGCACCCGGGTTCGTGCTGCTGGTGGTGCCGTTGTTCGCCGTGCTGCTCGGCTGGCACGTGCTGTGGGCGGCCGTGCTGCGGCGGTACGCGACTCCGCGCTGGCTGCCGGCCCTCGTGGGCGCGGCCCTGCTGGGCTGGCCGATCGTCACCACCCTGCCGTTGCGCTGACCGACTCAGCCGCGACGGGTGGTCATCAACGGTCCCCCTGCTGCTCGACGGCCCGCTGCACGGCCCGGTAGATCTGCCCGAACCGGAGCGCGTCCGGCGTACGCAGCAGCATGTGCTCCTGGCCGTGGTGCTGCACCCAGAGCTCGTGCACGTGGCTGCCGCGCTCGTAGGAGCGGTCCAGCCAGCCGAGGGGAATCTCCAGGAACGGGGCCAACCCCAGCGCCCCCACCGCGCAGGCGGCGAGGATGATCAGCGCCAACTGCCAGTTGCCCCGATCCTGTGCGGACCAGGCCAGCGAGACCACGCAGACCAGCCCGACGAGGGGTGGCAGCGACAGCAGGAGAACCAGCACACCGCGACCCAGCACCCGGCCGCGGACGGCGAGGGTCTTCGCCCCCCGTTCGTGCCAGACGAACGTCACGTCGGGCAGGGCGATCACCTGACCACCCGCCCGGATCGACTCGGAGGTCACCTGCACCGCGTCGTCCCGGTAATAGAGGGTCATCACTAAGCCTAACCACCGGCAGGCAAACCCGCAGCGCTCGCGGCGTGCGGCGCAGCACGACGAGACCTTGGACAGTTTCCGTCAGCGGCTGACGGAAACTGTCCAAGATCTGCGCAGGTCGGGAAGGCCTGGCGGCGGCCCTAGCGGCGGGCGGCGGGGCGGGTGGGCTGGGTGTGCTCCATCGCGCGCTGCACCGCCCGGTAGATCTGACCGAAGCGCAGCGCGTCGCCGGTCTGTAGCAACCGCACCGGCTGCCCCCGCCAGCGGGCCCAGATCTCCAGGTGCCGGCTGCCCTTGGCGTACGAGCGGTCCAGGTGTTCGAAGAGGAAGTCGGCGACCGGACCGACGGCCAGGCCGACAAGCACCGATGCGCCGACGATCGCGATCGTCACGGTGGGGGAGCGGTGCAGCCAGACGGCCAGGCCGATCCCGAGCACGGCCGCGACCAGCGGGCCGGCCAGCGCGGCGCCGAGTGCGCCCCGCCCGACCAGCACCCGCCAGGAGCGGCTGCCCCGGCGGTGCCAGACCATCGTGATCTCGGCCAGCGAGTAGCTGCGGCCGTCGACTCGGACGGCGCTGGAGGTGACCTGCACCGACCTGTCGTCGTAATACGTGATCATGGCTGGACTCCCGCCCGCGGGGCTGACACCACACTACTTACCCCAACGAGCCGGGTCGTAAGGTTGGCACGCGACTTCGACGAGGAAGTGAGGGCAGCGTGGGCGAGTTCGTTCGGCTGGAGACCACTGACGGCATCGGCACCATCCGGCTGGAGCGGCCGCCGATGAACGCGCTCAACACCCAGGTGCAGGAGGAGTTGCGCGCCGCCGCGACGGCCGCCACCGCCGACCCCGAGGTCCGTGCCGTCATCGTGTACGGCGGGGAGAAGGTCTTCGCCGCCGGGGCGGACATCAAGCAGATGGCCGAGATGTCCTACGTGGACATGGCCGAGCGGGCCGCGAACCTGTCCAGCGCGCTCGGGGCGATCGCCCGGATCCCCAAGCCGGTGGTGGCGGCGATCACCGGGTACGCCCTCGGCGGTGGCTGCGAGCTGGCGTTGGCCTGCGACTGGCGGGTGGTCGCGGAGGACGCCAAGCTCGGCCAGCCGGAGATCAAGCTGGGCGTCATCCCCGGTGCGGGTGGCACCCAGCGACTGGCCCGCCTGGTCGGGCCGGCGCGGGCGAAGGACCTGATCATGTCCGGGCGGATGGTGGACGCGCAGGAGGCGCTGCGGATCGGCCTGGCCGACCGGGTCGCCCCGGCCGACGAGGTGTACGACGTGGCCGTCGCGCTCGTCACGCCGTACCTCCGAGGGCCTGTGCAGGCGTTGCGCGCGGCGAAGCTGGCGGTGGACGGCGGCCTGGACATGGATCTGAACTCCGGCCTGGCCTGGGAGAGTCAGCTCTTCGCGGCGCTGTTCGCGACCGACGACAGGCGTGAGGGCATGGCGGCGTTCGTCGAGAAGCGCAAGCCGAACTTCACCGGCCGCTGACGCCCGCACCGGCAGTGAACCGAGAACGGTTCACATTATCCCTACCGGCCAGTAGCGTGGGGCTTCGATCATGAGCGACGAAGGGGAGCGGCGAATGACGGAGCGGATCGAGGGTCACGGCGGAGAGCTGGCCCTCGCGGCACTACGCGCGCACGGCGTACGGGAGATGTTCACGCTGTCCGGCGGGCACGTCTTCCCGCTGTACGACGCCGCGCACAAGGCCGACTTCCCGATCTACGACGTCCGGCACGAGCAGTCCGCGGTCTTCGCCGCCGAGGCGGTGGCCAAGCTCCAGCGCCGACCCGGCCTCGCCGTGCTCACCGCCGGCCCCGGCGTCACCAACGGCATCTCGGGCATGACCAGCGCGTTCTTCAACGCGTCCCCGGTGCTGGTGCTCGGTGGCCGGGCGCCCGCCTTCCGCTGGGGGTCGGGCAGCCTCCAGGAGATGGACCACCTGCCGCTCGTCGCCCCGGTCACCAAGCACGCCGAGACGGTGTTCAGCACCGACGACATCCCGCGTGCCGTGGACGCCGCCCTCACCGCCGCGCTCACCCCGCACCGGGGCCCGGTCTTCCTGGACTTCCCGCTGGAGACGGTCTTCTCGGTCGCCGACACCGACCTGCCGGCGCCGTCCGGCGTCGACGCCATCGAACCGGACCCGGACGAGGTCAGCCGGGCCGCGACGCTCATCGCCGGCGCGCAGCGGCCGGTCATCATCGCCGGCTCGGACGTGTACGCGGGCGACGCGGTCGCCGCGCTGCGCGAGGCCGCCGAGGCGCTTCAGGTGCCGGTCTTCGCCAACGGGATGGGCCGCGGCTCGCTGCCCCCGGAGCACCCGCTCGCCTTCGCCAAGGCCCGCCGCGCCGCGCTCTCCGGCGCCGACGTCGTCGTCGTGGTCGGCACGCCGCTGGACTTCCGGCTCAGCTTCGGCGACTTCGGCGACGCCAAGGTCGTGCACATCGTCGACGCGCCCAGTCAGCGCGCCACACACGTGCAGCCGGCCGTCGCCCCCGCCGGTGACCTGCGCCTGATCCTCTCCGCGCTTGCCGACCACGCCGGTGACCGGGCCGACCACAGCGACTGGATCGCCGACCTGCGCAGCGCCGAGGACGCGGCCCGCGCTCGCGACGCGGCCGAGATGGCCGCCGAGACCGACCCGATCCGGCCGGCCCGTGTCTACGGCGAGCTGCGTCGGGCGCTCGCCCCCGACGCGATCACCATCGGCGACGGCGGCGACTTCGTCTCGTACGCCGGCCGGTACCTGGAGCCCGCGCAGCCGGGCACCTGGCTGGACCCGGGCCCGTACGGCTGCCTGGGCACCGGCATGGGCTACGCGATGGGCGCCCGGGTCAGCCACCCGGACCGGCAGATCTGCGTGCTGATGGGCGACGGTGCGGCCGGGTTCTCGCTGATGGACGTCGAGTCACTGGTCCGGCAGAAGCTGCCGGTGGTGATCGTCGTCGGCAACAACGGCATCTGGGGGTTGGAGAAGCACCCGATGCGGGCCATGTACGGCTACGACGTCGCCGCCGACCTCCAGCCCGAGCTGCGCTACGACACGGTGGTCAGCGCGCTGGGCGGCGCGGGGGAGACCGTCGCGAAGGCCGCCGATCTTCAGCCGGCCCTGCAGCGGGCGTTCGACTCCGGAGTGCCGTACCTGGTGAACGTGCTCACCGACCCGACCGACGCGTACCCCCGCTCGTCGAACCTGGCCTGAGTCGCACCCGCCGCCGCCGTCGCCCCTCGCGGGCGGCGGCGCGGCGTCTTCCCGCAGCTAAATACGCCGAATGTCAGCGTCGGTCGACGTAACGTCAGCGCGGGAACGGCGGGATGTCAGCCCTGTCGCCCATGGTGGTGTCATCACCCGCAGACGACAGGAGTTGCGATGGACCACGCGATCCGCGCCGAGGGTCTGGTGCGGCGTTTCGGCGCCACCACCGCCCTCGCCGGAGTTGACCTGGCGGTCCCCACGGGGACGGTCTTCGGTCTGCTCGGGCCGAACGGCGCCGGCAAGACCACTGCGGTACGGGTGCTCGCCACCCTGCTGCGCGCCGACGAGGGACATGCCACGGTGGGCGGGTTCGACGTGGTCCGCGACGCCCACCGCGTGCGTCAGCTCATCGGCCTCACCGGCCAGTACGCCTCGGTCGACGAGACCCTGACCGGCGCGGAGAACCTGCTGCTCATCGGGCGCCTGCTCGGGCTCGGTCGGGCCGACGCCAAGCGGCGGGGCCGGCAACTGCTCGACGACTTCGGGCTCAGTGACGCGGCCGATCGGGCCGTGAAGACGTTCTCCGGCGGGATGCGGCGGCGACTGGACCTCGCCGCCAGCCTTGTCGGTCGGCCGCAGGTGCTGTTCCTCGACGAGCCGACCACGGGCCTGGACCCGCGCAGCCGCAACGACCTGTGGGACATCGTCCGCACGCTGGTGGCGGACGGGGTGACGGTGCTGCTCACCACCCAGTACCTGGAGGAGGCCGACCAGCTCGCCGGTCAGATCGCCGTCGTCGACCACGGGCGGGTGATCGCCCAGGGCACGCCGGAGGAGCTGAAGGCCAGGACCGGCGGGCAGACCCTCACCGTGCGTCCGACCGACATCGCCGATCTCGCCACCGTGGTCGCCATTGCCGGCGAGGTGGCCGGCGTGACCCCCGACGTCGCGCAGACCGCCGTCACCGTCGCGGTGAACGACGCTCGCGTGCTGCCCGTCATGGTGGGTCGCCTCGACGCGGCCGAGATCCCGGTCGCCGAGCTGGCGCTGCGCGGCGCCAGCCTGGACGAGGTCTTCCTCTCCCTCACCGGCCACCGGGCCGAGGACGCCCCGGCCGACACCGACCTGGAAAGGACACCGGCATGACCGCCGTCACTCTCGCTCCCGCCCTCGTGCCGACCCGCCGGCTCGGCCCGGTCGCGGGGCTGCGGCACACCTTCACGCTGGCCTGGCGCAGCCTGGTGCAGATCAAGCACAACCCGATGGAGCTGCTCGACCTGAGCATCCAGCCGGTGATGTTCGTGCTGCTGTTCACCTACGTCTTCGGCACCGCCATCGCCGGCTCGTCCGGCGAGTACCTCACCTTCATGCTGCCCGGCATCATGGTGCAGAACGCGCTCTTCGCCACGATGACGACGGGGTTCGGGCTGAACAACGACCTCACCAAGGGCGTCTTCGACAGGCTGCGAGCACTGCCCATCGCCCGGTGGGCGCCGCTGGCCGGCCGGATCCTCGCCGACACCGTGAAGCAGGCGTGGTCGATCGCGCTGCTGCTCGGCGTCGGGTCGATCCTCGGCTTCCGGGTCGGCAACGGCGTGCTGGGTGTGGTCGGGGCGTTCGCGCTGCTGCTGGCGTTCACGCTTGCCGCGTCCTGGATCTCGGTGCTGGTCGGGGTGCTGGTGAGCGAACCGGACAAGGTGCAGATCTTCGGCTTCATGGTGATCTTCCCGCTGACCTTCACCAGCAACATCTTCGTCCCGACCGACCGGATGCCGGGCTGGTTGCAGAACTGGGTGGAGGTCAACCCGGTGACAGTGGTGGCCGACGCGCTGCGCGGGCTGCTGGTCGGCGGGCCGGTGGCCGGGCCGGTGGTCCAGACGCTGCTGTGGGGCGCCGGCATCGCGGTGATCTTCGCGCCCCTGGCCGTCCGCGGTCTCAGGCGTCGAGTGTGACCCGCAGCAACTCCGGCACCCCGTCCGACCGGATGCCCCGGCCGCCCGCGTACGCCTCGGCGAACTCCGACTCGCCGAGCGCCCCGCGGGCGGCCACTGCCACCCGGATCGCGTCCAGCGCGCCCTGGTCGTCGCCGCCGCGTACCCCGTCGGCCGCGCCGAGCACGGTGGCCGCCACGGCCGGTCGCCCGCTGCGCAGGGCCAGGTCCGCGTAGCCGACAAGCGTGATCGCGACCACCGGCGCGTCGCCGGAGGCGAGCGCCAGCTCCAGGGCCTGGTCCAGGTGGGTACGGGCGACCGCCAGCTCCCCCTGGGCGGCGGCGACGTGCCCGAGCGAGGTGGCCAGCATGGCGCTCCACTGCGGAGCGATGCTCCGCCGCCGGACCAGCTCCGCCGCCCGATCCGCCCAGCGGGCCGCCTGTTCCCAGTCGCCGCAGTCGCGCAGCAGCTCCGCCCAGACGGCGGCGACGCCGGCCCGTGGTTCGTCGGCGCCCAGCCGTTCGGCCTCCTCCTGCGCCTCGGTGAGCAGCGTGCGGGCCAGCTCGTGCTCACCGACCTGCCAGTACAGCTGAGCCAGCCGGGACCGCATCTGCGGCACGTCCTCGGCGGCGCCCAGTTCCTCGACGTCGCTCAGGGCGGCGCGGAGCTGGTCGATGGCGAAGTCCCGATCGCCGGTCCGACCGGCCAGTTCGGCAAGGGAGAACCGCGTGGTGGACAGGCCCCACCGGTCCCCGACGTCGGTGAACAGCTCCAACGCGGCACGGAAGTCGTCGGCTGCGCCCTCGGCCGGCGCGCCCAGGTTGAGCTGGGTGTGGCCGTGCATCATGCGGGCCGCCCCGGCCACCCACTGGTCCTCGTCGGTGAAGAGCCGCCGCAGCGCGGCCAGCCCCTGCACCTGCGTCGCCGGGTCGAACATCAGGGTCATCGCTCCGGCCATCCGCAGCAGGGGCGAGTCGGCGCCGCCGTCGGCAAGCGTCACCACCCGGCGCATCCAGACCTGGGCCGTCTCGAAGTCGGCGTGGGCACTGAGGGTGTTCAACGCCGCGGCCAGGTACGCGGTCGCCAGCGCGGTCGCGGTCGGCGCGCCGTCGTCGCGGTCCGGCCGCCCGACGGACCGTTCGGCCAGGGTGAGCACCTCCCGGGCGAGGTCCGCGCCCTCCAGTCGGTTGCCGCGCGACCACCAGTACCACCCGAGCGCGCCTGTCAACCGGACCGCCCGGGTGACCTCGTCCGCCCCGATCGCCCAGCGGAGTGCGCCGTGCAGATTGTCGTGCTCCGCGCGCAGACGCCGGACCCAGCGCAACTGGTCCCGACCGCGCAGCTCCCGGTCGGCGCGCTCGGCGAGCTGGAGGAACTCGTCGGCGTGTGCCCGCCGGACCCGCTGCTCCTCACCCGCCTCGCCCAGTCGGTCGAGCCCGTACTCCCGGATCGTCTCCAGCATCTGGTAGCGCGGTTCGCCGGCATCGCTGACGATCACCAGCGACTTCTCCACCAGGGCGAAGAGCCGGTCGAGGACCTCGGGCGCGGCCAGTTCGCCGCCGCCGCAGACCCGCTCCACGGCGGCCGCCGTCGCGCCGCCGGTGAAGACGGCGAGTCTCCGCCACAGCGCCCGGTCGGCATCGTCGAGCAGGTCCCAGCTCCAGTCCACCACCGCCCGCAGCGTCTGGTGGCGGGGCAACGCCGTCCGGCTGCCGCCGGTGAGCAGCCGGAACCGGTCGTCCAGCCGGGTCGCGACCTGCTCGGCCGTCATGGCGCGCAACCGGGCCGCGGCCAGCTCGATGGCGAGCGGCATGCCGTCCAGCGACCGGCAGATGCCCACCACCGGCCCGACCGTGCGGTCGTCCACCTGGAAGTCCTGTCGCACCGCGGCGGCCCGGTCGGCGAAGAGCCGCACCGACGGGTACGCAAGCGCGGTGACCGGGTCGGCGCCCACGGGCGGCTGCTCCAGTGACTCGACGGGGTGCAGCGCCTCGCCTGTGATGCCCAGCGGCTCCCGGCTGGTGACCAGCACCCGTACGTCCGGGCAGGCGGCGAGCAGGCGGTCGGCCAACTCGGCGGCGGCGTCCAGCAGGTGTTCGCAGTTGTCCAGGACCAGCAGCGCTCGCCGGCTGGCCAACGCGTCGATGGCCCGTACGGTCGGCTCGGTGGCCTCCCCGGGTGGGATCCGGGACCGGCTGCCGGCGAAGAACGCCTGCTCCCGAAGGCCGAGCGGGCCCAGCAGCGCCTGCGGCACCTCGGCCGGGTCGGTCACCGGGGCGAGCTCGACGAGCCAGACCCCGTCCGGGAACCGCGCCGCCACCTCGCGGGCCGACTCGATCGCCAGCCGGGTCTTGCCGGCGCCCCCGGGGCCGGTGAGGGTGACCAGCCGAGCCCTGTCGAGCAGGGCGCCGACCCGGTCGACCGCCGCTTCCCTGCCGACGAAGCTTGTCAACGCCGTCGGCAGGGCGCCCCGGGCGCGGACCGCCGCCGCCGGTGCGGGCGCGGTGTCGGCGTCGGCCGGTGCGGGGTCGGCCCGCTGACCGCGCAGCACCGCCAGGTGCAGGGCGGCCAGTTCCGGCCCGGGATCGGCGCCGAGCGTCTCGGCCAGGTCGGTGCGGAGCCGCTCGTACGCGGCGAGCGCCTCGGAGGGGCGGCCGGCCCGATGCAGGGTCCGGATGAGCTGGCCGGCCAGCCGTTCCCGCAGCGGGTACGCGGTGACCAGCTCCCGCAGCCAGGGCACCAGGTGTGCGGGGTCCTCCAGCGCCGAACGGGCCTCGATCAGCTCCTCGGTGGCGGTGAGCCGCAGCTCGTCCAGCCGGGCCAGCGGTGCGCGGGTGAACGGGGCGCCGGCCACGTCGGCCAGCGCCGACCCGCGCCACAGCGCGAGAGCCTCCTCGAGCACCTTGCGGGCGGCTCCCGGGTCGGCGGGCAGCAGCGCCCGGCCGGCGAGTACGCCGGCCTCGAACCGGTGCAGGTCGACGGCCTCCGGGCCGAGGGTGAGCTGGTAACCGCCGGGACGCGCGTCGACTCCGAGGCCGGGTACGGCCCGGCGGAGCCGGGAGATCAGCGCCTGGAGCGCGTTGGCCGCGGCGGCCGGCGGCTCGTCCTCCCAGAGGGCGTCGACCAGGTGCGCGACGCTGACCACCCGGCCGGGCGCCAGAGCCAGCAGGATCAGGAGCCGGCGTAGCCGTGCTCCGTGGATCTCGATAGTGGTCGTCGAATCGACCCGGACCTGCAACGGGCCGAGCAGGCTGATCTGCACTCCACCGATTGTGCCGCCCGCCGGGTCGGACGCCGGCACCGGCGCGGTCGGGCTGGTGCTCACACCTCCGGCCGGTCACCCTCACGGGGCGGCTCACCGTCGCGACGGCGCAGGTCGTCCTCACGCCGGCGCAGGTCCTCCTCCCAGCGGCGGAAGAGTTCCTGGTCCTGCTGGCGGGAGCGGTCCTGCACGGAGCGGAGGAACTCCGGGTCGTCGTCGGGGGCGAGCGGGCGGCGTGGCTGCCGTTCGGTGGAACCGCCGCCGGCCGGCCATGCTCCGCGGGCCGCGGGGTCGGGCTCCCGTCCGGCGACGAACCAGGCGATCGACCCGACCAGGGGGAAGAACAGGATGATCAGCACCCAGGCGATCCGGGGCAGGGCGCGGATCTGGCCCTCCTCGGCGGAGAGGCAACTGATCAGCGCGCAGACGGCGAGGACAATCTGCACCAGGAAGAGGAGAACGTACAGCCGGGCCATGCACCCATCATGGCGCACCGCGTCGCGTCACCACAGTCCGCGAACGGTCACCAGCACGCCGAGCAGCGCGAGCCCGACGGTGCCCAGCGCGACAAGCGGCAACGTCCGGCCGCCGGTGCGGGCCGCCCCGGTGCCGGTGCCCCGGGGCCAGCAGAGCACGAGCGCGCCGCCCCAGACCAGGACGGCCGCACCGGCGACAAGCGCTCCGAACGGGCCGCCGCCCGATGCCAGCCGGACGGCGAGCGCGGTCACCACGGTCAGCGTCAGCAGGGTGCGCCGCCAGGCCAGGCGGGTCCGCTCCGGTTGCAGCCCGGGATCGCGTCCGGCGCTCACCGTCCGCCGATCGCCCGCGCCAGCACCGCGATGACCAGCAGCACCGCGCCGCCGCCCACGGCGAGGGCCAGGACGGCGGGGAAGCGGGAGACGGGCAGCTCCTGACCGAGCCGGATGGCCCGTTCGGTACGCGCCCAGTGGTCCACCGCGCGGATCGCGACAGCGCCGCCGAGCAGCAGCAGCGCGACCGCGATGACCTCCCGCAGGTGACTCATCGGCAGCTGCGGAAGGAACTGCGCGGCGGCCAGCCCGCCACCGACAAGCGCCAGGCTGGTACGCAGCCAGGCCAGGAAGGTCCGCTCGTTGGCCAGGGAGAACCGGTAGTCCGGCGTCTCACCGACGGCGCGCGCCTCGGCCGGGTCGAACCACCGCTTGATCGCCTCCCACATGCTGGGAGATTATCCGCTTCCCTCGGGCCTTAGCCTGGTGTGGTGACGGATCTTGATGTGACCACCCTGCGCACCGCCTACGACAACCAGCTCCGCCCGGAGATCCCCGACCCGGTCCCGGCCGGGGTGACCGTGGAGCGGGACGGGCCGCTGGTCCGGATCATCGGGCTCGACGCCGGCGGGTTCCTCACCTACCGCGACCTGGGCGGGTTGACAGGCGACGCGCTGGACGAGCTGATCGCCCGGCAGGTGGCGCTGTTCCGCGAGCGCGGCCAGTCGGTCGAGTGGAAGCTGAACGAGCACGACGAACCGGCCGACCTCGCGGACCGGCTGCGCGCTGCCGGCTTCGTGCCGGAGGACCGGGAGACCGTCGTGGTCGGGCCGGTCGCCCCGCTTGCCGCCGCGCTGCCCGTCGTCCCCGAGGGCGTACGCCTGCGTGAGGTGACCTCCCGCGCCGACCTGGAGCGGATCGCCGCCATGGAGGAGGAGGTCTGGCAGGAGGACCGCTCGCACCTCGTCACGGGTCTGGCCAAGGAGATCGACGCCGACCCGAACTCGATCACCGTCGTGGTGGCCGAGGCGGACGACACGGTGGTGAGCGCCGGCTGGGTGCGGTTCCCGGCGAACACCGGCTTCGCCACCCTGTGGGGCGGCTCGACCCTGCCGCAGTGGCGGCACCGGGGCATCTACCGGGCGTTGGTCAACTACCGGGCGCGGCTGGCGGAGCAGCGGGGCCGCACGCTGATGCAGGTCGACTGTTCCGAGGACAGCCGACCGATCCTGCAGCGACTCGGCCTCGTCCCGGTCACCACCACCACCCCGTACGTCTACACTCCGTGATCATGGAGCAGCGGTTGACCGACGAGGAGCGCCTGACCCTCAAGACGGGCGCTTTCGGCGCGGTCTTCCTGGTCTCGAACGCCGACCCGGGACTGCTGGGCGTGATCCGGGAGAGCGTCGCCGCCTCCGGTGCGTTGGCCGATGCCAGTGGGGTGGTCAAGGAGGCGCTGACCACCGGGCCGCTGCCCCGGCTGCCGCGCGACTCCCAGTTGGAGATCGAGTCGGTGGTGTTGCCGGCGCTCGGCCGGGCGGTGCGAATCCTGCGGGAGAAGTCGCCGGCCGACGTCGAGGCGTACCGGTCGGTGGTGCTGACCGCTGCGGACCGGGTGGCCCGCGCGCACGACGGGGTGGCCCCGGCGGAGGCCGCTGCCATCGACTCGATCAGGGATGCGCTGGCCGAGCCTGCCTGACGGGTGAGCTGTGTCACTCTCCGTGCCCGGGAGCCGCAACCTACTGGCAGGTAACATTGCGCTCGTGGGCAACTGCACAACAGCTCACGGTTGACCTGGCGTCGACCGACGCGCGAGGCTGCGGCCCAACCGGGCGAGCCAATCGCAACACCACACAGGAGGGTCGTCGAAGCGCGATGAACATCGTCGTACTCGTCAAGCAGGTGCCTGATTCGGGCGCGGACCGCAACCTGCGCAATGACGACAACACCGTCGACCGCGGTTCGGCGAACAACGTGATCAACGAGATGGACGAGTACGCCATCGAGGAGGCGCTGAAGATCAAGGAGGCGCACGGTGGCGAGGTCACCATCCTGACCATGGGTCCGGACCGGGCGACCGAGTCGATCCGCAAGGCGCTCTCCATGGGCCCGGACAAGGCCGTCCACGTGCTGGACGACGCCCTGCACGGCTCCTGCGCCGTGGCCACCTCGAAGGTGCTCGCCGCCGCCCTCGGTCAGCTGAACGCCGACCTGGTGATCTGTGGCGCCGAGTCCACCGACGGGCGGGTCCAGGTCATGCCGCACATGATCGCCGAGCGGCTCGGCGTCGCGGCGCTCACCGGCGCCCGCAAGCTCACCGTCGACGGCGCCACGCTTACCGTCGAGCGGCAGACCGAGGAGGGCTACGAGGTCGTCACCGCCTCCACCCCGGCCGTGGTCTCCGTGTGGGACACCATCAACGAGCCGCGCTACCCCTCGTTCAAGGGCATCATGGCCGCGAAGAAGAAGCCGGTGCAGACGTTCTCCTTGGCCGACCTCGGCGTCGCGCCGAGCGAGGTGGGCTTCGACGGCGCCACGAGCGCCGTCGTCGAGCACACCAAGCGCCCGCCGCGCTCCGGCGGTGCCAAGATCACCGATGAGGGCGAGGGCGGCGTCAAGCTGGTCGAGTTCCTCGCCACCGAAAAGTTCGTGTGAGAGCGGGTCTGGACATGTCTGAGGTTCTCGTCGTCGTCGAAGCCACCAAGGAATTCGGCGTCAAGAAGGTCACCCTGGAGATGCTCACCCTCGCCCGCGAGCTGGGCACCCCGAGCGCGGTCGTGCTCGGTGGCGCCGGCGCCGCCGAGGCGCTGAGCGGCAAGCTGGGCGAGTACGGCGCGGAGAAGATCTACGCCGCCGAGGGTGACGAGATCGACGGCTACCTGGTGGCCCCCAAGGCCACCGTGCTGGCCGAGTTGGTCAAGCGGGTGCAGCCGGCCGCCGTGCTGCTGGCCTCGGCCCAGGAGGGCAAGGAGATCGCCGCCCGCCTCGCCGTCAAGCTCGACAACGGCATCCTGACCGACGTGGTCGGCCTGGCCGCCGACGGCACCGCGACCCAGGTCGCCTTCGCCGGCTCCACAATCGTCAAGTCCAAGGTCACCAAGGGCCTGCCGCTGGTCACCGTCCGGCCCAACTCGGTCACCCCGGCCCCGGCCGCCGCGAGCCCGGCGATCGAGCAGCTCACCGTGTCGGTCACCGACACCGACAAGCTGGCCACTGTCGTCGAGCGGGTCGCCGAGCAGAAGGGCTCCCGCCCCGAGCTGACCGAGGCCGGCATCGTCGTCTCCGGCGGCCGGGGCGTCGGCAACGCCGACAACTTCAAGCTGGTCGAGGAGCTTGCCGACCTGCTCGGCGGCGCCGTCGGCGCGTCCCGCGCTGCTGTCGACTCCGGCTTCTACCCGCACCAGTTCCAGGTGGGCCAGACCGGCAAGACGGTCTCCCCGCAGCTCTACGTCGCACTTGGCATCTCCGGCGCCATCCAGCACCGGGCCGGCATGCAGACCTCGAAGACGATCGTCGCCGTCAACAAGGACGGCGAGGCCCCGATCTTCGAGCTGGCCGACTTCGGCGTGGTGGGCGACCTGTTCAAGATCGTCCCGCAGGCCGCCGAGGAGATCCGCAAGCGCAAGTGATCGTCTGACAGAAAAAGTGGCCGCCCCTCGCCGGGCGGCCACTTTTTCGTGGGAGCTGATCGGCGGGCCGGGGAGCTGAGCCGGCCCGCCGATCAGCCCGTCAGGGTGCCCCTCAGGAGGCTGTCACCGGAGTGCTTGGTGTTGTTGTCGTAGCGCTCGGCGGAGACGTCGACCACCGAGTAGCTCTTGAGGTCGACATTCGGGGGCAGGGGCAGCAGAGCGTCCGAGTCGCCACCGAGGGTGCCGATCGAGAACATCTCCATGTTCGTCGGATTGATGAGCCAGACCTCGTAGTACCCCGGCACGCGCGGGAGATTCGCCACATGCAGATGCAATTGGCCGCTCCGCAGAACCCGCGCGTCACCCTGGGCCGACTTCGGCGTCGAGCCGAACGCCGCCAGCGGCGCGCTGGCCAGCACCGCGGGCGGCGGAGCGGGCGCCGGCTCGTCCGGGCGCAGCACCGAAACCGTGCCCACCACGCCGACCGCCGCCGCCGCGACGGCGGTCACCGCGGTGGCCGCCCAGCGCGACCAGCCGGCACGCCGACGTACCTGTGACCTGCGGCCCACTCCGGGGTCTCCCGCCACACCCGCCCCCAAGAGGCGGGCCTCGGTCAGCGACGGCACGACCTCGGCAGCCCTGATCTCGGCCGCGATGCCCTGCCAGATGTGCTCCGGCGGGTCGGGCAGATCACCCAGGCCCTGCGTCTCCACGCCGAGCCCGGCCACCTGTCGCAGGGACGTCAGCTCCGTACGGCAGTGCGCGCAGGTGTCGAGGTGGGTGCTCTCCCCGTCGTCCGCATCGCTCTCACCGAGCGCCAGAAAAACCAGCCGCTCGTGCTCCAGGTGCTGCACCGTCCACCTCCCATCTGCGTTTCAAGCTCGCCATGCCGCGTCGGATGTGACTCTTCACGGTGCCCAGCGGCACCCCCGTCACCGTGGCTATCTGCTGGTGTGTCAGGTCGTCGTAGAAGGCCAGCTCCAGCATGCGTCGCTGGTCGTCGGGCAGGCGTGCCAGCTCGTCCGCGATCACCAGCCGGTCCACCACCCGGTCCGGATCCGGGACGGTCTGCGCCGGCTCGGGCAACTGCCGGACCGTCTCCACCACGCGGGTCTCCCGTGCGCTGGCCCGCATCCGGTCGATCACCTTGCGCCGGCCGATGCCGAGCAGCCAACCGATCAACGAACCCTTGGCCGGATCGAAGGTGTCCCTGCCCAGCCAGGCGGCCACGAACGTCGCCTGGGTCACGTCCTCGGCGTCGGCGCGGTTGGCCAGCATGGAGGTGGCCAGGTGGAGCACGGCGCGGCCGTAGCGGTCGTACGCCTCGCGCAGCGCCACCTCGTCGCCGGACCGGAACCGGGGCGCGAGGTCGTCCACCGGGGGGTCCGGTTGCTGCGGTAACGCCGTCATCGGGCGGCCAGCCTTCGATGGGGCATGCCCGACTGTAGCTGCCACAGCCTCCGCCCCACTCTCCCGGTCGATGTCATCTCACCAGCTCTTCGTCCGCCGAGCCCGATCCGGATGCGGTCGGAGCCGGAAAAAGAAAGCGCGTCGCGGGCGCATCCACCCGTCGCGGAGCCGGCGTAACCCGTTCTGCAAGCCAGGCCTGACGAATCAGCACCAATCACCAGGAGGCAGACATGCAGCTCTCGTACTTCCGTCGGGTCGCCGCGGGCGGCGCCGTCGCCGCGTTGGCCTTCGCCGGCGTCGCCGCGTTCACCGCCACCCCCGCGTACGCCGCCACCTCGAAGGTCTCGGTCGTGCACGGCATCCCGGACACCCCGGTCGACGTCTACGTCAACGGCAAGAAGACGCTCGACAACTTCAAGCCCGGTGACGTGGCCGGCCCGCTGAACCTGGCCGAGGGCGAGTACGACATCGCCCTCACCAAGCCGGGTGACCCGGTCGGCAGCGCGATCCTCACTGTCGACAACGCCGAGGTGCCGGGCGGGGCGAACATCAGCCTCGCCGCCCACCTCGACGCCGCAGGCAAGCCGAAGATCACGCCGTTCGTGAACGACGTCTCGAAGGTCGATGCCGGCAAGGCTCGGCTGATCGTCCGGCACACCGCCGCCGCCCCGGCGGTCGACGTGCGCGCCGGTGGCACCCCGGTCTTCAAGGGCCTGACCAACCCGAAGGAGGCGAAGGCCGACGTCGACGCCGGCACGGTGAAGGCGGACGTGGTGCTTGCCGGCACCGACACCGTGGCCATCGGCCCGGCGGACCTCAACCTCAAGGAGGGCACCGCGACGATCGTCTACGCCATCGGCTCCGCCGAGGGCAAGAGCCTCGACGTGGTGGCCCAGACGATCACCGGCCTGCACTCCGCCCCGGGCGGCGTGCCCAGCGGTGACGGCGGCCAGGCGGGCACCGGCGTGCAGACCTGGTGGTACGCGCTCACCGGTGCCGGCGTACTCCTGCTGCTCGGTGGTGGGGTGCGGATGGCGACCGCGCGGACCGGTCGCAAGTGACGGTGCGCAACCGCGGCGCGCTGGCGGCCCTGGCCGCCGGCGTTGCCGCGCTCACCGTCGCCACCCTGGTGGCGTGCAACTCCCAGCCGGCGGGGAACGTCGGCGCCGAGGAGGCGAGCACGCTGGCCGCCAGCGCGACCCCCTCGGCCGTCGGCGGCGACCCGTCGGTGCCGGTGACCGCGGGCGAGCTGCCCGCCGGCGCCCGGATCGTCCCGCCGGTCCGACTGGTGATCCCCGAGATCGACGTCACCGCCACTGTCAACGCGGTAGGCATCAACGAGCGGACCAACGAGTTCGAGGTGCCGCCGAGCGTCGACGAGATCGGCTGGTACCGCTACGGCCCCGGCCTGGAGGCGGGCGCCGGATCGGTGGTCATCGCCGGTCACGTGGACAGCGCCAAGCAGGGCAGGGGTGCGTTCTTCCGGCTGCGCGAACTGGACCAGGGCGACACTCTGACCGCGACCGGCAGCGACGGCAGGGCACGCAAGTACCGGGTCGTCGCCCGGGAGGAGTACGCCAAGACCAGGATCCCGCTGGAGCGGTACTTCGCCCGCGACGGCAAGCCCCGACTGACTCTGATCACCTGCGGCGGGCCGTTCGACGCCAAGGCCCGCAAGTATCGCGACAACATCGTCGTCACGGCGGTGCCCGCCTGACCGGCGCGCCGGGGCGGGCGGAGTCCTCCGCCCGCCCCGGGGTCCCCTCCGGCATTCGGCCCCCGACCCCTCGGCCGTACGCTGAACGGTGATGGCTTACCTGGATCACGCGGCGACGACTCCGATGCTCGACGAGGCACTGGAGGCGTACGTCGCTACCGCCCGCGAGGTCGGCAACGCGTCTTCCCTGCACGCGGCGGGTCGTCGTGCCCGTCGCCGGGTCGAGGAGTCGCGCGAGCGGGTGGCCGCCGTGCTCGGCGCCCGACCGTCCGAAGTGATCTTCACCGGTGGGGGCACGGAGAGCGACAACCTCGCGGTCAAGGGCATCTTCTGGGCCCGCCGGGCCGCCGGCCCCGACCGCCGCCGGGTGATCTCCAGCGCCGTCGAGCACCACGCCGTGCTGGACTCGGTCGACTGGCTCGTCGAGCACGAGAGCGCCGAGGTCGGCTGGCTGCCGGTGGACCCCACGGGCCGCCTCGACCCGGAGGACCTGCGCGCCGAGCTGACCGCGCACGCCGATCAGGTGGCAGTGGTCACCGCGATGTGGGCCAACAACGAGGTCGGCACGGTGCAGCCGGTGGCCGAGTTGGCGGCCGTCGCCGCCGAGCACGGTGTGCCCTTCCACACCGACGCCATCCAGGCCGTCGGGCAGGTGCCCGTCGACTTCGCCGCCAGCGGGGCCGCCGCGCTGACCGTCACCGGGCACAAGCTTGGCGGTCCGACCGGGGTGGGCGCGCTGCTGCTAGGCCGGGACGTGGCGGCCGTACCGCTGCTGCACGGCGGCGGCCAGGAACGCGACGTCCGTTCCGGCACGCTGGACACCCCCGGCATCGTCGCCTTCGCGGTCGCCGTCGAGACGGCGGTGAAGGGCCAGCAGGAGTACGCGGCCCGGGTGGCCGCGCTCCGCGACGACCTGATCGAGCGGGTGCGCCGGGCGGTGCCCGAGGTGGTCTACAACGGTGATCCGACCGACCGGCTGCCCGGCAACGCGCACTTCTCCTTCCCGGGCTGCGAGGGCGACGCCCTGCTGCTCCTGCTGGACGCCCAGGGCATCGCCTGCTCGACGGGTTCGGCCTGCTCGGCCGGGGTGGCCCAGCCCTCGCACGTACTGCTGGCGATGGGCGCCGACGACGACCGCGCCCGTTCCTCGCTGCGTTTCACCCTCGGCCACACCAGCACCCAGGCCGACGTGGACGCCCTCGTCGCGGCCCTGCCGGCAGCCGTGGAACGCGCCCGCCGAGCAGCAGCCCCCCGCACCCCCCGCTAACACCCACCGGCCCCGCCCCGGCCCCCCCGGGCCCCGCCCCGGCCCGGCCCCGCCCCCCCGCCCCCGCCTCGTCGATCATGAAGTTATTGCCCCGTGGATCGGCGTGTCGTGGCGATAACTTCATGATCGACGGGGTGTGGCGGGTGTGTGGCGGGGTGGCGGGGTATGGCGGTGTGGCGGGGTGTTCCGGGGTGTGGCGGTGTTTGCGGGTTGGAGGGTGCGCGGGCTGGGGGATGGGGGTTGGGGTGGCGGGGTGGATAGGGTTGGGGTTGGCCTGTGGGCAGGGGGGTTAGCTGGTGAGGGTTCTGGCGGCGATGTCGGGCGGGGTGGACTCGGCCGTGGCGGCGGCGCGGGCGGTGGCGGCCGGGCATGACGTGACAGGCGTGCACCTGGCGCTGGCCCGCAACCCGCAGACGTACCGGACCGGTGCACGCGGCTGCTGCACCCTGGAGGATTCCCGGGACGCCCGCCGGGCCGCTGACGTGATCGGCATCCCCTTCTACGTGTGGGACATGGCCGACCGCTTCCACGAGGACGTCGTCGACGACTTCGTGGCCGAGTACGCCGCTGGTCGTACGCCGAATCCGTGCCTGCGCTGCAACGAGAAGATCAAGTTTGCGGCGGTGCTGGACCGGGCGGTGGCCCTGGGCTTCGACGCGGTGGTCACCGGCCACCACGCCCGCCTCGGCCCGGACGGCCTGCTGCGCCGCAGCGTCGACGTCGCCAAGGACCAGTCGTACGTGCTGGCGGTCCTCACCCGCGAGCAGCTGGACCGGTCGATGTTTCCGCTCGGCGACTCGACCAAGGCGCAGGTCCGCGCGGAGGCCGCCGAGCGTGGCCTGGCGGTGGCCGACAAGCCGGACTCGCACGACATCTGCTTCATCGCCGACGGCGACACCCGCGGCTTCTTGGCCGGCCGGCTCGGTGAGGCGCCCGGCGACGTCGTCGACGCGAGCACCGGCGCGGTGGTCGGCAGCCACACCGGCGCGTACGCCTACACGGTGGGTCAGCGGCGCGGTCTGCACCTGGACCGACCCGCCCCCGACGGTCGGCCACGCTACGTGCTCTCGATCACGCCCAAGACCAACACGGTGACGGTCGGCCCGGCCGAGGCGCTGGAGGTGTCCAGGGTTCGGGCCACCCGGCCGGTGTGGACCGGTGGCCCTCGCCCGGACACGCCTGTCGAGTGCGAGGTGCAGTTGCGCGCGCACGGTGACGTGGTGCCGGCGACCGTCGACCTCGACGGCGACACGCTGCACGCCGAGCTGCGTCGGCCGGTCCGCGGTGTCGCCGCCGGTCAGGCCGTGGTGGCGTACCGCCCGGACCCGGCCGGCGACATCGTCCTCGGCTCCGCGACCATCACCGGCTGACCGAGCGACCGCCGATTGGCCGGGTCGTGGGCGTCGCGGCGCTGGTGCGCGGGCGTCGCGGGGCCGGCGCGGCGCGGTCGCCGAGCGGTCGGCGCGTCCAGCGGGATAGCCTTCGGCCGTGACAGATCAGGCGTGGCCCTGGCCGGCCGGCGCGGCGACCGGTATCGGCTCGCTGCCCGGCACCGACATCGCCGAGGCCCAGCGGGTGGTCCTCGGTGAGCTTCCCGAGCTGCCGCACCTGCCCGAGCTGCCGGCGCGCGGCCCCGGAGCCGACCTGATCGGCCGCAGCGCCGGGCTGCTGGTCGAGCTGCCCGTCGAGCTCTACACCGGGCGGTGGCGGGTCGCCCCCCGCCCCGGCCGTGACCTGCGCCGGGCCCGCGACCTGATGGAACGCGACCTGGACCAGCTCGCCGAGCAGGCCGAGGGGTACGCCGGCCCGATCAAGGTGCAGGCCGCCGGCCCACTCACCCTGGCCGCCTCCCTGGAGCTGCCGATCGGCGGCCGGCTGCTGCGTGACCCCGGCGCCGTCCGCGACCTCACCGGCTCCCTCGCCGAGGGGCTGCGCGGGCACGTCGCGGCGGTCGCCCGGCGGCTGCCCGGAGCATCGGTGCTGCTGCAACTGGACGAGCCGTCGCTGCCGACCGTGCTGGCCGGACGGGTGCCCACCGAGAGCGGCCTGGGCGCGTACCGGGCTGTGGACTCAGCGGACGCGGCCGCCCTGCTGCGCACGGTCGTCGACGCGGTGGGCGTACCCACGATCGTGCACTGCTGCGCCCCGCAGGTGCCGCTGGAACTGATCCGCTCCAGCGGCGCCGTAGCTGTCGCCCTCGACCTCGACCTGGTCACCGACCTGGACCCGCTGGGTGAGGCCATTGACGCGGGCCTCGGACTGCTGGCCGGTGCCGCGCCGACCCGGCCGCCGTCGGCCGGTGGCGCACCGACCTCCGCGCAGATCGCCGACCGGGTACGCCAGATCTGGGACCGCCTCGGCTTTCCCCGCCGACAGCTCGCCGAGCAGGTGGTCGTCACCCCGGCCTGCGGCCTCGCCGGCGCCACCCCGCAGTACGCCCGGGCGGTGCTCGCAGCCTGTCGGGACGCCGGCCGCCGGTTCTTAGAGGAGTGACGTTTTCCTGTCGTACCGGCGGGGCACGATGACGGTCATGATTGGACAGCTTCGTTCAGTGGTGATCGACTGCCCCGATCCGCGGGCGTTGGCGGCGTTCTACTCCGAGCTGCTCGGCGTGCCCTTCGCCGAGGGCGACTCCGATGACGACTGGGTCGTGCTGGGCGGCCCACCCGGCCACCAGCCGCGTCTCGCCTTCCAGCAGGCGCTCAACCTGCGGCCGCCGGCGTGGCCCGACCCGGAGCGCCCGCAGCAGTTCCACCTGGACGTGACGGTGGCCGACATCGAGAGCGCCGAGAAGGCGGCGCTCGCACTCGGCGCTCGGCGGCTGCCCGGCGAGGGCGAGGGCTTCCGGGTCTACGCCGATCCGGCCGGTCACCCGTTCTGTCTCTGCTGGGACTGACCATGGCGTGGGTTGCGGCGGCCCGGCATCATGGCCGCCGTGATCGACTCCATCCCGCTGCGCGCCACCGGCTCGCTCTTCGGTCTCGCCTACGGCGACGCCCTGGGCAAGCCCACCGAGTTCCTGACCGTCGCCGAGATCCAGCGTCGCTACGGCCCGACCGGCCCGCGTGAGCTGACCGGGGAGCCGGCGCTGGTCACGGACGACACCCAGATGGCGCTGGCGGTGGGCTGGGCGCTGCGCGAGGCGTCGTCGCTGACTCCGGAGGTGGTCGAGCCGCTGCTACGGCGGCGTTTCGTGGCCTGGTCGGTCAGCCCGGACAACAACCGCGCTCCCGGGATGACCTGCCTGCGTGCCTGCGCCGACCTCGGCCGAGGGCTGCGCTGGCAGGAGGCGACCGTGGCCGACTCGAAGGGCTGCGGCGCCAACATGCGCGTGACGCCGGTGGGCTTGCTGGACGCCGACCCCGACACGCTGGCCGGGTTGGCCCAGTTGCAGGCCGGGCTGACCCACGGCCACCCGACCGGGTTGGCGGCCAGCGAGCTCACCGCGTACGCGATCTTCGCCGTGCGTGGTGGTGCCGCGCTGGCGGAGCTACCCGCGCTCCTCATCGAGCGGGCGCGGTCCCAGCGCCGGGTCTACCGGGAGCGGTGGCTGGGTGATCTCTGGCAGCGCGCCGGCTCGTCTTCTCCAGCCGACTTCATCGCCCCGGGGTGGGACGAGTGCCTGGCGGCGCTGCGTCGGCTGACCGCCGCCCTCGGCGAGCCGGACGACGGCGGCGACCCGTGCCGGGTCACCGGTGAGGGCTGGGTGGCCGAGGAGGCGCTGGCCACCGCACTGTTCTGCGCCGTACGCCACGCCGACGACCCGGTCGCGGCTCTGGCCCGGGGAGCGACCACCGCCGGCGACTCCGACTCGATCGCCGCCCTGGCCGGCGCCTTCGTGGGCGCGGCCACCGGAACGGCTGCCTGGCCGCGCGACTGGGCCGACCGCATCGAGTACGCCGACCAGCTCGCCACTCTCGGCGCGGCCTGGGACTGACCGGCCGTCCCTCGACGCCTCGGCCGGTCAGTGATCCACTCGGATTCCTGGAAGTCGCGGTGTTGCTGGCGGGCGGATGCCCCGGATTCCTGGAAGCCGAGTGGATCATGGCCCGGCCCGGCCATGGCCCGGCCCGCTGTCAGCTGGCGGGTAGGTGGCGCAGGTTGCGGACCTTCCGCCACAGATCGGCGTCACAGCGGCCGGCGCGGTCGGCGAAGTCGGCCGAGCTGATCCGGGTCGGCTCGGTCAGGCTCAGGTAGCTGTCGTGCTCGGCATCGGGATCCCAGTCCCGGGTGGGAATCCGGACGTGGTCGTCCCGGTCGCTCTTGTCCTGGCTGGTGATCTTCAGGACGTCAGCGCCCCGGGAATCGGCGCGCAGCACCAGACAGGGGCGGACCTTCGAGCCGCTGCCGTCGGCGTACGGCACGTCGGCCCACCAGATCTCGCCGGCCGTCGGCGTGCCGGTCGCGCCCTGAGTGTCGCGGGAGCGTTGCGTGGTGGCCTGTCGATCGGTGCCGCGTGGCCTCGGCGGCGCGGGACGGCGACCACCCGTTCGGGTCGGGGTGCCGCGCCCGGGTCGGTCGGCCGAACGCCGGCTGGTCACCCGATGCCGCCAGCTGTTCCACGCCCAGCCGGCGGCCACCGCCAGCAGGATCGCCGCCGCCCAGAGCAACGCCTCGGTCATCGCCACCTCCGCGTCAGTGCGGCAGGTACGCCGCGTGGTGCGGCACGTGCGCCGCGTCAGTGCGGCGATCGTCGCACGCCACCGCCCACGCCGCCCGAGGACCACACCGCGAACGTCGATGCCTTCGTGATGATCAACTCCGGGTCGGCGACGGTGCGGTATCCCGGCGTCCGGACACCCCCATCTCGCCGACCTGGAGTCGATCAGGTGCACGGCCGACCGGTTCGGAGGTCGCTGCGGACGCAGGTGGGCGTCGGATTGTCACCCCGGACCGATACCGTGCCTTAAGTAGCGTGATTCAGGGGGGTCGCAGGCGTGTCCGAAGGTGGCGGGGTGTCCGAGGAGCAAATCGGTCAACAGGTCAGCCCGGCTCAGGAGGCGGCGGCCGGCGCGGAGCCGACGCCGCAGGCGCGGGAGCGGCACGCCACCCTCAGCCGGGAGCTGACCGAGCATCAATACCGCTACTACGTGCTGGACTCGCCGATCATCACCGACGCCGAGTTCGACAAGCAGTTGCGCGAGCTGGAGGCGTTGGAGGAGGAGTTCCCGGCGCTGCGCACGCCGGATTCGCCGACCCAGCGGGTGGGTGGCACGTTCTCCACCGACTTCACCCCGGTCACCCACGCCGAGCGGATGCTCTCGCTCGACAACGCCTTCGCCGACGAAGAGCTGGCGGCCTGGGCCGAGCGTGTCGAGCGGGACGCGGGCGGGCCGGTGCCCTACCTCTGCGAGTTGAAGGTCGACGGTCTGGCGATCAACCTCACCTACGAGGCCGGCCGACTGGTCCGGGCCGCCACCCGGGGTGACGGCCGCACCGGCGAGGACGTCACCGCCAACGTGCGCAGCATTCAAGGCGTGCCCGGCCAGCTCGCGCCGTCCGCCGAGTTCCCGACGCTGCCCGAGCTGCTGGAGGTCCGGGGCGAGATCTACTTCCCGGTGGCCGCGTTCGCCGACCTCAACGCGAGCCTGGTCGAGCAGGGGCGGGCACCGTTCGCCAACCCGCGCAACGCCGCCGCCGGCAGCCTGCGGCAGAAGGACCCCCGGGTCACCGCCTCACGACCGCTGCGTCTCGTCGTGCACGGCATCGGCGCCCGCCGGGGCTTCCAGCCCACCGCGCAGTCCGAGTCGTACGCGGCGCTGAAGGCGTGGGGGCTGCCGACGAGCGACAGGTGGCGGGTCGTCCCGGACCTGTCCGGCGTAGCGGAATACATCGCCTACTACGCCGAGCACCGGCACGACGTCGAGCACGAGATCGACGGTGTGGTGGTCAAGGTCGACCCGGTCTCCATCCAGGGTCGCCTGGGCTCGACCAGCCGTGCCCCACGCTGGGCGATCGCCTTCAAGTACCCGCCGGAGGAGGTCACCACCAAGCTGCTCGACATCGACGTCAACGTGGGGCGTACGGGTCGGGTCACCCCGTTCGCCGTCCTCGAACCGGTGCGGGTGGCCGGCTCCACAGTGGCGCTCGCCACCCTGCACAACGCCCGCGAGGTCGAGCGCAAGGGCGTGCTGATCGGCGACACGGTCGTGCTGCGCAAGGCCGGCGACGTGATCCCCGAGGTGCTCGGCCCGGTGGTCGACCTGCGACCCGCCGACGCCCGCCCGTTCGTCATGCCTACCACCTGCCCGGCCTGCGGCACCCCGCTCGCGCCGTCGAAGGAGGGCGATGTCGACATCCGGTGCCCCAACACCCGCAGTTGCCCGGCACAGCTGCGCGAGCGGGTGTTCCACCTCGCCGGTCGTGGCGCGTTCGACATCGAGGTCCTGGGCTACAAGGGCGCGGCGGCACTGCTGGACGCGGAGATCATCGCCGACGAGGGTGACCTCTTCCAGCTCGACGCCGACCAGCTCTCCCGGTCGCCGTTCTTCGTCAACAAGGACGGCAGCCTCGGCAGCAACGCGGTCAAGCTGCTCGACAATCTGGCCGTCGCCCGGGAACGGGACCTGTGGCGGGTGCTGGTGGCGCTCTCCATCCGGCATGTCGGCCCCACCGCCGCCCAGGCGCTGGCCCGACACTTCCGCTCGATGGAGGCCATCGACGCCGCCAGCGAGGAGGAGCTGTCCTCGGTCGACGGGGTCGGGCCGACCATCGCGGCCAGCATCCGGGAGTGGTTCGCCGTGGACTGGCACCGCGAGGTGGTCCGCAAGTGGGCCGAGGCGGGCGTACGGATGGCCGAGGAGGCAGTCGACGAGGGTCCGCGCCCGTTGGAGGGGTTGACAGTCGTGGTGACCGGCACCCTCGCCGGCTTCTCGCGGGACCAGGCCGCCGAGGCCGTGCAGACCAGGGGCGGCAAGGTCAGCGGGTCGGTCTCCAAGAAGACGAGCTTCGTCGTCGTGGGAGACAACCCGGGGTCCAAGGCCGACAAGGCGGCCAGCCTCAAGGTGCCGGTGCTCGACGAGGACGGGTTCCGGGTGCTGCTGGACGCGGGTCCGGAGGCCGCGCGGGAGGTCGCCCGGGTGGAGGGCTGACCGCGGTGGCGCACCCGCGCGGTGGCCGTCGCGTATACCAACTTAATTACGACTACGACCGATTCGTGACTGTCATACCGGGAAACTTGGGGCTCAGGGCGTTTCATTGGGTCACGGCGTGCTCATCGGCACGTCGACCGTCGGTCGGGAGGTGTGATGGAGGTCGCCGACCCGCGCAACTCCGTCCCACCGGGGCGGGTGACGCCGTTCGCCGCCTTCGTCGTCGGCATCCTGGTGGTCGCGGCGCTGACCGCCACGGGTCCACTCACGACGCTCCCCGAGGAGCTGCCCCGCCTGCCGGTGGCGTTCTGGACGATGGCCGCCCTCGCGGTGGTCTGCGACGCGCGCCCCTTCGTCCCGCCCGGGCGACGGCAGACCTCGGCGGTCTTCCCGTCCACCTGCTTCACCTTCGCGATCCTGCTCGGTTGGGGGCTCGGTCCGGCGGTGGCGGTGCAGGCGGTGGGGGTGATCGTCTCTGGTTGGCGGATGCGTCATGCCGCCTGGCGGACCGCGTTCAACGTCGGCCAGTACGCTTGCGCGCTCGCCGCCGCGTACGGCGTCATCCAGCTCGGGCCGAGCACCGTCTTCTCCGGCGGCCGCCTGCACCCGACGGACGTGGTCGCCGTCGGCGGGGCGACGCTGGCCTGGTTCGTCGTGAACTACGGCCTGGTGAGCTGGGCGGTGCGGCTGCGCTTCGGTGACCGCTGGTGGCCCACCGTCCGCCAGGGCGTCGGTTTCGAACTGCTCTCCACCGGCTCGCTGCTGCTGCTCGCGCCGGTGCTGGTCGCCGCCGCCCGTCTCAGCGCGGCGCTGATCCCGCTGGTGCTGGTGCCGCTCTTCGCCGTGTACCGGATGGCCCGGCTGACCGTCGAGCAGCAGCACCTGGCCGCCGCCGACCCGCTGACCGGGTTGCCCAACCGCAAGGCGCTGCTGGCCGAGGTGGCGGAGCAGGTGCACCTGCACGCCGAGCGGACCGCCCGCGGTGAGCCCGGCGGGCACCTGGCGCTGCTGCTCATCGACCTGGACCGCTTCAAGAACGTCAACGACGCTCTCGGGCACGCGGTGGGTGACCGGCTGCTGGTCGAGGTCAGCGCCCGGCTCACCGACGTGGAACCCCGACCGCAGATGATCGCCCGGCTGGGTGGCGACGAGTTCGCCATCGTGATGACCGGCCTGACCGACGTCGGCCAGGCGCGTGAGCTGGCCGACCGGGTCGTCGGGGCGTTGGCCGAGCCGGTGCCGTTGGACGGGCTGCCGTTGGACGTGGGCGGCTCCATCGGAATCGCCCTCTTCCCGGAGCACGGCGAGGATTTCGCCACCCTGATGCGGCACGCCGACGTGGCGATGTACGACGCCAAGCATCGCAACGACACGGTCGCCGTGTACGCCCCCGAATCCGACCACAACTCGGCCGAGCGTCTCGGTCTCCTCGCCGACCTCCGCCGGGTGCTGGAATCCGGCCCGCCGGCCGCCGGCCCGCTCGACGCCGCGCCGCCGCAGCTCCAAGCCGGGCACGCCGGGCAGGCCGAGCATGCCGGCCGCGCCGAGCATGCCGGCCGCGCCGAGCAGGCCGAGCATGCCGGCCGCGCCGAGCACGCCGAGCATCCCGGCAGTGTCGAGCACGCCGGCCACATCAACCGTGCCAACGTCGGTCGCGCCGACGAGGCCGGCCGGGTCGACGCCGGCGGCGGCGAGCCGGGTGAGGCCGAGCGGACGGCAGACGTACCCCTGGCTGTGGAGGCCGAGGTGCGCGGTGGTGACGGTGCGGCGCTGCCCGCCGGGGTGGAGACCGAGGTTGCGCCGCAGCCGGGCGGCGCGCCGGTGATGGCCGCGGCGCCCCCGACGGGCGGGCGGTGGTGGGGTCGTCGGCGGCGGACCGGCGGCGAGTTGGCGCAGGCCGATGAGCTCATCAACCGGATCGCCACCGGCGCCGACCCGATCCGGGGCCGCAACAACCGCGCGACGATCCCCGGCACCCGCCCCGGCCCGTCGCGGGACCGGCGTGCCGGTGGCCAGGGTCGGCGATCGCCGAACGGCGGGGCGGTGCCCCCGCCGAGCGTCGGCCGTCCGGGGCGCGCAGGCCTGTCGGTTCCCGAAGGCCAGGCGATCGAGCCGACCGGGTGGGTACGCGACGATGGCGAGCCGGTCGACGACGCCGGTGAGATCACCATGTACTACCAGCCGCAGATCGCCATCGCGACCGGCGAGGTCGTGGGCGTCGAGGCCCTGCTGCGGTGGCGGCACCCGCGCCGGGGGATGGTCGACCCGGAGGAGCTGATCCGTGTCGCCGAGCAGAGCGCGGTGATGCGGCTGCTCACCCGGCGGGTGGTGGACGACGTGGTGGAGCAGCTCGCCAAGTGGTCGGCGGCCGGCATCGGGCTGCGTGCGGCGCTCAACGTCAGCGTGCGGGACCTGCACACCGGCGAGATCGCCGACCAGATCGCCGACCGGCTGACCCGGTACGGGGTGCCGGCCGAGCGACTGCAACTGGAGATCACCGAGGGCGCCCTGATGGCCGATCCGCGTCGGGTGCTGGCCACCATCTCCCGGCTGCACCGCATCGGGGTGGCCATCGCGCTTGACGATTTCGGCACCGGGTACTCGTCGCTGCAACATCTGCGCCGGCTTCCGCTGTCCGAGGTGAAGGTGGACCGGTCGTTCGTGCTCGGCATGGCCGAGGACGCCGACGACGCGGCTATCGTCCGATCGATGATCGAGTTGGCGGGCGCGCTGGGGCTGCGGGTGGTCGCCGAGGGCGTGGAGGACGAGCGGACCTGGCGGATGTTGTACGCCGCCGGCTGTGACGCCGCCCAGGGCTGGTTCTACGCCCGCCCGATGCCCGCCGAGCAGCTCGTCACCTGGCTGGCCCGCTACCGGCCGGTCCGCCCGACGGGTGGTCCGGAGCCGGAGGCCGGCCGCCGTTCGACCCGCTGACCCACGGCACAAGTCGCCGGAGGGGGAGTCGGGGACGCGGCACGGGAGCGGAACAATAGACTCGCTCCGGTCACCGCGCGTCACACTGCATCCGTCGCGCGGCCGGCACACCGCCCGACCAGCAGGACATCAGAAGGGGGCACGGATGGCCGCCATCTCCCGCGAGGAGGTCGCGCACCTGGCGCGCCTGTCGCGGCTCGCCGTCACCGAGGAGGAGCTGGACACCTTCGCCGGCCAGCTCGACGTGATCCTCCAGGCGGTCGCCCAGGTCGGCGAGGTCGCCGCCGCGGACATCCCGCCGACCTCGCACTCGGTGCCGCTGACCAACATCTTCCGCGAGGACGTCGTCACGCCGTGCCTGACGCCGCAGGAGGCGCTGTCGGGCGCGCCGGACGCCGAGGACCAGCGGTTCCGCGTACCGCGGATCCTGACCGAGGATGTGGCCTCATGAGCGAGCGTCAGCGAGCGAATCAGCAGTGCAGCGCCGTGGTGCCTCATGGCGTCGCGGAGCGAAGCGGAGTGACGGCATGAGCGATCTGACCAGAATGACCGCGACGGAGATCGCCGCGCTGGTCGCCGGGGGCGAGACCTCCGCCGTCGAGGTGACCCGGGCGCATCTGGACCGGATCGCGGCGGTCGACGAGCAGGTGCACGCCTTCCTGCACGTCGACACCGACGGTGCGCTCGCCGCGGCCCGCTCGGTGGACGAGCGCCGGGCCGCCGGCGAGGAGCTGGGTCCCCTGGCCGGTGTGCCGGTAGCGGTGAAGGACGTGCTCGCCACCCGTGGTGTGCCGACCACCGTCGGCTCGAAGATCCTCGAGGGCTGGCGCCCGCCGTACGACGCGACGATCGTGCAGCGGTTGCGCGAGGCCGGCACGGTGATGCTCGGCAAGACGAACATGGACGAGTTCGCCATGGGCTCCTCCACCGAATACTCGGCGTACGGTCCGACGCACAACCCGTGGGACCTCAGCCGGATCCCGGGTGGCTCCGGTGGTGGCAGCGCCGCGGCGCTGGCCGCGTACGAGGCGCCGCTGGCGATCGGCTCGGACACCGGCGGCTCGATCCGTCAGCCCGGCGCGGTGACCGGCACGGTGGGCGCGAAGCCCACCTACGGCGGCACCTCCCGGTACGGGCTGGTCGCCTTCTCGTCGTCGCTGGACACGCCCGGCCCGTGTGCCCGTACGGTCCTCGACGCGGCCCTGCTGCACCAGGTGATCGCCGGGCACGACCCGCGGGACTCCACCTCGATTCCGCAGCCGGTGCCGGACGTGGTGGCGGCGGCGAAGCTCGGCGCGACAGGTGACCTGACCGGCGTGCGGCTCGGCATCGTCAGCGAGTTCGTCGGCGAGGGCGCCGAGCCGGGCGTGATGGCCGCGTTCCGCGAGTCGGTGGACGCGCTGACCAAGATGGGCGCCGAGGTCGTGGAGATCTCCTGCCCGACGTTCGCGTACGCGCTGCCGGCGTACTACCTGATCGCCCCGAGCGAGTGCTCCTCCAACCTGGCTCGGTTCGACGGTGTCCGGTTCGGCCTGCGGGTCGGCGACGACGGCAACCGGTCGCTGGAGGAGGTCATGTCGCTGACCCGCGAGGCCGGCTTCGGCCCGGAGGTCAAGCGCCGGATCATGATCGGGACGTACGCGCTGTCGTCGGGTTACTACGACGCGTACTACGGGCAGGCGCAGAAGGTCCGGACCCTGATCACCCGGGACTTCACCGCAGCGTTCGAGCGGGTCGACGCGCTGATCTCGCCGACCACCCCGTTCACGGCCTTCCCGATCGGCGCCCGTACCGCCGATCCGTACCAGATGTACCTGGCCGACCTGTTCACCATTCCGACCAACCTGTACGGCGGGCCGGGCATCTCGGTGCCCTGTGGTCTCTCCGAGGGGCTGCCCGTCGGCCTGCAGGTGATGGCTCCGACGCTGGCCGACGACCGGATGTACCGGGTCGCCGCCGCGCTGGAGTCCGCCGTCGGCACGTTCACCCCGCCGGCGCTGTAGCGCCGTCGCGACCGGCCCCGACGGATCCGTCCGTCGGGGCCGGTGGTCTGTCCGGGGGCTCTCAGGCGGTGCGGTGGTTGGCGAGGTAGCGGTCGGCCTCCCGCAGGTCACGCCAGCGCATCCAGCCCTGGACCGCCCAGAAGACGCCGAGCACCACCGCGAACACCCGGGTGGAGGGGCGGGACGCGCCGACGACCAGCAGCGCCTCGGCCAGCACGGCGGCGCCGAGGATCCACAGCACCCAGCGTCTGCCCCTGCGGCGTTCGGCCTCCTGGCGGGCGAGGGCGTCGACGCGCGGGTCGTCGGTGTGCCCGGCGCGCAGGGCCTGGCGGGCCGCCGGGCTGGTGGTCCGGGGTGCGGGTAGCCGGTGGCTGGCCAGGAGGGCCACTGCCGCGCCGAGCGCCCCGAAGACGAGCGCGATCAGGAAAATCTTGAGGAGGCCGCCCGGCGAGGTGTCCCGCCCGTCCAGGGCGATCGCCGCCACCGCCACCGCCGGGAGCCCCACCGCCAGACCCGCGGCGACCAGCACAGCGCGGCGGCCGATCGGCTGTCGCCGCGGGGATGGCGGCGAGGTCACGAGCCGGCCCGGCCGCGCTCGCGCGAGGCCGTCAACCTGCCCGTCCCCCAGGCGACGGCCAGCCCGATCAGGCCCGGAATGGCGAGCAGGACCACCAGCAGCAGAAGGTCGTCCGGCTGCCGCTCGCCGCCGGCGACAGTCCAGCCGATCAGGGCTACCACGGCCCCCACCGCCCACGCGGCCAGCACCACCAGCAGGACCTGCTTCGTGTTGTACCGCCGCCCCGGCCTGGCCTGGCTGACGGATCGATCATTCCCCGTATTCGTCATGGTCGACAGGTACCCCGGTGTCGTCGCGAACACACCCGGTCACGGCGGTTGCCGGTGCGTCGGGAAACCCGGGAGAAGCGTGGCCGGACAACCCCACTAGGCTGGACGGGTTCTGTCCGGATCGCGCCTGGAGCGTCTCATGACCACGACACTGCCCGCGTACGACGAGGTCGTCGCGCGCTTCGAACCGGTGATCGGCCTGGAGACCCACGTCGAGCTGGGCACGAACACCAAGATGTTCTGCGGCTGCCCGACGGACTTCGGTGGCGAGCCGAACACCCGGGTGTGCCCCGTCTGCCTGGGCCTGCCCGGCTCGTTGCCGGTGGCCAACAAGGCCGCCATCGAGGCGATCATCCGGATCGGCCTGGCGCTGAACTGCTCGATCGCCGAGTGGTGCCGCTTCGCCCGGAAGAACTACTTCTACCCGGACATGCCGAAGAACTTCCAGATCAGCCAGTACGACGAGCCGATCTGCGTCGACGGCTACCTGGACGTCGAGGTGGGCGGCGAGACGGTGCGGATCGAGATCGAGCGGGTGCACCTGGAGGAGGACACCGGCAAGACGCTGCACGTCGGCGGCGCCACCGGCCGCATCCACGGTGCGACCGAGTCGCTCGTCGACTACAACCGGGCCGGCATTCCGCTTGTCGAGATCGTGACCAAGCCGATCACGGGCACCGGTGCGCTCGCCCCCGAGGTGGCGAAGGCGTACGTCGCCGAGCTACGCGACGTGATCCGCACCCTCGGCGTCTCCGACGTACGGATGGAGGAGGGTTCGCTGCGTTGTGACGTGAACACCTCGCTCAACCTGCCGGGTCAGGAGTGGGGCACGCGTACCGAGACCAAGAACGTCAACTCGCTGCGCTCGGTGGAGCGGGCGGTCCGTTCGGAGATGCTGCGGCAGGCGTCGGTGCTGGACGCGGGCGGTCGGATCACCCAGGAGACCCGGCACTTCCACGAGGACACCGGTGACACCACGCCGGGGCGCTCGAAGGAGACGGCCACCGACTACAGGTACTTCCCCGAGCCGGACCTGGTGCCCATCGCACCGGACCCGGCCTGGGTCGCCGAGCTGAAGGCCGCCCTGCCGGAGCTGCCCCGGGTGCACAGGCGTCGGCTCCAGCAGCAGTGGGGCCTGTCCGACCTGGACATGCAGTCGGTGCTCAACGCCGGCGCGGTCGAGCTGATCGAGGCCACCTTGGCCGCCGGCACCACCCCGGCGGCGGCCCGCAAGTGGTGGCTGGGTGAGCTGTCCCGTCGGGCCAACGAGAGCGGCGTGGAGCTGGCCGACATCGGTGCCACCCCCGCGCAGGTCGCCGAGCTGCAGGGCCTTGTCGACGCGGGCAAGCTCAACGACAAGATGGCCCGTACGGTGCTGGAGGGCGTGGTCGACGGTGAGGGTTCGCCCACCGAGATCATGACCAGTCGGGGCCTGGAGGTCGTGTCGGACACCGGCGCGCTCACCGCCGCCGTGGACGAGGCGATCGCCGCCAACCCCGGCATCGCCGACAAGATCCGTAGCGGCAAGGTCGCGGCCGTCGGCGCCCTCGTCGGCGCGGTCATGAAGACCACCCGTGGTCAGGCCGACGCGAAGACCCTGCGCGAGCTGATCCTGGAGCGCCTCGGCGTCCAGGGCTGATCCGCCCGATCGCACACCGCTGGCGCGTGCTGCGCCAGCGGTGTTCGCCGTGCACACCGCAACCCCCTCGCGAGGGCGTCAACGGCGACGCCCGGATGGAGCCACCGTGAACCAGCACGACCTCGATGTCCTCGACGAGATCCAGCGGCGGGTGCTCTGGCTCGCCACCCGGATCGTGGACGCCGCCAACCACGACCGGGCGACCGGTGACGGGGTGAAGGTCGGCGGCCACCAGGCGTCCAGCGCCTCCCTCGTCACGGCGATGACCGCCCTGTGGTTCGCGCACCTGGACGCCGAGGACCGTGTCGCGGTCAAGCCGCACGCCTCGCCCGTGTTCCACGCCATCCAGTACCTGCTGGGCAACCTGGACCGCTCGTACCTGCCCCGGCTGCGGGCCCGGGGCGGTCTTCAGTCGTACCCGTCGCGCACGAAGGACCCCGACGAGGTGGACTTCTCCACCGGCTCGGTGGGTCTGGGCGCGGCGGCGCCGCTCTTCGCCGCCGCCACCCGCCGCTACGTCGACGCGCACTTCGGCGCCCGCCCGCACTCGCGGTTCGTGGCGCTGATCGGCGACGCCGAGCTGGACGAGGGCAACATCTGGGAGGCGGTCGCCGACCCGGCCACCACAGGCCTGGGCAACGTGATGTGGCTCGTCGACTTCAACAGGCAGTCGCTGGACCGGGTGGTGCCCGGCATCCGGATCAACCAGTGGCGGGGCCAGTTCGAGGCGGCCGGCTGGCATGTCGTGGAGGTCAAGTACGGCCGTCGGCTCGCCGAGGCGTACGCCCGGCCGGGTGGTGAGGCGCTGCGCGACTGGATCGACCTGATGCCCAACGAGCAGTACCAGTCGCTGTTCGGGTTGGCCGGGCCGGCGCTGCGCAAGCAGTTCCTGGACGGCGCGCCGGCCGAGGTGGGCGCCTTCGTCGACGGCATCGACGACGAGGAGCTCGGCCCGCTGGTCACCGACCTGGGCGGGCACGACCTTCAGGCGATGCTCGACGCGTACGCCCAGTGCGACGCGGTCACCGACCGGCCCAGCGTCGTCTTCGCGTACACCGTGAAGGGTTGGGGTTTGCCCATCGCCGGCAATCCGCGCAACCACTCGGCGCTGCTCAGCACCGAGCAGGTCGACGCGCTGCGGGCCGCGCAGGGCCTGACGGCCGAGACCGAGTGGGACCGCCTCGACCCGGCGTCACCCGCCGGCATCCAGGCCGGCGCCCGCCGGGAGGCGCTGTCCCGCGCGCCGCGCGAGCGCGCGCTCGGGGTCACCGTTCCGGAGAGCACGGGAGTACGCGCCAACAAGCCGATCTCCACGCAGGAGGTCTTCGGTCGGGTGCTGGTGGACCTGGCTCGCGACCGGGAGGTGGGCCGCTACCTGGTGACCACCGCCCCGGACGTGGCCACCTCCACCAACCTGGCCGGTTTCATCAACAAGACCGGGGTGTTCGCCCCCACCGAGCAGCGTTCCTGGAACGAGGACCGGATGCTGCGCTGGACCGAGAGCCCCTCCGGGCAGCACATCGAGCTGGGCATCTCGGAGATGAACCTGTTCCTGCTGCTGGGCCAGCTCGGCCTGTCCTGGGATCTGTCCGGGCAGCCGCTGCTGCCGGTGGGCACCGTCTACGACCCGTTCGTGCTGCGTGGCCTCGACGCGTTCCTGTACGGCACGTACTCCGGCTCCCGGTTCGTGGTTGCCGGCACCCCGTCGGGCATCACCCTCGCCCCCGAGGGCGGCGCGCACCAGTCCACCATCACCGCGTCGGTAGGCCTGGAGCTGCCCGGGGTGACGTTCCTCGAACCGGCGTACGCGGGCAGCCTCGACTGGCTGCTCTGCGACGCGCTCGGGCAGATCGCGGGCGGGGCGGCCCCGGCCGCGACGGCCGCCCCGACCGAGGACGGCGCGTACTACTTCCGACTGAGCACCCGACCGCTGGACCAGGCGCCGTTCGAGGCGGCGCGGGCCCGGCTCGGCGACGCGGTGCTGCGCCGGCAGGTGGTCGCCGGGGCGTACCGGCTCGTCGACGCGCACCAGGCGTACCCGCACCTGGCCGACGCCCCGGTGGTGCAGCTGGCCGCCTCCGGCGCGGTGCTGCCCGAGACGTTGGCCGCCGCCGCGGAGTTGGCCGAGGAGGGCATCGCCGCGCACGTGGTGGACGTGACCTCGCTGGACCGGCTCTACCGGGCGTGGCAGCGCACCCTGCGCCAGGGCGTACGCACGGCGACCGTGCCCAGCGTGCCGGGCGCGCTGCGGTCCGCGTTCGCCGACCGGGTGCCGGTGGTGACCGTGCACGACGCGGCGTCGCACGCGATGGCCTGGCTCGGGTCGGCGCTCGGCGCCCCGGCGGTGCCGCTCGGTGTGGACGAGTTCGGCCAGTCCGGCAGTGTGGCCGACCTGTACGAGCTGCACGACCTGATGCCGGGCAGCATCGTCAACGCCGCTCTGGCCGCGCTCGCCCTGCGCTGACCCCGCCCCGCACGCCCCGGCCGGCGCTCAGCGGGTCGGGGTGGGGGTGACCGAGGCGGGCGCGCCGGCGCTCGGGTCCTGCACGATGTGGCGTTCCAGGTTGACCTGCGCCTGGCCGGTGCCGCCGACGGTGATGTCGTCGTACGCCTGGAGCATCTTCTGCTGGTCGAAGTAGAGCACTGTCATCGACAGCGGGGTCGGCTTCTCGCCCTCCAGGCCGCGCAGCCCGGCCCCGCCTGTCGAGCCTTCCACGAAGAGGGCGGTGGGCTGCTGGCCGGGCGCCTGCGGCAGCTTGGAGACCTGCCGGGCGTGGGTGTGCCCGGCCAGCACCAGCGGGCAGGTGCCGGCGAGCGGCCCGGCCGACGCCGGGTCGTGCACCAGCGCGATGTTGACCGGCCGGGGCGAGCTGCGCACGGTCGCGGCCAACTGCTCGCCGACGCCGATCACCTGGTCGGCCACCTCCTGGGTCAGGCCGCTGCCGGCCGGCGAGGTGTTCTTGTCGGGGGTGAAGCGCGGATCGCCGATGCCGGCGATGGTCAGCCCGGCGACCGTGGCGGTCGAGTTGTTCAGCACTATCGCGTTCGGCTGGCGGGCCACCGCGGCGCCGGTCTTGCCCGAGTCGTGGTTGCCACGGATGAACACGTACGGCTTCTTGAGCAGGCTGATCGAGCCGACGAAGGACGCCTCCGGCTCGCTGCCCCAGTCGGTGATGTCCCCGGTGTCGATGACGACGTCGATGCCGAACTGCTCGACCACCGTGCGGATCAGCTGCCAGCCGGTCGGGTTGAGGTGCATGTCGGAGACGTGCAGGACCCGGGTGGTGCCGGGCGCCGGCTCCAGCACCGGCAGCGCCGACACCGTCGTGTAGAGCTGGCTGACGTTGCCGACGATGCGTTGCAGCTGCTCGGCGTACTTGGTGTAGTCGTTCGCGATGCGGCGGGCGTCACCGACGATGGCGGGCGCGTTGACCAGCAGACCCTCGTACCGCGGCTCCTCGATCGCCTGTGGGCGCAGGGTCGCCGCGGCCGTGCCGAGGCTGCCGGCGGTGACCAGCAACGCCAACCCGCCCGCCCAGGCGGTACGCCGCACGTTGCGGAAGATCAACCCGGCCAGGATGAGGGTGACAAGCACCGCCGAGGCGAGGGTGCGCAGGCCCAGTCGCATCACCCCGGAGCGGACGTCCTCCACAGCGCTCTGGCTGGCGCGGCTGATGCTCGCCGGATCGTCGAGCAGCGCCTCGGTGCGCCCCTGGTCCAACGCGCCCAGCCGCACGGTGAGGTGGGTCGGCCCGCTGTGGCTGTCGAGCAGCAGCGCGCCGAGTGGCGGCACGTCGATTGTCGTCCCGCCCTCGGTGGCCGGAGAGAGGGTGAGGCTGGCCCGGAACGGCCCGATGTCGGTGTTCACCCGACCACCGGCCAGCACCCCGAGCACCGCCCCGGCCAGAGCCACCACGAGCACGGCGAGGACGACACCCGTGCGGCGCACCGGTCCACCCGGCCGGCCGATCCGCCGGTCTGCCGGGCGCGACGGCTCGCCGCCGGTCACCGGGTCGCCCCGGCCCTCGGCGTCGTCGTGCTGCTCGTCGCGTTGCCCGTCCATGCTGAGATTCTGACCTGCCCGTCGGAGGATCTTGGCAAACCCGCGTGGAAGGTGACGCCTGTCAGCTGCGACCGCCGTCGCCGCCGGCGAAGACCACCCGCAGGAGGCGGTCGTCGTCGGCCGCCGGCTCACCCCGCCCGTCGTGGTTGGAGGTGCTCACCCAGAGGGACCCGTCCGGCGCGGCGGCCACCGCGCGCAGCCGGCCGTAGCGGTTGGTGAGCAGCTCGCTGGGCTGCCCGAGCAGCGTCCCGGTGTCGGTCAGTTCCATCACCCAGAGCCGCTTGCCGCGCAGGCACCCGGTCACCAGCAGCCGATCCGTCGCCGCCAGCCCGGAGCACGAGGCGTCCGAGGTCGCCCACTGCGTGATCGGGTCGGTGTACCGCTTGTTGCCGGCCCGCCCCTCGACCTCCGGCCAGCCGTAGTTGCCGCCCTTGGTGATCTGGTTGATCTCGTCCCAGGTGTTCTGGCCGAACTCCACGGCGTACATCCGCTTGGCGTCGTCCCAGGCGAAGCCCTGCACGTTGCGGTGACCCAGCGACCAGACCGGGGAGCCCGGGTACGGGTTGCCCGGGGCGGGCTTGCCGTCGGCGGTGATCCGCAGGATCTTGCCGCCGAGGCTCTTCGCGTTTTGCGCGTTGGGACGCTGGCCCGCGTCGCCGGTGCTGACGTAGAGCTGCCCGTCCGGGCCGAAGCCCAACCCGCCACCGTTGTGCACGTTGGCCTTCGGGATGCCGGTGAGGATCGCTGTGGGTTGCCCGCCCAGTTGCAGGCGGGCAACCCGGTTGTCCTGCTCGGCCGTGTAGTAGACGAAGACCGTCCGGTCCCGGGCGTAGCCGGGGGAGACGGCGATGCCGAGCAGCCCGCCCTCGCCCGCCGCCGCCACGTCGCTGATCGTCTGCACCACCCGGACGCGCAGCCCGTCCGGGCCGGACTCCGGGCCGACCTGGAGTATCCGGCCGCTGTCCCGTTCGGTGACCAGCGCGCCGCCGTCGGGCAGGAACGCGATGGCCCACGGCACTCGCAGCCCCTTGGCCAGGACTGTCGCCACCGCCTGCTGGCCGGCACCGCCGGGGCTCGCCGGCGCCGACGGGGTCGGCAGGTTCGGCGGCTCACCCGCCGGGTCGGGCTCCGGCTCGCCGAAACTGCAACCCGAGGCGAGCAGCAGCGCCGCGCAGGACGCCGCGAGGACCACCCGGAGGCGGCGGAGGCGAGGGTACGGGAGACGGGCTCTCACCCGGCCCAGGGTAGCCCGCCGGACGGCCCGGTCGGGCCCGACAGATGGGCCACGGCTCGCGCCGGAACCGTTCAGCGGACCCGGACGGCCAGCAGCGCCGTGTCGTCCTCGCGGTGTTGGATCGAGGCGAGCAGCAGGTCACACAGGTCGTCGAGGGGCACCGTGTCGGTGCCGGTCAACCGGTGCACCAACTCGGCGAGCCCGTCGTCGATGGACCGGTCCCGGCGCTCGATCAGCCCGTCGGTGTAGAGCAGCAGCGTGTCGCCGGTCGCCAGGCTTGTCGACCGGCTGGTGCGCACCGACGGTCGGGCAAGGCCGAGCAACGGCTCCGGCGTCGCCTGGAGGACCTCCACCGCACCGCCGGCGCGGACCACCAGGGCCGGCGGGTGCCCGGCGTTGCACCAGGTCACCTCGCGGACGCCGGAGCGTTCGCCGCAGATGCGCACGAGCGTCGCGGTGGCCGCGATCGGCAGTCGCAGGCCACGGATCGCGTTGTCCAGGTGACTCATCAGCGCTCCGACCGCGTCCGGCCGGCCGAACGCGTTGCCGCGTACCAGGTTGCGCAGCTGGCCCATGGTCGCCGCCGCCTCGATGTCGTGCCCGGCCACGTCCCCGATCGCCGCGATCACGTCACCGTCGGGCTGCACGAAGGCGTCGTACCAGTCGCCGCCCACCTCCACCCGGTCGGCCGCCGGTTGGTAGCGGGCCGTCAGCTCCAGCTCCGGCACCACCGGCAGCCGCGGCAGCATGCTGTGTTGCAGGACCTCGGCTACGTGCCGCTGCTCCCCGTACATCGAGCTGTTGCCGACTGCCTGGCCGGCCCGGCGGCCGATGTCCACGGCGGTGAGCAGGTCACGGTCGTCGAACTGCTGACGGTCGGGGGCGTTGACCAGGGTGATCGCGCCCAGCACGGTGCCCCCGACGGCCCGGACCGGCACGCTGAGGTAGGAGGCGATGCCCAGCCGCTCGGCGATCGCCGCCATCTCCGGATCGGTGGTGCCCCGGGCCACGTCGGCCAACGACGCCACGCCCCCGAGGCGCGGCTGGCCGGTGCGCAGCACCGCCCGGATGATCGACTCCTGACTCAGCCCGGTACGCAGCAGTTCGGCGAAGCGGTCGACGTCCGGCGTTCGGGCCGGGTCGCGGTGCACCGCGACCACCTCCCGGGGCTGCCCGGACGGTCCGACCAGGGTGAGCAGGCACCAGTCGGCGAGCAGCGGCACCATGGTGGCGGCGAGCCGGCGCAGCGACGTGCCGACGTCGAGCGTGCCGGCGAGCGTCTCGCTCACACCGGCCAGCAGCTCCAGTCGCTGGTGCGCCCGGACGATCCGACGACGCGCCTCCTGCGCGCCGTCCAGCGCGATCCGCAGTCGCAGCTCCGACGAGCAGGCGGCGGCGAGGTCGGCAAGCGTCCGTAGCTGCCCGGCGGTCCACGCCCGGGGTTTGTTGTCGATGGCGCACAGCGAGCCGAGCACCCGGCCCGAGAGGTCGGTCAACGGCATCCCGGCGTACGCGACGACGCCGAGGTCGTCGATGGCCAGGTTGTCGCGGACACGGGGGTAGAGCCGCGCGTCCGGCAGCACCATCGGCACCTCGATGTCCACCACGTGCTGGCAGAACGAGTGGCTCAGCGGGGTCTGCCGCCGCTGCGACCACGGCTCCGGCAGACCCACCGCCCCCGGAAAGAACTGCCGGTCGGCGGAGACCAGGGAGACCAGCGCGACAGGCACCTCCAGCAGGTCGCTGACCAGTCGGGCGAAGCGGTCGAACGCCTCGTCCGGTGCGGCGTCCAGACCCGTGTCGGCGAGCGCACGCAGCCGCGCCGCGTCACCGAGCGCCGGAGGTGGGGCGATCGAACGTCGCGCGCTGGCGGGGGAGCCGTCGGTCATCGAGCACCTGTCTGCCGGGTCGGAGGCCCGACCGGCCCTCCGACCCTTGGTTATACCTCGTTGTGGCCGGGACCGAACATCGGTGTGCCGAGTCTCGCCCGCCCCGCCGCCGCGCGCCATCCCCCGTGACGCCGGTTCGCCGCCGTGCCCGCACCGGCCGTCGCGCCGACGGCTATCGTCGGCGGACGTGAAGGTATGGATTCCGCATCAGGCCGGCCTGGACCTCGTCGGCGAGCTGCCTCCGGGCGTGACGGTGGAGGTCGCCGAACACGCCGGCCGGTTGCCGTCCGCCCCGACTGACGTCCGTTTCTGGGTACCGCCGTTCCTGAGCGGGTCGGACGCGACCGCGTTGCTGGGCGAGCTGCCCGATCTGGAGGTGGTGCAGCTGCTCTCCGCCGGGGCCGACGCCTGGGTCGGCCGGATGCCGGACGGGGTCACGCTCTGCGACGCCCGGGGCGTGCACGACCCGTCCACCGCCGAGTGGGTGGTCACCGCGATCCTGGCCCAGCTGCGGGCCTTCGGAGCCTTCGCCCGCGCGCAGGCCGAGCGGCGGTGGGCGTACGACGGCCACGCGCCCACCGACGAGCTGACCGGCAAGCGGGTGCTGATCGTCGGGGCCGGCTCGATCGGCACGGCGGTACGGGACCGGCTCGCTCCGTTCGAGGTGAGCTTCACCCTGGTCGCCCGGACGGCCCGACCGGAGCAGGAGGTGCACGGGGTGGCGGAGCTGCCCCGACTGCTGCCCGACGCCGACGTGGTGGTGGTCCTGGTGCCGCTCACCGACCAGACCCGTGGCCTGATCGACGAGGACTTCCTGGCCGCGATGCCCGACGGGGCGCTGCTCGTCAACGCGTCCCGTGGTCCGGTGGCCCGCACCGAGGCGCTCGTCGCCGAACTGGCCACCGGCCGGATCTCGGCCGCGCTGGACGTCACCGACCCGGAGCCGCTTCCCGCCGACTCCCCGCTGTGGACGATGGCGAACGTGCTGCTCACCCCGCACGTGGCCGGATCGGTGCGGGGGCTGCTGCCGCGGGCGTACCGGCTGGTCGGCGACCAGGTCAGGCGGTTCGCCGCCGGTCAGCCGCTGATCAACACGGTGGTCGACGGCTACTGACCGGGTGTTTCGGTGGTCTCGTCGGGCAGTGTCTGGCCGGTGGCCGAGACCAGTCGGGGCAGGTCGGTGCCGCGTACCGCCGGAAGACCGACCTGCTGGCCGTCGTCGAGGCGGGCCACCGCCCGCCCACGCGCGTCGGTGGCCAGCTCGGCGACCCGGTCCCAGCCGATCCGACGTTGTCCGAACAGCGCCCGCAGGCGCAGCTCCCGGGAGTCGGCGTCGGTGCCGGCCCGCCAGGCCCACACCCCGACGGCGAGGGGGACGAGCAGCACCGGCAGCAGGTACGCCCGGGCGTTGGCAAGCGGCAGGGCGCCGACGAAGGCGATGACGGCGGCGGCCAGGATGGCTTGGTTGTACCGGAAGCGGACGGTGTCGGGCGTACTCACCAGGCGATGATCCCACCCCTGGTCGGCGAGGGTCGCGGCGGGCGGCGCCACGGCACCCGGACGCCGTACAGTGATACGGGTCACTGTTCCGTTTCGATGACCGACGCGTAACCAATCTGGTCGCCGGTCGTTTCCTCCTGTTGGGCAGTGGACCAGCAACGTCCGCCGCCCCGCACCGCCGCACCGCCCCGTGCCCCCTCACGAAGGCGACCGCCGTGCTCCTCGCGTACCCGTTCCGTGTTCTCATCCCCCGCCGGGCGACCCCGGAGGTCGCCGTGTCCACGGCCGTGGCGCTGCTCGTCGTCGCCGGGTCCGCCGATCTGGTCCCGCCCCCGGTGGTGATCGCGTTGTCCGGCGGCGCGGGCGCCACCCTCGCCGGCGTACGACTCTCCCGGCTGACCAGCCGTCGACCCAGCGACCCGGCGTCGGACGACCCGTCATGGCGGACGGCGGCCGTGCTGCTCGACGCGGCGGTGGTGACGGCCGGCTGCGTCGCCGCCGCTCTGCCGCTCGTCGACGCCGGGCACCGCGCCGCCGCGCTGCTCGGTTCGTTGACCGTGGCCGTCCTGTCCGTGGCCGGGCTGCGTCGAGGCGCGATTCGGCCGCCCCGGACGGCACGACTGCGGGGGCTGGTCGAGGCGGCCGGCCCGACTGTCGGTCTGACCCTCGCCGGCTGGTTGCTGCTCCCGCCCGACACCCTGCCTCCGCCGGCCCGGCTGGTCGCGGCGCTGGCACTCGCAGGGCTGGGCATGGCCGTGCTCAGCGCGTTCACCGGGTCTGGGCGGCGCTCGGGCGACGCGATCTGCCGGGGCGGCGTCCTGCTCACACTTGTCGGGCTGGCGCTGCTGACGATCCTGCCGCCAGCGCCGACGGGCCGGGCGGCGCTGCTGGCGGTGCCGCCGCTGGTGCTCGGGATGCTGTTGACCGCACGGGGGGCGACGTCCGCAGTGACGACGGCCCGTGCGCAACCGGCTGCCGGCCCGCCCGCCGCGACCTGGCCACGGGTGGTGCTCCCGGCATCGGTGCTGCTGCTCGCGGCGGGTCTGCACGTGGGAGCGGGCCGCACTCCGGACCGGACGAGCGTGCTGCTCGCCCTGGCGGCGGTGCCACCGCTGGTCCTGCGGGAGTTGCTGCGCGGCGGTGACGCGGGCGTACCGGAGCGGCACGCCGCGCACCGCCGACGCGCCGACCGCGCGGTCCGGCGTCGGCGCGCGGCGCAACCACTGCGGCCCGAGGCGACCCCCGTGTCGCCCCGATCGGGCCAGAGCCCGGTCGCCGCGGCGTGGCCCCCCGACGCCGGCGGAACCGCCACCCGCGGCGTCGACGGTCTCTGGCCTCCGACCGGTGGCATCGGCGCCACGACCGCTGTCGACACGGCCTGGCCCGACGCGGGCGTCGCCTGGTCGACTGTCGACCACCGGTCCGGTTCGGTCGGGGACCGGGCGGCGCTGCTGGACGCTCTCGCCGCCATCGGCGACGTCCCGGCGCCGGCCGGTTCGCTGCTGCTGGTGGAGCTGCACGGCGCGGACGGGCTGGGCCCGGTGGCGCGGGAGGACGTGCTGGCCGAGGCGGTCCTGCGGGTCCGCGCGGCCGTCGGGTCCGGCGACCTGGTGACCGGCTGCACCGGCACCGGCTTCGCGGTGGTCACCGGCGCCGGGCCGGTGGTGGCGTACGCGTTGGGCACCCGGCTGCTGACCGCGCTCACCCCGCCGTACCAGCTGGCCGGGTCGGTGCTGCGCGTGCAGGTGAGCATCGGGCTCGCCGAGGTGAGTGGCGCCGGGCCTGCCGACGTGCTCCGTCAGGCCGAGCTGGCCCGGCGGCGGGCGGTGCAACTGGGCCGGGACCGGGTCGAGTGGTACGACGCGTTCCTTGAGGAGCAGTTGGTACGCCGCCTCGACCTGGAACGTGAGTTGCCCGGTGCGGTGGCACGGGGCGAGCTGGACCTGGTCTACCAGCCGGTGCTCGACCTGACCGACCGGCAGCCGGTGGGCGCCGAGGCGCTGCTGCGCTGGCGCAGCCCGGTGCTCGGCACGGTGCTTCCGGCCGAGTTGCTGCCGGTCGCCGAGGATCTGGATCTGGTCGGCGAGTTGGAGTGGTGGGTGCTGGACCGGGCCTGCCGGCAGTTGGCCGGCTGGTCGGCGGGCCCCCGTGAGCTGTGGATGGCGGTGAACGTCACCACTCGGGAACTGACCACTCCCGACTTCGTGCACCGCACCGCGGCGGTGCTGGCCGCGTACGGGGTGTCGCCGGAGCGGCTGGTGGTGGAGGTGGCCGAGCCGAGGATCGCCGCCGACCTGTCGACGGTGGTGGCCCGGCTGGCGGGGCTCCGGTCGCTGGGCGTCCGTACCGCGCTTGACGACTTCCGGGCCGAGCACGCCTCGCTGGCCCAGCTCCGCCGCCTGCCGATCGACCTGTTGAAGGTGGGCCCCGAGCTGGTGGGGGCGCAGTCGGCGGGGCAGCCGCCGCTTATCGACGTGGTGGTCAACGTGGGCGAGCGGTTGGGTGTGGAGATCGTCGCCGAGGAGTTGGAGTCAGCGACCCAGGTCGAGGGGGCGCGTCGGGCCGGCTGCCACTACGGGCAGGGCTTCGCGCTGGCGCGTCCGGCCACCGCCGAGCGGGTCGAGGCGTACTTCGAGGAGTTCCCCTCGACGTCCCGCTGAACCGGTTCACTTCCCGCGCGGCGGTGCGGTACTGCCGCGCGGGGTCAGCTGTGGGCTCTCGTCCTGCACCCGCGTCGCCGGCTGCCCGGCGATGACGGCGAGCAGGTGGCGGGCGGCGTGCGCCCCGTACGCGGGGATGTCGCGGCCCAGCGCTGTCAGGGGCGGGTGCACCAGCCGGCACAGAGGAGAGTCGTCCCAGGCCACGATGGACAGGTCGTCCGGCACGGTGAGGCCCATCTCCTGGGCGACCGAGAGCCCGGCGACGGCCATCACGTCGTTGTCGTAGATGACGGCGGTGGGCCTCGTGGCGGAGCTGAGCAGGCGGCGGGTGGCCCGCCCACCCTCCTCGCCGCTGTAGTCGGAGAAGACGGTGACCGCGTCGGCCAGGCCGAGTCGCCGGCACACCCCCGCGAAGGCGTCGGTGCGGATCTCGGTGTGCAGCAGGTCGGGCAGGCCGCCGACCCGGGCGATGCGGCGGTGGCCCAGCGCCACCAGGTACTCCACCGCCTCGGTCAGCGCCGCCGCGTCGTCCGACCAGAGGCTTGCCAGCTCGCCGGTGCCGCCCGGCCCGCCGATCACCACGGCCGGCAGTTGGAGCTGGTGCAGGGCGGGGATGCGGCTGTCGTCGGTGCGCAGGTCGCAGACGAGCACCCCGTCGACCCGGCGCTCGCCCCACCAGCGCCGGTACACCGCGATCTCGGCGTCGTGGTCGGCCACCACCTGGAGGGTCAGCGCGTACGAGCGGGCCGAGAGTTCGGCCTCCACGCCGCTGATCAGCGCCATGAAGAACGGCTCGACGCCAAGTGTCCGGGCGGGCCGGCACAGGGCCAGACCGACAGCGCCGGCCGTGGCGGCGGAGAGCGCCCGCGCGGCGCTGCTCGGGCTGAACCCGATCTCGGTGGCGATGGCGAGGATGCGCTCCCGGGTGGCCGCCGAGACGCCGGGCTGCCCGTTCAGGGCGTACGACACGGCGCCCTTGGACACGCCGGCGCGACGCGCGACGTCCGCGATGGTCGGCCGCTTCACCGGCGTGCTCCTTGGTCTCTGGTGCCGTTGACAGTCCCGAAATCCGAACCGTACGGTTGCTCAGCTTATCCGGTTCAGTAGGCATCTTTCGATGCAGAAGGTGCGGTGACATCGTGAGCCGACAGGGACTCTACGACGGCTGGACCGTGCGGGCGACGCCCGCAGCGCAGGTGCCGGCGGAGGTCGTCGGTCGGTCCGTGCCGGCGACCGTGCCCGGTTGTGTGCACACCGACCTGCTCGACGCCGGGCTGATCCCCGATCCGTACCTCGACGACAACGAGCTGTCCCTGGCCTGGATCGGGCGCACCGACTGGCACTACCGGACGACCTTCTCTGCCCCGGCCGGCGACCACGACCGGGTCGACCTGGTCTGCGCCGGCCTGGACACCGTCGCCACCATCCGCGTCAACGGGGTCGAGGTCGGCCGTACCGAGAACATGCACCGCTCCTACCGGTTCGACGTCGGGGCGCTGCTGCGCGACGGCGACAACGACCTGGCAGTCGCGTTCGACTCCGCCTACCGCTACGCCGAGGCGCAACAGGAACGGCTGGGCGACCGGCCGAACGCTTACCCGGAGCCGTTCCACTTCATTCGCAAGATGGCCTGCAACTTCGGCTGGGACTGGGGGCCCACCCTGGTCACCGCCGGCATCTGGCAGGACATCGCCCTGCACGCCTGGTCCACGGCCCGGCTGGCAGGCGTCCGCCCGCTGGTCACCGTGGACGGTCGCGACGGCCGGGTCGAGGTGCACGTCGAGGTCGAGCGGGTCGCGGACGTCCCGCTGACCGTCCGCGCCACAGTCGCCGACGCCCATGCCGAGGTCGTCGTTCCGGCCGGGCAGCGCACGGCCGTGCTGAGAGTCACCGTCCGTGAGCCCGCGCTGTGGTGGCCCCGGGGGTACGGCGAGCAGGCGCTCCACCCGCTGGACGTGACCCTGCACGCGCCGGACGGCGACACCCTGGACACCTGGTCGCGGCGGGTCGGCTTCCGCTCGGTGCGGCTGGACACCACGCCCGACGAGCACGGCACCCCGTTCGTGCTGTCGGTAAACGACGTTCCGGTCTTCGTGCGGGGCGTCAACTGGATCCCCGACGACGTGTTCCCCACCCGGATCACCAGGGACCGGCTCGCCGGCCGGTTCGACCAGGCGATCGGAGCCAACGTCAACCTGCTGCGCGTCTGGGGCGGCGGCCGGTACGAGTCGGAGGACTTCTACGACCTCGCCGACGAACGAGGGCTGCTCGTCCAGCAGGACTTCCTCTTCGCCTGCGCCGCGTACCCGGAGGAGGAGCCGTTCGCCAGCGAGGTCGCCGCCGAGGCCGCCGAGCAGGTGACCCGGCTGACGCCCCACCCGTCGCTGGTGCTGTGGACCGGCAACAACGAGAACATCTGGGGCTGGCACGACTGGGACTGGCAGGAACCCCTCGCGGGGCGCACCTGGGGGCGCGGCTACTACCTCGACGTCCTGCCCTGCATCGTCGGCGAGCTGGACCCGACCCGCCCGTACTGGTCGGGCAGCCCCTGGTCGGGCACCGAGACGATCCACCCCAACGACCCGGCGCACGGCACCACCCACATCTGGGACGTGTGGAACACCGACGACTACACGAAGTACCGGGAGTACGTGCCGCGCTTCGTCGCCGAGTTCGGCTACCAGGCACCACCGACGTACGCCACCCTGCGCCGCTCGATCTCCGACGAGCCGCTGGCGCATGACTCACCCGGGATGGCGCACCACCAGAAGGCCGCCGGCGGCGACGGCAAACTCCAGCGCGGCCTGGACGCGCACCTGCCCGCCCCGGCCGACTTCGACGACTGGCACTACCTGACACAACTCAACCAGGCGCGGGCCATCCAGCTCGGCGTCGAGCACTTCCGGTCGCACCGGGACGTCTGCGCCGGCACCATCGTGTGGCAGCTCAACGACTGCTGGCCGGTGACCTCCTGGTCGGCCGTCGACGGCGACGGCCGCCGCAAACCCCTGTGGTACGCGCTGCGCCACGCGTACGCCGACAGGCTGTTGACCGTGCAGCCGCGCGACGGTGGCCTGGCCCTCGTCGCGGTGAACGAGACAGGCGAGCCGTGGCGGGCGTCGGCCTCGGTGACCCGGCTGAACCTCGACGGGGAGCCTCGGGCGAAGACGACAGTCGAGCTGGACGTGCCCGCGTACTCCGCGGTGCCGCTGGCCCTGCCGGCGGACCTGGCCCGGCCGGACGACGCCCGGCGTGAGCTGCTCGTGGCCGAGGCTGGCGTCGAGCGCGCGCTGTGGTTCTTCGCCGAGGACCGGGACGTCGCCTGGCCGGCGGCGGCCTGGGACGCGACTGTCGAACCTTGTGACGGAGGTCAGCGGGTCCGGGTCACCGCCCGGACGGTGCTGCGCGATCTGACTCTCTTCCCGGACCGCCTGGACGCTTCCGGCACAGTGGACAGAGCCCTGGTCACGCTGCTGCCCGGCGAGTCGGCAACGTTCACGGTGCACGCGGCCGGGCCGCTGGACGAGGCAGCGCTGATCACCCGCCCGGTGCTGCGCTGCGTCAACGACCTGCCGACGGCTTGATCCACACGACTTCACCAATATCGCGGTGTCCGAGTCGAGCGGATACCGCGACATCGGCGAACTCGTGTGGATCACCCCGGCGCCGCTGAGCCGTGAACACTGGCGTGTGAGGATCTGAGCATGGTCAGCCGGTCGGAAGAGGGATCCACAGGTAGCGTCACCCAGCTCGCCGAGCAGCTCCGCCAGTTCGCCGAGGAGCGTGAGTGGCAGCAGTTCCACACGCCGAAGAATCTGGCGATGGCGCTCTCCGGCGAGGTCGGCGAACTGCTGGCGGAGCTGCAGTGGCTGACACCGGAGCAGGCGGCCCAGGTCATGGCGGACCCAGAGGCCGGTGCGCGGGTACGCGCCGAGATCGGCGACGTCATGATCTATCTGGTCCGGCTCGCCGACGTCCTCGACATCGACCTGGTGAACGCAGCTACCCACAAGCTGGCGGACTCGGCCCGGCGTTATCCCATCGAGAGCGCGAGAGGGTCCGCGGCGAAGGCGCCACGGTCGTAGTCGCTGATTGATCTTCTCGATACAGTCATGGCCGTAAGGCGGTCCGACGGGCTTCCGGTGCACGGATATGCCCCCCATCCGCACGATCATTTCGTGCTGCCCGGGGGCACCTGTCGATGTCGGCATACCGTACGTCCGCTGCTGGTCTGTTGCGTCTCGCCACCGATGGCAACCTCGTCGAAGTGCTGACCGAGCGGGCCCGCCACGGCGGTCACGGAGTCAGTCCTGCCGAGAAGCGATCCTGGGCCCGTAGCCTCCCGGTGCTCGCACAGGATCTCGCCGACGCGGGCTTGGCTGAGGTCGAGGTGCTCGTCGAGTACCAGCTGCCGTTGACCAGCCGACGCGTCGACGCGGTTCTGGCCGGTATCGATCCGCAGACTGGCGATGACTCCTACCTCGTCGTGGAGCTCAAGCAGTGGTCCTACGCCACGGCCTACGAGGACTCCGACACCCTCGTGGCCGTCGAGCAGGCGCGTGGGCCTCGCCTGCATCCCGGCATCCAGGTGCAGGACTACTGCCGCTATCTCGCCGACTTTCTGGGCGTGCTCGGCCGCGACGAGAAGCTGTTGCGGGGTGCCTCGTACCTGCACAACGCGGTGGATCGCGACGTTGCCGACCTGCTCGCCCGGCCGGCCACGGAACAGAGCCGGATCTTTACCGGGCAGCGTCGTGGGCAGTGGCTCGATCACCTGAGGAGCCGATTCGCGCCCGCCTCGGGAGCCGGCCCGGCGGACCGGTTCCTGACCAGCACCGTGCGCCCCGGCCGGCATCTGCTGGCGTACGCCGCCGCGGAGCTGAAGGAGCGCTCGCACTTCACTCTGCTCGACGAGCAGCATGTGGCGTACGAGCTGGTCATGCACGCGATCGAGCGGGCGCGGACGGCGAACCACAAGCGGGCGGTGGTGGTGGCCGGCGGGCCGGGAAGTGGGAAGAGTGTCATCGCCCTCGCGCTCCTCGGGGAGCTGGCCCGACGGGGTCGGCCGGTGCTGCACGCCACCGGCTCGCGGTCCTTCACGCAGACGCTGCGTCGCTACGCCGGCCGGGGATCGACCCGGATTCAGAGCCTCTTCAAGTACTTCAACAGCTTCATGGACGCCGACCCGAACGACATCGAGGTGCTGCTCTGCGACGAGGCGCATCGGGTGCGGGAGACGTCGGTCAACCGCTACACGCCCAAGGCACGTCGGGACGTCGCGCGTCCCCAGCTGGAGGAACTCATCTCCTTCGCCCGGGTGCCAGTCTTCCTGCTCGACGAGCATCAGGTGGTGAAGCCGGGCGAGTTGGGCAGCGTCGAGGTCATCTCTGCCTCCGCGAAGGAGCTTGGCGTGGAGGTCGATGTCGTTTCCCTACACGACCAGTTCCGTTGTGGTGGCAGCGAGGCGTACGAGGAGTGGGTTCTCGACCTGCTGGGTCTGGATGGCGGCACGCCGTCGGTCTGGACCGGCGACGGCCGTTTCGACGTGCGGGTCGCCGAGTCGCCGGAGGAACTTGAGGCGTACCTCGCCGAGCGGCAGGAAGTGAGTGGCACGGCCAGGATGTCGGCCGGCTACTGCTGGCCGTGGAGCGATCCTCGGCCGGACGGCACGTTGGTGCCGGACGTGACGATCGGTGACTGGGCGCGGCCGTGGAACGTCCGGAGTGAACGCAGTGTCGGAGAGGCGCCGGGGAGCGCGTTCTGGGCCACCGACCCGAACGGTTTCGGCCAGGTCGGCTGCGTCTACACAGCGCAGGGCTTCGAGTACGACTGGTCAGGGGTCATCATCGGCCCGGACCTGGTGGCGAGGGACGGCCGGTTGGTGACTCGCCGCGAGGAGTCGAAGGACTCGTCGATCCGCAGCCGCAAATCCGTCGGCGACGGGGAAGTGGACCGCTTGATCCGTAACACCTACAAGGTGTTGCTGACCCGGGGCATGCGCGGCACGGTGCTGTACGCGACGGACCCGGAGACGCGGGAGTTCCTGCACAACCTGGTGCGGGTCCGGTGGGCCCCGGAGATCAGATTTGCGGACGAAGCCGGGTAGCGGCAGCTACACAGTGTCGATACTGTGACCGTCAGTTCAGCGGATCGACGGGCTTCCTGAGCAGGACATGCCCCCACCGCACGAGATCTTCGTGCCTCGGGGGCCTGTCAGTGCTGGCGTTCCAAACCACACCCAAGCAGATTCTTGAGCTTGCCGAGGCGAAGCAGTTGGCAGCCCGGGTGGCTGCCCACCAGTCCGCTGCGGGCTTCGATGTGAAGGCCAGCGAGCGCTTCTCCTGGGAGGAGAGTCTCCCCGCGCTGGCCAGGGAAGTCACCGCGGCAGGGCTCGGTGACCTCGACGCACTGGTGGAGTGCCAGCTTCCCCGCAGCAGCCGACGGATCGATGTGATCATCGCCGGTGTCGAGCGATCGTCGCAGCGGCCGGTTTACGCCGTTGTGGAACTCAAACAGTGGAGCCGGGCGAGCGTCTACGACGAGGCGGAGAACTTGGTACGAGTTCCGGGGATGCGTGAGCCGCAGCCGCACCCCGCGCTGCAAGTCCAGACATACTGCTCCTACCTGGCTGACTTCCTGCCCGTGCTGTGGGAATGGCCGGGGTCGGTGCATGGTCTCGCATTTCTGCATAACGCCGACCGTCATCAGATCCCCGACCTACCCCCTGGCAGCCTCTCCGCGCCGACTGAACGGCGAATGATCTTCACCAAGGACCGAGCTGAGAATCTGCGCACTTACCTGCGGGAGCGGTTCGCGCCGTGGCGGGAGAGGGCAGCGGCCGAACGGCTGCTGAACGCTCACGCCCGACCGAGCAAGCAGCTTCTGGCTGTGGTGGCGGACGAGGTGGCGAGTCGCCGCCATCTCGTGCTGTTGGATGAGCAGCGTACGGCGTACGAACTGGTCATGCGCGGGATCCGCTGGGCGGACCGAGGGCGGCGCAAGCGGGTTGTGCTGGTCTCCGGCGGGCCGGGCAGCGGCAAGAGCGCCATCGCGCTCACGTTGCTGGCGGACCTGGCCCGGGAGGAGCGTCCCGTCGCTCATGCCACCGGGTCCAAGGCCTTCAAGAAGACCGTCCAGGCGTACGCCAGGAGGCAGCCCCGAGACCCGGAGCAGCGAACGACACCGGTGTTCAACTACTTCCTGGACTTCATGAAGTCGCCGCCGAACAGCCTCGATGTGCTGATCTGCGATGAGGCCCACCGCATCCGTAACAGGTCGACCCGCCGCGGCGGGTTCACCGGGAAAATCCCGCAGGTTCACGAACTGATCGCGGTCGCCAAAGTTCCGGTGTTCCTCCTTGATGACGATCAGGCGGTTCGTCCGAACGAGGTGGGGAGCGTGCGGATGATCCGCGAGGCGGCGGACAGCTTGGATCTCGAGGTGGACTACATCCATCTCGGCGCGCAGTTTCGCTGCGGCGGCAGCCCTCGGTACGAGCGTTGGGTGATGCACCTGTTGGGGCTGGCCGAAGGTGCCACCCCCTATCGATGGTCGGCCGATGACGACTACCGCGTCGCGCTGGCCGCCTCACCGCAGCAGATGGAGGATCTGCTGCGACCACGCCTCGCTGCCGGCCAGTCTGCTCGGATCTCAGCGGGATTTTGTTGGCCTTGGCACGAACTACCCCGCGGCGGCCAACTTGTTGCGGATGTGTCCATCAACGACTGGCGGAGACCGTGGAACGCTGCCAGCGACCATCCACCGAGGGGCATCCCGTCTGGCTCCTACTGGGCTACCGATCCGCGGGGCTTCGACCAGATCGGCTGCATCTACACCGCGCAGGGCTTCGAATACGACTGGTCCGGCGTGATCCTGGGCCCGGATCTCGTGTTCCGTGACGGACAGCTCCGCAGTGAGCCGACGAAATCCCATGACAGCGCGATATTCAGGAATGGGCGGGTCTCGGAGGGCGCCGACCGCTTGATCCGCAACGCCTACAAGGTCCTGCTCACGCGGGGCATGCGAGGGACGCTGATCCATTCGGTGGATCCGGAGACACAGGAGTTTCTCGCCAACCTGGTGCCACCGCCCCGTACTCCAGTGCAGACCGCGCCAGGCGTCGTGCAGGTCGTTCAAGAGAGCCCTCGGCCTCCCGTTCGAGGGGAACAGCCGGCGCACACCGCAGCGGGCACTGCCGATGCCAAATCTCAGAAGCATTGAGGATCGGTGTCGGAATGCCGATTCTGGCAGGGCACCTGCGCCCTGCCGTCGTCGGGGATGGACGAGCAGGTCGACGGCAAGCGTGATCGTCAATGGGTTGGATGGGCGGAAAGGCCACCCGATCCTGTTGCAGGCGGATCCATGCGAGCAATGCACGACGACGGGCAGGCGCTGTGAGAACGAGGATGCCTCGACGTTTCCTGTCAGCGCTGCCTCGCCCTCCTCAGGATCTTGAGGAAAGGCCGACTGCCTCGGCGAGCAGGGCGTCCAGCTCGCTGTCCGACAGGTTCTCTTCGGTCAGGATCTTCTGCACCGTGGCCGCCTGGATGCGGCCGATCATCTCTTGACTGATCGAGTAGTCGATCGAAGGATCAATGATCGACATGATGAGCGTCTCGGCTGCTTCGGCGTTGATGTCCGGTCCGCCGTCGCTGAGCCCTGCTCTGAGGTCCCCGACAAACGTGATGACCTCAGAACGCCCGGCGGTTTCACCGAAACGACGGTCGACGGCGAGGAAGAAGACCGCCGCGAGAAAGCGTGGAAGCCCGTCCCACCCTTCGGCGTCAAGCCGTGCCTCGACCGCGTCGTTGGCGGCGTGATCACCGCGCACCATCGTGCGGATGTACTCCGGCAACTCAGGCTTGATCATCATCGTCTCGCTTCCTCGCTCGTCGAGCTTTGCCATGGTTCCATATCGCCTTTGCGGTCACCGCCAACGCGCCGGCCGCCATCACTACGGCGGTCACTGGGCTGTCGACCTGCGGCTGTTCGTGAGCAGGTGTGGGCTGCGGGCTCGTCGTGCCGCTTGTGCCGCCCTCCTTCTGCTGCTTGAAGAACTTGAAGACCTCCTTGGCGCTGGCCTCGGCGTCCTTCAGGCTGTCCTCGGTGTTGTCGGCCTTCTGGACCTGTTTGCGCCAGGCAATGTCGGCCCGACGTCCGCGCCTCTCGGCTTCGGTCACCAGACGTTCCCCGGACGGGGAGGCGTCCTCCCCAACGGGTCCGGAGGCTGCGGCACCGGGGGCGATGGTGTTCACATATCCGGTGATGTGTCGGGCAGCGTCGGCTAGAAGGCGGGCGTAGCGGCCGGCTTTGTCGCGGGCCACCTCGGCATCCGCGACAGCGGCGCTCAATCGCTGGTCACTGCTACCCCGCTTGACCGCAGCCAGGTGTGTCACGGCCTGTTCGGCATCCGCCCGGGCCCGCAGCGCCGTGACGGCGGCGGCATCGAGCTTTCCGCGTACGGCGAGAAGCTGCGCGACAACCTCGGCGAGGCTGCCGCTCATCCGAGGCGGGTGAGGTAGTCGGCTGCGTGTTTGACGGTGTTGTCGAAGCGGCGTCGGGTCGGTTCGACCTCTGCGCTGGCGGCGGCAAGCGCCTGATGTGCTGCCGTTACGTCCTCGTTTCGGCTGCCCTGCAAGACGGCGTCCGCCATTCGGGTCGCTGCCTCCGCGTCGGAAGCGGCCTGGTCGAACACCCGACGCCCCTGACGGGCAGCTTCGATGGCGGCGCGAAGGGACGCCTTGACCTCGCCAACGCTCATCGGTGTGGCCGACGCTCAGCCGAGGACGCTGATGTAGCGGCGTGCCGCCTCCGAGCTGCCCTGCACCAGGGCCATGGCTTCGGCCAGGCGCTGCTTGCTCTGCTCGCCTCGGGCGATGGCCTCGGCGATCGTCGGGTGGCCGGTGCCGGCAGAGATGGCGCGTAGCCGGGCCAGCATCTGTTCGGTGTTGTCGGCGGCGGCCCGAATCTGGCTGATCGTGGCGTTGCCCTGCTCGGCGGCCTGCATCAGCGCTGCCTTGACTTCCTCGATGCTGGCCATGCCGCCCTCCGTCTGACGATCGCGCAACGAGTTCACGTTTGCGTGGTCGGACGGACACTATCGGAGATGACTGTGGCACGCAGCCCCGCTGGTTACAGGTATTCGGCAGCCGTGCGCTCCACGTCGGTGATGAACTCTTCAAGCTGCGTCCTGGTGAAATCACGGTCTTGGAGCAGCTTGCCGAGGAACACGATCTGCATCTGGAGGGCCGTCTCGGGGCTGAGGTTGTCGATCAGCCCGACCTCACCGAGGGCCGCGCGGACGAGCACTTCCATCTCCGGGGCGGGCAGCGACTCCGCGCCCGGAAACTGGGTACGCGTCTCGGCGACGAAGCGGGCAACGTCAGTGGGGGAGTGGGCGGCAGAGAAGTGGTCGTTGACGGCGATGGCGAAGGCAGCGCCGATCACCTGGTAGCCGCCCCGCCAACCGGAGGTCTCCAACGCGTCCAGGAGATGGTCCACCGCGCCCCAATCACGCCGTGCCATCGCGCGGATGAGGTCGCCGAAATCGGTCCGCACGCTCACGACCTCGTGACCCCTCTGCTCCTTGCAGATCGATTGAACGGAGCGCTAGACGAGTAATTCCTGACCCTGGCTGGAGCGGTGGGCGCAGCCGGCGGCCGGCGGTAACCGTCGGTCAACTCGGTGGGGGCGGATGCGGTGGTAAGCGGTATACCTCAGAGTCATATTCATACCCTGAGGTATACCGCTCAACAGCACAACGACACGGCGGGCAACGCAGATCGCCGGCGCCCTTCGCCGCAGCCCCAGCCCTGCACCGGGTGGGTGTCCCAGGAGGCCCCGCGACACCCACCGAATCCTCAGCGGGAAGTGCGGGCCGAGCCCACGAAGCTGGCCCAGGCGGTGGGGGTGAAGGTGAGGGCTGGGCCGTGCGGATCCTTGCTGTCACGGACGGCGACGATGCCAGTCAGGTTGTCGGCAACCTCAACGCAGTCGCCACCGTTGCTGCCACTACGGGTGCTCTTACGCCATCGAGCACGGGTCAGATCAGCCATGGTGAACCTCTCCGATGATCTTATTGATGAGGTGCCTCGATTGTCCTTCATCGAGGGCGAGCTGATCCAGGCTGGCCCAGACCTTCTCGTAGGCGCTGAACTCGTCTGGGCGATCGAGGTAGAGCGCTCCGGTCCATGACTCGCTGTAGATGACCGGCGGTTCTGGTGTTGCCCGGTTGCCGGGCGGGAACTCCAACATGACGAAGGTGCCCGCCTCGACTCCGCGATGGAGGCCGACCGCCAGCGGCAGAACCCGGATGGTCACGGATTCGAGCTCAGCAACGTGAAGCAGGTGGTGTAGCTGCTCGGACATCGTGCTTCGGTCGCCGACGACGCGGAGCAGGGCACCCTCGGAGATCACGACGTCCAGTTCGGGTGCTGCTGGTAGGCGACGCGTCAGCAGCGACTGTCGTTGGAGTCGCACCTGAACCAGCCGATCGCGTTCGTCGTCGTCGACCTCGGACCGGTGTTGGTAGACGGCGAGCGCATAGCCTCGGGTCTGCAACAAGCCGGGTATCAGCGATTCGTCGTAGCGGCGGATTCGGCTCGCGGCGGATTCGAGGCCGACGTACAGCTCGAACCATTCCGGCACGGCATCGCCGTACGCGTGCCACCACCCCTTGGCTCTGGTCTCGCCGGCCAGGGAGGTCAAAGCCCGCGTCAGCTCGCCCGTCGCCCCGTACAGCTCGCACATCGCTCGGACGTCGACCCCGCGCACCGAGCCGAGCCCGCTCTCGATCCGCCACACCTTCTGCCGACTGCACTCCAGCGCCTCGGCGACCGCGTCCAGGGTTGCCCCCGCCTCGGTGCGCAGGTCGCGTAACGCCCTGCCGAGCTGCCGTCGGGGCACCGTCGAGCCCATGTCGTCGGTCACGCGGCTCTCCTTCCTGTTGAATTTTGCAACATCCCGACGGCCGTTCTGCAACAGGGGAATGTTGCCCACAAATAACGGAACAGGGTGAGTCGACAATCATTGCGATAGCGCCTCTGACCTTACAAGATAGGTCCGACAAAGGCGACGACGCGCAATTCCCGTCGGCCGCCGATTTTTCAACCAATCCGTCAGTGAGGAGAAGGCATGTGCGCGTTTCTTCGAGCCGAGCCGACGGCCGTCCAATGAGCCCTCGCTGGGTGGCGCACCTGCCGTTCACCGCCGCCGATCTGCCGGCCGCCCAGCACTTCGCCGGCACCCTGGCTCGCTCCCTGACCTTTCTGCCCGAGGTGGACGCGGGCGAGACCACCGTCTCGGCCGAGGACGAGCAGGGCGTACGCCATCGGGTCTTCTGCGACCTGCCGCTCGACGGTGGCCGGCGGTGCGTGCGCCGCGTCGAGCACGACGGTGACTGCACGGCCCGGCGGTGTCGGTGACCGCCGCGCCCGTCGTCACCTGCCCCGACTGCGACGGGATGACCTTCACGCTGGACCCGTGCCGGTGCACCACCTACGGCGACCGGTTCCTCGTCGACGCCGAGGTGCTCGGGCCGCGCCGGGAGGCGTACCGGGGCTGCGAGCAGTGTCACGGCGCGGGCAGCATCGCGTACCCCTGTTATCGCTGCGGTCGGCGCGGCCGGCGGCGAGCGCAGCTCGTGGTCACCGTCGCCAACCTGGACACCGGCGCGGTCGCGTCCCACCAGGTCGTGCCCGGCGGCCTCGAACCCCACCGCGACCCCGCGGGCCACTGGGTGGTCGCCCTTGCTTCCCGGGTACGCGAACTCGCCGCCAGCGTCGGCGCGATCGTGACCGACGCTGACGTGCCGTCGCTGTGGCTGGACCGGCAGTGGCGACCCGACCTGCCCGCCGCGCAGCGGCACGAGCTAGAGGCCCACGCCATCCTGCGCGCCGATCACGCTCCCTGGCGGCTGGTGCTGGGACGGTCGAGCGCCGCGCCCACCGTCGACCTTGCCGCCCGCCTGGCTCGGTTTTGCGCGCTGGCCGACCTTCTGCTGCTCGACCTGGTCGTCGAGGCCCGCCGGCAGGGTCTCGGGTTCGGGTGGGCCCTCCGATATGAAGTGCCCGGCTCCCCGGTGCCGCCCGGCACAACCGCCTGGTGTCAGGACCGTCGGAGGCGCTGGCCCGCACCGACGTGGCCGGCGCGCTCACCGGTCTCGCCGAGCGCGGCCTGACCGCCCCCGCCCGGCTGTTGCGTCCCGACTCGCCGCGCCCACCCGGTGCCCCGGCCATAGACGTCGACCAACTCGAACGCCGCCTCCTCGCCGACTGCGTCGACCCGGCCGGCGGCGAAGAGCTGCCCGGCGCGCAGGCCCTCTGGCGGGACGGCCGCTGGTGGCACACCACCCTGCGCCCCGGCGAGGCGATCGAGACCCTCGCCGAACAGCCCACCGGGCAGGTGGTTCGCAGGGTGCGGGTGCCGTTGCACCGTGGCTACGAACCGCCCGACCCGTCCTGGCTGGGTGCACCCGTCGAGTGGCGGCCCTGCCCGGACTGCCGGCCGCACAACCGGCTGCGCGCCTGCGACTGCCGGCTCGGCGACCGGCCCGCCGACTCCGACTGCCCGCACTGCTGCGGCGCCGGCCTGCGCGCGTCGGCGCTGCGCTGCTACACCTGCGGCGACACCCACCGCCTGTACCAGGCCGTGCTTGTCACCGTCACCGACCTGCGGCACCGGGTGGTGCACCTGACCTGGCAGGCCGGCACACCGGAGGTTGCGCCGCTGGTCGCCACCCAGCCCAACGGTCGGCCCGTAGTCCAGCTCCCCGACCGCTACCGGCTCGGCTCCTGGGCCGCCGTCCTCGGCGCGCGACCCGAGGACCTCCGCGACGCCGATGGCGGGCACGACCTCGACCGGAACCTGCGCGACGGGTACGTCACCCTGCCCTGGGCCGGCGCCGACCCGGTGGGGGAGTACGCGCGCAGCGCCGGACGGGGCGCCGCAGCGGGCCGCCTGATCGTGGTGGCGGCACCCCCGGACGCGCCGCCGCTGGCCGAGTTGCTGCGGCTCGCCCTCGGCCTCGACGTGGCGCTCGTGGTGACCGTGTGCGACCTGCGGCACAACACCGGCGACCCGCTGCTGGCCGACGGTCTGCGCTGGTCGGTCGAGGTGAAACCGCGCGACGCACCCGTCCTCCCCGACGACCTGCCCTACCGGCCCAGTCTTGCTGCCGCCCTCGCCTGGTGCCGGGAAGGTCTCACCGACGCGGTCGCCAGCGCCGTCCCGGCCGACCCGGCGGTCCCGATCCCGGTGCCCTGGTCGGGGCCGCGCGACCTCGCTGGCGACCCCGAGCCGGATCTGCTGCGGCTCGCCGCCCGGCACGCCGGGCAGGCGGTCACCGTGCGCTTCACCCGCGCCGGCTGCGCCGTGCACCGACACGACGACGACGGCCTACGCCTCCTCGCTCAAGCCCTCGACCTGCGCGGTGTCTAGACGACGGCGCGGCCCTCTCCCGAGTGGGGAGAGGGCCGCGGAGAACTGCGGGGTGCTGGGGTCAGGCCGCCGGCAGGCTGGTGAACACCAGGGGCCCGGACGGTGCCGGAGTGCCGCCGTTGGGATAGCCCCACCCGGCGGTGTTGCCGGCTGCGGTGGTGAGCGAGAAGCCCACCGTGTACGTCCCCGGAGGCAGTTCACGGAAGGACACCGGCAGCGAGACGCGCCCGTCGGACCCGACCCGGATGCCGCCGACCGAGCCGCCCACCGAGTGGCCGAGGGAGTTGTAGATGGTGGTCGAGAAGCCGTCGATGGGAGCGAGCGTGACGTCGTCGATAGTGACGTCGACGTTGATGCCGTTCGACACCTCGTCCGGGCGGGCCTCGGTAGGGCTCAGGGTTGCCGCGGTCGCCACTGGCCGGGCCGTATCGGGCAACCGGGTGGCCCGCAGGTCGAGCGCGGGCCGACCGTAGGGGGCGCCGTACGCCGAGAGCGCGCCGGCCTCGTCGGTGAGCAGGATGCCCTCGATGGCGCACGAGGTGCTCAGCGTGCTCAGCACCACCGGGAGCGCGTACGTGCCCGCCGGTCCCTCGGTCAGCACCTGGTTCCAGGTCGAGCAGCCCAGGGTCTCGACGGTGGCGGTGAGCTTGCCCTGAGCGCCGCTCGCGGTGAACGTCAGAGTCGTCGTCGCCGGCCCGCGCCAGTTGTTCACCTGCGTCGGGTTCAGAGCGAACCCGGTGGCGCTGATGGCCTCGTTGCGGGTGACCCGCACCGTCGGCGCCTGCAGGCCGGTGTAGCGCTTGGTGTTGCCGGCCCGGTCGGTGAGGCTGACCGCCTTCACCGTCCAGTCGCCGGTGGGGCTGCCCGCCGGCAGGGTCACCGGCACGTGGCACTCGACACGCCAGAGGTCCCAGTTCTGCGCGTCACCGCAGAGCAGGCCGCCCTGGTCGCTCTGCGTCAGCGTGATGGGCGCGACGACCTCGGCGGTGCCGGGTCCGTCCAGCACGAGGCGACCCTTCCAGAAGCCCGCGCCCGATTCGTCGAAGGCGTACAGGCCGAAACGCAGGGTCGCGCCGGAACCATCGTCGTACACCACACTTTCGGTGGGTGGGTCGAGCCAGACGTACTCGGTCGTCGGCGGTGCCGTGTCCGGGGTCTGAGTGGCGGCCAGCACGGCGGCCGGGCTGATCCTGTCGCCGGACAGGGTTCGCGTGGTGCCCTGGTCGTCGGTCGCGGTGATCTTCGTGACGCGGTAGGTCACCGGCGCGGCCGGGCCGTACTCGGTCAGCAGGAAGTCGTATGCGTATGTTGCGCTGGCGATGCCGCCCGTCTGCGGCGAGACCACCGGCCAACCGCCGTTGAGGGCGAACCGGATCTGCTCCAGCGGCCCGAGCGCGGTGGTCCCGCTGTAGGCCTGCACGTAGATGCTGCCGGCGAGATCGCGGGCGGTCGTCGACGTGTCGGTGACGGTCCAGTTGAGAGTGACTGTCGCGCCGCCGGTGGTGGTGTCGACGTGGTCGGTCGCGAACGCGATACCGGAGAATCCGATCGTGGGCTTCGGCGCCGCTGCGGCCGGCGCTGCCGCCGCGATCAGCACCGTGGCGGTGGCGGCGGTCAGGATGCGGGACAGTGTTCGAAGACGCGCAGGAGCCATGGTGTCCTCCCCCGTGTGGTGTGCGGTCGGACCACAGTGGCCCGCCGGCATCGGCCCGCCAGACGGTGGACCGGGCTCGCAGCGTAGTCGATGCCTACGACGGTGTGCGGGGGACATCTCGGCCACCTATCGCGCTCCCCGTCGGACGCGGCGGCAGGCCGTCGGCTCGCGGACCGCCGTGGCCCGCGTCAGCGTGGGCCGTGACCGAACTGGCTGCTCAACGCCGTGCCGGCCGTGCAGGGCAGCTCCCCGGGGGCGAGCTGGATGTGCGACGGCCGCCAGGTCTGGGCGCCGGACGCGTCGACCCGGGCCAGGAGACAGTCGTACTGGGAGGCGCGCAGGGCCACCCCGACCGTGTCGCCTTCGGTGGTGAATTCCCGGCGTACGGCGGGGTCCAGTCCGAGCGCGTCGACGGCCTTGCGGATCCGGGCCTCGTCCGGGCCGGCGGGGCCGAGGGCCTTCTCCAGCCGTCCGTCCACCCCGTCCAGTGTGGGGTCCTTCTGGATCGGCAGTGGGGCGTCGGCGGGGCAGCCGATGTCGTCGTCGCGGCTGTCCCGTTCGGGGCCGAGCTGGAATCGGAAGCAGACCTCTTCGTCGCCCTTGTCCGTGTGGCCGTTGCCCCGGGTGCCCTGCCCGTGTCCGGTGATCCGAAGCACCAGGGTCACCCCGGTCTGCCAGTGCGTTTCGCCGATGACGCTCAGCACTGCCACGTCGGGTTCCTGCCCCGCGGTGTGCGCGTAGTCGGCCGCCCGGTACAGGTGGTCCTGCTTGAACCGCGTCTCGATCCGGTCGGCGGTCTCGGTCGCGTCGGCCACCGCGTCGTCGTGCCAGATCGCCTCGGGTGGACGCAGCGCCCACCAGATCACGCCGGCCAGCAGGAAGGGGGCGAGCACGAGCGGGGTGACGATGGCGAGCAGCGTGCGGGGGGGCATCTCGGGGAGTATGCCGGGCAGCGACGTGTGCCGCTGCCCGGCGACGACTACTCCGGGACGCGGCGGTAGGCGCCGTCGCTGGCCGAGGTGGCCATCGAGGCGTACGCGCGCAGCGCCGCCGACACCGGCCGCTGCCGGTCGGTCGGGGTGTACGGCTTGTCGCGCTTCTCCTCGGCGACGCGTCGCGCCTCCAGCTCGTCCTCCGCGACGTTGAGGGAGATCGACCGGCCCGGGATGTCGATGATGATCTCGTCGCCCTCGCGGACCAGGGCGATCAGCCCGCCGGAGGCGGCCTCGGGGGAGGCGTGCCCGATGGAGAGCCCGGACGTGCCGCCGGAGAAGCGGCCGTCGGTGAGCAGCGCGCAGGAGCGGCCCAGCCCGCGACCCTTGAGGAACGAGGTGGGGTAGAGCATCTCCTGCATGCCGGGGCCACCCTTCGGCCCCTCGTAGCGGATCACCACTACGTCGCCGGCGACGACCTGCTTGGCGAGGATCGCGGTCACCGCGTCGTCCTGCGACTCGTACACCTTCGCCGGGCCGCGGAAGGTCAGGCAGTCGTCCGGCACGCCCGCCGTCTTCACGACGCAGCCCTCCGGGGCCAGGTTGCCGTGCAGGATGGCGAGACCGCCGTCGGCGGAGTATGCGTGCTCGCGGTCGCGGATGCAGCCCTCGGCGGCGTCGGTGTCGAGCGACGACCAGCGGTTGGTGGTGGAGAACGGTTCGACGGTACGCACCCCGCCGGGTGCGGCGTGGAACAGCTCGACAGCCGTCGGCGTCGGTGAGCCGCCCCGCACGTCCCAGTCGGTGAGCCACTGGGCCAGCGAGGGGGAGTGCACGGCGTGCACGTCGCGGTTGAGCTGCCCGGCCCGGTCCAGTTCGCCGAGGATCGCCGGGATGCCACCGGCGCGGTGCACGTCCTCCATGTGGTACTTCGGGGAGTTCGGGGCGACCTTGGCGAGGCACGGGACCCGCCGGGAGATGGCGTCGATCTCGGCGACGCCGAAGTCCAGTTCCGCCTCGCGGGCGGCGGCGAGCAGGTGCAGCACCGTGTTGGTGGAGCCGCCCATCGCCACGTCCAGGGCGACCGCGTTCTCGAAGGCGGCCTTGGAGGCGACGGTGCGGGGGAGCACCGAGTCGTCGTCACCGTCGTACCACCGCTTGGAGATCTCCACGACGGTGCGGCCGGCCTCGACGAAGAGCGACCGGCGCGCGGCGTGGGTGGCAAGCGTCGAACCGTTGCCGGGCAGCGCGAGCCCGATCGCCTCGGTGAGGCAGTTCATCGAGTTGGCGGTGAACATCCCCGAGCAGGAGCCGCAGGTGGGGCAGGCGGAGCGTTCGATCTCGCCGAGCTGGTCGTCGGTGACCGCCTCGTTCGAGGAGGCGATCATCGCGTCGATCAGGTCGATCTTGCTGTGGACGACGCCCTCGATCGCCGCCGTCTTGCCGGCCTCCATGGGGCCGCCGGAGACGAAGACGGTCGGGATGTTGAGGCGCAGCGCGGCCAGCAGCATGCCCGGGGTGATCTTGTCGCAGTTCGAGATGCAGACCAGGGCGTCGGCACAGTGTGCGTTGACCATGTACTCCACCGCGTCGGCGATCAACTCCCGACTGGGCAGGGAGTAGAGCATGCCGCCGTGGCCCATGGCGATGCCGTCGTCGACAGCGATCGTGTTGAACTCCCGGCCGACGCCACCGGCCTCGGCCACCGCGTCGGCGACCAGACCGCCCATGTCCTTCAGGTGGACGTGACCCGGCACGAACTGGGTGAAACTGTTGGCGATGGCGACGATCGGCTTGCCGAAATCGTCGTCGGTCATCCCGGTGGCCCGCCAGAGGGCCCGGGCGCCGGCCATCGTCCGACCGTGTGTGGACGTCCTCGATCGCAGCTCAGGCATGCGTACCAGCATGACACCGCCGCCGCGTCAGGCATCCGGAGTATCCGCCGTGTCCCAACAGATGCACATCCGGTCTCCCACGGCGTGCGCTCATCCGGCACTCTTGATGGCGTGCATCTCCCCCCGGGCATGGTCGCCGTCGCGGCGCTGAGCGGCGTGGTCGCCGCCGCGGCGACCGTGCTGCTGACCGTTGTCGCCCGGCGACGCAGCGGGCCGCACCGACCGGCGCACCTGCTGCTCGCGGCGGCCGCCGGGACGTCCCTGGCCAGTCTGCTGGTCGGGCTGGTGGCCGTGCTCTCGACGAGCGACCACTGGGTCCACGAGCAGGGGCAGCGCACCGGCTGGGCCACCGTGGCGGCGATCGGGACGGCGGTGAGCGGTCTCGCCTTCGCGGCCGGGCTGCTCCGGCTGCCGGGGGTCGCCGCCACCGCTGCGGGGACCGCCCGGCTCGCCCTGGACGGTCTGACCATGGCGGCGGCGCTCTGGTTCGTCGGCTGGGTGTTCTTCTCGGAGCCGACCCGGCTGCTCGGCGCCGCCACCCCGATGGCCTGCCCGGCGATCCTGCTGGCGACGGTGAGCGCGGCGCTCGGCGCCGGCCTCGCCGTGATCGTCGTCTTCCGGGCCGCCGCCCCGCGTCAGCGGCTGGCCGTGCTCGCCGCCGGGATCAGCGCGGTGAGCTGCGGCGGGCTGGGCCTCAGCGCGGGGCTCTGCCAGGCGGGGCCGACCATGGCGCTCGCCGGCGCCGCGGTGGTGGCCGCCGGCCTGCTGACCGTCGCGCTCGCCGTCTACCAGGCCGACCGGCCCGGGCACGTCGAGCTGGACCTGATCGGTCGCGACGGCGAGTACGCCATCGCCCCGATGCTGGCCATGGCGGCCTCGGCGATGTACCACCTGCTCCAGGACGGGCGGTTCACTGCCCCCGCCATCGTCGCCGGCAGCGTGGAGGGCTTCGCCCTGGTGGCCCGGCAGTACCTCACCCTCAAGGACGTCCGGGACTACGCCGGCCGGCTGGCCGAGCGGGAGGCGCACTTCCGCGAGCTGGCGCACACCGACCCGCTGACGTCGCTGGCCAACCGGCGGGGGCTGCTGCGGGCGCTGCACGACGGCGCCGAGGCCGGCACCCCGTGCGTCCTGCTCGGTCTGGACCTGGACGGCTTCAAGAACGTCAACGACATGCGGGGCCACGACGTGGGCGACGCCGTGCTGGCCGAGGTGGGCCGCCGGCTGCGCGGCAACCTGCGCCCGGGCGACGTGGCGGCGCGGCTCGGCGGCGACGAGTTCGCCGTGCTCATGCCGGCCCGGCCGGCCGAGGCGGACCGGGTGGCCGAGCGGCTGCTCGGCGTGCTCAACCGGCCGTACGACCAGCCGGAGGGCCCGGTCTTCCTGTCCGTGAGCATCGGCGTGGCCGGGTGGGCCGGCGAACCGGACGTGGAGCTGCTGCTGCGCCACGCCGACCTGGCGCTGCGCTACGCCAAGCAACGCGGCAAGAACCGGATCGAGCGTTACGACGCCGCGTACGACCAGTTGCTGCGCCGCCGCACCACGCTGGAGCACGAGCTGCGGGGTGCGATCGAGCGCGACGAGCTGCGGCTGGCCTTCCAGCCGGTGGCGTCGCTGCCGTCGGTGCGGCCGGTCGGCGCCGAGGCGCTGCTGCGCTGGCGCCACCCCGAGCTGGGCAACATCCGCCCGGACGAGTTCATCCCGCTCGCCGAGGAGTGCGGGATGATCGCCACCCTCGGGGCGTGGGTGCTGCACCAGGCCTGCTACCAGCTCTCCCGGTGGCTTGCCGACGGGCACGACGTCTGGGTCTCGGTGAACGTCTCGCCGCGCGAGCTGCACGCCCCGGAGTACGTGGTCCAGGTCGCCGAGGCGCTGCGTGCCCACCACGTGCCGCCGCAGCGGCTGGTGCTGGAGGTCACCGAGCACGCGGTCGCCACCGACCTGGACGAGCTGATCCGGCGGTTGACCGCGTTGCGGCTGACCGGCGTACGGATCGCGCTCGACGACTTCGGCGCCGGTTACTCGTCGCTGGGGCAGCTGCGCCGCCTGCCGATCGACATCCTGAAGATCGACCACAGCCTGGTCGCCGAGCACGAGCCGGTGCGTCCGGTGGGCCAGGACGGCCCGGCGTTCGCGCCCATGGTCGACATCGTCATGCGGCTGGGCCACCAGTTGGGCCTGGAGGTCATCGCCGAGGGGGTCACCACCCCTACCGAGTTGGCCGCTGTGGTCGCCGCGGGCTGCCGGTTCGGGCAGGGCGCGCTGTTCGGCTGGGGAGTGCCGGCCGAGCACCTGGAGGCGATGCTGGAGGCGGCCACCTCACCGGGCGCGCGGCCCGCCCCACTGCCCGCTCCGCGCCGGGTTTCCGGCGGGTCCGGGCAGGTCATGCCGCCCGGTGACGGCGCGGCGTCGGCCGACTCGCCGCCCTCCGTCAACCAACATGTGGGATCAGTTGACTCATCGCGTGAGATGCGTCAGGCTTAGCCGCATGTCGTCGTACCGGTCGCTGCGAGTACTTACCTGAGCGCACTCTCCCTCATCGAGAGTGCGCTGGCCCCGTGCATCTGCACGAGGGCCGTTTTTATTGCCGTCGGAACCTGTCGCGACGGGCCCACGCCCGCCTCGCACCGCTGAACAAGCCCCAGCCACTCCAGCCGAAGGCCAGAACCGCCATGACGAGACCCACGCCTGAGACCCTCGCCCACACCGCCCGGCGGGCCCGCGCGACCGCCGACCCGGCCGGCGCCGTCGACCCCGCCGCCACGCGCCCCGCGGCCACCCCGGCCGTCCCGGCCGTACGGACAGCCGCCCCGGCCCAGGTCTCCGGCGCCGGCTCGCTGGTGCGGTCCCTTGAGGCGCTCGGCGTCGACGTCGTCTTCGGCATCCCGGGCGGCGCGATCCTGCCGGCGTACGACCCGCTCTACGACTCCACCGTCCGGCACATCCTGGTCCGCCACGAGCAGGGCGCCGGGCACGCGGCGACCGGGTACGCGCAGGCCACCGGCAAGGTCGGCGTCTGCATCGCGACCTCCGGCCCGGGTGCGACAAACCTTGTCACGCCGATCGCCGACGCGTACATGGACTCGGTCGCGATGGTGGCGATCACCGGCCAGGTGGCCCGCCCGTCGATCGGCACGGACGCCTTCCAGGAGGCGGACATCCAGGGCATCACGCTGCCGATCACCAAGCACAACTTCCTCGTGCAGACCCCCGAGGAGATCCCGCAGGTGCTGGCCGAGGCGTTCCACCTGGCCAGCACCGGCCGGCCGGGCCCGGTGCTCGTCGACATCCCCAAGGACGTGCTCCAGGCGCCGACCACCTTCGCCTGGCCGCCCACGCTGGACCTGCCGGGCTACCGGCCCACCCTGCACCCGCACGGCAAGCAGATCCGCGAGGCGGCCCGACTGATGGCCGGCGCCCGCCGGCCGGTGCTCTACGTGGGTGGTGGGGTGCTCAAGGCCGGCGCCACCGAGGGTCTGCGCAAGCTCGCCGAACTGACAGGCATCCCGGTGGTCACCACGCTGATGGCGCTCGGGGCGTTCCCGGACTCGCACCGGCAGCACCTGGGTATGCCCGGCATGCACGGCACCGTCGCGGCAAACTACGCCCTGCAGAAGTCCGATCTGATGGTGGCGTTGGGCGCCCGGTTCGACGACCGGGTCACCGGCAAGCTCGACTCCTTCGCCCCGGACGCGGCGGTGGTCCACGCCGACATCGACCCCGCCGAGATCGGCAAGAACCGGCACGCGGACGTCCCGATCGTCGGTGACGCCCGGCACGTCATCGACGAACTGATCGCCGCGGTGGCCGTCGAGCGGTCGGCGGGACGCGGCATCGACCTGGGCGACTGGTGGACCCAGCTGGACGACCTGCGCACCCGCTACCCGCTGGGCTACGAGGAGCCGTCCGACGGAACCCTCTCCCCGCACTACGTGATCAAGCGCCTGGGCGAGATCGTCGGCTCGGACGCGATCTTCGTGGCGGGGGTGGGGCAGCACCAGATGTGGGCGTCCCAGTTCATCTCCTACGAGAAGCCGTACACCTGGTTGAACTCCGGCGGTCTCGGGACGATGGGCTACGCGGTGCCGGCGGCGATGGGCGCGAAGGTCGGCAAGCCGGACACGGTGGTGTGGGCGATCGACGGCGACGGCTGCTTCCAGATGACCAACCAGGAGTTGGCGACCTGCGCGCTGGAGGGCATCCCGGTCAAGATCGCCGTGATCAACAACGGCAACCTCGGCATGGTCCGGCAGTGGCAGACGCTGTTCTACAACGAGCGCTACTCCAACACCGAGCTGGGCACCCACAAGCACCGCATCCCGGACTTCGTCAAGCTCGCCGAGGCGCTGGGCTGCGTCGGGCTGCGCTGCGAGACCGCCGACGACGTGGACAAGACCATCGCCGCCGCCATGGAGATCAACGACGCCCCCGTGGTGATCGACTTCGTGGTCGGCAAGGACGCCATGGTCTGGCCGATGGTCCCCGCCGGCACCAGCAACGACGAGATCATGTTCGCCCGCGGCGTCCGCCCGGTCTTCGACGAGGATGACATCTAGTCATGACCGAACTTTCCGAGCGCAGCGAGCGTCATGAAGGCATGACCGAGGAGACGCAGTGACGATGCACACCCTGTCCGTGCTGGTGGAGAACAAGCCCGGCGTGCTCGCCCGGGTCTCCGGCCTGTTCTCCCGGCGCGGGTTCAACATCGACAGCCTCGCCGTGGGCGAGACCGAGAACCCGGACGTCTCCCGCATCACCATCGTGGTCAACGCGGAGTCGTCCCCGCTGGAGCAGGTCACCAAGCAGCTCAACAAGCTGGTCAACGTGCTCAAGATCGTTGAACTGGATCCGCAGGTCTCGGTCGCCCGAGAGTTGCTGCTGGTGAAGGTCCGCGCCGACCGGGCCGCCCGGTCCCAGGTGCTGGAGACCGTCAACCTGTTCCGCGCCCGGGTGGTCGACGTCGCACCGGACACGCTGACCATCGAGGCCACCGGCACACCCGACAAGCTCGACGCGCTGCTGCGCGACCTCGAGCCGTTCGGCATCAAGGAAATGGTCCAGTCCGGGTTGGTGGCGATCGGGCGCGGCTCGCGTTCGATCACCGCCGGTCCCGCGCTGCGGGCCGCCTGACCCATCCGCACAGACCACGACGGGCCACCGAGGCCGTCGTACGAAAGGGAAGTCTCATGAGCGTTGAGGTGTACTACGACGACGATGCCGACCTCGGCCTGATCCAGGCCAAGAAGGTCGCGGTGATCGGCTACGGCAGCCAGGGCCACGCCCACGCGCTGTCGCTGCGCGATTCCGGCGTCGACGTGGTGATCGGCCTGCCGGAGGGCTCGAAGAGCCGCCCCAAGGCCGAGGAGCAGGGCCTGCGGGTCGTCACGCCGGCGCAGGCCGCCGCCGAGGCCGATGTGATCATGGTGCTCGCGCCGGACACCGCTCAGCGCAGCCTGTACGCCGAGTCGATCGCCCCGAACCTCGCCCCGGGCAAGGCGATCTTCTTCGGGCACGGCTTCAACATCCGCTACGGGCTCATCAAGCCGCCGGCCGAGGTGGACGTGGCGATGGTCGCGCCGAAGGGCCCCGGCCACCTGGTTCGCCGCCAGTACGTCGACGGCAAGGGCGTGCCCTGCCTGGTCGCCGTCGAGCAGGACGCCAGCGGCAACGCGCTCGCGCTGGCCCTCGCGTACGCCAAGGGGATCGGCGGCACCCGTGCCGGCGCGATCCGGACCACCTTCACCGAGGAGACCGAGACCGACCTCTTCGGCGAGCAGGCGGTGCTCTGCGGCGGCGCGGCGGCCCTGGTGCAGACCGGCTTCGAGGTGCTCACCGAGGCGGGTTACGCCCCCGAGGTGGCCTACTTCGAGTGCCTGCACGAGCTGAAGCTCATCGTCGACCTCATGTACGAGGGCGGCATCGCGAAGATGCGGTACAGCATCTCCGACACCGCCGAGTACGGCGACCTGTCCCGTGGTCCGCGCATCATCGACTCCCGCGTCAAGGACGAGATGCGCAAGATCCTCGGTGAGATCCAGTCCGGCGAGTTCGCCCGCGAGTGGGTCGCCGAGGACGAGGCGGGTCGGCCCAACTTCACCAAGTGGCAGGCCGAGGGTGCGGCGCACCCGATCGAGGAGACCGGCAAGAAGCTGCGCGGCATGATGAGCTGGGTCGATCGCCCGATCACCGAGACCGCCTGACCGTCCCACCCGGAACGGTCCACCGACGGCCCCAAGCCGGCGCTCTCCCCAGCGCCGCGCCCGGGGCCGTCCGGCATCTGTGACATCGATGCGCCAGGCCCACGTACTGGGAGCGAGTGACGAACGCCTCGGGCGAGTTCGCGGCGCGGAAACCGTTTCGACGCGGTGAACGGCTGATGTCCGTCGCTCGACCGGGCGTGTGAGGGCCCTCACCCCGCAGACCAGAACACGCCAGCCAGCGCGGCCCCTACGATCGCGTGTAGGTGCGCTGAGCCGGCACCTGACGGCCACGGCACGGATCAGCGCGGGGCGCAGTGCGGCGCCCCGCCGCCCGGGCCGATCGCAAACACGACCTCTACGAGGACCGATGAATCCTGTCGTACTGATCGCCGAAGAACTCGCCCCCGCCGCCATCGAGGTGCTCGCTCACGACTTCGACGTTCGTCACGTCGACGGCACCGACCGTCCGGCCCTGCTCTCGGCGCTCTCCGAGGCCGATGCCGTCATCGTGCGCAGCGCGACCCAGATCGACGCCGAGGCGGTCGCCGCCGCGCCGCGACTCAAGGTGGTCGCTCGCGCGGGCGTCGGACTCGACAACGTCGAGGTGCCGGCGGCCACCGCGCGGGGCGTGATGGTCGTCAACGCGCCCACCTCGAACATCGTCTCCGCCGCCGAGCAGGCCGTCGCACTGCTGCTCGCCGTGGCTCGCAACACCGCGAGCGCCAGCGCCGCGCTCAAGGCGGGGGAGTGGAAGCGGTCCAAGTACACGGGCGTCGAGGTGCAGGGCAAGACCGTCGGCGTGGTCGGTCTCGGCCGCATCGGGGTGCTCTTCGCGCAACGCATCGCCGCGTTCGGCACCCGACTGATCGCGTACGACCCGTACATCCAGCCGGCCCGTGCGGCGCAGCTCGGCGTACGCCTGGTGGGGCTGGAGGAGCTGCTGCGCGAGAGCGACTTCATCTCCATCCACCTGCCGAAGACCCCGGAGACGGTGGGCCTGATCGGTGAGAAGGAGCTGGCGATCGTCAAGCCCGGCGTCCGCATCGTGAACGCCGCCCGCGGTGGTCTGGTGGACGAGCAGGCGCTCGCGAACGCCATCGCCGAGGGCCGGGTCGCCGGCGCCGGCGTCGACGTCTACTCGAAGGAGCCCTGCACCTCCTCGCCGCTGTTCGCCTTCGACAACGTGGTGGCCACCCCGCACCTGGGGGCCTCCACCCACGAGGCGCAGGACAAGGCCGGCCTGGCCGTGGCCAAGAGCGTGAAGCTGGCGTTGCAGGGCGAGTTCGTCCCGGACGCGGTGAACGTCCAGGCCGGCGGCGTGGTCGCCGAGGACGTCCGGCCGCTGCTGCCGCTCGCCGAGAAGTTGGGCCGGGCGTTCACCGCCGTCGCCGGTGGGGTAGCCGCCAGCGTCGCCGTCGAGGTGCGTGGCGAGATCGTGGGCCACGACGTGTCGGTGCTCAAGCTCGCCGCGACGAAGGGCCTGTTCAGCTCGGTCGTGGAAGACCAGGTCACCTACGTGAACGCTCCGCACCTGGCCGCCGAGCGCGGCGTGGAGGTCACGCTGGACAGTCTGGCCGAGACGGCCGACCAGCCCACCCTGGTCACGGTGCGCGGCGCTCTGCCGGACGGCCGGACGGTGAGCGTCTCCGGGACGGTCACCCACTCCGGTGCCCGCGACGTCCCCCGGCTGACCGAGGTGGACGGCTTCGACGTGGAGATCGCCGCCGAGGGCATCCTGCTCTTCCTGCGCTACGCCGACCGGCCGGGCGTCGTCGGCACCGTCGGCACCCTGCTGGGCGAGTCGGGCATCAACATCGCCGCGATGCAGGTGGCCCGGCGTGAGGCGGGCGGCGAGACCCTGATGACGCTCACCGTCGACCAGGCGCTCGGCGCCGACCTGCTCACCTCGGCGGCCGACTCGATCGGCGCGACCGCCGCCAGCGCGGCGGACCTGCGCGACGAGTAGGCAGTCGCGACGCCGTCGACAGTAGCGGCGCGGACGGCAGCACCACGGGGGGCCCGGCGACACGCCGGGCCCCTCTGCCGTACGCCTCCACGGCCGGGGATGCCGGCCCACAGGCCTCGGGTCAGTGGGACAGCCGGGCGGGGGGCGGGTAGACCGAGCCGTCCTGCGGGTCGAAGAGCATCAGCCCGTGCTCCCCGGCCAGTCGCTCGATGTCCAGCAGCACCTGGTCCGCGCAGGTCGGGTGCAGGTTCAGCTCGACGTGGTCGTGCGCGGCGTGCAGCGGCGCCACGGCCCACGGGCTGTCCGGGCCGGGGTGTCGGTCCGGATAGGACGCGGTGATCGCCCGGTAGAAGCCGACAACGCGCGGGTCCGGGTAACGGTCCACGTGCCGCCCCTGCCGGCAACCGTCGACCGCTGCCCGCACGTCCTCGGGCGTCGCCCTGTCCTCCAGGGCCCACACACTCAGATCGAAACTCACGGCGGACAGCGTGCCATCCGTCGCTCACCATGTCGAAACTGCCTCGCCGCAGGCCAATCGCCGATTCCCCACTCTCCGGTCGGGAGGGTCCGCTGTGGAGACTCTTGCGTCGAGTTGCGTCGATTCGATAGCGTACGACTGCGGTTACTGGCCGCGGGTCGCGGCGCCGGCCCGTCTTCGGGTGACGCGGCCGACGTCCGGCCCGACCGGTCCGCACCCCTCGATTGTGCGAGCCACGCGCACTCGTCGCTGACCGGCCCCCACGGCCGTTGCCGAGGCTGTGGGGGCCGATCGCAATCCGGGTGGTGCGACGCGTTGGACCTGTCTCACGTGCGACTACGTGGCCGGCCGTCCGGCTATGATCTGCGGCCGTGACGAGCGCTCGGTTCTCGGACGGTGATGCCCGTCAGGGCGGCCGGTGGGTTGCCGAACTGCGGCGACAGGTGATGCCTCGACGGACGGTGGGCCCGACGAGGCTCCTCGCGGCCGTGGTGGCGGTGCTCGTGTTGGCAGCCTGTTCGACTGATCCAACCGGCCCGCCTGCTTCGCGGGACTCGTCGGTGTCCACGGGAACCACCGAGCCGCGATCCACGAGCGGGCTGGGTCCGGCTGGGGTCCGACAGCCCGGTACCCCGGGCCCGCTCAGCGTCGACGAGGCGCAACGCCCACGCCTCGCGGCGACGGCAACCCTCCTCAAGAGCAAACCGGGAGTCCTCGGAATCCTGGTACGGGACCGGCGCACCGGCGAGCTCTGGAAGGCGGGAACCACCGACCATCCGGTCTGGACGGCCTCCACCATCAAGCTCGCGATGGCCGTCGGGCTGCTGGAGCGCTCCCGTGCGGGTGAGATCACGCTCGACGCCACCGCGCGTCGACAGATCGCCGACATGCTGCACGTCTCCTCCGACGACGCGGCTACTGCTCTGTGGAACCGCTACGGCCGTGACAAACAGCTCGAACGCTTCCAGCGGCGCTACGGGATGACGGGGCTGCGCACCGTCGCCGGGTACACGCGCTTCTGGGGTCACCTCAAGTGCACGGCAGATGATCTGCAGCGGCTGATGTCGTACGTGCTCGATGACCTCGACCCGACCGACCGTGCCTATCTCGTCGGCGCGATGCGCTCGGTCGGCTCGATCCAACACTGGGGTGTCTGGGCGGCCGGCGCCGACCAGCGACCCGGCACCAAGGACGGCTGGTCGATCGAGCCGGATCCGGGTGGCGAGCACTGGGTCACCAACACGGTGGGCTTCGCCGGTGACGACCAACGCTACGTCGTCGCCGTGATGTACCAACTGCCACCCGGCAAGGGGATCGACATTGGGGTACACGCGGTGAGCGATCTGGTCGCCACCGTCTTCGGGGCGCGGACCCCGGCGCGGGTCACCGTGCCGGACCCCAGCACGGGGCGGTAACGGGACAGCGCTCAGCGCCGGTGGGCGAAGAGCGCGCGATAGTCGGAGCCACCACGGAACCAGGCCAGGCCCGTGGGTCCGGCGGCGTAGAGCGCGGTGGCGTACGCGTCGGCGACCGTCAGGTCCGGGCCGACGACCGTCGCGGCGACGAGCTGGTTGGCCGGCTCACCGGTGTGCGGGTCGACCACGTGCCCCTGGCGCCCGGTCACCCCGGAGGTGCCGACGGCCCCGGCGGTCATCTCCAGCACCAGTGGCGCGCGCTCGGGTGCCGTCGGGTGGTGCACCGCCACCCGCCACGGCCCGCCGTGCGGCGCGCGGCCGCGGACCACCAGGTCGGCGCCGGCGAGTACGGCGTAGTCGTGGATGCCCGCGGCGCGCAGCCGGGCGGCGGCACGTTCCACGGCCCAGCCGCCCAGCAGGCCACCCGGGTCGAAGCCGCCGGGCACCGCCCAGGCGTCGAACCAGCCGTCGGTGGCGGCGCGCATGGCGGTGCAGCGGTCCACCAGGTCGGCCAGCGGCGGGTACGACTCGGGGCTGATCTCTCCCCGCCGCAGCATGGAGACCAGGCTCTCCGGGCGGTTCGGGCCATAGGTCAGGTCGACGGCGCGCAGCTCTGCGACGCTGTCCCGCAGGGCCTCGCCGACGCCTCGGCGGCCGAGCCACTCGGGGGCGTTGAGCAGCAGGGTGTACTCGGCGGTCGCGGTGCGTACGGTGTGCTGCACGGCGATCCGGCCGTCGGTGGCGGCGGTCGGGTCGATCCGGTGCCGTCGGCTGCCGAGTCGCAGGTCGGGCCGGCGGCTCCGGAATGCCGAAGGGTCGGGCCAGCGGGTCCGCGGCTGCTCGTCGATGCGCATGGCACCTGCCCCCTCGCAGTTGACGTCGCGTCCTCACGACCACGGTTCGCGGGCCCCCTGACCCGCTGACCCCCACCGTAGGCAGCGCAGATGATCGCCCCATGAATCCCAGCTGAGAGGGTGCTGTGGATTCTGATATCCCAAATACTGGAAGCATCGTACCGGGTTGCGGGACGCCGACGTACCGTGGGCGGGACGGGGCAGTCGAGCGTGGGGAGTGCGAGCGTGGCGCGGATCGCGGTGGTGGCCGGGGACGGCATCGGGCCCGAGGTGGTCGCGCAGGCTCGCAAGGTCCTCGACGCGGTGCTCCCCGGCGTGCAGGCCACCGAGTACGACCTCGGCGCCGCCCGCTGGCATCGTACCGGCGAGGTTCTTCCGGACTCGGTGCTGACCGAGCTGGCCGGGCACGACGCGATCCTGCTCGGCGCGGTGGGCGACCCCACGGTTCCGCCGGGTGTCCTGGAGCGCGGCCTGCTGCTCAAGCTCCGGTTCGCCTTCGACCAGTACGTCAACCTGCGCCCCTCGCGGCTCTGGCCCGGCGTCGCCGGTCCGCTGGGCAACGTGAAGCCCGGCGAGGTCGACCTGGTGGTGGTGCGCGAGGGCACCGAGGGCCTCTACGCCGGCGCCGGCGGCTCCCTGCACCGGGACACCCCCGCCGAGGTCGCCACCGAGGAGAGCCTCAACACCCGCCACGGCGTGGAGCGGGTCATCCGCGACGCGTTCGCCCGCGCGGACCGCCGGGAGCGGCGCAAGGTCACCCTGGTGCACAAGACCAACGTGCTGACCCACGCCGGGTCGCTGTGGGCGCGCGCCTTCGCGGCGGTCGCCGCCGAGCACCCGGACGTCACGACGGAATACCAGCACGTCGACGCGGCCGCGATGTTCCTGGTGACCCAGCCGCAGCGCTACGACGTGGTGGTCACCGACAACCTGTTCGGCGACATCCTCACCGACATCGCCGCCGCGGTCACCGGCGGGATCGGGCTGGCCGCCAGCGGGTGCATCAACCCCGAGGGCGCGTACCCCTCGATGTTCGAGCCGGTGCACGGCTCGGCGCCGGACATCGCCGGGCAGGGTGTCGCCGACCCGGTGGCCGCGGTGCTCTCCGTCGCGCTGCTGCTGGAGCAGCTCGGGCACGCCGACGCGGCGGCCCGGGTCAACGCGGCGGTCGCCGCCGAGCTGGCCGGCCGCACCCCGGGCGCGGCGCTGCGCACCGACGAGGTCGGCGACCGGCTCGCCGCCCACTCCGTAGCCTGACCGCTTCGACCCTGCAGGGGCCGGAGCGGCATCCGCCTGTCCGGGCAGTCCACCCGGTCCCGAGCGGCGCTACCTTCTGAACGACCGTTCGGGGTAAGTTTCTGGCACAACCACGTCGGTGTGCGATCCCGCATGCCGTTGTCCCCCAGGGAGGTCAGCGCGATGAGCGGTGGTGACAAGCTCGACTTCGAGATCCGTCCGAATCCCGCGCCGGTATCCGTCGCCGACCGGGCCGCCCTGCTGGCCAACCCGGGTTTCGGCCGCGTCTTCACCGACCACATGGTCACCATCCGGTACGCCGACGGCAAGGGCTGGTACGACGCCCGGGTGGAGGCGCGTGCGCCGATCCCGATGGACCCGGCCAGCGCGGTGCTGCACTACGCGCAGGAGATCTTCGAGGGGTTGAAGGCGTACCGGACCGCCGACGGCGGCGTGACGATGTTCCGGCCAGACGCCAACGCCGCCCGGTTCGTCGACTCGGCGCAGCGGATGGCGATGCCGGCGCTGCCGCCCGAGGTGTTCGTCGACTCGCTGCACAAGCTGATCGAGATCGACCGGGAGTGGATCCCGGCCGGCGAGGACGGCAGCCTCTACCTGCGGCCGTTCATGTTCGCCAGCGAGGTCTTCCTCGGCGTCCGCCCGGCCAGCGAATACCTCTACATGGTGATCGCCTCGCCGGTCGGCGCGTACTTCAGCGGCGGGGTCAAGCCGGTCACGGTCTGGGTCTCACCGGACTACACCCGGGCGGCGCCCGGTGGCACCGGCGCGGCCAAGTGCGGCGGCAACTACGCGACGTCGCTGGCGGCCCAGGCCGAGGCCATCGACGCCGGCTGCGACCAGGTGGTCTTCCTCGACGCGGTGGAGCGCCGCTTCGTCGACGAGCTGGGCGGCATGAACGTCTTCTTCGTGTACGACGACGACTCGGTGGTCACCCCGCCGCTGACCGGCACGATCCTGCCGGGCATCACCCGGGACGCGATCATCACCCTGGCCGGCAAGGCCGGGATCCGGGTCGAGGAGCGACCGGTCAGCTTCGCCGACTGGCAGGCCGACGCGGCCAGCGGCAGGCTGCGCGAGGTCTTCGCCTGCGGCACCGCCGCGGTGATCACCCCGATCGGTGGGGTGCGCTTCCCCGACGGCGAGTTCCTGGTCGGCGGCGGCGAGCCTGGCCGGGTCACCATGTCGCTGCGCCAGCAGCTCGTCGACATCCAGCGGGGCAAGGCCGCCGACCCGCACGGTTGGGTGCACCAGGTTCTGTGAGGTCCGCGTGCTGACCGGCCCGTCCGCGCGGGCCGGTCAGCACGGCTCAGCCTTCGTCGAGCAGGTGGTCGCGCAGGGCCGCGAGCTGCTCGTCGGTCACCCCGGCGTGGCGCAGGTACGCCTCGATCGAGCCATGCCCCGCGCGCAGCTCGTCGAGGAAGATCTGCATGGCCTCGACGGGTGACGCCAGAAACGGCGCGGGCACCTCGGCCGCGTCCGGCATGGTGGTGGCCAGCCAGGCGCTGAACTTGGCCGACGCCTCGGTGCTGAGCGCGTAGTCGGCGGTGATGTCGCTGTCGTCGACGCCCAGGACGGCGAGGGTGAGGGCGCAGACGATGCCGGTGCGGTCCTTGCCGGCCACGCAGTGCACCACGACCGGGGCGTTCGCGGAGTCCGCGATCAGCCCGATCGCCTCGGCCAGCCCCGCGGTGCCGGTCTGGGCCAGGTCGGCGTACCTGTCGGCGAGGTAGCGGGCCAGGTCGCTGCCCTCCTCGTGCGGCGTACCCGACCAGTCCTCGTGCTCCGGGTGGATGTTCCGGTAGGTCAGCCCCTGGTACGCCGGCACCCGACCGTCGCGCTCGACCTCGGTGGGGCGGCGCAGGTCGATGACGGTGCGAATGCCGATCGCGGCGAACGCGTCCCGGTCCTGCTCATCCAGGCGGTGCAGGGAGTCGGAGCGGAAGAGGCGGCCCCGGCGCACGGTGCGGCCGTCGTGGCCGAGGTAGCCACCGACGTCGCGGAAGTTGAAGGTCGCAGGCAGCGGAATGTGTCGGTTCTCGTCGATGGCGTCCACGTTGACACCGTAACGGCCGGTGCGGCGTTGCCCCACCGGCCGTCGGTGTGCGATCGGTTACCGCGCCGTCCCGGGCGGGAGCGCGCCGTACGTCTCGTCGTAGTAACCGCCCAGCTGGTCCCGGTACGCCGGGTCGCTGTGGCTGGTCTCGTCGTACTCCGGGGCGGCCTTGATCTGGTCCCGGGTGCGGTCGACGGAGACGGTGCGCTTGTCGTGGTCGACCTGGTTGACCGTGCCGGCGGGCAGCATCACCTTCTTGCCGAAGATCCACGGCCCGGTGTCCACGACCAGGTAGCTGCCGCCGACCTCGTGGCTGGCGCTGTCGATCTTGCCGACGCCACCGTCGGTGGCCTCGACCTTGTAACCGACCAGGTCGGCGTCTGCCACTCCGGCCGCGTCCCGGTAGCGCCACGGGTCGAAGGTGCCGGTCGGCGCGCCGCCCGCAACGGCGCCCTGGTCACCGCCGTGCAGCGGGTCGGGCCCGGCGTGGGCGGCGTGCGGGTCGATCCTGTCCATGCCGTTCACTCCTGACTGTCGCCGATCGTCTCGGCGGCGCTGGGTGCGTCTCCGCAGGAGCTACCCGGCGGCCGGGGGCCGGAAACGAGACGGGCCGACGCCGTGGCACGGCGTCGGCCCGTCGGGGCGTACCTGGCTCAGGCCAGTGCCGCCTCGGCGTCCAGGGTGACCGCCGCGGCGTGCACCACGGCGGAGATGCGCAGGGCCTCGTGCACCTGCTCCCGGGTGAAGCCGCTGCCGCGCAGCGCCTTCTCGTGCGACTCCAGGCAGACCCCGCAGCCGGTGATGGCGGAGACGGCGAGGCACCACAGCTCGAAGTCGCCCTTGTCGACACCCGGGCGGGCGATGATCTGCATCCGCAGCCGGGCCGGCATCGAGGCGTACTGCTCGTCGCCGATCAGGTGCTTGGCCCGGTAGTAGATGTTGTTCATCGCCATGATGGCCGCGGCGCCCTTGGCTGCCTCGACGCCCCCGGCCCCGAGGTGCTCGACCGCCTCGGCGGCGATCTCCCGCAGCACCAGCGGGTTGCGGGCGGCGACCGCGCAGGCCAGCGCCGTGCCCCACGTCTGTGTCGGGGTCAGGGTCGACGTGCCGACGGTGGAGCCCAGGTTGAGCTTGATGTCCTTGGCGTACTCGGGCAGGGCCGCCTTGATCGCATCCAGGCCCACGTCAGACCCCGGCGCCGGCGAGGAGTGCGTTGGCGTCGAGGGTCTCGCCGCCCTTGTTCCAGTTGCACGGGCACAGCTCGTCGGTCTGCAGGGCGTCGAGGACCCGCAGCACCTCGGAGACGTTGCGGCCGACCGAGCCGGCGGTGACCATGGCGAACTGGATCTCGTTGTCGGGGTCGACGATGAACGTGGCGCGCTGGGCCACGCCGTCCGCGCCGAGAATCCCGCACGCCTCGGACAGCTCGCGCTTGATGTCACTGAGCATCGGGAACGGCAGCTCCCGCAGGTCCGGGTGGTCCTTGCGCCACGCGTAGTGGACGAACTCGTTGTCCACCGACGCGCCGAGGACCTGCGCGTCCCGGTCGGCGAACTCGCCGTTGAGCCGGCCGAACTCGGCGATCTCCGTCGGGCAGATGAAGGTGAAGTCCTTCGGCCAGAAGAAGACCACCCGCCACTTGCCCTCGTGGGACGTGTGGTTGATCGTCTCGAACGCCTTGTCGGCGTCGAGCGACACGCAGGCGGTGAGTTCGTACTCGGGGAAGCGGTCACCGACGGTGAGCACAGGTCCTCCTTGAGAGCGGCACGAGGGCCGGTAACTGGATCGGTTCCAGATGCTCTCATGCGCGTGTTTCCGCCGGTCAGTGGTCGGCTGTCCGGTGAAGTCGATCACCAACGGCGTGGCCGGCAGCGACGGCCACGTTCCGTCACCATCCCGGGATGTGGGTAGTTCCTCCCAAAAACGGGGGAGCGGTGGCAGAGTAATCGTCGTGACCAGCACCACCCTGATTATTGCGACCTAGCGCGCCGGCTCTCCCTCCGCCGAGCGCGCAGACCTCCCGCATCCGCGGGAGGTCTTTTTGTTGCTCCGAGAAAGGATCCTGATGACGTTCCAGGTCTTCGACACGACACTGCGCGACGGCGCCCAACGCGAGGGGCTCACCTACTCGGTGGTCGACAAGCTCGCGGTGGCCCGGCTGCTCGACGAGTTCGGTGTCGGCTTCATCGAGGGGGGCTGGCCGGGCGCGGTGCCCAAGGACACCGAGTTCTTCCGCCGGGCCCGCGCAGAGCTGACCCTGCGGCACGCGGTGCTCGTCGCGTTCGGCTCCACCCGCAAGGCCGGCGTCGCGGTCGCCGAGGACCCCCAGGTGCGCGCTCTGCTGGACGCGCAGACCCCGGCCGTCGCGCTTGTCGCCAAGGCCGACATCCGCCACGTCGAGCGCGCGTTGCGCACCACGGGCGCGGAGAACCTGGCGATGATCCACGACACCGTCAGCCACCTGGTCGCCGAGGGGCGGCGGGTGTTCGTCGACGGCGAGCACTTCTTCGACGGCTACCGCCACGACCCGGCGTACGGCGCGGCCGTGGTGCAGACCGCGCTCGCCGCGGGCGCCGAGCGGATGGTCCTCTGCGACACCAACGGCGGCATGCTGCCGTCGCAGGTGACCGCCGCGATCGTCGACCTGACCAACCGACTCGGCGTCGACCCCGCGCTGTTCGGCATGCACGCCCAGAACGACACCGCGTGCGCGGTGGCCAACACGATCGCCGCCGTCGAGGCGGGCGTTCGCCACGTGCAGGGCACCGCCAACGGGTACGGCGAACGCCCCGGCAACGCCGACATCTTCGCTGTCGTCGCCAACCTCCAGCTCAAGCTCGGCATGCCCGTCCTACCGGAGGGCTGCCTGGCGCAGATGGTGCGGGTCTCGCACGCCATCGCCGAGATCGCCAACATCGCCCCCGACACCCACCAGGCGTACGCCGGGGCTGCCGCCTTCGCCCACAAGGCCGGGCTGCACGCGAGCGCGATCAAGGTCGACCCGTTGCTCTACAACCACGTGGACCCGTCGGTGGTGGGCAACGACATGCGGATCCTGATCACCGAGATGGCCGGCCGGGCCAGCGTCGAGCTCAAGAGTCGTGAACTCGGCCTGGACCTGGCCGACCGCCCGGAGGCGCTGACCCGGGTCACCAATCGGGTCAAGGAGTTGGAGGCCGGCGGCTGGTCCTTCGAGGCGGCGGACGCCTCCTTCGAGCTGCTGGTCCGCTCCGAACTGCCCGAGGGCGGTCCGGCCCGGCCGTTCAGCCTGGAGTCGTACCGGGTGCAGGTCGAGCACCGGGAGGACGGCGCGGTCGTCTCCGAGGCGACCGTGAAGATCCGGGTACGCGGCGAGCGCGTGATCGCCACCGCGGAGGGCAACGGCCCGGTCAACGCGCTGGACGAGGCGCTGCGGGTGGGGCTGGCCCGGCACTATCCGCAGCTGCGTGAGTTCGAGCTGGCCGACTACAAGGTGCGGATCCTGGAGGGCAGCCACGGCACCGGTGCCGTCACCCGGGTCCTGCTGGAGACCTCCGACGGCGCCGGCCGCGACTGGACCACTGTGGGCGTCCACCCGAACGTCGTCGAGGCCAGCTGGCACGCCCTGGTCGACGCCCTCACCTACGGCCTGGCCCCCGCCCCGGTCTCGACACCAACCCCCTGACCTCTGCCAACTCGCACCGGGCCGGCAGGCGCACGACCGCGAGCGGTCAGGCCGCGGGTAGGCGCAGGGTGGCCAGGACGGGGCGGTGGTCGCTGCCGGGCAGGTCGAACACCGCCACGTCGTCGGCGGCAATGCGGCGGTCGATGAGCACGTGGTCGATCGTGACCGGGGGGATGAGGTCACCGTCGTACGGGCCCCACGTGCCGGTCAGCCCCGTGCCGGTGGCGTCGGCGGCGTCGACGTAACCGGTGCGCAGCAGCGCCCGCAGCGGCCCGTGGTCCAGGGTGGAGTTGAAGTCCCCGGCGAGGATCCGCAGGCCACCGCCCGGGGTGGCCGGTGGCTGGGCGACCAGGTCGGCGCGCCACGCGCCGACCTGGTCCAGCGCGTACGGCGCCGAGGGGTGGGCCGACTCGACCCGGACCGGGGGCCCACCGGGGACGGCAAGCGTGCCGTACGCCTGGCTGAACCCCCAGCCGCCCCGGTTGTCGCGGACGCCGACCTCGCCGATCGGCCAGCGCGAGTAGAGCCCGGAGCCGGGCGTGCCGTCCTGCGCGTTGAGCTGCCGGTAGGGCAGTAGCCGGTCCAGGCCGGCCCGGTCCAGGGCGGCCTGCGCGTCCGGCGTGAACTCCTGCACGGTGAGCACGTCGACCCGGTGCCGGCGGACCAGCTCGACGAGCGTCGACGCGTCGGCGGCGCCGGCGAGCAGGTTGGCCGTGAGCAGCCGGATCGTCGGGCCGGTCACCGCCGGCTGTGGCTGGGCCAGCGCCCGGGGCACGACCACACCGAGCAGCGCCACCGCGGCCAGGGCCGCGACCGCCGCCGGCCACCAGCGCCGCAGGGCGAGCGTGAGGGCGAGGGCCAGCACGCTCCATCCGGCGACGTACGGGGTGAAGGCGAGCGCCTGCACCAGCGGCCCCCGGTCCAGCCCGACCAGCCGCACTGTGGCCCAGGCGGCGGTCGGCGCCGCGGCCACCCAGCAGAGCACCGTGCCGACAGGCGCTCTGCGGCGGGCCGGCGCGGGCGGGGCGTCGACGATCATGGCGTCAGCCTAGCCGGAACCGGCGCAGCCTATTTTCATGAATGGAAAGGCGCTCACCTTTCACAATTATCTGACTCCTGTGCGACAGGCCGACAATGCGAGATCAACTATTGACCTGCGGCTTTTTGCGGTGCTACGTTCCACGTGTTAAAACGACGCAACACTGAGTAGTAACAGCAGCTCAGACCGGATTCAGATCAACGAGAAATCAACTTTCCCGACTGCGGGTGAGCGACCTTCTACCGGTTCTCGTGTCGTCGTCGTCGATCCCATTATTGGCAGTCATCCGTCCCGCCCCGCGGGTCGGTCGAATTCGCACGGTCACACAAGGGGGACCTGTCATGAGTACATCCTTCCGACGTAAGGCGACAGCGGTCACGTTCGCTGTCCTGGCGCTCACCCTGGCCGGTGGGGGGATCGCCATCGCCCAGCCGTCGGCGAAGGCGCCGCAGGCGGCCGTCAAGCCGACGGCGCGCGGCACCGACACCCAGCCGCCGGTCACGGCCGAGTCCGCTCGTTCGGCGCGGGCCGCTCTGAAGTCGGGCGACGCCACCACGCTGGTGGCCACCACCGCCTTCACCGTCGTGAACCCCAACGGCACCAAGGCCCGCGGCACGGGCACCGTGCTCAAGTACGGCACCGGCCAGTACGAGGTGCAGTTCGGCTACACCGTGTCGGCCGGCGCCTTCCTGGCCACCATTTCCCGGCAGGACGCCTGCTGCATCCCACCGGCCGGTGAGATCGCTGTCGCCCCGCGGCTGAGCACGCCCAACGCGGTCTACATCGAGACCCGCAACTCGGCCGGAACGCCTACCGACCGAGGGTTCACCCTGCTCACCCACACCCCCTGACCGAACCGGGCGGAACGACCCCCGTGCCTCGTGCGCGGGGGTCGTGCCCGTGCCGGTCGAGTTCTGCCGTCAGCGCGGCGGTCGTCCCTGCTTCGACCCACTCGTACCGGTGACACCCTTCCGGGCGACTCATCCCCGTCCGATGCGCAACGGACCCGTCCGGCGCTCACAATCCGACGTTTGCCGAGGCCCCGGCCCGGGAAGCAAGCACCGTGACGGACATCTCGGACACCCTGGCCAGCCTGCCCACCTCGGTCGATCCCGAGCCGAGCGGCGTCGAGCTGGAACAGACCCTCTTCGAGGTCAAACGCGTGATCGTCGGGCAGGATCGGCTCGTCGAACGTCTGCTCACCGCACTGATCGCCAACGGGCACTGTCTGTTGGAGGGCGTGCCCGGCGTGGCCAAGACCCTGGCGGCGCAGACCCTCGCCACAGTCGTCGGCGGCACCTTCTCCCGCATCCAGTTCACTCCGGACCTGGTCCCCAGCGACATCGTCGGCACCCGGATCTACCGGGCCTCCAAGGAGACCTTCGACATCGAGCTGGGCCCGATCATGGCCAACCTCGTGCTCGCCGACGAGATCAACCGGGCGCCGGCCAAGGTCCAGTCGGCGCTGCTGGAGGCGATGGCCGAACGGCAGGTCTCCATCGGCGGGCGCAGCTGGCCGGTGCCGACGCCGTTCCTGGTGCTTGCCACCCAGAACCCCATCGAATCCGAGGGGGTCTACCAGCTCCCCGAGGCGCAGCGCGACCGGTTCCTCATGAAGGTGGTCGTCGACTATCCCAGCGACGCCGACGAGCTGGCCATCCTCTACCGGATGAGTACCGACCGGCCCAGTGCGCGGCAGGTGCTCGACCCGCAACGGCTGCGACACCTGCAGGTGCACGCCGAGCGGATCTTCGTCCATCACGCCCTGGCCGAGTACGTGGTGCGACTCATCCTCGCCACCCGCGACCCGGGCCGGTTCGGGCTGGCCGAGATCGCGCCGCTGCTGGCGTACGGCGCGAGCCCGCGGGCGACCCTCGGCCTGGTCGCCGCCGCCCGCGCGCAGGCTCTGCTGCGGGGACGGGAGTACGTGCTGCCCGAAGACGTCCGGGAGCTGGCGGTGGACGTCCTCTCCCACCGGCTGGTGCTCTCCTTCGACGCCGTTGCCGACGGGGTGTCGGCCGAGAGCCTGGTCCGGCGGCTCGTGGAGGCGGTGCCGCCACCCCGGGTGGCCACCGGACACCTTCAGCACACCCCCGACCTGGCGGCGGCGTGAGACGCGCCGGTCGCACGTCGGTGGCCACGCCGCCCGACCCGGGCCTGGCCGAGCTGACAGCCGACCAGCGGTTGCGCCGGCTGGAACTGACAGTCACCCGGCGACTCAACGGTCTGCTGCACGGCCAGTACCGTGGCCTGCTGCCCGGGCCGGGCAGCGAACCCGCCGGCAGCCGCGAGTACCGGCCGGGGGAGGACGAGGTCCGCCGGATGGACTGGGCAGTGACCGCCCGGACCGCCGTGCCGCACGTCCGACAGGTCGACGCCGACCGGGAACTGACCACCTGGGTGCTCGTCGACTCCAGCGCCAGCATGGACTTCGGCACCGCAGAGCTGGACAAGCGGGAGTTGGCGGTGGCCGCGGTGGCGGCGGTGGGCTTCCTGACCGCCGGTGTCGGCAACCGGTTGGGCGCCCAGGTGCTGCGCGCCGACGGGGTACGACGCTTTCCCGCCCGCAGCGGGCGTACCCATCTGCTCGGTCTGCTCCGCGCGCTGCTGACCGCGCCGCGCGCGACCGAGCCCGACGACAGGTCCCGGTCGCGGCCGGCGACTGCGCGGCCGGTCGCGGCGGCCGAGTTGGCGGACGGGCTCGACGCGGTGCACCGGGTCGCCAACCAGCGCGGACTGGTCGTCGTGGTCTCCGACTTCCTGGACGGCCTGCCCGACGACCCCGACGAGCAGCCGCCCTGGGAGCGGACCCTGCGCCGGCTGTCCGCCCGCCACCAGGTGCTGGCGATCGAGGTGACCGACCCGCGCGAACTGGAACTGCCCGACGTCGGCCTCATCACGCTCGTCGACCCGGAGACCGGTCGCCGCCGTGAGGTGTGCACATCGGACCGACGCCTGCGGGAGCGCTACGCCGCGGCCGCCGCCGCCCAGCGTGAGCAGGTCCGCCAGGTGTTGCGCCGGAGCGCGGCGACGCACTTGGCGCTGCGCACCGACCGGGACTTCAGTGCCGACATCGTCCGGCACGTGCACGCCCAGCGGCGGATGGCCGCCGCGCCGGCCGGGGCCGCCCGGGGAGGTGTGGCGTGACCTGGGAGTCCCCGATGCGGCTCTGGCTGCTGATCGGCGTGCTCGCGCTGGTCGGCGCGTACCTGGTGCTCCAGCGCCGCCGCAGCCAGTACGCCGTCCGCTTCACCAACCTGCGGCTGCTGGACCGGGTGGCGCCCCTTCGTCCGGCCTGGCGCCGGCACGTCCCGGCCGGGCTGTTCCTGGCCATGCTGGCGCTGCTCGTGGTCGGCTTCGCCCGGCCCACCGCCGAGGTCCGGGTTCCCCGGGAACGCGCCACGGTGATGGTGGCCGTCGACGTGTCCACCTCCATGCTCGCCACCGACGTGGAGCCGGACCGGCTGGCGGCTGCCAAGCAGGCGGCCCGACGTTTCGTCGAGGGCCTACCGGACGAGTTCAACGTGGGGCTTGTCGCGTTCGCCGGCAGTGCCGCCGTCCTGGTGCCGCCCGGCACCGACCGGGACGCCCTGGACGAGGGCATCGGTCGCCTCGCCGAGGGGGTGACCGGGGTGCAGGGCACCGCGATCGGTGAGGCCATCAACACCTCGCTCGGCGCGGTCAAGAGCCTGGACAGCGCGGCCGCAAAGGAGCCACCGCCGGCCCGGATCATCCTGCTCTCCGACGGGGCCAACACGTCGGGAATGGACCCGATGGAGGCTGCGGCGGAGGCGGTCGCGGCGAAGGTGCCGGTGCACGCGATCTCCTTCGGTACGCCGTCGGGGTTCGTGGACCGGGGCGGACGGCCGATCCAGGTGCCCGTCGACGGGCAGACCCTCAGGGCCGTCGCCGACGAGACCGGCGGAATGTTCCACGAGGCCAGCACCACCGACGAGTTGCGCGCCGTCTACGACGACATCGGCAGCTCGGTCGGCTACCGCACCGAACGGCAGGACGTCTCGGCCCGGTTCATCGGGCTCGGACTGGTGTTCGCGATGGGTGCCGCCGCCGGCTCGATGCGCTGGTTCTCCCGACTGCCCTGACCCAGAGCGCCGACGTCGTCAGTGAGGAGTACGTATGGCAGTGCAGACCGGACTGGGCGAACCGCGCGGTCCCTGGTTCATCTCGCCGGAACTCGATCCGGACGGGCGCGGGTGGTGGGACCCACCCGGCTCGGGCCGGGATCCCGGCGGGCGACGCCCCGGGCGTCTGCTCGCCACCCTGGCCGTCGTGGCGGTCTCGGCCGTCTCGGGCGCTCTGGCGGGCGGCGTGGTGGCCAGCAGGGACGGCGGGGCCGGCCCGGCCGCGGCGTCGGCCGCGCCGGTGCCTGCGGAGTTGGTCACCGCCGCCGAACGGACCGTGCCCGGTGTGGTGTCGGTGCTGGCCGGCGGCGCGAACGGCGCGTCCGCGACCGGCTCCGGGTTCGCCATCGACGACCAGCAGCACCTGGTCACCAACGACCACATCCTCGCCAAGGGCGGCGGCGGGCCGGTCACGGTGGAGCTGCCCGACGGCCGCCGGTACGAGGCCGAGGTGGTCGGCCGGGAGCCACGTAGCGACCTCGCCGTGCTGAAGGTGCCACCGTCGGCCGGCCTCGCCCCGTTGCCGCTGGCCAAGCCGGATGCCACCCGGGTCGGTGAGCCGGTGCTGGCGGTGGGCTCACCGTTGGGGTTGTCCGGGACGGTCACCGCGGGCATCGTCAGCGCGCTGGACCGCCAGGTGCGGTTGGGCAACAACAGGCACCGGGCGGTGCAGACCGATGCGTCGATCAACCCCGGCAACTCGGGTGGGCCGCTTGTCAACGCCCGAGGTGAGGTGGTCGGGGTGAACACCGCGATCGCCACCATCGACGGCAGCGGATCGATCGGCATTGGCTTCGCCATTCCCATCGACCAGGTGCAGCAGACCGCCGACACCATCATCGGAAAGGGTGGCTGAGCTGCCCGGACGGCCCTTCGGGCCGCCTGCACTGTCGGATATCCGGCCACACGCCATCGGACCATGGAAATATTACGCTCGGTATGAATACTGGCGGAGGTGGAGCGTCCTCTTCTCACGGTCCTCCTGCTGGTGGGCCTGATCATCGGATGTGCGGTGGGGTCGGCGTACGCCCGGGCGCGACGCGGGTGGACCGACTACCAGACTGTGAAGAAGTCGGTGCCCGGCGCTCGCCGCGGCGCGTGGTTGCTGATCCGCGGGGTCGCGTTGAAGGCTGCGGTGATCGGGTTGCTGCTGTTCGGCGCCGTGGCGTACGCCGCCGTGGGCGCGGACGACGAGACCGCCGGGCCGACGCCCACCCCATCGGTGACCGAGAGTGAGCCTCCGCGCCGGTGACCCCGGACGGGTCGTCGCGGGCTAGCCTCGGGACGTGGACGAGGGACTGCGGGTGACCGATCGGTGGGTCGTCCCCGCCGGGGAGCTGCGGGAGCGTTTCTCCCGCTCGTCCGGCCCCGGTGGGCAGGGCGTGAACACCGCCGACTCCCGGGTCGAGCTGAGCTACGACCTGGCCCACTCTCCGACCGTGCCCGAGTCGCTGCGGGCTCGGGCGCTGGCACGCCTCGCCAACCGCCTGGTGGACGGTGTGCTGACGATCGCCGCCAGCGAGCACCGGGCGCAGCTCGCCAACCGGGAGGCGGCCCGCGAGCGGATGGCCGCGCTGTTGCGCGAGGCCGCCGCCCCGCCCCCGCCGCCGCGGCGGGCGACCAGGCCGTCTCGGGGCGCGAAGGAGCGCCGGCTGGCCGAGAAGAAGCGCCAGTCGCAGCGCAAGCGCGACCGCCGCGTCGACGGCGAGTAGTAGCCCTCTTCCCCGAGCCGTGTGCGTGATCTCTGCAACTGTCGGGTGACAGAATCCGGAATCTGTCAGCCGATCGGTGTACGGTCGACGGGAACCCCAGGAGAGAGGAAGACCTCATGGACACCCGCACCCTCGGCACCACCGGCCCCACCGTCTCCGCGCTCGGGCTCGGCCTGATGGGCATGTCGGACCTCTACGGCCCCGCCGACGAGGCCGAGAGCATCGCCACCATCCACGCCGCGCTGGACGCCGGCATCACCCTGCTCGACACGGGTGACTTCTACGGGATGGGCCACAACGAGATGCTGCTGCGCGACGCGCTGCGCGGCCGCAACCGGGACAACGCAGTGATCAGCGTGAAGTTCGGCGCGCTGCGCGACGTCGACGGCGGCTGGAACGGCAACGACGTCCGACCCGTCGCGATCAAGAACTTCCTGGCGTACACGCTGCGCCGGCTCGGCACCGACCACGTCGACGTCTACCGCCCCGCCCGGCTCGCGCCGGACGTGCCGGTGGAGGAGGTCGTCGGCACCCTGGCCGAGCTGGTCAAGGCGGGCCACGTCCGGCACATCGGCCTCTCCGAGGTGAGCGCCGAGACGCTGCGCCGGGCGCACGCCGTGCACCCCATCAGCGACCTCCAGATCGAGTACTCGCTGATCTCCCGCGCCCCCGAGGCCGAGATCCTGCCGACGGCCCGTGAGCTGGGCGTCGGGATCACCGCGTACGGGGTGCTCTCCCGAGGGCTGATCAGCGGCCACTGGACGGCCGGGCGGGAGACCACCGGCACCGACTTCCGCAGCCACCTGCCGCGCTTCGCAGGTGCGAACCTGGACCGCAACCTCGCCCTGGTCGACGCGCTGCGCGCCATCGCCGAGGCGCGGGGCGTCACCGTGGCGCAGATCGCCATCGCCTGGGTGCTCGCCCGGGGCGAGACCGTCGTACCCCTGATCGGCGCCCGTCGCCGGGACCGGCTCACCGAGGCCCTCGGCGCCGCCGAGGTCACCCTGACCGCGACGGACCTGGCCGCCATCGAGGCCGCGGTCCCGGCCGAAGCGGTGGCCGGCAGCAGGTACGACGAGGCGCAGATGGCGTTCCTGGACAGCGAGCGGTCATGACGACCCGGTCGTGGCGCGACAGTCGACCGGGGGTCGCGCCACGACCGGCGGCGCGGTCAGGGAGGCTGGGACGATGAGCGACGCCACCGCCCTGACCGCCGACCGCATCCTCGACAGCGCCGAGGAGGTGCTGCGCCGGTACGGCCCGGCGAAGGCCACAGTGCTGGACGTCGCCCGCGCGTTGGGCGTCAGCCACGGCAGCGTCTACCGGCACTTCGCCAGCAAGGCCGCCCTGCGCGAGGCGGTCGCCGAACGTTGGCTGGCGCGCGTCTCCACCCCGCTCATCGACGTCGCCAACGGCAGCGACCCCGCCCCGCAGCGGTTGCGCCGATGGCTGGCCGAGTTGAGCGGCACCAAGCGGCGGATGGCCCGGGAGGACCCGGAGCTGTTCGACAACTTCCACCAGCTCGCCACGCTCTCCGAGGGTGCGGTCGCCAACCACCTGGAGGTCCTCGCCGGTCAGCTCAGCCTGATCGTCGCGGACGGGGTGGCCGCCGGCGAGTTCACCGTGCCCGATCCGGCGGTGGCCGGCCGCGCGCTGTTGCAGGCCACCGCGCGGTTCCACCACCCGTCGCACCGGACGGAGTGGAACGAGCCCGGCCTCGACGACGACCTGGAAGCGGTGGTCGCGCTGCTCCTCGACGGCCTGCGCGCCCGCCCCACCGGCTGACACCGGGCCGTCCCGGTTCAGGCGGGGACGGCGGCGAGCAACCGGTCGCGGAGCACTGCCGCGCGGTCGGCGAACCCGCGCTGCGCCGCGGCGTACTCCGCGCGACCCTCCGCGGTCTCCACAGGCACCGGCGGGTAACCGAGTGCCGCCAGGTCGTACGGGCTGGCCCGCATGTCCAACGTGCGGATGTCCCGGGCCAGCTCGAAACAGTCCGCGACCAGCTCGGACGGCACCAGCGGCGACAGCTTGTACGCCCACTTGTAGAGATCCATGTTGGCGTGCAGGCAGCCCGGCTGCTCGTTCGCGTGCTGCGTCTCCCGCGTCGGCCTGAGCAGGTTCAACGGACGGGCCGGCGGCGTGAAGAACCGGAACGCGTCGAAGTGGCTGCACCGCACCCCGCGCTCCTCGACGACGGCGGCGGTCCGCTCCGGGTCCAGCCGCAACGGCCAGGCGTTGTGCCGAAGCTCCTCGCGGGTCTGCCGGTACACCATCGCCCACTCGTGCATACCGAAGCAGCCGAAGTGCGCCGGCCGCCCCGCCGTGGCCGTCAACAGCGAGCGGATCCACGCGATCGACTCGCCGCGTCGCCCGCGTACCGCCTCGGTGTCGAGGGTGACCCCGGCGGGCGTGGCGCGGTAGTCCCGGCCGACCTCGGCCGGGTCGGCGTCGCGCAGCTCGACCCCCGCGCCCGGGTGCCACCGGCGCAGCTGCGCCGGCCGGTGCGAGTAGTAGGTGAAGAGGAAGTCGGCCACCGGGTGCCGCTCGCCCCGGCGTCGGCGGGCCAGGTGCGGCGTCAGCCAGACATCCACCCGCTCCTCGTGGGCCCGGCGGCGCTCCCGCCAGGCGGCCACGTCGAGCACGGCGGGAGCGAGGGCGGCGGTCACGGACCCCAGGGTACGACCGCCGCCCCGTCGCCGGTCAGGGCATCTGCACCCGGACGCCGGCGGAGAACACCCCGCTGCGCAGCTCCAGCTGCCGGGGCGGGTCCCGCCCGTCAACCGTGAACACCAGCGGGAGCACGGCCCGGCTGCCCGCGGCCACCGGGTCGGCGAAGACGTCCCGGCCCAGGTTGGCCGCCCGGGTGGCGGGCTCGTCAGTGCTCACCCACCGGCCACCCGGCAGGTAGGCACGTTGCAGCTGGCCGTGCCACGGCTGCTCGGCCCCGGTGACGTTGCGCACACCGACGGTGGCCTGGCAGCGCCGACCCGCGGCCGGTGCCGCGCCGGACCCGCTTGCCGCACCCGCGGCGCACGACATCCGGTAGACGGTGAACTCGAACGCGGACTCCCGCAGCGGCACGCCTACCGGCCCGGAGACCCCGGTGCCCATCCACGCGCCGCTGGTCGGCTGCTTCTGGGTGTCGATCGACGAAGCCTGCCGGGTCGCCGTCCAGCCGGCCGTGCCGATCACGCCCGCCACAACCACCACCGCCGCGCCTACCAACAGCCAGACCGGAGGCGTGCGCCGCCGTCGGCTCGGGCTCGGACTCGCCGCACGCGGGTAGATCGTTCCGCGGCCACCGTCCGGCGTTCCGCTGCCGGCCAGGGCGGCGGCGGTCACCCGTCGTCCGCGCCGTCGCCGCCACACCCACGCCACGAGGGCGCTGAGCAGCACCAGGACGCCCAACCCGGCCAGCAGCACCGGATACCGCCGCCAGGGCGGCGCCTCGGTGATCTCGGCCGCCGGGGCGCCGCCCGCTTGCCAGGTGGCGCTGGCGCAGTCGTACGGCCGGGTGCCGTCACTTGTGAACGCGCAGGCCGGCGCGGTCAGCGGCTGGCCCGGCGCGGCCGCGGTCAGCGCGGTGCCCACCGTGGTGGTGCTGTGCGCGGGCAACCGCAACCGCCAGGTCACCTCGGCCGTGGACCCGCCGGAGCGGCTCGATCGCCCGCCCCCGCTGATCGCGGTGGGCGACGACCCGGACGGCAGCTCCTGGCGCACAGTGGTGTCGAGCGGTGCGTTACCCACGTTGCGGACGTGGATCCGGTACCGCGGCGCTGGACTGCTCTCCGTCGCGACCGCCACCGTGACGGGCGGCGGGGGCACCGACGCCGGTACCCGCGACGGCGGCGCCACCGCCGGTGGCGCCGAGGGCGGGGTGGGCTCCGCGCTCGCCGCGGCGGGCGCCCGCGCGGCCACCGCCACCGGCGGCGGCGTGACCGCCGTCGGTCTGGGCGCCGACGCCGTCGGACGAGGCGTCGTCGCGGCTGGTGGTGGCGTGACGGCCGCCGGTCGTGGCGCGGTCGCGGCTGGTTGTGGCGTGACGGCCGCCGGTCGTGGCGCGGTCGCCGCCTCCGGGGCCACCGCGGGCAGGGCCGGCGCGGCGGCGAGGATGCCGAGGCAGTGTACGAACACCGCGAGGGCTCTGTGGTGTCGTGCGGATGCAGGCATACGAACGAACCTCCGGAGCCGACGCTAGGGGCGTCCGCCCTCCGGGCGGGTACGAAGTCGGGAAGCCCGCCCCCGACGACCCGAGCTGCGCTAGGGTGCCGCGACGTGACGGGTTGCGCACACTCGGCGGCCGGTTGTGGCCGGTGACGACGCCGGCGGGGCTAGATTGGCCCGGTGCGTATCGCTCGTTTCGCTCATGCCAAGGGAATGTCGTTCGGAGCCGTCGAGGGCGAACCGGAGGCCGGGCCGCAGGGCCTGACCATCGCCGAGATCGAGGGTCATCCGTTCGGCCAGCTCTCCTTCAGTGGGGCCCGCTGGGCCCTCTCCGACGTCCGGCTGCTCTCGCCGATCCTGCCCAGCAAGGTGGTCTGCGTGGGCCGCAACTACGCCGACCACGCCGCCGAGCTGGGCAACGAGGTGCCCAAGGAGCCGTTGCTCTTCCTCAAGCCGTCCACCTCGGTGATCGGTCCCCGCGACGCCATCCGGTTGCCGATCTTCTCCAAGCAGGTCGAGCACGAGGCGGAGCTCGCGGTGGTGATCGGCGCGCCGGGCGCACGCCGGGCCGACCGGGCCGCCGCCGAGCGCGCCATCTTCGGCTACACCTGCGCCAACGACGTGACCGCCCGGGACCTCCAGCGCTCGGACGGGCAGTGGACCCGTGCCAAGGGCTTCGACTCGTTCTGCCCGATCGGTCCGTGGATCACCACCGGTCTGGACGTCTCCGACCTGGAGATCCGCTGTGAGGTGGGTCGCAACCCCGACGAGATGGAGGTACGCCAGCTCGGCCGGACGAAGGACATGGTCTTCGACGTGGCCGGCCTGGTGTCGTACATCTCGCACGTGATGACCCTGCTGCCCGGCGACGTGGTGCTCACCGGCACTCCGGCGGGGGTTAGCCCTCTCGTCGAGGGGGATACGGTCACCGTGCGGATCGAGGGCATCGGCGAGCTCAGCAACCCGGTGGTCCCCGTCGCCTGATCCGTGCGATGCCCCTGTTTCCGCAGCTCACGGGTGGTTCGGGGGGATCGGATTTGGCCTGTCGGCACCGGGAGGGTAATGTTCACTCCCGGCGCCGCAAGGGGCCAATGGGGTATGGGGTAATTGGCAGCCCGACTGATTCTGGTTCAGTTAGTCTAGGTTCGAGTCCTGGTACCCCAGCGCAGCTGGAATTCGCGAGAGTTCCAGACGCTGGATTCTGACGGAGTTCGACTCCGCCCCGAAGGGGGCGGAGAGTGGTCTCTGGTAGAGTGCAGCTCCTCCGCCTGTGAAGGTGGGGGAGCGAAAGTTGTTCTGGCCCCGTCGTCTAGCGGCCCAGGACGCCGCCCTCTCAAGGCGGTAGCGCCGGTTCGAATCCGGTCGGGGCTACATCTGTGCACAACCCGTCTCACCTCGGTGAGGCGGGTTGTTTCGTTGGTACGCACGGCCGTCCACGGTGCCACACCCCACGCTCGCCCCAGCGGACGGTGCCGCTAGACTACAGCGGCACCGCCTGTGAGGGTGGTGAACAGGAAAGTTCTGGCCCCGTCGTCTAGCGGCCCAGGACGCCGCCCTCTCAAGGCGGTAGCGCCGGTTCGAATCCGGTCGGGGCTACAACCAAAGGCTCACCTCGCTACGCGAGGTGAGCCTTTCCCGTACCCGCTCCCGCCCCACCCACCCACCCCGGTTGATCATGAAGTTATTGCCACCGACCACGGCGTGTCGTGGCAATAACTTCATGATCAACGATGCCGGGGGTGGGGTGGGGGTGGGGGGTGGGGTGGGGTAGCGGGGTTAGAGGCCGGAGAGGCGTTGGCCGGCTCTTACTACCGCCATGGCGTGGCGTTCGCCGGGGCGGCGGCCGAGGCGCTCGATCGGGCCGGAGATGCTCACCGAGGCGATCACTCGCCCGGTGCGGTCGCGGATCGGGGCGGAGACGCTCGCCACACCGGCCTCGCGTTCGGCGACGCTCTGCGCCCAGCCTCGGCGGCGGACCTCGGCCAGGGTGCGACCGGTGAACTTGCTGCGCGGCAGCAGCGGCATGACCGCCTCCGGAGGCTCCCAGGCGAGCAGGATCTGGGCCGCCGAGCCGGCGGTCATCGGCAGCACCGAGCCGACCGGAACGGTGTCCCGCAGGCCGCTGGCGCGCTCCGCCGCCGCCACGCAGATCCGCTCGTCGGCGCGGCGCAGGTAGAGCTGCGCGCTCTCACCGGTGGCGTCGCGCAGCGCGGCAAGCAGCGGCTCGGCTGCGGTCAGCAGGACGTCCGGCGCCGCGTTGGCCAGCTCGCCCAGCCGGGGGCCGGGACGCCAGCGCCCCTGGGTGTCCCGGACGAGCATCCGATGGATCTCCAGTGCCTGTGCCAGCCGGTGCGCGGTGGCCCGGGGCAGCTTCGTGCGTTCAACGAGTTCGGCCAGGCTGGCGCCGTCGACACAGGCGGCCAGGATGACCACCGCCTTGTCGAGAACGCCGACACCGCTCATACTGTGTCCCACAAGCCGAAACTTACCTCCCAGAATTTAGGATGTCCAGATGGTGGGAGTCACTCCTGAGCCGAGGACCCTGGCCGAGAAGGTCTGGGACGCGCACGTCGTACGGTCCGCCGCTGGTGAGCCGGATCTGCTCTTCATCGACCTGCACCTGCTGCACGAGGTGACCAGCCCGCAGGCGTTCGACGGGCTGCGGCTCGCCGGGCGCCGGGTGCGCCGTACCGACCTGACCCTCGCGACCGAGGACCACAACACCCCGACCGGGTACGCCGATCCGGCGTTCCGGCTCCGCCGCGGTGACCTGCTCACCATCGCGGACCCGACGTCGCGTACGCAGATCGAGACGCTGCGCCGCAACTGCGCCGAGTTCGGCGTGCGGCTGCACCCGCTCGGCGACGAGAACCAGGGCATCGTGCACGTCATCGGCCCGCAGCTCGGTGTCACCCAGCCCGGCATGACGATCGTCTGTGGCGACTCGCACACCGCCACCCACGGCGCGTTCGGCGCGCTCGCCTTCGGCATCGGCACCAGCGAGGTGGAGCACGTGCTGGCCACCCAGACGCTGCCACAGAGCCGACCGAAGACCATGGCCGTCACCGTCACCGGCCAGCTCGCCCCCGGCGTCACCGCCAAGGACCTGGTGCTCGCGCTGATCGCCCAGGTCGGCACCGGTGGGGGTCGCGGGCACATCGTCGAGTACCGCGGCGAGGCCATCCAGGCCCTCTCCATGGAGGGGCGGATGACGATCGCCAACATGTCCATCGAGTGGGGCGCCAAGGCCGGCATGATCGCGCCTGACGAGACGACCTTCGCGTACCTCAAGGGTCGGCCGAACGCGCCCCAGGGCGCGGACTGGGACGCGGCGGTGGCCTGGTGGCGGACGCTGCCCACCGACGAGGGCGCACGCTTCGACGCCGAGGTGACCCTGGACGCCAGCCGCGTCACCCCGTTCGTGACCTGGGGCACCAACCCGGGGCAGGGCGCGCCGCTGAGCGCGCCGGTGCCCGACCCGGAGGAGTTCGTCACCGACTCGGAGCGCGCCGCGGCCCGCCGCGCCCTGGAGTACATGGACCTGCGCCCCGGCACCCCGCTGCGGGACCTGCCCATCGACGTGGTCTTCGTGGGTTCCTGCACGAACGGCCGCCTGGAGGATCTGCGGGCCGCCGCCGACGTGCTGCGCGGTCACCGGGTCGCCGACTCCGTTCGAATGCTCGTGGTGCCCGGGTCCGCCGCCGTCCGGGAGGCCGCCGAGGCCGAGGGCCTGGACAAGGTCTTCGCCGACGCCGGCGCCGAGTGGCGGTTCGCCGGCTGCTCGATGTGCCTGGGCATGAACCCCGACACGCTCAAGCCCGGCGAGCGCTCCGCGTCCACCTCCAACCGCAACTTCGAGGGCCGGCAGGGCCGGGGTGGTCGTACCCACCTGGTCTCCCCGCCGGTCGCCGCCGCCACGGCCGTGGTCGGGCGGCTGGCCGCCCCTGCCGACCTGTAGAAGGGACTCCAGGAGATGGACAAGTTCACCACCCACACCGGGACGGCCGTACCGCTGCGCCGGTCCAACGTGGACACCGACCAGATCATTCCGGCCGTGTACCTCAAGAGAGTGACCCGGACCGGCTTCGCCGACGGGCTGTTCAACGCTTGGCGGGAAGACCCGGCATTCGTTCTCAACGATGAATCCTATTCCGGTGCGTCGATCCTCATCGCCGGTCCGGAGTTCGGCACGGGCTCCTCCCGGGAGCACGCCGTGTGGGCACTGCGCGACTGGGGCTTCCGCGCGGTGGTGGCTCCACGCTTCGGTGACATCTTCCGCGGCAACGCGCTCAAGGAGGGTCTGCTGCCGGTCGAGTTGGAATTGAAAGCTGTCGAGGAGTTGTGGGATCTCGTCGAGGCGGATCCGACCACTCCGGTGACCGTCGACCTGACCGCCCGACAGCTCCGAGCCGGGGACGCGACCTGGTCGTTCCCGCTGGACGACTTCAGCCGGTGGCGGCTGTTGGAGGGCCTGGACGACATTGGACTCACCCTCCGCCACGCCGCCGACATCGACTCGTACGAGGCGTCCCGACTGCCGTTCCTGCCCTCGGTGGCATAGCCGTACGCGCGCCCGCACAGCGGAATTCGCCCCCACCGGTCCGACCGGCGGGGGCGAATCCGTTACGACACAAGGGCTTTTTTCCACCGAATGTTTGTGTCCAGGCAGCACAGGGCATACGGTGCGCGCAGAATGGCTCGCGTCGAGTCAGTTGCACAATCGGGAGGAAGTCGTGAACAAGGCCGAGCTCATCGAGGCGCTCGCCGTTCGCCTGGGGGACCGGAAGACGGCGACGGCCGCGCTCGACGCGGTCCTCACTGAGGTCCAGGCGGCGGTCACCAAGGGCGAGAAGGTGGCGATCACCGGATTCGGAGCATTCGAAAAGCGTGTGCGTGGCGCACGAACAGCGCGCAACCCGCGTACCGGCGAGGCGGTGAAGGTCAAGAAGACCTCCGTCCCGACCTTCCGCCCCGGCGCCGGGTTCAAGGAGATGGTGGCCAGCGGCAAGGTGCCGAAGGCCACGGTGGCGGCGAAGAAGACCGCCACCACCACGGCCAAGACCGCCGGCACCAAGGCGGCGGGCACCAAGGCCACCGCCACCAAGGCGGCAAGCAAGAAGACCGCCCCGGCCAAGGCGAGCAAGACCACCACCACCGCCGCGACCAAGGCGGCAAGCAAGAAGACCGCCCCGGCCAAGGCGAGCAAGACCACCACGGCGACCAAGACGGCCGCCAGCAAGAAGACCGCTCCGGCGAAGAAGACCGCCGCGGCGACCAAGTCCGCCACGGCGAAGAAGACCACCGCGGCGGCGAGCAAGAGCACGGCGGCCAAGAAGGCGCCCGCGAAGAAGGCTCCGGCCAAGAAGACGGCCAGCAAGCGCTGACCGCCTGTCCGCCCAAAGGGCGTCCACCGTCTCGGTGGGCGCCCTTTGCGCGTGCCGAGACCGTTGACCCGGCCGGGCCGTACGCGCAGAATCGCCGTGCCGGCCCCCCTGAGGGACCGGTCCGCCGACGGAAATGGGGCGCCGGTGCGCTATCGCCAGCTCACCACCGGGTCGCTCGCGCTGGGCGTCGTTCTGCTCATCGACGTGCTGCGCGTGTGGCTACCCGGCATCATCACCATCTTCGGGCAGGCCGCGTCCACCCCTGCGGAGTTGATGGGCGCGTTCGCGCTCGGCTGGTTCGTCCTGGCGATGGCCGCGCCGGCACTGGTCCGGCGGGTGGGCCCTCGTTGGGTCGCAGGCGCCGCCGCCGTGCTGCTGGCCGTTGCGCGGCTCGCGCTCACCAGCACCCCCGGCGGTCGGCCGCAGCTCTGGTTGGCCACCGCCGGTCTGCTCGCCGGCCTGGTCTGGTTGGTGGGTGTCGCCGGGTGCACCGATCGTCCGGTGCCGGGACTGGCCCTGGGGTTGGCGGTCAACGCCGCCGTGCACGCGATCCTGGACACCTACGACCTCGTGTGGCGGGGCGGTTGGGTGGCCTGGCTGCTCAGCGCGGTCGCGGTGGCGCTGTTCCTGCTCGGCACGGCGCTGACCATGGCGTTGCCCGCCGCGTCACCGGGTCCGGGTGGCGCCCGGTCGTGGCTGCTGGCCGGGCCGGTACTGCTGCTGGCCGGCATGGTGGCTCTCGCTCCGGCCCTTGCCGAGGCCGGAATGTCGTACCTGGTCGCCGGTGGCGACGTCGCCCGCTCACCGCTGTTCGGCCTGGCGCCGGTGCCGCTGGCGGTCGGCGCGTTCCTGCTGACGGCTCTGGCCGGCCCGACCCGACGGTGGGGCCGACCACTCGGGCCGGTGGCCCTGCTGACGGGCGTGGTGCTCTTCGCCCTCGACCGTGGCGACCTGCTCGTCGCGGCCATCCTGCTCACCGCCGTCGGCCTCGGCGCCTGCCTCGCCCGTACCGACGCTCCGAGCCGTACCGAGGCCACCACCACCGACGCCGCAGCGGCCGATGCCGCCGACGCCACCGAGGCCGCGCCCACCGACGCCGCCGCAGGCCATGCGGGAGCCACAGGCGCGGACGACACCCGCCGAGCTGAGGCCCGCCGGGGGTACGCGGTCGCCGCCGGCATGCTGCTCTTCGTGCTGGGGGCGGTGGGCTACTACTCCGCCTACGACCTGGGCTACCCGAACGCGGCGGTGCCGGTGGTGGTGGCAGTGGTGGTAGCCGCCGTGGCCCTGGCCGCCCGTCCATCGGGCCACTGGCGTCCCGGGCCGCTTCCGCCGCTGCGGACCGCCGGCGCGGTCGCCGCGCTGGCTCTGCTCGCGCCGCTGCTGGCCGACGAGGTGGCGGTGGCGAGCAACCGGGAGGGTCCGCCGGAGCGGTTGCGGGTGGTGGCCTACAACATCCGGATGGGCTTCGGGTTGGACGGCCGGTTCGACCTGGCCGGGCTGACCACCGCGATCGCCCGCCAGCGACCCGATGTGGTGCTGCTCAGCGAGGTGGACCGGGGCTGGCTGCTCAACGGCGGCCACGACACGCTGGATCTACTGTCCGACCGGCTCGGCATGCCGTACGTGTTCGGGCCGGCCGCCGACCCGGTCTGGGGTGACGCGGTGCTCAGCCGGTGGCCGGTCAGCGACCTGCGGTCCCGCTCGTTGGCGTCCCTCGGGGCGCCCACCGGAGCGCAGGCTCTCGCCGTCACCCTGGACCTCGGCGACGGCGTGCGTACCGCAGTGGTGAGCACCCACCTGCAACCGCCGCCCGACGCGGGTCCGGTGGCGCAGGCCCGCGCGGTCGCCGACTTCGCCCTCGGGTACGCGGCCGGCCGGCCGCTCGTGGTGGCCGGCGACCTGAACACCGAGCCGGGCGACGAGGCGTTCGAGCAGTTCACCCGGGCCGGTCTGGTCGACGCGTTGTCTGCCGCCCGGCCGCTGGCGACGAGCCCCGCCGACGATCCGCGCCAGCAGATCGACCACGTCTTCGTCTCGCCCGGCCTGGCCCCGAGCGACCCGGTCGCACCGCGCGGCGAGGCCAGCGACCACCTGCCGGTGGCGGTGACCCTCACCCTGCCGCCCCGCTGACGCCCGCCGGAGGGCGTGCGAGCCCACCGCCACCGACGGTTGGCGGCGAGCCGACGGGCCGCGAGCCGGCCGTTACAGGCGGTCGGTGGCGAGCAGTCGGTCGCCGTCGAAGGCGAGCAGCCAACCGCCGCCCTTCGGGGTAGTGAAGTCCTCGTCGGCGCGGCCGGTCAGTTGCTCCAACGCGCCCGGCAGCACCTTGCCCTGGCTGCACACCGCCACCTGCCCGCCGGCGCAGGCCAGCTCCAGCAGTTGGGCGGCGGTGGCGAGCACCCGCTCGTCGCGTTGCTGACCCGGCTGCGGCTCGTCCAGGTCGCCGCAGATCTCGATGGGGAGGTCGAGCAGCGCGGCCGCCGGGTCCAGGGTCTGCACGCAGCGGCGCGGCGAGGCCGACAGGAGCCGGGCCGGCCGGACCACGGCGATCAGCGGCGCCAGGGCGTACGCCTGGGCCCAGCCCTCGGCGTCGAGCGGGCGGGCGGTGTCCGGGCCGCTCCAGGTGGCCCGTTTTCCGGCATGGCCGTGCCGGACCAGCGCGACGGTCGCGGTCACCGGCGGCAGCCCGGCGAACGCGGCCAGCACCTCGGCGTCGTGCGGGTAGCTGACCAGTCGGATCGCGTCGTCCACGGCGAGCCACCGGATGTCGTCGACCTCGGTGCCCGGCTGGAAACCGCCTTCGGCGACCGCGAGCATCGACCAGTAGTCGACAAGCTTGGCCTGCCCCTCGCTGCGGTAGCGCACCGACGGCAGCCGCACCTGCGGCACACCCCGCACGTCGGCCTCCTCGGCCACCTCCCGCACCGCGGCGACAAGCGGATGCTCGCCCGGTTCGAGCTTGCCCTTGGGTAGCGTCCAGTCCCCGTAGCGCGGGCGGTGCACGACGCACACCCGTACGCCGTCGGCTGTCGGTCGCCAGCAGACCCCGCCGGCAGCCCGAATGCCCGTCACGGCAACCATCTGGTCCGCCGTCGCCGGGTGGCCCGGTGCCACGCGGCGGGGAACCGGGCCCGCATCAGGCGGACCGTGTGGCGTTCCCGCTCGGCCAACCGCCCGGCGGTGACCGCCAGCTCGTGGTCCTCCGGCCGCTCGGCGGCGAGGGCGAGCCAGGTCTCGGCGGCCACCGCGGCGTCCTGGTGTTCGCCGAGCACGTCCTGGACGCCTGCCAACGCGCGGGCCAGCCGCCGTGCGTCCCTGCCGACGGCCGGGAGCACGGCGGTGACCGCGTAGCGGGCCTGCTTGCCCTCCTTGCGGACGGCGTGCCAGCGGTCGTCGGGGGCCGACGGGTCGAGCCCGTCCACGCCGTCCGGGCCGGCGAGCCGCCGCCAGGGGCGGGCCACCAGCTTCGGTAGCGTCCGCGCCGCGGGGGCGGCCGCCCGGCGGGTGAGCCGGGGCGCGCGGGCGGCCAGCACGAGGGAGTCCACCAGGGCCAGGTAACGCGGCGAGCGCAGCGCCTCGTCGATGGCGGCGTGCGCCTGCCGCTGCCGTTGCGCGAGTGCCTCGTCGAGCCGGTCCACCGCGCCCGCGTCGAGCGGGCTGAGCGGGTCGGCGGTCGCGGTGCGCCGCAGCCTGTCGCGCAGCACCTCGGCGTCGCGGGCCGCGCCGAGCACCCCGGCCAGCCAGCGCAACTCGTCGCGGAGGGGCCGGGCCCAGCTCCGACGCACCAGCGGCCGGAAGGTGCGCAGGTCGCTGCGCAGCCGTCGGCAGGCCACCCGCATCTGGTGTACGGCGCTGTCGCCGCCGTCCGTCGAGGTGCGCATCCGCACCAGCGGGTCGTGCGCCAGGAGCCGGCCCGCCTCCTTGCGAACCGCCTCGGTGACCAGCTCCCCGGCGCTCGGGTCGGCCGGCAGACCGCCCGGCCCGACCAGGTCGGGTTCGGACTGCGCCACCTCCCCCAACGCGCGTACGTGCTTCGGCGTGAACGAGCCGCCCCGCGCCCCGGCCTCGCGCAGCACGCCGCCGATCCGGTCGAGCAACTTGCGGTCGCCGGTCTTCCGTTCGACCTCCACCTCGCGAAACGTGGCGGTGGCGGTGCCGGCGTCGTCGAGCACTGTCACCCGGTCGTCCACCACCTCGGCGAGCACCGTGCCGGCCCGGTCGCACACCTCGTGGGCGTGCCGGACGGTGCGGACGACAGTCACGGGCGCCAGCGGCGCGCCCCGATGCAGGGCGGTGACCAGCTCGACCAGCTCCGGCGGAGGCTGCCCGACCGGCCCGGGGCGGGAGATCTCGTGCCGGACGCCGGGCGTACCGGTGGGCAGCTTCACCGTCCACGGCAGCTCGTCACCCTCGCGGTGGCGCAGCGACGCCCCGGCGCGGGCCAGCCGTAGGTCGACAGTGTCGAGGTAACGGGCGACGAGCGTCACCGGTGGCAGCTCCCGGACCCGACCGCCGACCGGGGCCACGGCGGACAGGTCCGGCAGCACGAAGCTGTCGTCCACCTCGTACTTCTGCTCCTCCTCGACCATCAGCTCAGCCTATGCCGCGATCGGTCAGCCGGCCGTGCCACCGACGCGGCGCAGCAGCAGTTCCTGCAGATGCACCCGGGCCGCCTCCTCGCCGGCGGTACGTCTCGTCCAGGTGCCGTCGCCGGCCAGCTCGAACGCGTCCACGTCCGGGCTCATCGCGGCGGTCAGCACGTGGTCCAGCTCGGCACGGGCGACCGGATCGGTCACCTGCACCAGCGCCTCCACCCGCCGGTCCAGGTTGCGGTGCATCAGGTCCGCCGAGCCCATCCAGAACTCGGCCTCGCCGTTGTTGCCGAACCGGAAGACCCGGGAGTGCTCCAGGAACCGGCCGAGGATCGAGCGGACCCGGATGTTCTCCGACAGCCCCGGCACCCCCGGGCGCAGCGTGCACATGCCCCGGATGAGCAGGTCGACGTGGACGCCGGCCTGGGACGCCCGGTACAGCGCGTCGGTCACGCCCTCGTCGACCAGCGAGTTGACCTTGAACTGGACCAGGCCGGGCATGCCCAGCCGGACGTGCGCGATCTCCCGTTCGATGCGTTCGATGAGGCCGCTGCGGATGCCCTGCGGGGCGACCAGCAGCCGCCGGTACGCGGTCTGCCGGCTGTAGCCGGTCAGCACGTTGAACAGGTCGGTGAGATCCGCCCCGATCTCCGGGTCGGCGGTGAGCATGCCGAAGTCCTCGTACAGGCGGGCGGTCTTCGGGTGGTAGTTGCCGGTGCCGATGTGGCAGTACCGGCGGATCTGGTTGCCCTCCTGCCGGACCACCAGCGCGGTCTTGCAGTGCGTCTTGAGCCCCACCAGGCCGTACACCACGTGGCAGCCGGCGCGTTCCAGGGTGCGGGCCCAGCCGATGTTGGCGACCTCGTCGAAGCGGGCCTTCACCTCGACCAGCACCACCACCTGCTTGCCGGCGGCGGCCGCGTCGACGAGCGCGTCGACGATCGGCGAGTCCCCGCTGGTGCGGTAGAGGGTCTGCTTGATGGCAAGCACGTTGGGGTCGGCGGCCGCCTGCTCGATGAAGCGCTGCACGCTCGTGGCGAACGAGTGGTACGGGTGGTGCACCAGGATGTCCCCGTCGCGCAGGGTGGCGAAGACGCTGCGCGGCACCTCGCCCTCGGCGAGCCGGGGATGTGTGGCCGGCACGAACGGCGGGTCCTTGAGGTCGGGGCGGTCGGCCTCGCCGTACACCTGCCACAGCGCGGACAGGTCCAGCAGACCGGGCACCCGCAGCACGTCCTGGTCGTCCATGTCCAACTCGCGGACGAGCAGTTCCAGTACGTGGTCGGAGATCGAGGCGGCGACCTCCAGGCGGACCGGCGGCCCGAACCGGCGCCGGGCCAGCTCCCGCTCGAGGGCCTGGAGCAGGTCCTCGTCGCGGTCCTCGTCGACCTCCACCTCGGCGTTGCGGGTGACCCGGAACAGGTGGCACTCGACCACCTGCATGCCGCTGAACAGCTGACCCAGGTGCACGGAGATCAGGTCCTCCACCGGCAGCATCCGCACGCCCGGCTGGTCCCGGTCGACCCGCACGAAGCGCGGGACGTTGTTGGGCACCTTCACCCGGGCGAACAGCTCGGACCCGCCGTCCGGGTCGCGAACCGCCACCGCCAGGTTCAGCGACCGCCCGGAGATGTACGGGAACGGGTGCGCCGGGTCCACCGCGAGCGGGGTGAGCACCGGGAAGATGTGCTCCCGGAAGTAGGTGCGCAGCCGCTCCCGCTCGGGGCCGCCCAGGTCACCCCAGCGCAGGATGCGGATGCTCTCGTCGGCCAGCCGGGGCAGGACGTCGTCGACGAAGCAGGCGGCGTGCCGGGCGACCAGCTCGGCGGTCCGTTCGGCGATCAGCTCCAGCTGCGTGCGCAGGGGCAGCCGGTCCCCGCCGCGCACCGGCAGGCCGGCGGAGAGCCGCCGCTTCAGGCCGGCGATCCGCACCATGTAGAACTCGTCGAGGTTGCTGGCGAAGATCGCCAGGAACTTGGCCCGCTCCAGCAGGGGGGTGCGCTGGTCCTCGGCGAGGGTCAGCACCCGCGCGTTGAAGTCGAGCCAGGACAGCTCCCGGTTGAGGAAGCGGTCCTCCGGCAGCGGGGGAGCAGCAGGCGGGTCGTCGTCTGCGTCACCGTTGGTGGGGAGGCCGGTGGAGAGGCTGCCGGAGGTGCCGGGCAGGGCCGCCCCGGCCGCCGGGCCGTCCGTCGCCGTGGGAGGCACGCCGGACTCGATGACCTCGTCGAGCCCGGAGGAGGCCGCGCCCGGGTCGTCGGCGAGAGTGTCGGCGCGGGCGGCGCCGGCCCGTTCGGCCCGGGACGGGCGGAAACGACCGTCGGTGCCGCGGACGCGGGCGCCGTTGCGGGGGTCGGTGGCGGGAGGGGTGACCGGATGCTCGCGAGGGGTGCTCACCCGCTCATAATCACCCGATTCGAGTTAACGCAAAATGAACTTGGCCTCGCCAGCTCAGTTCATCGTCGGCAATGTCACCCGGACGACCTCGCCGTCGGGATCGGTGTCGATGCGGACCCGCTGGCCGAGGCGGAGCAGTCGTAGGCCGGAGGCGTCGAAGGCCCGGGCGGGGAAGCGCAGCTCGGTGCCGTCGTCGAGCAGCAGGACACCGCTGCGCGTCGCCGCGTCGTAGGTGGCCACCGTGCCCTGCATGCTGGCACCGTACACCGGCGGGGTCGACTCGTTTCAGCATGCCGGGCAGCCGGCGGCTCAGCTCGTTTCAGCGCGCCGGGCAGCCGGCGGCGAGGAGCGCGGCGGTGCGCGGGCCCAGCCCGAGCCGCTCGGCGGCGGTCAGGTCCTCGGCGGTGTCCACGTCCCGCCGCAGGCTGGGCCAGTCGCCGGTCAGCGGCAGCGCCCCACTCGCCGCGTGCGCCGCCGCCGACCCGACCCCGAACCGTGGGTCGAGGTCGACACCCGGCGGCGCGGCGAGCAGCACCGTCCCACCGCCGGGGGCGTCCGCCACGAACCGGCGTACCCCTTCGGAGTCGTGTTGGGCCGCGAGCAGCGCGTCGGCCAGCTCGGCCGGGCGCAGCGCCGGCAGGTCGGCGGTGAGCCCGGCCACCCACCGCCCGGGGGTTTGTGCCGCGCCGTGCCGGAACGCCGCGTTCAGGCCGGCGTCCGGCACGTCGGGCAGCGTCCGCGCCCCGGCGGCCCGCGCCGCGGCCGCCACCCGTGCGTCGTCGGTCACCACCAGGGCCTCGGCGACCGCCGGGCAGGCCAGCACCGCGCGGAGCGTGTCGGCCGCCAGCGCCAGCGCCAGCTCCTCATGCGGTACGCCGGGCAGCGCGCCCCGCAGCCGGCTCTTGGCCGCGGCCAGACGCTTCACCGGCACCACCACGGCCCACCTCGGCTCACTCACGTCCGCAATCCTGCCAGCCGGACGACGGGACCCTCGCTGGCCGTACCGGGGGCGAGCAGGCATGATTTCCGCTGCGGGTGTCGCGGGTGAGGCCCGCGGCGGGTCGGGGCGCGACGAGGAGGCACAGTGGCACGGCGGAGGCTGGGGTTCTGGCAACGGTTCGCCGTGGGGCTGGTCAAGCCGGTGATGACCGTCTGGACCCGGCGGACCTGGCGTGGCCAGGAGCACCTCGCCTCCGACGGTGGGATGATCATCGTCGCCAACCACATCTCGCACGCCGACCCGCTGGTCTCCGCGCACTTCATCTACGACTCCGGGCGGTGGCCGCAGTACCTGGGCAAGGCCAGCGTGTTCCGGGTGCCGGTGGTCGGGTGGATCCTGCACCGCTGTCGGCAGATCCCGGTCGAGCGCGGCAGCGTGGACGCCGTCCGCTCGCTCGACAAGTCGATCGCCGCGCTCGACGAGGGGGGCGCGGTGGTGATCTACCCGGAGGGCACCACCACCCGGCAGCCGGACCTGTGGCCGATGAAGGCCAAGACCGGCGCCGCCCGGCTGGCCCTCGCCACCGGCGCACCCGTGGTGCCGCTGGTGATGTGGGGGCCGGAGCGGATCTTCGACCCGCGGACCAGCCGGCTGAACCCACGCCCCCGGATCCCGGTGACGGTGGTCGCCGGCGAACCTGTCGACCTGAGCCGCTGGGCGGGCGCTCCGCCGACCCGGGCCACCCTCGAGGAGATGACGGACGCCATCATGCTGCGGCTGCGGGACATGCTCGTCGAGATCCGTGGCGGCACGCCGCCGCCGTTGTGGGAGCGACCCACCCGACCGTCCGTCGAGCGCCACCACGGTGAAGCGGCATGAGCGGCCACGTCGCGGTGCTGGGCGCCGGCTCCTGGGGCACCGCCTTCGCCAAGATCCTGGCCGACGCGGGGCGGGACGTGACCGTGTGGGCCCGCCGCGCCCCGGTGGCCGAGAGCATCCGCGCCGAGCGGCGCAACCCGGAGTACCTGCCGGACCTGCTGCTGCCCGCCCGGGTCACCGCCACCACCGACGCCGTCGAGGCGATCAGCGGCGCCGAGGTGGTGGTGCTGGCCGTACCGTCGCAGACCCTGCGCGGCAACCTCGCCGAGTGGGCCGGGCACCTGCACCCGGACGCCACCCTGGTGTCGCTGATGAAGGGCATCGAACTCGGCACCACAAAACGGATGAGCGAGGTCATCGTCGAGACCGCCCGGGTGGCCGCGGACCGGGTGGTGGTGGTCTCCGGCCCGAACCTCGCCCCCGAGATCGCCGCCGAGCAGCCGGCCGCCACGGTGGTCGCCGGCACCAACAGCGACCGCACTGCCCTCGTGCAGTCGTCGATCCGGACGCCGTACCTGCGGCCGTACACCAACGACGACGTGATCGGCTGCGAGCTGGGCGGCGCGGTCAAGAACGTGATCGCGCTGTCGTACGGCATCGCCACCGCGATGGGCTTCGGCGACAACACCCGAGCCATGCTGATGACCCGGGGGCTGGCCGAGACGGCCCGCCTCGGTGTGGCGCTCGGCGCGGACCCGATCACCTTCGCCGGCCTGGCCGGCATGGGCGACCTCGTCGCCTCCTGCTCGTCCCCGCTGGCCCGCAACCGCACCTTCGGCGAGCACCTGGGCCGGGGCGAGACGCTGGAGCAGGCGCAGGCCGCGACGCGGCAGACCGCCGAGGGAGTCAAGAGCTGCCTCGCGATCCGTGACCTGGCTCGCGCCCACGGTGTGGAGATGCCGATCACCGAGCACGTCGAACGGATCTGCCACGAGGGGATGGACCCGCGCCTCGCCGTGGACACGCTCATGAGCCGAACCGCCAAGCCCGAGTCGTACGAGTGAGGGAACCGATGAGCGAACTGGGAGACGGCACCCGCTGCGTACGCGCCGGCCTGCCCGAGCCGGCACCGGGTGACCCGTTCCTGCCCGGTCCGGTCTTCGCCGCGCCCTACCACCTCGACCCGTGGCAGGGCCAGGGCACGTCGCCGAACGGCTACGGCCGCCCCGACAACCCGACCCGGCGGCTGCTGGAGGCCGCCGTGGGTGAGTTGGAGGGCGGCGACTGCCGGGTCTTCGCCAGCGGTCAGGCCGCCATCACCGGTACGCTGCTCACCCTGCTGCGCCCGGGGGACACCGTGGTGCTGCCCTCCGACGGCTACTTCCCCGTCCGGGCGTTCGCCACCGCCGTGCTGGAGACGATTGGCGTGCGGGTGGTCTTCGTGCCGACCGTGGGCCCGTACCCGTCCTTCGAGGGGGTCCGGCTGGTGCTGGTGGAGACCCCGGCCAACCCGGGTCTCGACGTGGTGGACGTGGCCGCCCTGGCGGAGCGGGCGCACGCCGCCGGCGCCCTGCTCGCGGTCGACAACACCACCGCCACCCCGCTCGGGCAGCGCCCGCTCGACCTCGGCGCCGACCTGGTGGTGGCCTCCGGCACCAAGGCGCTCACCGGCCACTCCGACCTGCTGCTGGGCTACCTGGCCAGCCGGTCCGCCGAGGTGATCGAAGCGGTGACGCTCTGGCGTACCGGCACCGGCTCGGTCCCGGGCGCGTTCGACGCCTGGTTGGCGCACCGGTCGCTGGCGACCCTCGACCTGCGGCTGGCACGGCAGAGCGCGAACGCCGCCGCCGTCGCCGATCTGCTGGCGGCCCGGCCGGACGTGACAGGTCTGCGCTGGCCGGGGCTGCCGGCCGACCCGGCGTACGCGGTGGCCTCGGCCCAGATGCGCCGGATGCCCGGGGTGCTCTCGTTCGACCTGGGCGACGCCGACCGGGTGGCCCGCTTCGTCGAGGCCGCGCGACTGGTGGCGGCGGCCACCTCCTTCGGGGGTCTGCACACCACTGCCGACCGGCGGGCGCAGTGGGGGGACGACACCGCCCCCGGCTTCGTCCGGCTCTCCTGCGGTGTGGAGGACACGGCCGACCTGGTGGCCGACATCACCGCCGCCCTGGACACCGCCCGACCGGCCTGAGGGATCCTGTGACGGTCACCGATCAATCCGCCCTGGTACGGCGGCTGCGCGCCGCCGGCTGCGTGTACGCCGAGGACGAGGCGGAGCTGCTGGTGGCTGCCGCGGACTCCCCGGCGACGCTTGCCGATCTGACCGCCCGCCGCGTGGCCGGCGAGCCACTGGAGTACCTGCTCGGTTGGGCCGAGTTCTGCGGCCTGCGGATCGCCGTCGACGCGGGCGTCTTCGTGCCCCGCGGCCGGACGGCCCTGCTTGTCGACCTGGCCGTCGAGCTGACCGGCTCGACGCCCGCAGTGGCCGACCTCTGCTGCGGCTCCGGGGCTACCACTGTCGCGCTGGCACGCCGGCTCGCGCCGCGCTGGCTCGCCGCCGCCGACATCGACCCGGCGGCCGTCGCCTGCGCCCGCCGCAACCTCGCCGGTCTGCCCGCCGAGGTGTACGAGGGCGACCTGTTCGCGCCGCTGCCGCCGCGCTGGCGGGGGCGGCTCGACCTGGTGGTGGCAAACGCCCCGTACGTGCCCACCGACGCGGTGGCGCTGATGCCGCCGGAGGCGCGGCTGCACGAGGCCCCGGTGGCTCTCGACGGCGGGCCGGACGGGCTCACCGTGCTGCGCCGGGTGGGCGTCGACGCGGCGCACTGGCTGGCGCCCGGTGGACACCTGGTCGTCGAGGCCGGCACCACGCAGACCGATGCGCTCTGCGACGCGTTCCGCGCCGCCGGGCTGGTCCCGAGCGTGCGGCACGACGAGGACCGGGACGCCACAGCGGTAACCGCCCGCCGCCCAGCCTGAGCTCGCCCGTGGGCGGGGGACAGCGACTCAGGGTGTCGCCGGGGCTCGACGGGTACCCCCAACCCGGTTTCGGCGGGCGGGCGTGGCGGGGGAGCGGGGTTGGCACTAGCCTCGGCTCACACTCACGAGGGCGGGAGGCGGTTTCGGTGGGCAGCGCAGGGGTGCCGGTGGTCGTCGGCCTGGACAACGGTGGCACCAGCAACAACGCCACCGTGCTGACGGTGGACGGCCGGTTCCTGGTGGACGGGCTGTTGGAGATCCCCAGTGAGGTGCGCGCCGGGCCGGACGCGGCGATCGAGGCGCTGGCCCGGGCGCTGGACGGTGCCCTGGCGCAGACCGGCGTGCCGCGCGAGTTGGTCCGGGCGGTCGGGCTGGACACGCCCGGCCCGGCCAGCGCCACGGGCGTCATCTCCTCGCGCGGCTCGACCAACTTCTCCCAGCCGGCCTGGCGCGGCTTCGACGTGCGGGGGGCGCTCCAGCGGCGGCTGGGCCTGCCGGTGATCTACCACAACGACGGCAACGCGGCCGCGCTCTACGCCCACCACGTGTACTTCGGCGACGAGGCGATGAGCCGCTCGTCGGTTTCGGCGATCGTCGGCACGGGCCTCGGCGGTGGGGTGGTCGAGAGCGGCAAGGTGATCGCCGGCGCGGCCGGGATGGCCGGCGAGCTGGGCCACGTGCACATCCCGCTGAACGGGCTGCTCGGCCCGGGGCAGTCGGAGCCCACCTGCGCCTGCGGCTTCACGGGCGACGTGGAGAGCGTCGCCTCGCTGACCGGTATCGAGCGCAACCTGCTGCCGTACTGGCTGACCCGCCATCCCGAGCACCCGCTGGCCGCCGAGCCGGTGGCGCGGGCGGCGAAGCTCGTGCGGGGCTACGGCGAAGCCGGTGACGAACTGGCCCGTGGCCTCTTCACCCAGCAGGCGATGGCGCTGGGTCGCCTGTTCACCGTGGCGGCCAACTTCACCGACCCGCACGCGTACTTCGTGGGGGGTGGGGTGGTCGAGGCGGCGCCGGAGTTCCGCGACTGGTTCCTGGCGGCGGTCCGCGAGCACACAGTCCTGCGCGAGGAGCAGGCCGCGGTGGCCACCTTCGCGCTGGTGCCGGACCGCGACATGGCCGGTGCCCGGGGTGTGGCGATCGCCGCCCTGGAGGCGCTGCGCGCGGTGCCGGAGCCCCGTCCGCTGGTCGCCTGAGTTCCCGCTCGTCGGCCGGGCCCGCTTGCCTGAGCGTCCTCATCCGCGCCCGCGCCCCGCTGATCGGGCGGACGGCCCGGTCAGCGGGGCGCGGTGTGGTCGCGGTCGCGCGCTCCGGTCAGGGGCGTGGCGGAGCCTGGGCGAAGGCGGCCCAGGCCGCCGGGGGGAACAGCAGGGCCGGCCCGGCCGGGTCCTTGGAGTCGCGGACGGCCACCAGTCGGGGGATCGTGGCCACCTCCACGCAGGCGCCCTCATCGCCGCTACGGCTGCTCTTGCGCCACGCCGCCGCGGCCAACGCCGCTGTGATCGTCGGTGTCATCGGTCCTACCATCCCTTCAGGACTGACAGGAGCATCGCCCGGCTGTCCGCCGGACTGAGCGCGACGCTGCGCAGATGCTCCATGATCTTGGCGCAGGTACGTGTCTCGCCCGCGCGGTCGAGGATCATCTGACCGGCGACGGTCTCCACCGAGGCGATGATCGGGTCCTCCGGGTCGGCGAACTCCAGGATGTGCAGCGAGCCTCGGGTGCCCCGGTGGTAACCGGCGGAGAGTGGGATCACCTGGACGGTGATGTTGGGCAGTTCGGCCATCTTGACGAGGTGCCGTAGCTGGCCGTCCATCACCGACGGGTCGCCGACCGGGCGCAGCAGCGCGCCCTCGTCGATGATCGCGTCGAGGATGGGTGGTGTGTCGGCGGTGAGCCGCACCTGGCGGTCGAGGCGGACCTTGACCCGCTGCTCGACCAGCTCATCGCTGAGGGTGTGCGGGCCGCCCCGCATCACGCCGCGGATGTAGTCGGCGGTCTGCAGCAGCCCGGGCACCACCGACGGCTCGAAGTTGGCGATGGCGGTGGCCTCCGCCTCCAGGGCGATGAAGTCGATGGTGCGCGGGTCGAGCAGGTACGAGTACGACACCCACCAGCCCGGTTTGCGGGCGTCCTTGGCGAGTTGCACCGCGGCGGCCACCTCCTCGGAACTCACCCCGTACGAGGTGAGCAGGGCGCGCACGGTGGCCGGGCTGATCAGCGTCTGGGCGTTCTCGTAGCGGGAGAGGGTGCTGCGGGTGCTGTTGATCTCATCCGCGGCGGTCTCCAGTGTCAGCCCGGCGGCTTCCCGGTGGTGGCGCAGGGCGATGCCGAGTCGGCGGGCGCGGGCGGTCTTCGGGGCCATGCATCGATGGTCGCACACATTCATGGGAACGGGTACATGAGAGATGGGCGATGAGAGTTGCATTCACGGCTGTAGACGTGTCAATCTGTCATCGCGTCCTCACCGCCGGTTGTCGTGGCGACGGTGGTGGTGAGCGACCGGAGGGGATAGGGCGCGCGGTGATCGGGTTTCTCCCCCGTACCCGATCGCCGCGTGCCGCCCGTTCGAGCCTGCCGGAAGGAGACGACGTGCGTACCGATCCGAAGTCTCTCGCCGCGCAGCACGAGGTCCGGCGATGACCCGTTTCCTGGTCGTGCTCACGGACGTGCGTCCCGTCGAGGGCATCGACCGCAACGAGCGGGTCGCCCCCGAACGCCGCCGCCAGGTGGTCGGCGCCAGCAGCAGGGAGGCCGCCGACCGGATCGCCGGGGCGTTCATGGCGCTCGGTATGGTGCGGGCTGGCCGGCAGCGGGTGAAGGTGATCGCGGTCGGCCGGCGGCACACCGGGGACTGAACGGCCCCGGGGCGTTCAGTAACGCACCGTATATGCTCTGTTGACCGATTGCCGTGTCGGTCCGTGGCTCGCCGGGTATCGCCCCGCCTGATCGCCACGCACAGTAAGGTCAACCGCGTGAGCGCCACCGGCGAGCACGACCAGCCGCAGTCGCGTACGAAGAGGTGACCGGAGTGACCACCCCAGGCAAGACCCGCGTGGCGATCGTCTTCGGCGGTCGCAGCCCGGAGCACGGCATCTCCTGCGTCAGCGCCGGCAGCGTGTTCGGCGCACTCGACCCCGACGAGTACGAGGTGGTGCCGGTGGGCATCACCCGCGCCGGCCAGTGGGTCCTGACCAGCGGCGATCCCGCCCAGCTCGCCATCAACGCCCGCCAGCTTCCGGAGATCACCGCCGACTCCGGCGCGGACATCGTGCTGCGCGCCGACCCGACCGGCAACGGGCTGATGGTGCTCGACCCGACCGAGGGCCCGCGGGCGCTTGCCGACGTGGACGTGGTCTTTCCGGTCCTGCACGGCACGTACGGCGAGGACGGCACCATCCAGGGCATGCTGGAGATGGCCGGCATCCCCTACGTGGGGGCGAACGTGTTCGCCTCCGCCGCCGCGATGGACAAGGAGTTCACCAAGAAGCTCTGCGCGGTCGAGGGCATCCCGGTCGGCGCGTACGCGGTGCTGCGCAACGGGATGACGCTGGGCGAGCAGGACAAGGAGCGGCTCGGCCTGCCGGTCTTCGTCAAACCGTCCCGCGCCGGGTCGTCGTTCGGCATCACCCGCGTCACCGACTGGGCCGACCTGGACGCGGCGGTCGCCACCGCCCGGCAGTTCGACCCGAAGGTCATCATCGAGGCCGCGATCGTCGGCCGCGAGATCGAGTGCGGAGTGCTGGAGGGCGAGGCCGGTGGTGCCCCCGAGGCGTCCGTGCTGGCCGAGGTGCGGGTCGTCGCCGACCACGACTTCTACGACTTCGAGGCGAAATACCTCGACGACTCCTGCGAGTACGACATCCCGGCCGGGCTGCCGGACCGGGTGACCCGCCAGGTGCAGGAGTACGCCGTCCGCGCGTTCACCGCGCTGGACTGCGCCGGCCTGGCCCGGGCCGACTTCTTCGTCACCCCCGAGCTGGACGTCTACCTCAACGAGATCAACACGATGCCCGGGTTCACCCCGACGTCGATGTTCCCCCGGATGTGGGCGGCCTCCGGCCTGGAGTATCCCAAGCTGGTCAACCGGCTGATCCGTACCGCCCAGCGGCGCGGCGTCGGCCTGCACTGAGCCAGCGGCCTCGACGCGCGGCCCGGCGCACGGGCCGCGCGCCAGCGGAGCCGCAGGGGCCGGCCGTGGGTCAGTGGATCAGCTCTGGCAGCCGGCGGGGATGGCGCCGCCCGAGGGCACCGACGCCACGATCGCGCTGGAGATCGGCGAGGCCCACTGCAACGGCTGCTCGTACGAGCGCGGGATGCGGACGGTGACAGGCGTCTCCCGGTCGACAGTGGTGAGCACCGTCACGTCGGCCTCCTCGACGGGGTGCCAGCAGACCCGATTAACCATCCAGACCTCGTCGGTGGCCGGGACTGTCGGTTTGGTGCCCCCACAGGCCACGGTGAGCGCGGGGTCGCCGTACGCGGCGTTCTGCTCCGGACCCGCGGTGACCGGGCGCTGGGCCAGCTCACGGATGGTCTGCGGCAGTTGGGAGAGCAGCGCGCGGCAGACCGTTGCCGGGCGCTCGGCCAGCGCGGGGGCGGCCATCTCGACCGGAGCGGTGGACTGCACGCGTGCGGTGCTCGCCGAGGGGCTCGGCGCGGCTGCCGGCGTGTCCGGGGCGAGCTTGGCGAAGGCCAGCACGGCCACCAGCAGCGTGACCGGCAGCGCGATCAACGTGGCCAGCAGGGCGGCGCCCCGAATGGTCCGGTCCCGGCCGGCCGGCGCGTCGGCGCCCGGGTCGGCGCTCTCGCGGATACCGTCAGCCGGCTCGGGCGTTCCGCCAGTCGGCTCGCCGTTCCCGGCAGCCGGCTCGCGGTTTCCGGCGTCGTCCAGGGCAGCCGAGGAGGTCGTCATCTCGTCCACTTACAGCCGCACCACCGAACATGTGAGGGTGCGGGTGATGCCGGGCACCATCTGCACCTTGCTGACGATCAGTTTGCCGAGCTCGTCGACGGTGTTCGCCTCGGTGAGGACGACCACGTCGTACGGCCCGGTGACGGCGTCGACGCGTACCACGCCGGCGATGTCCGCGATGAGACCCGCCACGTCACGTGCGCGGCCCACCTCGGTCTGGATGAGGATGTACGCCTGTACCACGACTCGACCTCCGTCCGTCGCCGCCCGGGAGCGGCCCGAAGGGTGAAACTACCTTACGGACCAGGTCTGATCCCTATCGGTCGTCAAGGAGCAGCGGTGAGCGAGCGCGGCGGTGCCGGGCAGCACGGGCGGAACGCCGGTGGTGGGGCCAACGTGGCCGGGATCGGCGAGTTCGGGCTGATCGGGCGGGTCACCGCCCGGTTGGCGATGGGCCCGACGACACTGCTCGGCCCGGGTGACGACGCGGCGGTGGTGGCCGCGCCGGACGCCCGGGTCGTCGCCTGCACGGACGTGCTCGTCGACGGGCGGCACTTCCGGCGGGACTGGTGCTCGGCGGCGGACGTCGGTCACCGGGCCGCGGCGGCCAACCTGGCCGACATCGCGGCGATGGGCGCCACCCCGACCGCCCTGCTGGTCGCCCTGTGCATGCCCGCCGACCTGGAGACGAGCTGGGCAGAGGGCCTGGCCGACGGATTGGCCGCGGAAGCCGCCACGGTCGGTGCGAGCGTGGTCGGCGGGGACATGTCGGCGAGCCCCACCCTGACCATCGCGGTCACCGCGCTGGGCGACCTCGGCGGCCGGGCGCCCGTGGTGCGCTCGGGCGCCCGCCCCGGGGACGTGCTGGCCCTGGCCGGCCGAATCGGGTACGCGGCGGCCGGGCTGACCGTGCTCACCCGGGGGTTCCGCACCCCCCGGCTGCTGGTCGAGGCGTACCGGCGGCCGCAGGTCGCCTACCCGGCCGGGCCGCAGGCCGCCCTGCTCGGCGCGACCTCGATGATCGACGTGTCGGACGGGCTCCTCGCCGACCTCGGGCACGTGGCGCGGGCCAGCGGTGTGGCGATCGACGTGCGCCGCGACGCGTTCGAGGTGCCCCGGCAGATGGCCGACGCCGCGCGGGCGCTCGGTGTCGACCCGTACACCTGGATTCTCGCCGGTGGCGAGGACCACGCGCTGGCCGCGACCTTTCCCCCGACGGTGGCGTTGCCGCCGGAGTGGCGGCCCATCGGCCTGGTGACGGAGGGTGCTGAGGTGACGGTCGACGGCGGCGCGTACGACGGGCCCCGGGGCTGGGACCACTTCCGCTGACGCCGGGAGCCCGCCGTATTCTGGGCACTGTGAGTGAGATCGAGATCCGGGTGGTGCGGTTCGACGCGCCGGTGGCGCAGCAGTTGATCCGGGCCGCGCTGGCGGACCTGGCGACCCGTTACGGGGGTACCGGCGACGACACGCCGGTCGCCGCCAGCGAGTTCGAGCCGCCGGACGGCGCGTTCCTCGTCGCCTACCTGGCCGGTGAGCCGGTCGGTTGCGGCGGCTGGCGCAGCCACGGCGAGGACACCGCCGAGCTGAAGCGGATGTACACGGCCCCGGCAGCCCGTGGGCGTGGCGTGGCGCGGACGGTCCTCGCGGCCGTCGAGCGCTCGGCCCGCGAGCAGGGCCGCAAGCGGATGGTCCTGGAGTGTGGGGACAAGCAGCCCGAGGCGATCACCATGTACGCGTCCGCCGGTTACGACCGGATCCCGAACTTCGGCTTCTACAAGGACGCGGAGGGCTGCCTCTCCTTCGGCCGCACGCTCTGAACGGCCGGTGCCCACCCGGGGGTGGACACGACTCAGCCGGCGGACCGCAGGGGCCGCCGGCTGAACCGAACGAGAAGAGTTGGTGCCGCCGCGTCAGGCGCGGGTGACCTTGCCGGCCTTGATGCACGAGGTGCAGACCTGCAACTTCTTGGTGTTGCCGCCACCGGCCGGGGTACGCACCGACTGGATGTTCGGGTTCCAGCGGCGGTTGGTCCGCCGGTGCGAGTGGGACACGTTGTGGCCGAAGCCCGGTCCCTTGCCACAGACGTCGCACACGCTAGCCACGGGATACTCCTGGGATTGAAACGTTCATGAGGTCGCCGGCAGGTGCTGCCCGGGCAACCTGGTCAGGTTACCCGATGACTCGCCGGGCCGGCCAACCGGCCCGGTCGGGCGGTCGTGCCCGGCCCGGATCGGGCCTGCCGGTGGGCCGGTGGGCCGGCCCGACGGCAACCGTACCGGAGGCGTCGACCAGGGCCGGGAGCACCATCGGACCGGGCGCGGGCGGACACGCCGGACGAGCCCGGCGCGTGTCGGTGCGCAACAGTAGGCTTCTGGCCGTGCTGGACACCCTCGACGCCGCCGCGGTCCGCCGCTGGTGTGCGAGCGGGCTGGCCGCGCTCAAGCGCCACCAGGGTGAGATCGACGAGCTCAACGTCTATCCGGTGCCCGACGGTGACACAGGCACCAACCTGGTGCTCACCCTCACCTCGGCCCAGCAGGCGCTCTCGATGGACCTGGACACCCTCCCCGACAGCGGCCCCACCGCCCACGGGCACGTCCTGCGGTTGATGGCCCAGGGCGCGCTGCTCGGCGCCCGGGGCAACTCGGGGGTCATCCTCTCGCAGATCCTGCGCGGCTTCGCCGACGCCGTCGTCGCCGTGCCGGCGGTGCGCGGGAGGGCCCTGGCCGTCGCGCTGCGGGCCGCGACCGTCGCCGCGTACACGGCGGTCAGCCGTCCCGTCGAGGGCACCCTGCTCACCGTCGTCGCCGCGGCGGCCACCGGGGCCGAGCAGGCGGGCAGCGACGACCTGCCGGCGGTGGCCCGCGACGCGGCGCGAGCGGCGACCGAGGCCCTGGCCCGCACGCCCGAGCAACTGCCGGCCCTGGCCCGCGCGGGCGTCGTCGACGCGGGCGGCCGGGGCCTCTGCGTCCTGCTCGACGCCCTGGTCGAGGTGCTCACCGGGGAGAGCGCCACCCCTCTCGCGCCGCCGCCGCGCACCGCCCGCCCGGCGGCCACCGTCGCGCGGGAGACCGGCTCCGAGGAGTACGCCTACGAGGTGCAGTTCCTGCTCGACGCGCACCCCGACGCGGTGGCTCTGCTGCGCCGGACACTGGAGGCGCTTGGTGACTCGCTCGTCGTCGTCGGCGACGGGCGCGCACCGGGCGGCACCTGGAACGTGCACGTGCACGTCAACGACGTGGGCGCGGCGGTCGAGGCGGGGGTCGCCGCCGGCCGCCCGTACCGGATCTCGGTGACCCGCTTCGCCGACCAGCCGGAGCCGTCCGTCGGCCCGACCGAGGACGGCCGGGCCGCCGTGGTGGTGGCCACCGGCAGCGGGCTCGCCGAGCTGTTCGCCGCCGAGGGCGCGACTGTGGTGCCCGGCAATCCGTCGACCGGTGAGCTGCTGGACGCCGTGCGCAGCACCGGAGCAGCCCGGGTGGTGGTGCTGCCCAACGACCCCAACGCCGAGGCGGTCGCGAGCGCGGCGTCTCGCGAGGCGCATCGGCACGGCATCAAGGTGAGCGTGGTGCCGACCCGTTCGCCGGTGCAGGCCCTCGCGGCCCTCGCGGTGCGGGACGGCACCCGCCGCTTCGAGGACGACGTGATCGCGATGGCCGAAGCGGCCGGCGCCTGCCGCTACGCCGAGGTCTGCCACGCCAGCCGGGAGGCGCTGACGGTCGCCGGCCCCTGCCGTCCCGGTGACGTCCTGGCGCTTGTCGAGGGGGAGGTGCACCTCATCGGCACCGACCTCACCGACACCTGCGCCGCGGTGGTCGACCGGATGCTCGGCGGCGGCGGGGAGTTGGTCACCCTGCTGGCCGGGGTGGACGCCCCCGCCGGGCTCACCGATGCCGTCCGCGCGCACGTCGCGCGGCGCTGGCCGTTCGTCGAGGTGCAGGCGTACCCGGGCGGCCAGCCGTTCTATCCGCTCCTGGTGGGGGTCGAATGAGCGAGCCGGCCACTGTCGACACGCCGTTGAAGAAGCTCGTCGGGGACAAGACGGCCAAGGCACTTGCCGCCCACCTCGACCTGCACACCGCGGGTGACCTGATCTACCACTTCCCGCGCCGCTACGACGAGCGCGGCGAGCACACCGACATCCGGTCGCTGGACGTCGGCGAGCAGGTCACCGTGCTGGCCCAGGTGCAGCGCACCGCCGTGCGGCCGATGCGTCAACGTCGGGGCAACCTGCTGGAGGTGACCGTCGGCGACGGCTCCGGCGGCTTGCTGACGCTTACGTTCTTCGGCAACCAGGCGTGGCGTGAACGGGAGCTGCGCCCGGGCCGGTGGGGGCTGTTCGCCGGCAAGGTCACCGAGTTCCGGAGCAAGCGTCAGCTCAACGGCCCGGAGTACGTCCTGCTCGGCGAGGGCGGCGAGGGCGAGGCGGCGGTCAGCGACGAGATCGAGGAGTTCGCCGGCGCGCTGATCCCCGTGTACCCGGCGGCGGCGGCCGTCCCGACCTGGGTGATCGCCCGCTGCGTACGCGTCGTGCTGGACACGTTCACGCCGCCGGAGGATCCGTTGCCGGCAACCGTGCGTGCCGACCGCAAACTCGTCGGCCTGGGCACCGCGCTACGCGAGATCCACCGCCCGTCCAGCAAGGAGGAGCTCTACCGGGCCCGACACCGGCTCAAGTGGGACGAGGCGTTCGCCGTCCAGCTGACCCTTGTGCAGCGCAAGCACCGGGCCGCCGACTGGCCGGCCCGCCCCCGCCCGCCGCGCGCCGGCGGGCTGCTGGACGCCTTCGACGCCCGACTGCCGTACGAGCTGACCGCCGGCCAGCGCGAGGTGGGCGCGGAGATCGCCGAGGATCTTGCCGCCGAACACCCGATGCACCGGTTGTTGCAGGGTGAGGTGGGTTCGGGCAAGACGGTGGTGGCGTTGCGGGCCATGCTCCAGGTGGTCGACGCCGGCGGACAGGCCGCGCTGCTCGCTCCCACCGAGGTGCTGGCCGCCCAGCACCACCGGGGCATGCTCGACCTGCTCGGGCCCCTCGGGCGGGCCGGTGAGCTGGATTCCGCCGAGCACGCCACCCGGGTCGAGCTGGTCACCGGCTCGCTGGGGGCGGCGGCGCGCCGCCGGGCGCTCGGCGAGGTGGCCAGCGGCAACGCCGGGATCGTGCTCGGCACCCACGCGCTGCTCTACGAGGGCGTCGACTTCGCCGACCTGGGGCTCGTGGTCGTCGACGAGCAGCACCGCTTTGGGGTGGAGCAGCGCGACGCCCTGCGCGCCAAGGCCGACCAGCCGCCGCACACCCTGGTGATGACGGCCACCCCGATCCCGCGCACGGTGGCGATGACCGTCTACGGCGACCTGGAGGTGTCGACCCTCTCCCAACTGCCCCGGGGCCGGTCGCCGATCGCCTCGCACGTGGTGCCGGCCGCCGAGAAGCCCGCCTTCCTGGACCGGGCCTGGCGTCGGCTGCGCGAGGAGGTCGCCGCCGGCCACCAGGCGTACGTGGTGTGCCCGCGCATCGGAGAGGGGCCCGCGTCGGAGGACGAGCCGCCGCCCGAGGACGACAACGGTCGACGGCCGCCCCTCGCGGTGACCGAGGTGGCCCCGCTGCTGGCCGAGGGGCCGCTGCACGGTCTGCGGATCGGGGTCCTGCACGGTCGCCTACCCGCCGACGAGAAGGACGCGGTGATGCGCTCCTTCGCGGCCGGTGACCTGGACGTGCTGGTGGCGACCACGGTCATCGAGGTCGGTGTGGACGTGCCGAACGCCACCGTGATGATCGTGCTGGACGCCGACCGGTTCGGTGTCTCGCAACTGCACCAGTTGCGCGGCCGGGTCGGCCGGGGCGCTGCCGCCGGGCTCTGCCTGCTGGTCAGCGAGGCCGCCGAGGGCTCGTCGGCGCGGGAACGGCTGGACGCGGTGGCGTCCACAGGCGACGGGTTCAAGCTCGCCGAACTGGATCTGGAGCAGCGCCGCGAGGGCGACGTGCTGGGCGCCACCCAGTCCGGTCACCGCTCGCACCTGCGCCTGCTGTCCCTGAAACGCGACGCCGACCTGATCCGCGACGCCCGCGCCGAGGCGATCACCCTGATCGAGGACGATCCCGAGCTGGCCCGCAACCCCGCGTTGGCCGCGTCGGTCGCGGCCCTTGTCGACGAGGACCGCGCGGAGTACCTGGAGAAGGGCTGACATCCGTCGGTCCGACCTGGACCGTTGATCCACTCCAGTTCCAGGAAACCGGGCTGTCCCTGCCAAGGGGACATCCCGGTTTCAGTGATCCCGAGTCGCAGCAGCAAAGGCCGAGGGCGCGTCGACCGGGTGGTCGACGCGCCCTCGGGCTTCAGCTCAGGTCAGGTCAGGCGGTGAAGGTCACCCGACGCCGACGGGCGATGACGAAGAGCACCGCGCCCGCGATCAGCAGGGCGACCGCGCCGGCGGCGATGCCGCCCGCCGCCGCGCCGGTGACCGGGAGGCCCGGCTCGTCGCCGCCGCCACCACCGCTGCCGCCGCAGTTGCCCTCCGGCGTGTAGATCGCCTCAAGCTCCAGGTCCATGTCCGGCAGGGCGACGACAGCGGTCTTGTCCTTGCCGGCCTTGAAGGTCACCGTCTCCGAGGCGCCGGCCGCGACCGTACGGGTCTCGGTCTTGTCGCCGTAGGTGAAGGTGGTCTTCACCGGCAGGCCACCCTCGGGGTTGGTCACGGTGAGGGCGAACTCCTTGCAGTCGGCCTTGGTGGTGACGGCCGGCAGCGGGCAGTCCTCGGGGCGCTGCCACGAGTACGTGCCGTTCTCGATGACCTTGCCGTCGACCAGCACCTCGATCTTGCCGGCGTCGGCGGCGGGCACCACGATGCTGGTGTCGGCCTTACCCGGCGCGACGGAGACCTTCTTGGTGAAGCCGTTCTCGCCCTTGACCTCGAACTCGACGGCGTACTTGCTGATCTTGCCGTCGTTGCTCAGCGAGACGGCGACCGAACCGTCGCACTTGGACGCGAAGGTCGAGGCCGGGGTGACGCAGCTCTTGCTGCCGCCGTTGTACCAGCCCTGCGGGCCCTTGGACCGGTTGCCCGGAGCGCCGGGCGAGCCGAGCTTCTTGTTGTCGTAGCGCGTGCCGCCGTCGACGATCTCGTCGATGACCTGGTCCTTGCCGCCCCAGATGAGGTCGACCTGGGTGTGGCAGTCCGGGATCTCCACGTTCAGCGTGATCTCGGTCTGGGTGCCACCGATCCAGTTGCTGTCCGGGGTCCCGTAGACGTACTGCGGAGTGGCGAACTGCGGACGCGGCGCGAAGTACGACACCAGCGTGAACCACTGCTTACCGTCGCCGCAGAGCGGCAGGTCACCGTCGAGCTTGACGGTGGCGGTGCCCTTCGGACCGTCGAAGGTGTGGCTGTACGTGGCCTTGTCGACCTCGACGCACTTCGGAGCCGGGGTGCAGGCCTTGTCGGCCGCGAGGTCGATGTCGCCGTTGGCGGTGTGGAACGCCGTGACCTTCCCCTCCTTGATCCACTCGGCGTAGACCTGGAGGTGGGCCTTGGTGGTGTTGCCGGGCACCCGCTGGACGGCCAGCTTGGAGGAGGCCATGGGGATGACCAGCCCCTGCAGCGGCTTCGCCTCCTTCACCCCCTCGACCAGCGACGTCACCGGGGTGTCCGGGTCGGAGGTCACCTTCTGGATGGTCGCGTCCTTGTTGTCTTCGCTGTTCTTCACCTTCCAGGTGATCACGCGCTCGCCGGTGAGCCGGTCGCAGTCGGCGGTGGCGCTGATCTCGGTGTGGTGCGCGCTGGCTGGGGTGGCTACCGCGGCGACCCCGGTGAGGCCGACGAGGGCGGCTCCCAGGATGGCCAGCGGTCGCCGGAGCGACAGCTTGGGACGGATCACGGGTACTCCTGGAGTGCTGAAGCGTTAGGGGTGTGGCACGGGAGCGACAGTGGACGGTCACTGCACGTCCGATCGGTGAGGCGCCCTCCCGAGCCGTGGGCCGGTGGGTTGGCCGCCGGCACCCGGCAGACCCTAGCGAGATCGCCGTGCGTGATACAGCGCTCAGGATTTGCTAAGACGGATGTTATTAACTTGAGATCATTGATATACGAGAAGTGATCGCGTCATCCTCGTGGCGGTACCGACCGTGTCGGACGGCTGGTCCAACGGGTCGCGTAGCGTCGGGGCCATGAGCAGGAGGAGACGGTGACCCGGATCGTGGCCGGGACGCTCGGGGGCCGGCGGATCGCGGCGCCGCCCGGCGCCGGCACCCGACCCACCTCCGACCGGGTCCGCGAGGCGCTGTTCAGTGCCATCGAGGCCGAGGTCGACCTGGACGGGGCGCGCTTCGCCGACCTGTACGCCGGTTCCGGCGCGGTCGGGCTGGAGGCGCTGTCCCGGGGCGCCCGGCACGTCCTGCTTGTCGAGTCCGATCCGCGGGCGGCGCGCGTGATCCGGGAGAACGTGGCGACCCTGCGGGCCGGTCCCGCCGTCCGTCTGGTCACCGCCAGGGTGGCGACAGTGCTGGCCTCCGGGCCCGACGGCGGGCCGTACGACGTGGTCTTCGCCGACCCGCCCTACGCCGTGCCGGACGCGGAGATCGCCGCGCTGCTGACGGCGCTCGTCGACGGGGGCTGGCTGGCGCCCGACGCGTTGGTGGTGGTGGAGCGGTCCCGTCGGACCAGGCAGTTCGAGTGGGTGGAGGGGATCACCCCCGAGCGCAGTCGCCGGTACGGCGAGACCACCCTTTGGTACGGTCGCCGATCATGAGACGTGCGGTGTGTCCCGGCTCGTTCGACCCGGTCACCAACGGACACCTCGACATCATCGGCCGCGCCAGTCGGCTGTTCGATGAGGTGATCGTCGGCGTGCTGGTGAACCAGTCGAAGAGCGGCCTGTTCACCGTCGAGGAGCGCATCGACATGCTCCGCGAGGTGACCTCCTCGTACGGCAACGTACGGGTCGAGTCGTTCCGGGGGCTGCTTGTCGACTTCTGCCGCGCCCAGCAGGCGAGCGTGCTGATCAAGGGGCTGCGGGCGGTCAGCGACTTCGACTACGAGTTGCAGATGGCCCAGATGAACATCGGGCTGGCCGGCGTCGAGACGCTCTTCATGCCGACCAACCCGCTCTACTCGTTCCTCTCCTCCAGCCTCGTCAAGGACGTGGCCAAGTGGGGCGGCGACATCTCCGCCCACGTCCCGGATCCGGTCCGCGAGGCCCTCCAGGCCCGCCTGGGCCCCCGCCCCTGACCCTCGATCGTGCGCCCACCGCTCCCGAGTGTCCCTTTCCGGATAGTTTGGCGCGATCGGAAGTGCGTGATCGGCGGGGAGTGACTATGTCGCGACTCGCCGGGTTGGGGTGAGGGGGGCGTGGGTGGGGCGGGCACGACATGATTGGTCGAGCAGGAACCCGGCCGTGGCCCGCATCATGGAGGTCGGCCGACGAACGACAGGAGTGAGGTACCGGTGGACCCGCTCGACCGCATCGACGAACTGATCGCCATGGTGGAGCAGGCGCGCTCCGTCCCGATGTCACGCAACAACTGCATGGTCGACCGGGGTGAGGTGATCGCCGCCCTGGACGAGATGCGCGCCGACCTGCCCGCCGACCTGCGTCGGGCTGCCGCGCTCCTGGACGAGCGGGACAAGATCATGGACGCTGGTAAGCGCGAGGCGGACCGGATCATCAGCGAGGGTGAGGCAGAACACGCCCGCCTCGTGTCGGTGAACGAGATCACTGTGTCGGCCGAGCACGAGGGCGCCCGGATCATCGCCGAGGCCCGCGCCGAGGCGCAGCGCCTGCGCGAGGAGGTCGACGACTACGTCGACACCGCGTTGGCCAACTTCGAGCAGTTCCTCACCCGGGCCCTCGCCTCGATAGAGCGTGGCCGGGACAAGATGCATGCGCTGCGGGAGATCGGTACCTTCGGTGGGGATGAGGCGGAACGCCCGCTACCCTTCTGAGCGGCACCTCACCAGCCGACATTCTCACCGCAGGCGTCCCCCCGGTTCGACGGTCCGGCGGTCGCCCAGGTAACCTTTTTTGTCGGCCTCTCACCGGCCGGAGTCTGACTATGCCCAAGCACTCGCCATCGACACTCGACCCCAGGGCGCCGCTGGTCCTCGACACGAGGGACCTGCCGCGTCGCCCTGGCGCGTTGCGTGAGGTCCAGCGGGTCGTGCCGGCACCGGCGGACCTCGGCGTGGAGTTGATCGGTGTGCCGGAGGGCGCGGACCTCGACCTCGATCTGAGGTTGCAGTCGGTGTCCGAGGGCGTGCTCGTCTCCGGGACCATCACCGGTCCCATCCGGGGCGAGTGCGGGCGTTGCCTGCGCGAGATCAACGAATCGATGGCCGTGACGCTCCAGGAGCTGTACGCGTACGAGAACAGCACCACGGACGCCACGACCGACGAGGACGAGGTGGGCCGGATGCAGGGCGATCTGATCGACCTGGAGCCGGCGCTGCGGGACGCGTTGGTGCTCACGCTGCCGACCAACCCGCTCTGCCGGGAGGACTGCCCAGGACTGTGCCCCGAATGTGGGGCGCACTGGGACGATCTGCCGGCCGACCACAGTCACCAGCAGATCGACCCGCGTTGGGCGGGCCTGTCGCAACTGACCGTTACAGAGGAGTAAGAACCGTGGCCGTCCCGAAGCGCAAGATGTCGCGCAGCAACACCCGGTCCCGCCGGGCGAACTGGAAGGCGACAGTGGTCGCGACCGTCGCGTGCCCGCAGTGCAAGTCCCCGAAGCTGCCGCACGCTGCCTGCTCCGTCTGCGGCACCTACAACGGCCGCCAGGTTCTCGAGGTCTGACCTGGACGCCGAGTGACGCCCCCGACCCCAGGTCGGGCGGCGCGCGCACCCTGGCATTCGCCCGGTGCCCCGGCTCCCTCCGACACCGGCCGGCCCAACCCGGCCGGTGTTCCGATGGAGCCGGGCACCGCGCGGATCGCCGTTGACCTCCTCGGCGGGGACGACGCTCCCGCCGTCGTGGTTGACGGCGCTCTGCGGGCCGTGCGCGCCGACCCCGATCTGCACCTGCTACTCGTCGGCCCGACCGAGGTCGCCGAGGCGCTCATCGCTGCCCTCGCCCCGGCCGAGCGTTCCCGGATCACGGTCCGCCCGGTCCGCTCCGCCGTCGGCATGGCCGACCATCCCAGCGCCGCCCGCGCGGAGAGCACCGTCCGGGCCGCCGTCACCGCCGTCCGCGACGGCACCGCCGACGCCCTCGTCTCGGCCGGCGCGACAGGTGCCACGGTCACCGCCGCCGTGCTCGGTCTCGGCCGCTGGCCGGAGATCCGCCAACCCGCCCTGGTCGCCACCCTGCCCGCGGTCGCCGGGCCCGTGGTGCTGCTCGACGTGGGCGGTTCCCTGGAGCCCCGCCCCGCCACGCTGGCCCGGCACGCCGTGCTCGGCGCCGCGTACGCCGCGGTGGCCCACTCGGTCGTCGCGCCGCGGGTCGGCCTGCTCTCGGTCGGCACGGAGGCCGGCAAGGGCGACCGGGTACGCCGCGCCACCGATCCCCTGCTCGCCGTCGAACCGCTGCCCCGCGGGGCACGCTACGTCGGCCTGGTCGAGGGGTACGACGTGGCCCTCGGCGCGCGCGCCGATGTGGTGGTCACCGACGGCTTCACCGGTAACGTGCTGCTCAAGGCGATCGAGGGCGCGTACGCGATGGCCGGCGGCCCACCCGTCGGTGGCGGCGCGCCCCGGGCCGCCGCCCTGCTCGGCGTCGCCGGAACGGTAGTCGTCTGTCACGGCTCCGCTCGCGCCGACGACGTCGCCTCCGGCATCGCTCTCGCCGCCCACCTGTGGCGGCGGCGCGCCACCGAACTGGTCTCCGCGTTGCTCGACGGCGACGCCGCGACGGACCGCACCGACCGCTCCACCGATACCGAGGTACGCACATGAGCAACGACAAGCGGCGGCGGGCGTCCGTCGGTCACCTGGAAGCCGCGTTCGGCGTCAGCCTGGAACCGGACCTGCTGCAACGCGCGCTGACCCACCGCTCGTACGCGTACGAGAACGGCGGTCTGCCCACGAACGAGCGGCTGGAGTTCCTCGGCGACTCGGTGCTCGGCGTCGTGGTCACCACGGCGCTGTTCCGCAACCACCCGGACCTGCCCGAGGGACAGTTGGCGAAGTTGCGGGCGAGCGTGGTCAACATGCGGGCCCTCGCCGACGTGGCCCGTGGCCTGGGCCCGGACGGCCTCGGCGCGTACCTGCTGCTCGGCAAGGGTGAGGAGACCACCGGTGGCCGGGACAAGGCGAGCATCCTCGCCGACACCCTGGAGGCGCTGCTCGGCGCGATCTACCTGCAGTACGGGCTGGACACCGCCGGAATCGTGATCCATCGACTCTTCGACCCGCTGATGGCCGAGTCGGCCGGCCGGGGTGCGGCCCTGGACTGGAAGACCAGCCTGCAGGAGTTGACCGCCGCGCTCGGTCTCGGCGTGCCCGAGTACCGGATCGAGGGCACCGGACCGGATCACCTCAAGACGTTCACGGCCTGGGTGGTGGTGGCCGGCAACCGGTACGGCGGCGCGGAGGGGCGCAGCAAGAAGGAGGCCGAGCAGCGGGCCGCCGAGGCGGCCTGGCGGATGCTCACGGACCAGCACGAGCAGAACAAGCAGCAGGACCAGCAGGACGGGAACAACCAGAGCGAGTCGTTCGGGCCGCTGGAGAGCGCCGAGCAGGCGGCCCGGACCGAGGAGGCCGACCACCTGGCGCAGGTCATGCCGGCCGACGTCGCGGACCAGCAGACTGCGCCCGAGCCGCCGGCCTCGGCCAACGGCGACGCCCCGACCGCCGATCGCGACGGTGCGGTCCCGACCAGCGAGGAGCGCGACGCCGAGGCCGCGACCGGTGGCCGCGCGACGGGTCTGCGTCGTGCCTGAGCTGCCCGAGGTGGAGACCGTCCGGCAGGGGCTGGCCCAGTGGGTCACCGGCCGGCGGATCGCCACGGTCGAGGTCCGTCACCCACGCGCGGTCCGCCGGCACATCCCGGGTGACGCGCACTTCGCCGACGTGCTCGTCGGCCGCACAGTGCTGGACGCCCGCCGTCGCGGGAAGTATCTGTGGCTGCCGCTGGACAGCGGTGACGCCATCGTGGGGCACCTCGGGATGTCCGGCCAGATGCTGCTTCAGCCGCCCGGCACTCCCGACGAGACCCACCTGCGGGTCCGGTTCCGGTTCGCCGACGACGGGCCCGAACTGCGCTTCGTCGACCAGCGGACGTTCGGCGGGCTCGCGGTCAGCGAGGGCGGCGCGGACCTGCCCGAGGAGATCGCGCACATCGCCCGCGACCCGATGGACCCGGAGTTCTCCGACGCGGCCTTCGTCGCCGCGCTGCGCCGCCGCCGGACCGAGGTGAAGCGGGCACTGCTCGACCAGACGCTGATCTCCGGCGTGGGCAACATCTACGCCGACGAGGCGCTCTGGCGTGCGGGCCTGCACGGCGCGCGCCCCACCGACGCGCTTACCGGCCCGGCCGCGCAGCGTCTGCTCGGCCACGTCCGCGACGTGCTCGGTGAGGCGATCAGGGAGGGCGGCACCAGCTTCGACGCCCTCTACGTCAACGTCAACGGCGAGAGCGGCTACTTCGACCGGGCTCTGAACGCCTACGGCCGCGAGGGCGAGCCGTGCCGGCGGTGCGGAGCGCCGATCCGTCGCGAGTCGTTCATGAACCGCTCCTCGTACAGCTGCCCGCGCTGCCAGCCCCGGCCTCGGGGTGCCCTTCGGGGATGACCCGGAGTCGACTCCGGGTCGGCACCGGCGGGTCGCTGCCGAACCCTCCGGGCCACACCCCGGCGTACGCCCGAATCGCCGGTTGATGCCCGTCCGGCGGACCCGCCGCCCTCCGCGGACCGACTCCGGGGTGGACGGGGGCCGTTCCCTGATGTGACCGCCTCGTCACGCCCCTAACGTCAGCAACGTTGACAGGGGGTCGACGTGACAGGGGGACACGAGATGGGCAGCAGACCGGTGACGGTGCGGATGGCACGGTGGAGCGCCGAGCATCCGTGGCGGGCGATCGCGATGTGGGTCGTGTTCGTGGCGGTGTGCTTCGTCGGTGGCAACGCCGCCGGCCTCAGCGAGGCCACCAGCGGGGACCAGGCGATCGGCGAGGCCGGGCGGGCCAGCATCATCGTGGACGGTGGGGCCTTCGACGACCCGGCCGTGGAGAACGTCCTGATCACCCCCCGCGGTGGCGCCCTGGACCCGGCGGCGGCGAAGGCGGCCGCCGACGACGCGGCGGCCCGACTGCGTACGGTCACCGGGGTTGCCGAGGTCGGCCCGCCGGTCACCGCGCGGGACGGGTCGGCGCTGCTGCTGCCGATCACCATGTCCGGCGATCCGGAGACCGCGTCGGACCGGGTGCAGCCGCTGCGCGACGCCACCGCCACCGTGCAGGGCGCGCACCCGCAGCTCCGCGTCGAGCAGGTCGGCGGGGCGTCGATCGGCCAGGCGCTCGACGACACCCTGGGCAAGGACTTCGAGCGCGCCGAGCTGTTGAGCCTGCCCGTCACCCTGGCCATCCTGATCATCGCGTTCGGCGCGTTGATCGCGGCCAGCGTGCCGGTGCTGCTGGCCCTCTCCTCGGTCGCCGCCGCGATGGGTCTGTCCACCCTCGCCTCGCACCTGGTGCCGGCCACCGACACGACGTCACCGGTGATCCTGCTGATCGGCATGGCGGTCGGGGTCGACTACTCGCTGTTCTACATCCGCCGGGAGCGCGAGGAGCGGGCCAAGGGCCGCTCCGGTCTGGACGCGGTGGAGATCGCCGCGGAGACCTCCGGGCACGCCGTGGTCGTCTCCGGCTTCGCCGTGATCATCGCGATGGCCGGCCTGTTCCTTGCCGGCGACGTGGTCTTCTCGTCCCTGGCCGTCGGCTCGATCCTGGTGGTCGCCGTCGCGGTGACCGGCTCGCTGACCGTGCTGCCGGCCCTGCTGGCCAGGCTGGGCCGCTGGGTCGACAGGCCCCGGGTGCCGCTGCTCTGGCGGCTGACCGCGCCGCGCACCGGCCGGCACGGCGAGCCGCGTACGCCCCGGCTCTGGCCGGCGCTGCTCAGGCCGGCGCTGCGCGCCCCGGTCGTCACGCTCGTCATCTCGGTCGGGTTGCTGCTCGCGCTGGCCGCGCCGGCGCTCGGCATGAAGCTGAAGTTCCCCGGCATGGAGGACCTGCCGCGCACCACGCCTGCCATGCAGGCGTACGACCGGCTCACCGCGGCCTTCCCGAGCACCGGCACCAACCACGTGGTGGCCGTCCGGGCACCTGCCGAGCAGGCCGATCGGGTCAACGCGGCGCTCACCGACCTGGCCGCCCGTGCCGGCGGCGACCCGCTGTTCGCCCCCATCGAGGCGGACGGCCCGAAGATCAAGGTGTCGGCGGACCGGCGGGTGTCGGTGCTGGACGTCGCCACCCCGTACGCCAGCCGGGACGACAGGTCGGTGAAGTCGCTGGAGAAGTTGCGGGCCGACCTGGTCCCGGCCGAGCTGCGGGGGATTCCCGGGATCGAGTACGCGGTCGGCGGGAGCGTGGCGGACAGCGAGGACTACGCGTCGCACGTGCGCGACAAGCTGCCGCTGGTGATGGGCTTCGTGCTGGTGCTCACGTTCCTGGTCATGACCTTCACGTTCCGCTCGGTGGTGGTGGCGGCCAGCTCGATCGCGCTGAACCTGCTCTCCGCCGGCGCCGCGTACGGGCTGCTGGTGCTGATCTTCCAGGGGGAGTGGGCCGAGGGACTGCTGGGCTTCACGTCGATGGGCGCGATCGTCTCCTGGCTGCCGCTGTTCCTGTTCGTGGTGCTCTTCGGCCTCTCGATGGACTACCACGTCTTCGTGGTGAGCCGGATCCGCGAGGGGGTCCGGGCCGGCATGTCCAACCGCGACGCGGTGTCGTACGGCATCACCTCGTCGGCCGGGGTGGTGACCAGCGCGGCGATCGTCATGGTCGGGGTGTTCTCGATCTTCGCCACGCTGAGCACCATCGACATGAAGCAGCTCGGCATCGGCCTGGCGGCGGCGATCCTGCTGGACGCCACGATCATCCGGGGAGTGGTCCTGCCGGCCCTGATGACCATGCTCGGCGACGCCAACTGGTGGGCCCCGCGGTTCCTGCGGCGACGCCCGGCGCCCGCCCCCACCGAGCCGCCGGCGCCCGCGCCGGAGCTGGTGCCGGTGTCCTGATTCACCCCGCTGAGGCCGGGCCGCGACCGCGGCCCGGCCTCAGCCGGCGCACCGGAACCGCAGGATTAACCCGGCGTGGAGCGGGGCATCTGGCCCCGCATGGACGAACAGCGCACCCCGGCGGCCCTCCCGCGGGCCGACGCGCCGGGGGATACCGAACCCCGCCGGAGTACGCCATGAGCACCGTGCAGACCGGCACCGTACGCACAAACGTTCCCGCCCGGCTCGACCGCCTCCCGTGGTCCCGCTGGCACTGGATGATCGTCATCGGTCTGGGCACGGTGTGGATCCTCGACGGCCTCGAGGTGACCATCGTCGGCAACCTGTCCGGCAAGCTCGCCGAGCCCGGTAGCGGCCTGGACATCACCCAGAGCCAGGTCACCGGGCTCGCCGCCGCGCTCTACGTGGCCGGCGCCTGCACCGGCGCGCTCTTCTTCGGCTGGCTCACGGACCGGTTCGGTCGCAAGAAGCTGTTCCTGCTGACCCTGGGGCTGTACCTGGTCGCCACCGCGCTGACCGCGCTCTCCTTCGACACCTGGTGGTTCTTCCTGTTCCGGTTCCTGACCGGCATGGGCATCGGCGGCGAGTACGCGGCGATCAACTCCGCGATCGACGAGCTGATCCCGGCCCGGCACCGCGGCCGGATCGACATCATCATCAACGGGACCTTCTGGCTGGGCGCCGCGATGGGGGCCCTGCTGACGGTGCCACTGCTCAACGGCCTGCCGACCAATCTCGGCTGGCGGGTGGCCTTCGGCCTGGGCGCCATCCTCGGCGTGGTGGTCCTGCTGGTCCGCCGACACGTTCCGGAGAGTCCACGCTGGCTGTTCATCCACGGCCGGGCGGACGAGGCGAACGAGCTGGTCGACTCCGTGGAGGCCGAGGTGCGCCGGGAGACCGGCCGGGAGCTCACCGAGGCGGACGACTACATCACCGTCCGGCAGCGTCGCAGCACGAACTTCGTGTCGATCGCGAGGACGCTCTTCGCCCGCTACCCGAAGCGCGCGATCCTGGGCTTCTCGCTGTTCATCGGGCAGGCGTTCCTCTACAACGCGATCACGTTCGGGTTCGCCCAGATCCTGGAGACGTTCTTCGACGTGCAGCCGGGCAACAGCGGCTACTACTTCGCCGTGATCGCGGTGGGCAACCTGGCCGGTCCGCTGCTGCTGGGTCGGCTCTTCGACACGGTGGGCCGGGTGCCGATGATCGCCGGCACGTACGTGCTCTCCGGCCTTCTGCTGCTGGGCACCGCGTGGCTGTTCCACAACGGCTCGCTCAGCGCCACCACGATGACCGCCTGCTGGTGGATCGTGCTCTTCTTCGCCTCCGCCGGCGCGAGCGCGGCGTACCTGACGGTGAGCGAGATCTTCCCGATGGAGACCCGCGCCATGGCCATCGCGTTCTTCTACGCGATCGGCACGGCCGCCGGTGGCATCACCGGCCCGCTGCTCTTCTCGAAGCTGGTCGGCACCGGCAAGGTCGACGACACGGTGCTGGCCTTCGTGATCGGCGCCATCGTGATGATCATCGGTGGGCTCGTCGAGATGGCGCTCGGCGTCCGGGCCGAGGGGCAGTCACTGGAGAACCTGGCCACCCCGCTCAGCGCGGAACAGGCCGAGGTGCCGTCCCCCCGCACGCCGGCCGAGCGCAGCCCGTCCACCACCGGCTGACCCCACCACCGGCTGACCTCACCGTCGGTGCCCCCGTTCGTGACGCGGACGGGGGCACCACCGCGTCGCCCCCACCGCGTGCTCGACGCGATCGCGGGTCACGGCAGCGCGCAGGGTTCCCGCCAGGCGTCCAGCGCCCGCTCCTTGCGGATCGACGCGAAGCCGTAGCCGACAGTGGTGACGCAGAAGTCGTCGGTCGACCCGGTGTACTCGACGTGGAAGACCGGCTTGCCCGCGTCCACGAACGGCAGCAGCTTCGCGCACTGGTCCAGCCGGACGCACTCCTCGTTGACCACGAAGTCGAAGTCCGGCGCCAGCGCCGCGAGCTGCGGCACGTCGTTGACCAACCCGGGGGAGAGCTCCAGTGAGCGCGCCAACTGGGCCAGTCGGCGGTTGAACAGCAGTTGGTCGTCGAAGCCGAGGGGGAATCCGGTGTGGTGGGCGTACCCGTCGGCGTCGGCCAGCGCCACCGCGCCGAAACCCTTGCCCCGGCACAGCCGGAACCGGTCGGCCAGCACCGGCTCCAACGCGTCCCACAGCCGCACGTCCAGCCACCGGCTGCCGGGCTGTGGGCCCGCCGCGCCCCGCACGGCGGCGGGCACCCGGCTGGCGTCCGGGTCGGTCGCGCGCAGCGAGCCGACGGGCACCCGGCAGATCAGCCGCCGGTCACGAGAGCGCAGCTCGGCCGTCTGCGCGGCGGTGGTGGCCACCGGGTCGAGCAGGAAGACGTCGGCGTCCACAGTCGGGTCGAGCGGGCCGTCGAGCTGCCACTGCCACCGCCAGTGGCGGGCCTGCGTGGCTGGCCACGGGGTGGGCGCGCCCGGCGGGGTCAGCTCGCGCCGGCATCCGTACGCCGGCACCACCAGGACGAGCGCGACGCCGGCCGACACGATCCGGCGCAGCGGGCGTACGGCGGCACGTCGCCGCGGCCGGATCCGCATCGGCAGCTCCCGGGTCCCGGGCGGCCCGTCGCCACCCTCACCGGTACGCCGCCCCCACGTCCGGTCCGGCGTACCTCACCGGGTCCAACGAGCGCGCGAGCGCGGGAGACGCGCCCTCAGCGCGGCGCCGCGAAGACCTGCGTCCAGTACGGCCCGTTGCTGTTGGCGATGCCGACGCCGATCTCGGTGAACGCGCAGTTCAGGATGTTGGCGCGGTGCCCGGAGCTGTTCATCCAGGCGTCCATCACGGCGGCCGGCGTCTTCTGGTTCCACGCCACGTTCTCGCCGTAGGTGCGCCAGGCGTAGCCGACGCGGTCCAGCCGGACGCCGGTGTCGCTGCCATCGCTGCCGGTGTGCGTCATGGTCTGGTGGTCGGCCTGGTCCTGGCTGTGCCGCTGGGCGGCGGTCATCAGCTTGTCGTCGACGCTCAGCGCCTTGCAGCCGGCCTTGGCCCGCTCGGCGTTGACCAGGTCCACCACCTGTTGGGCCTGGGTGCTGACGGTGCCCCCGGAGCCACCTGTGGTGTTCGGTGCCTTGCTGCGCGCGGCGGTGCGCCGGGACGTGGCGGTGGTGCGTGAGGCGGCCGGGGTGGGCTTGACCACCTTGCTCGGCGACGGGCTCGGCCGTGCCGGGCTGGGCGAGCCGGTCGGGGAGGGTGCGACCGGTGTGTCGCCCGCCGGCTGGTCGGTCGGGACCGCGGGCGCGGCGGCGACGGTGTCGTCGACGGCTGTCGGCTCGTCGGCCGGGCCGTCGCCACGGGGCATCGCGAGCGCGCCGACGCCGACGCTCACCACGAGGGTGGCTGCCGCGGCGGCGCCGCCGATCATGAACGGCCGACGCCAGCGCCGGGGCGAGCGATGTCGCCCCTCGCCGGCCCGACCGGCACCGCTCCGGCCGCCAGTGGGCTGCGCGTCGGCCTCGGTACGCCAGCCGCCCGTCTGCGCGGTCTCGGTACGCCAGCCGTCGGTGGGCTGCGCGTCGGCCTCGTTGCGCCAGGCGTCGTCGATCTCGGCGGGCCGGGGGTCGGCGCGCCAGCCGCCGGTCGCCTCGTCACCGCGTTCGTGGCCCGGCCAGCCGGTGCGGGGCGCCTCGACCGGCGCGGCCGGGGGCGCGGGCTGCCAGCGGGAGGTGGGCTCCGCGCGGTGCCACTCGTCGCCGGGCTGGTCGGGGTCGTCCCCGAAGAGGTAGGCCGAGCGGGGCTCCGGGCGGTCGCGCAGCCAGTCCGGCTCGTCGGTCGGCCGCTCGGCGCGCCGGGGGGCGCCGTTCGGGTCCATCGGGTCGGTCCAGCCGTACACGCCTTTGCCTCCACGGGTCGGTTGCGGGCCGGGGTGACGCTACGACTCGCCCGCGACCTGCGGCAACGTGGCTAAGGAAGAGTTAAGAGCAAGTCGGACGTCAAGGCGCTGACTTCCCCGAATCCGGGCGTACAGTAAAGGTGTCCGGACAGAGCGTGTCCGTGCCTTGCGGCAGCCCCCCGACAAGTGGACAGGTCGACGTAGAGATGATCTACGGCCTGCGAGAACTTGACGAAGGAGGGGTTTGCGGCTCAATATATAGGTGTCGCCAGTCGCGCCCGGTCATGCCCAGATACAGCTGGAATGACAGCCGCGTACAAAATTGGGCGCGCGTTTGGCCGGCCTTTCCGGCAGCGCATATCAAGGAGTCAGCATGGCGAAGGCCCTCTACGGCCACGTAGGTGCAGCGCCCGACCGGCGTCTGCTCGACGAGGTCACCCGACTGCGTGCCAGGGTTCAGGCACTGGAGTTCGAGATCACGCGTCTGCGTGCCGACAATGATCGGCTCGCGGCGGCTGCGGCGGAAGCGGACGATCTGCTCCGTCTCGCCGAGCCGGCGCTGACCTGATCTTCGGGTCGGAAAACTGAATCGCAGCACCACCGCAAAAATGCGCGCCGACACCTCTGTGCCGGCGCGCAACGCTGTCCGGCGCCTTTCGCGCCCGACCATTTGTGATCTTGTGGCTGGCCTCGCGATAACCGCACCCAGGGTTTCGCCGAATCGCGCCGACCGGTGGGCCGATCATGAAAGGCGTTTGTCTTTCTCGTCGTCGCCGCGACAACACCGCGCTCGGCCCGTGCCCGCCGCCGACACGGCCCGGGGCGGGTCGCGTGCCGGGTCGGTCCCGCCACCGGGTTAGTCTGCGGGTTCACCCAGGTCCCCGCAGCCGGCGACGGTACGGCGGCCACCGGACGAGGATCGAGTAGGTGTATCTCAAGAGCCTGACGGTGAAGGGCTTCAAATCCTTCGCCTCCGCCACGACGTTGAAGCTGGAGCCCGGGATCACCTGCGTGGTGGGCCCGAACGGCTCCGGCAAGTCCAACGTCGTCGACGCCATCGCCTGGGTGCTCGGTGAGCAGGGTGCCAAGGCGCTGCGCGGCGGCAAGATGGAGGACGTCATCTTCGCCGGCACCGCAGGCCGTGCGCCGCTGGGCCGGGCCGAGGTCACCCTCACCATCGACAACACCGACGGCGCGCTGCCCATCGAGTACACCGAGGTCTCCATCACCCGCCGGATGTTCCGCTCCGGCGAGAGCGAGTACGAGATCAACGGCAACTCCTGCCGCCTGCTCGACATCCAGGAGCTGCTGTCCGACTCCGGCATCGGCCGGGAGATGCACATCATCGTCGGGCAGGGCCGGCTCGACGGCATGCTGCACGCCAAGCCGGAGGACCGCCGCTCGTTCATCGAGGAGGCGGCAGGCGTCCTCAAGCACCGCAAGCGCAAGGAAAAGGCGCTGCGCAAGCTCGACGCCATGCAGGTGAACCTCAACCGGCTCACCGACCTCACGGCCGAGCTGCGCCGCCAGCTCAAGCCGCTGGGCCGGCAGGCGGAGGTGGCCCGGCGTGCCGCCGCCATCCAGGCCAACCTGCGTGACGCCCGGCTGCGACTGCTCGCCGACGACCTGGCCACCCTGCGCACCACCCTGGACCGGGAGATCGCCGACGAGACCGCGCTGCGGGAGCGGCGCGAGCAGTTCGAGGGCGAGCACGCCGAGGTGCAGGGCCGGCTCGGCGAGTTGGAGGCCGCCCTCGCCGAGGACGCTCCGCTGCTCGCCGCCGCCCAGGACACCTGGTACAGGTTGTCCGCCCTCCAGGAGCGCTTCCGTTCCATCGAGCAGTTGGCCCGGGAGCGGCTGCGGCACCTCAGCGCGACCGGCGACGACGAGCGGCCCGGCCGCGACCCCGACCAGCTGGAGGCCGAGGCCGAGCGGGTCCGCGAGCAGGAGGAGGAGCTGCGCGCGGCGCTGACCGACGACCAGATCCGCCTCGCCGAGGCGGTCGAGCACCGCCAGGAGCTGGAACGGCAGCTCGCCGCCGCCGAACGGGAGCTGGTCGCCGCCGCCAAGGCCATCGCCGACAGGCGTGAGGGCATGGCTCGCCTCACCGGCCAGGTCAACTCGGCCCGCGCCCGGACCACGAGCGCCGGCGAGGAGATCGAACGCCTCGCCGTCGCGCACGCCGACGCGCTGGGCCGCGCCGAGCAGGCGCAGGCCGACCTGGACGCGGTGGCCGCGCAGTCCACCGAGGCGGACCGGGACAACGCCGACCTGGATGCCCGGCACGCCGAGGCGGTCGCCGTCCAGGAGCGGGCGCAGGCGACCGTTCGGTCGCTGGCCGACGCCGAGCGCGCCGCCGAGAAGGACGCCGCCACCTGGAAGGCCCGCGAGGAGGCGCTCGCCCTCGGGCTGCGGCGCAAGGACGGCGCGGGAGCGCTGCTCGCCCGAGCCGGCGACGTACCCGGCCTGCTCGGCAGTCTCGCCGGGCTGCTCACCGTCGCGCCGGGGCACGAGGCCGCGCTGGCCGCCGCGCTCGGCGGGCTCGCCGACGCGGTCGCCGTCAGCGGGGTCGACGAGGCCGTCGAGGCGATGCGACTGCTCAAGATCTCCGACGCCGGCCGGGCCGGTCTGCTGGTCGGCAGCCCAGCCGGACCGGGCATGACCGGCTCCGCCGACGCGCTGCGCCCGAAGCTGCCCGACGGCGCCCGCTGGGCCCCCGACCTCGTGGAGTGCGGTGCCGAGCTGCGCCCCGCCGTGCACCGGGCGCTGCGGGACGTGGCTCTGGTCGACGATCTCGCCGCCGCGGCCGAGCTGGTCGCCGGCAACCCCGAGCTGCGGGCCGTCACCCCGGACGGGGACGTGGTCGGGGCGTACGCGGCGGCCGGCGGGTCGGCCAAGGCCCCCAGCTACATCGAGGTGCAGGCGGCCGTCGAGGAGGCCCGCACCAACCGGCTCGCCGCCGAACGCTCCGGCGCGGAGCTGCGCGACCAGCTCGTCGAGGCGCGCGCCGAGGTGGCCGCAGCCAAGGAGGCCGTGCAGCACGCCGCCGCCGAGAAGCGCGAGGCGGAGAGCCACCGCAACGCGGCCGCCCGCCGGCTCGCCGAGCTGGGCGCGGCAGCCCGCTCGGCCAAGGCGGAGACCGACCGGCTGGGCGAGTCCCGGGCCCGCGCCGAGGCTGCCCGGCAGCGGGACCTCACCACGCTCGACGAGCTGGAGGAGCGGCTGCGACTGGCTGAGGACACCCCGATCGACGCCGAGCCCTCCACCGAGGAGCGCGACCAGCTCGCCGCGATGGTGCCGCAGGCACGGCAGAACGAGATGGAGGTCCGGCTCGCCGTGCGTACCGCCGAGGAGCGGGTCTCCTCGATCGCCGGTCGGGCCGACTCGCTGGCCCGGCAAGCCACCGCGGAGCGGGCCGCGCGGGAACGCGCCGCGGCCCGGCGGGCCGCGCGCACCCGTGGGGCGGGCATCGCCCGGGCCGTCGCCGGCGGCGCCCGCGAGGCGCTCACCCGACTCACCACGTCGATCGCGGCGGCCGAGGAGCACCGCGACGCCGTCGCGCGGGAGCGCGCCGCCCGCGAGGCCGAGCTCCAGGAGGTACGCGGAGCCGCCAAGCGGCTCGGCGCGGAGCTGGAGCGGCTGACCAGCCAGGTGCACCGCGACGAGGTGGCCCGCGCGGAGCAGCGCCTGCGGATCGAGCAGTTGGAGGCGAAGGCAGCCGAGGACTTCGGGTTGGACGTGGAGACGCTTGTCGCCGAGTACGGCCCCACCCAGCCCGTTCCGCCGACCCAGGCGGACGTGGCGGCGGCCGAGCGCGACGGGCTGCCGGTGCCCGAGCCGGTCCGCTACGAGCGGCCCGTGCAGGAGAAGCGGGCCGCCAAGGCGGAACGCGAACTGGCTCTGCTCGGCAAGGTCAACCCGCTCGCGCTGGAGGAGTTCGCCGCGCTGGAGGAGCGTTTCAAGTTCCTCTCCGAGCAGCTGGAGGACCTCAAGGCGACCCGCCGGGACCTGCTCACCGTGGTCAAGGACGTCGACGAGCGGATCCTGGAGGTCTTCGCCAGCGCGTTCGAGGACACGGCCCGGGAGTTCGAGCAGGTGTTCACCGTGCTCTTCCCCGGCGGTGAGGGGCGGCTGATCCTCACCGACCCCGAGGACCTGCTCACCACGGGCGTCGAGGTCGAGGCCCGCCCGCCGGGTAAGAAGATCAAGCGGCTGTCGCTGCTCTCCGGTGGCGAGCGGTCGTTGACCGCGGTGGCCATGCTGGTGGCGATCTTCCGTGCCCGGCCGAGCCCGTTCTACATCATGGACGAGGTGGAGGCGGCCCTGGACGACGTGAACCTGGGCCGGCTGATCACGTTGCTGGCACAGTTGCGGGAGAAGAGTCAGCTGATCGTCATCACGCACCAGAAGCGGACGATGGAGATCGCCGACGCGCTCTACGGGGTGACCATGCGCAGCGGGGTCACCCAGGTGATCAGCCAACGGCTCAACCGGGCCGACGAGGACGACAGGCGGCACCGCCGCGGCGAGGAGAACGGGTAGTGGCTCGGGAACGCGCGACGGCGCTCCTGCTGGATCTGGACGGCGTACTGCGTCGGTTCGACCCGGCGGTGGCCGCCGGAGTGGAGCGGGAGTACGGCCTCGCCGACGGTGTGCTCAGCGAGATCGCCATGCAGTGGGGCCGTCTCCAGCCGGTGCTCACCGGCCAGGTCAGCCACGCCGACTGGATGAGCAGTGTGGCCGAGGCCCTGGCCGAGCCGGCCGGTGGCCCGGACCGCGCCCGGTCGGCGGTGCAGCAGTGGCAGCGCTACCGGGGTGAGGTCGACACCGAGGTGCTCGACTTCGTCCGGGAGGTGCGCGCCGCCGGTGTCCGGGTCGGGCTGGCCACCAACGCCACCGACCTGCTCGACGCCGACCTCACCACGCTCGGCCTGGTCGGCGAACTTGACGTGGTGGTCAACTCCTCGGCGCTCGGGGTGCACAAGCCGGCCCCGGAGTACTTCCAGGCCGCCTGCCAGGCGCTGGCCACCCCGCCGGCCCGGGTGCTCTTCGTCGACGACGAGGACTGGGCCGTACGGGGCGCCCGGTCCGCAGGGCTGTCGGCGCACCGCTGGGGCGGCCACGCCGACCTGCGTTACCTGCGGGCGGCGCTCAACTACTGAGACCGCTCAGTCGCCGGTGACGCCGTCGATGCGCTCCCGGATCAGGTCGGCGTGCCCGTTGTGCCGGGCGTACTCCTCGATCATGTGCACGTACACCCAGCGCAGGCTGAAGGTGCGGGTGCCGTCGCGGCGGCTCAGCGTGAACGTCTCGTCCAGGGAGCGTCCGTCGGTGACCGCGCGGGCCGCGTCGACCTCGGCGCGGAAGGCGGTGAAGGCGGCCTCCGCGTCGGCGTCGGCCGCGGCGTGGAAATCGGCGTCGTTGTCGGCGTCGAAGTCGTAGAGGTCGGGCAGGTCCTGGCCGGCGAAGCGCTGGCGGAACCAGGACCGCTCCACGTCGGTCATGTGCAGGACCAACCCGAGCAGGCTCAGGCCGGACGGCTCGACGCTCGCCACGCGCAACTGCTCGGTGGTCAGGCCGGCGCACTTGTGCAGCAGGGTGTCGCGGTGGTAGCCGAGCCAGCCCTCCAGCATGGTGCGCTCATCGGCGACCAGCGGCTCCTCGGTGCGGTCGATGGCCGGTGCTTTCCATGTCGTCATCCGGCCATCCTGCGGCTCGGGTACGACAGTGGCGACCGGATTTCAGGGCACCACGACGACGGGCCAGTGACCCTTACGGACCAGCCGGGTGGCGACCGAGCCGACCAACCGGTGACCGGCCTGCTCGGACGCGCCCACGACCACCATGTCGGCCTGGAACTCGTCGGCCGCCGCGCACAGCTCGGCGTACGCGTCGCCGCGCCGGCACAGGAAGGTCACCGGGATGCCCAACTGCTCGGCGGCACGCCGGCACTCCCGGCGTAGTTCGTCGGCCAACTCGTCGTGGGTGCGCTGGACCGCGCCGGCGTCCATGCCGGGCACGAGGGAGGTGATCCCGCTCGACGAGCCGACGAAGACCACCACCAGGGTCGCGCCCTGCCGACGGGCCAGCCCGGCGGCGTAGGCACCGGCCCGCGCGGACGTACGGGTGCCGTCCACGCCCGCCATGACCACCCGCGGGCCGTCCGTGCCCCGTTCGAAGGGCAGCGGGTTGATCCGAGGGCCGTACTCCTCGCGGTCCGGCGCTCCCACGCTCATGGCTCTACCTCACCTCTGCTCGCCGGCCCGGACCACACCGGAGACGAGGTTCGATTCCCCGTCGGCCGCAGCGGAAACCGGGTTGCCGCTGTGTTGCCGCAGCGGCACCTCCTTGATGAAGCTCACCGCGATCAGCGCGATCAGCGCGAAGGGAGCGGCGGCCAGGAAGATGTCACCGGCGCCGTGGCCGTACGCGCTCTCCACCACCGCCCGCAGCGGACCGGGCAGGGCGTGCACGTCGGGCAGTGTGCCGCCGCTGCCGGAGCTGGACGCCGGGATGCCGAGCTGGGCCAGCCCGTCGGCGGTGTAGTCCTTGACCTTGTGGGCGAGCACCGCGCCGAGGGCGGAGACACCGATCGCGCCGCCCAGACTGCGGAAGAACGCCACCACCGAGCTGGCCGCGCCCAGTTCCTGCGGGCCGACCGTGTTCTGCACGGCGAGGACGAGGTTCTGCATGGTCAGGCCCAGGCCGACGCCGATCAGCGCCATGTAGACGCTGAGCAGGGTGAAGCTGGTGTCCGCGCGCAGCGTGCCCATGAGCGCGAAGCCGACGGTGAGCAGCGCCGAGCCGAGCACCAGGAAGCGCTTCCAGCGGCCGGTCCTCGTGATGATCCGCCCGCCGACGGTCGAGGCGACCAGCAGGCCGAGGATCATCGGCAGGGTCATCAGGCCGGCCATGGTCGGGGACTCGCCCCGGCTGATCTGGAAGTACTGGCCGAGGAAGATCGACGCGCCGAACAGGCCCACGCCCACCGCGACGCTGGCGACGACGGCGAGGGTGATCGTGCGGCTGCGGAACAGTCGCGGCGGGATCATCGGCTCGGCGGCCCGGGTCTCCACCCGGATGGCGAGCGCGCCGAGGAGCAGTGCGCCGAGGACCATGGCGACGGTCTGCCAGGAGCCCCAGGCGAACTGGTCGCCGGCGAGGGAGACCCAGATCAGCAGCACCGAGACGGCCGCGGTGATCAGGGTGGCGCCCCACCAGTCGATCTGCGCCTTGCGCTTGATCACCGGCAGGTGCAGGGTCTTCTGGAGCACTACCAGCGCGGCGATGGCGAACGGCACGCCGACGTAGAAGCACCAGCGCCAGCCGAGCCACGAGGTGTCGACGATAACGCCGCCGATCAGCGGTCCGCCGATGGTGCCGACGGCCATCACGGCGCCGAGGTAGCCGCTGTAGCGGCCCCGCTCGCGCGGCGCGATCATCGTCGCCATGATTACCTGGGCGAGTGCGGTGAGGCCACCGGCGCCGATGCCCTGGACCACCCGGCACGCGATCAGCTCGCCGGTGCCCTGGGCGAGGCCGGCCAGCACCGAGCCCAGCACGTAGATCCCCAGGGCCAGCTGGACCAGGGTCTTCTTGCTGGTCAGGTCGGCGAGCTTGCCCCAGATGGGGGTGGTCGCGGTGGTCGCGAGCAGGGCCGAAGTGACCACCCAGGTGTACGCGGACTGGCCGCCGTGCAGTTCGGTGATGATGCGCGGCAGCGCGTTCGAGATGACCGTGGACGAGAGGATCGCGACGAACAGGCCCAGCAGCAGGCCGGAGAGGGCCTCCAGGATCTGCCGGTGGGTCATGTCGACGGCGGGCGCTCGAGACGCTGTCGCCTGGCTCATCGTTTAGTGCCTCCGAGCGGAGTAGAGGTGGTGGGGCGGCGTCCCGCACTGCGGGTCCCGCCTGGGAGTTGCCCGAGGCAACCGTACGTTTTTGGTTGCCCTGAGCAACAACCAGACGGACGACTGGGACATTCCCCACCCTCGCGAGGTCATCTCCAGGATTCGTTGAACCGGCCGAGCAGCCGGGCGAACTCTTCGACGTCCCGGACCGGCCAGTCGTCCAGAGCACGCAGGAACTCGCCCAGCCGGGCGGAGCGGGCGACGTCGAATCGGCGCTGGCCCTCCTCGGTGAGGCTGATCTGCGCCGCCCGCCGGTCACTCGGATCGGGGTCGCGGTGCACCAGACCGAGCGCCTCCAGGCCGTTGATCTGTCGGCTCAGCGTCCCCTTGCCGACGCCGAGCCGCGCCGCCAGCTCGGTCAACCGGATCGATCCGCTGCGCCGCAACCACAGCAGCAGCCCGTACGTGTTCGGTTCGAGGTGCGGGTGCACCTCCCGGGCGATCTCCCAGGAAACCGCCCGTCCCCGGCGCAGCAACGCGGTCAGCTCGTGCTCGACGGCCCGGATCGGCTCCGGCAGGTGCTCGTCCACGGGCTAGAGAGTACGGCGGGGCCCGGTCAGTCGTCGCCGGAGAGGCGGCGGCTCATCACCGGCCGTAGGTGCCCGTCGCTCGTGGTGCCCTCGATGGTCACCTCGGCCCGCCGGCCCCGGTGGGTGAGGGTGGCCACGGCATTGCCGAAGTAGGGACCTGCCAGCTTGCGCCAGCGCACCGTCGGGCGGCGGACACCCGCCGAACGGGCCAGCGCCCGGGTGGCGCCCGCCGGCCCGGACGACCAGCCCAACCGCATCAACGGACGGATGCCGGCCGGCACCTGGTTGTGGATCGGTGAGCAGGTGAGCTGGTGCACCGGGGTGACCACCGCGGGATCGGCGAACCGGGCCCGGGCCACGTACGAGTGGTGCACGTCCCCGGAGAGCACGCTTATCGACGCCGGTGGGGCGTACGCCGGCCCGGCGCCGACCCGGGCGCCGGACTGCCTCGGGGTGCCGGTGCCGATCCGGGCGAAGGTCTCCCCGAGCGCCTCGAAGGAGCGCCGGAACGCCGCCCAGTGCTCCAGGTCGAGGGCGCGGCGCAGCTTCTCGGCCCCCCGGGCCACCCAGGGCCGGCGCGAGTCGGCCAGCTTCTCGTTCCACGCCTCGATGTGATGGATGCCCTGCGGCAGCAGCCAGGGCAGCGAGGCGCCGACCACCAGGTGGTCGTAGACCCCGTGCGCCTGGTCCAGGAACCACGACCACTCACCCGGCGGCAGCATGGCCCGGCTGCCCGACTCCAGCACCCGACTGCACCGGTTGTCGAGCATGACCAGCCGGGTACGCCCCAGATCGAGCGCGTAACTCCACTGGTACTGCACCGCGCGCCAGCGTTCGGTGTCGTGCGCCAGGTCGGATTCCTGGTCGACCCGGTGCCCGAACTCGCGCAGCACGCTCGTGGCGTCCTCCGCGGCGGCGACCTTGGCGAAGACCGGGTCGGCGGCGATCTCGTCCGGGGAGAGGTTGCCCAGGTGCTGGTAGACCCAGTACGAGGCCAACCCACTGCCGATCCGTTCGGCCCACCACGGCTCTTCGCGCATCTCGGCACGCCACGCCGCCGAGGTGTTCCAGTCGTCGATGATCTCGTGATCGTCGAAGATCATCACACTCGGCACGGTGGAGAGCAGCCAGCGGATCTCCGGATCACGCCACGACTCCAGATACAGCTTGGTGTACTCGTCGAAGCTCACCACCTGGTCGGCCGGTGCGCCCTTGGGACGCCGCCGCCGTCGGCGCAGCAGCCGCCGTACCGTCGGCGAGGTGACGTCGGCGTAGACCTGGTCACCGAGCAGCACCAGCAGGTCGGGCAGAGCGTTCGACTCGGGGTCGGCCATCAACCGGCGGGCGTACGCGTCCAGCGCGTCCGGCGGCAGCTTGCGGGTGGTGGCGTGCTGGGTGGTCTCCCGACAGGACCCGAAGATCAGGTTGACCGGCTGGTCCAGGTCGTCGACCGCCCGGGTGCGGATCACGCTGGGCGGGAACCCGCTGCTCGGAACCGGCCAGACCAGCTCGTCGTCGACAAGCACCTCGTAGGTCGTCGCGCTGTCCGGGGTGAGCCCCTCCACCACGACGAGGGCGTAGTGGTGGTCGTACGCCGAGAAGGTGGGTGCGGTGCCGGTGGCGCCGTGGGCGGTGCGGACGGTGACCACGGCGGGCGCGGCGGTCTCCACCCAGATCGTCGCCCGGGTGTCGACCACTCGCCGCAGAAGTGGGCCGATCAGGAGGTGTGCGGCGGGCATGCGGCGAGCCTACCGCCGGTTCGTGAGACCAGCCGGGTGCGGTGGCTGAGACTCCGGGCAACGCCCGGGGTGCGGTGGCTGGGACGCCGCCGCCGGCATCTGACAGGATTCCGGCATGGCCGAATATCTCGTCCTCGCTCTGGTCCTGCTCGGTGTGCTGATCGCCGGCACAGTCGGGCTGGTCGTGCCGCGCCTGCGGCGGCGGCCCGAGCCCCCGCTGCCGCACACCGAGGTCGACACCCGCGCCGAGGAGGATCTCGCCGGCCCGCCGGTCGAGGCACCGGAGTCCGATCTATCCACAGGCGTCCTGGTCGAGCCGCCACCTGTCATCGAGGCGCCCGCCCCGACCGTGGAGGTGCCCGAGCCGACCGCCGGCCGCCTGGTCCGGCTCCGCTCGCGGCTGTCGCGCTCGCAGAACGTCTTCGGCAAGGGCCTGCTCGGCCTGCTCGCCCGCGACCACCTCGACGAGGACGCCTGGGAGGAGATCGAGGACAGCCTGATCACCGCCGACGTGGGCGTCGACGCGACCCGCGACATCGTCGACCGGCTGCGTGAGCGCACCCGGGTGCTGGGCACCCGCTCGGCCGGTGAGCTGCGGGCGCTGCTCGCCGCCGAGCTGGTCAACGCCCTCGACCCCGGCATGGACCGTTCGCTGCGGACCGCTCCGAAGGACGGCGTGCCGGCGGTGGTGCTCGTCGTCGGCGTCAACGGCGCCGGCAAGACCACCACCTGCGGCAAGATCGCCCGGGTGCTGGTCGCCGACGGCCGTACCGTGCTGCTCGGCGCCGCCGACACCTTCCGGGCCGCCGCCGCCGACCAGTTGCAGACCTGGGGTGAGCGGGTCGGCGCGGAGACCGTCCGGGGGCCCGAGGCCGCCGACCCGGCCAGCGTCGCCTTCGACGCCGTCAAACGGGGCATCGACACCGGCGTGGACACCGTGCTCATCGACACCGCAGGCCGCCTGCAGAACAAGGTCGGCCTGATGGACGAGCTGGGCAAGGTCAAGCGCGTGGTGGAGAAGCAGGGGCCCATCGACGAGACGCTGCTCATCCTCGACGCCACGACCGGCCAGAACGGTCTGGAGCAGGCTCGGGTGTTCACCGAGGTCGTCAACGTGACGGGCGTGGTGCTGACCAAGCTCGACGGCACCGCGAAGGGTGGCATCGTGATCGCCGTGCAGCGCAAGCTCGGCATCCCGGTCAAGCTCGTCGGCCTCGGTGAGGGCAAGGACGATCTCGCACCGTTCGACCCGGCGCAGTTCGTCGACGCGCTGCTGGGCACCGAACCCGCCGGACGGGACGCGTAGTCTCGGGTGACCACTGACGATCGCGCGTACACGGGCTGGCGCGACCCCGGCCACCCCTCGCAGCGCCTCGGGAGACCGTACGTGACTTCGCAGGAGATCCCGCTGCACGGCGGCAACGTGAGCACCGTGGTCCGGGTCGGTGACACGGTCCGTCGTAACGCCGGCCCGTGGACCCCTTCCGTGCACGCTCTGCTGCGGCACCTGGAGTACGTCGGGTTCACCGGCGCTCCCCGGGCGCTCGGGATGGACGAGCGCAACCGCGAGGTGCTGTCGTACCTGGAGGGGGAGTGCGGGGAGTACCCGCTCGCCCCGCACTGGGTGACCGACGAGGCGCTGGTCACCGTCGCCACCATGCTGCGGATGTTCCACGACGCGCAGTACGGCTTCGCCCCGCCGCCGAATGCGGTCTGGCGCTCGTTCGGGCCTCCGCCGCCGGACACCGAGGTGATCTGCCACCACGACGCCGCGCCGCACAACGTGATCTGGCGGCCGGACGGCACCCTCGGGCTGATCGACTTCGACCTCGCCTCGCCCGGCGCCCGGATCTACGACGTGGCGTACGCCGCGTGGACGTGGGTGCCGATCTTCGCCGACCGGGACTCGATCACGCTGGGCTGGAAGCGTCCGGACCGGCCGCGCCGGCTGCGGCTCTTCGCCGACGCGTACGGGCTGATCCCGCGGGACCGGCACCGGCTGATCCGCACCATCCGCAAGCGGATCGTGGACCACGTCGAGGGCATCCGCCGGATGGCCGCGGCCGGTGAGCCGGCGTTCGTGCGGATCGTGCACAAGGGGCACCTGCGGCGGCCGATGCGCGATCTGCGGCTGCTCGACTACGAGCGGCACGCGCTGGAGAACGCCCTCCGCTGAGCGCCGATCGGTCGATGCTCGGCCGGGCCCCTCACGCGCACCGGTCGATGCCGCTGGCCGGTCAGTCATCGACGTTCGCCGTCCGGTCGATCCACGATCGTCCATGCTGATGACTGTGCGGAGTTCGTGACACGTCCGAAACAACTGGTCACGAAACGGAAACCCGCACGGGACCCTGGGTGAAACAGCCGGCCGCGAGGCTTCCGCGCAACCGGCCTACGGGCGACGCTGCCCCGGAAAGCCGCGAAGGAGGACTTCACCTTTAGGAGGCCAGCGTGCCTGAAGCACCGACGATCGACGGCGCCAATACCACATGGCTGCTGGTTTCGACCGCGCTCGTGCTGCTCATGACCCCCGGACTGGCGCTGTTCTACGGCGGCCTCAACCGGGCCAAGGGCGTACTCAACATGATGATGATGAGCTTCTCGGCAATCGGGCTCATCTCTGTTCTGTGGTGGTTCTACGGCTTCAGCGTCGCCTTCGGCACCGATCAGAACGGCATCATCGGTGACCCGGGCGCGTACCTCGGCACCAAGACGTTCCTCGCCGAGACCGACCTGTGGGGCGCCACGACGGAAAACCCCAGCGGCATCGGGATTCCGCTCTACGTGTTCATGGCCTTCCAGATGGTCTTCGCGGTGATCACCGTCGCGCTGATCAGCGGCGCCATCGCCGACCGGGCCAAGTTCGCCGGTTGGCTGCTGTTCGCGTTCGGCTGGGCCACCCTGGTCTACTTCCCGGTCGCCCACTGGGTGTGGGGCGGCGGCTTCATCGGCGCCGACATCCACGCGCTGGACTTCGCAGGTGGCACCGCGGTGCACATCAACGCCGGTGCGGCGGCCCTGGCCGTGGCGCTGGTGCTCGGCAAGCGGCTCGGCTGGCCCCGCGAGGGCATGAAGCCGCACAACATCCCGCTGGTCGCGCTCGGCGCCGGCCTGCTGTGGTTCGGGTGGTTCGGGTTCAACGCCGGCTCGGAGCTGACCGTCGACTCGGTCGCCGGTCTCGCCTTCATCAACACCCAGCTCGCCACCGCCGCCGCGGTGCTCGGCTGGATCGCGGTCGAGTGGTTCAAGGACCGCAAGCCGACAATGGTCGGCGCGTCCTCCGGCGCGGTAGCCGGTCTGGTCGCGATCACCCCGGCCTGTGGTTTCATCGCCCCGTGGGCGTCCGTGCTGCTCGGCATCGTCGCCGGGGTCGTGTGCGCGCTCGCGGTAAGCCTCAAGTACCGGCTCGGCTACGACGACTCCCTCGACGTGGTCGGCGTGCACTTCGTCGGCGGCTGGATCGGCTCGCTCTGGCTCGGCCTGTTCGCCACCAACTCGGTGAACGCCGCGATCAGCGACGTGGTGGGCGGCTCCGACGGCCTGTTCTACGGCGGCGGGGCGACCCAGCTCGGTCGGCAGGCCCTCGCCGGCCTGATCGTCACCGCCTGGTCGTTCGGTATCGCCTGGGTGCTCGCCTTCGTCATCGAGAAGACGATCGGCTTCCGCGTCAAGGGTGAGGCCGAGGTCGAGGGCATCGACATCGCCGAGCACGCCGAGAGCAGCTACGACCTGTCCCCGGCCGGCGGCGGCACGGGCGGCGCGTTCGCGATGGCCGGCATCGGCACCCCCGGTGGTGGCACGCCGAGCAGTGCCACGCCGGAGGCCGAGCCCACCGAGCCGGTCAGCGCCAAGGTCGCCGGTTAACGTTCCTGGGATGGAGGGGTTGGACATGAAGCTGGTGACCGCGGTCATCAAGCCGTACCAGCTGGACGCGGTGAAGGAGGCTCTGCACGCCCTGGGCGTCGCCGGGCTGACCGTCAGCGAGGTCCAGGGGTACGGACGGCAGAAGGGGCACACCGAGGTCTACCGGGGTGCCGAGTACACGGTCGAGTTCCTGCCCAAGATCCGGGTCGAGGTGCTCACCGACGAGATCGACGTGGAAAAGATCGTGGACGCCATCGTCGGCGCCGCCCGTACGGGCAAGATCGGCGACGGCAAGGTGTGGGTCACGGGTGTCGAGGAGGTCGTCCGGGTGCGTACCGGCGAGCGCGGCCTCGACGCCCTCTGATCCGGGCCACGACGACATGACCTCGTTGATCAAGAAGGACGCGTCAGGGCACGCCGGTGACGGCGACGCGAACCTCTTGATCAACGAGGTCGTCGGCGTACCCGGGGGGATCGGGGAGGCCGCCCGCCGGGCGCGGGCGGCCGCGTACGACGAATTTCTGCGCGGCCTGCTGCCGGCGCGCGACGGGGTCGCGCTGATGGCGGTCGGGGGGTTGGGGCGGCGGCAGTGCGCCCCCTACGGCGACCTCGACCTGGTGCTGCTGCACGCCGGGGTGCCCGGCACGGACGAGTTGGCGGCCTCGGTCTGGTACCCGATCTGGGACGCCGGCCTGCGCCTGGACCACTCGGTGCGGACCGTCTCCGAGGCTCTGTCGGTGGCCCAGGACGACGTCAAGGTCGCCCTCGGGCTGCTCGACGCCCGCCTGGTGGTCGGCGACCAGGCGCTCGCGGACGCCCTGATCCGCACCGCCGCCGACCACTGGCGGCGTACCGCCGTCCGGCAGCTGCCGGGCCTGCGGGAGGTCACCGTCGCCCGCTGGCAGGCACACGGCGAACTGGCCTTCCTCCTCGAAGGTGACCTGAAGGAGGCCGCCGGCGGGCTGCGCGACGTGGGACTGCTGCGCGCGATCTCCGCAGCCGGCATCACCGACGCGCTGCGCCCCGCCGTCCGCGCCGCCCACCTGCGCCTGCTGGACACTCGCGACGCCCTGCACCAGCAGGTCGGTCGCCGGGTCGACCGGCTGGTCGCCCAGGAACGCGAGGGTGTCGCCGCGCTGCTCGGCGTGGAGGACGGCGACGCACTCCTCCGTCGGGTGGCCGGGGACGCGCGCACGGTCAGCCACGCCCTCGATGACGCCTTCCGCGCCGCCGACCGGCTGCGCTCCGGCCGATCCCGGGGCGGGAACGGCCCTCCCGTGCGCCGGCCCGTGGCCCGGGACGTGGTCGAACACGACGGAGAGCTGGTGCTGGCCCGTACGGCGATCGGCGCCCGCCCCGACCCGAGCCTGTCGCTGCGGGTGGCCGCCGCGGCGGCCACGACCCGGCTGCCGATCGCCCGGGCCACCTGCGAGTGGCTGGCGGCGTACTGCCCGCCGCTGCCCGCGCCCTGGCCGGCCGAGGCCCGGGCCGCGCTGACCACGCTGCTCGGCGCCGGTCCCGGCCTGGTCCCGGCCTGGGAGACCTGCGACCGGTACGGGCTGGTGGACGGCTGGCTGCCCGAGTGGACCAGGCTGCGCAGCCTGCCCCAGCACAACCCGGTGCACCGCTACACCCTGGACCGGCATCTCGTGCAGGCCGCCCACGAGGCCAGCCGGCACGCCCGCGAGGTGGACCGCCCCGACCTGCTGCTGCTCGGCGCTCTGCTGCACGACATCGGCAAGGGCCTGCCCGGTGACCACAGCACCGTCGGGGTGCCGCTGGCCGAGACGGTGGCGACCCGGGTCGGGCTGCCCGCCCCTGAGGTCGAGCTGATCGGCACGCTGGTCCGGCTGCACCTGCTGCTGCCCGACGTGGCCACCCGCAGGGACCTCGGCGACCCGGTCACCATCGCGTCGGTCGCCGAGGCGGTGGGCGACACCGGCACCCTCGACCTGCTGCACGCGCTGGTCCGGGCGGACGCCGCGGCCACCGGACCGGCCGCCTGGTCGGACTGGAAGGGCCGGCTGGTCGCCGAGCTTGTCGCCCGCGTCCGCACCGCCCTGGACACCGGCGTGCTGCCCGAGCCACCCGCCCCGGATCCGGCGCTGCTGGCCGGCCCGTTGCCTGTCGTCCACCTGACCGGGGACCGGGTGGCGGTGGCCGCCGCCGACCGACGGGGCCTGCTCGCCACGGTGGCCGGATGCCTGGCCCTGCACCGACTGGAGGTGCTCTCCGCGGACGCCTCCGTGGTCGACGGCCGAGCCCTGGTCGAGTGCCGGGTGCAACCCCGCTACGGCCTGCCGGCCGATCCGGTCCCGCTGCGCGCCGACCTCCGTCGCGCGGTCGCCGGCGACGTGTCCGTCACCCAACGGCTGCGCGGTCGAGCGCTCGCCGCCCGGGGCAGCGGTGCCGCCCCCCGGGTCGTCTGGCACCGCGAGGCCGCCACCGACGCCGTGCTGCTCGAACTTCGCGCGGCCGACGCCGCCGGGCTGCTCTACCGGGTCGCCTGCGCGCTCGACGAGGCGGGCGCCCTGGTCCGCGCGGCGCGCATCTCCACGCTGGGCGCCGACGTGGTCGACGCGTTCTACCTGGTGGGTGGCTGGCCGGACGACGCCACCCGGGCCCGCCTGGAGGCGGCCATCCTCGCCGCCGTCTGAGTGGGTGGTACGCCCGGGGGCGTACGGGCGGTGCCGCTCGTGGACGCACGTCAGAGGGCGTGGCCGCGGGCAGAATGACGGCCATGCGATGGAACGGGTGGCGGGCGTGGCCGGACGTGGCGGGTGACGCCGTGCTCGCCCTGGCGCTGCTCGGGTTCGGCCAACTCGCCAGCGGGCTCGCGGGGGCCAACCAGCCGGGGTCGAGGCCTGTGGACGCCGTCTGTCGGGTGCTGATCGCCGTCGCGGCGCTGGCGCTCGTCGGTCGGCGGCGCGCACCGGTCGCCGTCCTCGCCGTGGTCACCCTGGCCACCACGACGTACCTGGTGCTCGGCTATCCGTACGGGCCGATCCTGCTCACGTTCCTGGTCGCGGTGTTCACCGTGGCCCTGCGGCTGCCGGTGCGCCCGGCGGCGCTCGCCACCGTCGGCGCGTTCGTGGTGCTGCTGGCGCACGTCTTCTGGTCCCGAGGCCCGGCGCCGGGCTGGACCGGAGTGCTCCCCGCGTCGGCCTGGGCTGTCGTACCGTTCGCTGCGGGCGTGGTGGTGCGGGTCAACCGCGAGGCCGCCGCTCGCAGCCGCGCCGAGCAGGCACGTGATCGTGTCGCGCAGGCCCGGCGGCAGGCCGACGAGGAGCGGCTGCGCATCGCACAGGAGGTGCACGACGTGGTGGGGCACGGGTTGGCCGCGATCAGCATGCAGGCGGAGATCGCCCTGCATCTGCTGCCGAAACGGCCGGAGCAGGCGGAGGTCGCGCTGACCGCGATCGGTCGCACCAGCCGGGAGGCGCTCGACGAGCTCCGGGTCACGTTGGGCGCGGTGCGCCGCGGCGCGGAACGCGAGCCGGTGCCGGGGCTGGCCCGGCTCCCGGCGCTGTGCGACCGGTTGGCCGGCGCCGGTCTCGCCGTCGACCTGCGCCACGACGGCGAGCCTCGGGAGTTGCCAGCGGCGGTGGACCTGGCCGCGTACCGGGTGGTGCAGGAGGCGTTGACCAACGTGCTGCGGCACGCCGGGGTGGCCCGCGCGGAGGTGACCGTCGGCTACCGGGCCGACGAGGTGACGGTGGAGGTCGCCGACCGTGGCGTCGGGGTCCCTGCCGGTTCGTTCGACGCGACCGACGAGGAGGGCGGGGGGCACGGCCTGGCCGGTATGCGGGAGCGGGTGGCCGCGCTGGGCGGGCGGCTGACGATCGGGCCGCGTCCGGACGGCGGGTTCCGCGTCCTGGCCCGGCTGCCCGTGGAGCCGCCCGCGTGATCCGGGTGCTGATCGCCGACGACCAGGACCTGGTCCGCCTCGGTCTGCGCGCGCTTGTGGAGAGCGAGGACGACCTGGCGCTCGCCGGTGAGGCTGCCGACGGGCTGCGAGCCGTGGAGCTGGCCCGCCAGATTCGGCCGGACGTGGTGCTGATGGACATCCGGATGCCCGGTATCGACGGGATCGAGGCGACGCGCCGGATCGTCGCCGATCCCGACCTGACCGGTACGCGGGTGGTGGTGCTCACCACCTTCGAGCTGGACGAGTACGTCTTCGACGCGCTGCGGCACGGCGCGAGCGGGTTCCTCACCAAGGACACCCGGCCGCCGGAGCTGCTGCGCGCCATCCGGCTGGTCGCCGAGGGGGAGGCGCTGCTGTCGCCGTCGGTGACCCGGCGGGTGGTGCGGGAGTTCGCCACCAGGCCGTCGCGGGCGCCCCGGCCGCACCCGCGGCTGGACACCCTCACCGATCGGGAGCGTCAGGTTGTCGGCCTGGTCGGTGAGGGCCTGAACAACGAGGAGATCGCCGCCCGGTTGGTGGTCAGCCCGGCGACCGCGCGGACCCACGTCAGCCGGGCGATGGGCAAGCTGGGAGCCCGGGACCGGGCCCAGCTCGTGGTTTTCGCGTACCAGTCGGGTCTGGTCGTGGAATAAGGCCCGGGAAGCGGGCCGGGCCGGGCGAGAGCGGCCCTGCGGCTGGGCGGTTACCCTAGCGGTGGTCGGACTCCGCAGTGCCGGCCGCGTTGTGCCCGCCGGAACACTGACAAACGGGATGTTCGCGTGTTTGACACCTTGAGTGACCGCCTGTCCGGGATCTTCACCAAGCTCCGCGGCAAGGGGCGGCTCACCGACGCCGACATCGACGCCACCGCGCGCGAGATCCGCCTCGCGCTGCTGGAGGCGGACGTCGCGCTGCCGGTGGTCAAGGGCTTCATCGCGGCCGTCAAGGAGCGGGCCCGCAGCTCCGAGGTCTCCCAGGCGCTCAACCCCGCCCAGCAGATCATCAAGATCGTCAACGAAGAGCTGATCAACGTCCTCGGCGGTGAGGGCCGGCGGCTCCAGTTCGCCAAGCAGCCGCCGACCGTGATCATGCTGGCCGGTCTCCAGGGTTCCGGTAAGACCACCCTGGCCGGCAAGCTGGCCCGCTGGCTCAAGGGTCAGGGACACCAGCCGCTGCTGGTCGCCGCCGACCTCCAGCGCCCCAACGCCGTCGGGCAGCTCCAGGTGCTCGGTGGTCGGGCCGGCGTCGAGGTGTACGCCCCGGAGCCCGGCAACGGCACCGGCGACCCGGTGCAGGTGGCCCGCGCCTCGATCGAGCACGCGAAGCGCGCCGCCCGCGACATCGTCATCGTCGACACCGCCGGCCGCCTCGGCATCGACGCCGAGATGATGCAGCAGGCCGCCGACATCCGCGACGCCGTCAACCCGGACGAGGTCATCTTCGTCATCGACGCGATGGTCGGTCAGGACGCCGTCCGCACGGCCGAGGCGTTCCGCGACGGCGTCGGCATCACCGGCGTGGTGCTCTCCAAGCTCGACGGCGACGCCCGTGGTGGCGCCGCGCTCTCCGTGCGCGAGGTGACCGGGCAGCCGATCCTGTTCGCGTCCACCGGTGAGAAGTTGGAGGACTTCGACGTCTTCCACCCCGACCGGATGGCCAGCCGGATCCTCGGCATGGGCGACGTCCTCACTCTGATCGAGCAGGCCGAGCAGGCCTTCGACTCCGATCAGAAGGAGAAGATGACCGCCAAGCTGATGGGCGGCGAGCAGTTCACGCTTGACGACTTCCTCGATCAGCTCATCGCGGTGCGGCGGATGGGTCCGATCGCCAACGTGCTGGCCATGATGCCGGGCATGGGGCAGATGAAGGACCAGCTCGCCGAGCTGGACGACAGCCACTTCGACAGGGTCACCGCGATCATCCGGTCGATGACCCCGGGCGAGCGCACCAACCCGAAGATCATCAACGGTTCCCGCCGGGCGCGCATCGCCAACGGCTCCGGTGTCACAGTGATGGACGTCAACCAGCTGCTCAACCGCTTCGCCGACGCGCAGAAGATGATGAAGCAGATGGGCGGCATGATGGGCCTGCCCGGCGGCGGCCGGCGCAAGGCGACCAAGTCCCCGAAGAACAAGCGCAAGGGCACCAAGGGCGGCGGTCGTCCGCGTACGGGCGCCGGCGCCGGCCTTCCGGGCGGGTTCCCAGGTGGCATGCCGCAGCTCCCGCCGGGAATGGACCCGAACGACCTCGCTGGCGGCCAGGGCCTGCCGCCCGGCTTCAAGCTTCCGAAGATCGACTTCAACAAGCTCGGCAAGGGCGGCGACAAGGGCCCGCGCTGACGCGTGTCGGTGACGGTGGGCGACGTGCTCGTTGCTTAGGGTCATGTCGCGCCGCCGACAGGAGGTCCTCGAACGGGCGAAGAGGTGATCGGGTAGGACTGTGCGCATGGCTCTTCATGTGCGCGGTGTGCTGCTCCCCGACGACGAGGTCCGGGATCTCTGGCTGGTCGGCGACCGGGTGACCTTCACCCCCGTGGCCGGCGCGGAGACCGTCGTGGACGGCGGCTACGTGCTGCCGGGGCTTGTCGACGCGCACTGCCACATCGGCATCGCCCGCGGTGGCGCCCCGATCACCTCGCTCGACCAGGCCCGCGAGCTGGCCCACGTCGACCGGGACGCCGGGGTGCTGGCGATCCGCGACGCCGGCTCGCCGTACCCGTACCCCGAATTGGACGACGAACCGGACCTGCCGCGACTGGCTCGCGCCGGCCGGCACGTCGCGCCCCCGAAGCGCTACCTGCGCGATATCGGGGTCGAGGTCGGCGCGGCCGAGGTGGCCGCGACGGTGGCCGCGCAGGCGCGGGCCGGCAACGGCTGGGTCAAGCTGGTCGGCGACTGGATCGACCGGGGCGTGGGCGACCTCGCGCCGGCCTGGGACGCCGACACCCTCACCGCCGCCGTGCGGGCGGCGCACGACGCCGGGGTACGCGCCGCGGTGCACACCTTCTCCGAGTCGGCCGTCGAGATCATGGTGCGCGCCGGGGTGGACTCGGTGGAACACGGCACCGGCCTGAGTCTCGACCTGATCGACGAGATGGCTCGCCAGGGCACCGCGCTGGTCCCCACGATGATCAACATCGCGACCTTCGGGGGCATCGCCGAGCAGGCGCGCGCCAAGTTTCCCGGGTACGCCGAGCACATGCTCGCGCTGCGCGACCGTTTTCCCGAGGTGGTGCGGGCCGCGCACGAGGCGGGCGTACCGATCTACGTGGGCACCGACGCCGGTGGTGGCATCGACCACGGGCTGGCTGCCGAGGAGATGCTGCTGCTGCACGACCGGGCCGGCATGACGCCGATCGACGTGCTCGCCGCCGCCTCCTGGGGCGCCCGCGAATGGCTCGGCTTCCCGGGCCTGGTCGAGGGCGGCCTCGCCGACCTGACCGTCTACCCCGAGGACCCCCGCCACGACCTGCGCGTCGTCCGTGCCCCGTCCCGCACGATCCTGCGCGGTCGCGTCGTCCGCTGATCCTCAGGAGTGGCGCGCCGCGCCGGGTCGGGTCACGCCGCGCCGCGCCGCGCCGCGTCGGGTCGCGCCGCGCCGGGTCGGGTCACGCCGCGCCGCGCCGCGCCGCGTCGGGTCGCGCCGCGTCGGGTCGCGCCGCGTCGGGTCGCGCCGCGCCGGGTCGGGTCGCGCCGCGCCGGGTCGGGTCACGCCGCGCCGGGTCGGGTCACGCCGCGCCGGGTCGGGTCACGCCGCGCCGTGTGCGGCGCAAGATCGCGCCCGAACCAGGATGTAGTGGCCTCGGCATCGAGGGGAGACCACTACATCCAGGATCGAGCACGATCGTGATGGGCGGCGAGACCAACGGCGGGCCAATCAGGAAGATCCGCGCAACATCGGGGATGTTGCTGCCTCCCGCGCGCCCGAGGCAGCAACATCCGGGAAGTTGCGCGGATCTTGGTGCGGGGTGCGGGGTGCGGGGTGCGGGGTGCGGGGTGCGGGGTGAGCGCTGCCCGGAGGGCGCGTTGCGCGGCGTGGCGACTCCCGGGCGCGGGGCGCCCCGCGTGGCGCATAGGATGTGCGGTCATGGCACGCGTGCTCACTCCCCGTGCGGAGGATTTCCCCCGCTGGTACCAGGACCTGATCGCCAAGGCGAAGCTGGCCGACAACGGCCCAGTCCGCGGCACCATGGTCATCCGTCCGGCCGGCTACGCCATCTGGGAGCGCATGCAGCTCGAGATGGATGCCCGGATCAAGGCCGCCGGGGCGGAGAACGCGTACTTCCCGCTGTTCATCCCGGAGAGCTACCTCAAGCGTGAGGCCCAGCACGTCGAGGGCTTCTCGCCGGAGCTGGCGGTCGTCACCCACGGTGGTGGCAAGCCGCTCGCCGAGCCGGTGGTGGTGCGCCCCACCAGCGAGACGGTGATCGGCGAGTTCATGGCCAAGTGGATCGACTCGTACCGGGACCTGCCGCTGCTGCTCAACCAGTGGGCGAACGTGGTCCGGTGGGAGCTGCGTCCGCGGATCTTCCTGCGCACCAGCGAGTTCCTCTGGCAGGAGGGGCACACCGCGCACGCCACCCGCGAGGACGCCCGCGCCTACGCGCGGCGGATCCTGCACGAGGCGTACGAGGATCTGATGGTCAACGTGCTCGGCATTCCGGTGGTGGTGGGCCTGAAGACGACCCGTGAGCGCTTCGCCGGGGCCACCGCCACGTACACCTGCGAAGGCATGATGGGCGACGGCAAGGCGCTGCAGTTGGGCACCAGCCACGAGCTGGGTCAGAACTTCGCCAAGGCGTTCGACATCAGCTACTCCGCCAAGGAGGGCGGTCGCGAGCACGCGTGGACGACCTCCTGGGGCACGTCGACCCGGATGCTCGGCGGTCTGATCATGGCCCACGGCGACGACAACGGCCTGCGGGTGCCGCCCAGGCTGGCCCCCATCCAGGCGTACATCATGATCGTCAAGGACGGCGAGGGCGTCGCGGAGGCGGCGGCCAAGCTGCGCGACGGCCTGCGCGACGCCGGTGTCCGGGTCGCGCTCGACGAGCGGACCGACACCGCGTTCGGCCGCCGGGCCGTCGACGCCGAGCTGCGCGGCTATCCGGTACGCGTGGAGGTCGGCCCCCGTGACCTGGCCGTCGGCAACGCGACTGTGGTCCGTCGTACCGACGGGTCGAAGTCGCCGACGCCGGTGGCCGACGTGGTCGGCGCGGTGCTGGCGGCGTTGGAGGCCGATCAGCAGGTGCTGCACGACCAGGCGCTCGCCCACCGGTTGTCGCGCACGGTCGAGGTGGCCACCCTGGCCGAGGCGATCGAGGCGGCCGCGACCGGCTGGGCGCGGGTGCCGTGGTCGGCTGTCGGCGTGGCCGGCGAGGCCGAGGCGAACGCTCAGGGCGTGACGGTGCGCTGCCTGCTGCGCGCCGACGGCTCGGTACCGGACTCGGAGGACGAGCCCGACCTGGTCGCCATCCTCGCCCGCGCCTACTGAGGTGACCGCCGACCGTTTCGAGTCAGGCCGGCTGATCCTGCACCGGAACGTGCGGCGGGGGCGGATCGGGTGGGTCCGGCCGGCGCGGGTCGTCCTCGACGACGAGCGGGGGCTGCTGCTATGGGTCGCGGAGGGCTCGCCGGTGGCGCACGAGGTGAACGAGGTCGGCCGGACCATGCGGGGGCTGCCGTTCGCCGACTGGATCACGCCTACTTACCAGCTCGCGCAGGGGCGCTGGAACGGGCCGCCGCTGTTGAAGTTCCTGCCCACCGGCGCGGCGCACTCCGTCTGGTGGTTCCGCGACGCGGCGGGCCGGTTCAGCCACTGGTACGTCAACCTGGAGGAGCCCGGCGTCCGCTGGGACGACGGACCGGTGGCCGGCGTCGACGTGATCGACCAGGACCTGGACGTGGTGGTCACCCCGGACCGCACCTGGCAGTGGAAGGACGAGGACGAGTTCGTCGAACGTCTCGCCTTCCCGGAGGACTACTGGGTGACCGACGAGAAGGCGGTCCGCGCCGAGGGGGAGCGGGTGATCGCGCTCGCCGAGGCGGGTGAGTTTCCGTTCGACGGCACCTGGTGCGATTTCACCCCGCCGGCGGAGTGGGACGTACCGGACGAACTTCCGCCCGGCTGGGCCCGTCCGCCGGTGCGCTGAGAGGTGTTCCGGGTCACCGGCGGCGCGGTGTCCGGGTCCGATGCGAGACATCGGCATCGGATCTGGCAGAATGGGTCGCTGGTATCCGGCGCGCGTCCGGCGCCCTCTAACCCGGGCACGTCGCTAGTCCACCGAGTAGTCTCCGGCCCAACCCCACGGGTCCGGTCGGCGCTCACCCACGCACACCGCCCATAGCGGGCTGGTGAGATCGCAACAGGAGCGAAACAACTGTGGCCGTAAAGATCCGGCTCCTGCGGATGGGCAAGATCCGCAACCCGCAGTACCGCATCGTCATTGCCGACTCGCGCACCAAGCGCGACGGCCGGGCGATCGAGTTCGTCGGGGTTTACCAGCCCAAGGAAGACCCCTCGATCATCGAGGTCAAGTCGGAGCGGGTCCAGTACTGGCTGTCCGTCGGCGCTCAGCCGAGCGAGGCGGTGCAGCGGCTGCTGGAGCTGACCGGTGACTGGCAGAAGTACAAGGGCCTGCCGGCCCCGCCGCCGCTGAAGGTCGCCCCCGAGCGGGCCGACCGCAAGGCGGCGTACGAGGCTGAGGCGAAGGCCGCCGCCGGTCTCGCCCCGGAGACCCCGGCCAAGCCGGCCAAGAAGGCCGCCAAGGCTGCCGAGGCTCCGGCCGAGGCCCCGAAGGCCGAGGCCGCTCCGGCGACCGAGGCTCCGGCCGAGACCCCCGCTGCCGACGCCGGTGAGCAGGCCTGACATGCCTCTGCGTCCGGCGTTGGAGCACCTGGTCAAGGGCATCGTCGATCACCCGGATGACGTCCGGGTCCGGATGGTCGATTCCCGTCGGGGCAAGCGGCTGGAAGTCCGCGTGCACCCCGAGGACCTCGGCACGGTGATCGGGCGGTCCGGCCGGACCGCCAAGGCACTGCGTCAGGTGATCGGCTCCATCGGCGGGCGCGGGGTACGCGTCGACATCGTCGACTCGTACTGATGCAGCTCGTCGTCGGAAGGATCGGCAAGCCGCACGGTGTCCGCGGTGAGGTCACCGTGGAAGTGCGGACCGACGAACCCGAAGCACGGTTCGCCCCCGGTGCGGTGCTGCGCACCGAGCCGGGGGCGACACCCCCTCCCACCACCGACGAGCCCGGGGTGCCGTTCCGGGTTCCCGCGAAGCTGACCATCGAGGAAGCCCGCTTCCACCAGGGTCGGGTGCTTATCGCTTTCGAGGGCATCCTGGACCGCAACACCGCCGAGGCGCTGCGCGGGACCCTGCTCGTGGTGGACAGCGCCGACGTGGCGCCTCCGGAGGACCCGGAGGAGTTCCACGACCACCAGTTGGTGGGTCTGGCCGTGGTCACCCCTGCCGGCGAGCAGCTCGGCGAGGTCGCCCGGATCGACCACGCGCCCTCGTCCGACCTGCTGGTGCTGCGGCGCCCCGAGGGGCGTACCGCGTTGATCCCGTTCGTCCGGGCGATCGTCCCGGAGGTCGACCTGGCCGGTGGACGCGTGATCGTCGACCCGCCGGCCGGACTGCTCGACCTTTAGGACCACCCCGCATGCGCGTCGACGTCGTGTCGATCTTTCCGGAGTACTTCGCCCCACTGGACCTGTCGCTGATCGGTCGTGCCCGGGCCAACGACGTACTCCAGCTCGCCGTGCACGACCTGCGGTCCTGGACCCACGATGTGCACCGCACGGTCGACGACACCCCCTACGGCGGCGGCCCGGGCATGGTGATGCGCCCCGAGCCGTGGGGCGCGGCGCTGGACGCCCTCGCCCCGGCCGAGGCCCCGCCACCCCGGCTGCTCGTGCCGTCCCCGGCGGGCGTCCCGTTCACCCAGGCCATGGCGCACGAGCTGGCCGCCGAGCCGCACCTGCTCTTCGCCTGCGGCAGGTACGAGGGGATCGACCAGCGGGTGTTGGCGCACGCCGCCACCCGGATGCCGGTCACCGAGGTGTCGCTCGGCGACTACGTCCTCTTCGGCGGCGAGGTCGCGGTGCTGGTGATCCTCGAGGCGGTCACCCGGCTGCTGCCCGGGGTGCTGGGCAACGCCGGCTCGCTGGACGAGGAGTCGCACGCGCACGGGCTGCTGGAGGCCCCGATCTACACGAAGCCGCCGAGCTGGCGCGGACACGACGTCCCGGAGGTGCTCCGCTCCGGCGACCACGGCAAGATCGCGCGCTGGCGGCGCGAGGAGGGGCTGCTGCGGACCGCGGCCCAGCGCCCGGACCTGCTGGCCGCGCTGCCGCCCGAGCGGCTCGACAAACGGGACATCGCGGCGCTGGAACGGGCCGGATTTCAGCCACCACCGGGGGATGTGGCAAAGTAGGGGGGTTGCCGCATCCGTCCGCGCCCGCGGGCGGCTGCGAGGATCCCCGACCGGGGTCGGTTCGCCGACCACCACCCGGGAATCAGAATCACCCACCCGCGCACCGAGTGACGGTGCGCCGTGAGCCTTACGAGGACGCAGCGATGAACATCCTGGACGCCCTTGACGCCCAGTCGAAGCGGACCGACCTTCCCGACTTCCGTGCCGGTGACACCGTCAAGGTGCACGCGCGGGTCGTCGAGGGCAACAGGTCCCGTGTCCAGATCTTCCAGGGCGTCGTGATCCGCCGCCAGGGTGACGGTCTGCGCGAGACCTTCTCGGTCCGCAAGGTCAGCTTCGGCGTCGGCGTCGAGCGGACCTACCCGCTCAACGGCCCGGGCATCGACCGGATCGAGATCGTGACCCGCGGTGACGTGCGTCGCGCCAAGCTCTACTACCTGCGCGAGCTGCGCGGCAAGAAGGCCAAGATCAAGGAGAAGCGGGAGAAGCAGCCCAGCTGACTTCCCGCTCGCCACGCCGCCTGAGCTGCGCGTATGCCGTACCGACCGGACCGCACTACCCTGGTCGTACGGGCGCAGCCAGGCGGCGACCCCGCCAATGTGGCGGGCAGCCGTCCACTACCGCCCGTGGAGCCTCGACGAGGCTCCCGGGCGGTGGTGTTTCTGTGGACCGGGGAGTGGCGTGGTGCAGACGCTTGACGAGGACGGCACCGTCGATCCGTGGCGCCGGCGGGTGCGCCGCGGCCGCCGCCAGATGCCCCTCTGGCAGGAGCTTCCACTGCTACTGGTGGTGGCGTTCTGCCTCGCGGTGCTGATCCGCACGTTCCTGCTCCAGGCGTTCTTCATCCCGTCCGGTTCGATGGAGGACACCCTCCTGATCGGCGATCGGGTGCTGGTCAACAAGGTCGTCTACGACGTTCGGGATCCGGAGCGCGGCGAGGTGGTGGTGTTCCGGGGCACCGACCGCTGGGCGCCGCAGGTCGACGAGCAGCCGGAGCCCGGGTTCGCCGGCAAGGTGGCCCGCACCGTCGGGGATCTGGTCGGGGTGAGCCGTCCCGGCGAGAAGGACTTCATCAAGCGGGTGATCGGCGTGCCCGGTGACCGGGTGAAGTGCTGCGACTCCCAGGGCCGGGTCACCGTGAACGGGACCCCGCTCAACGAGCCGTACGTGCTGCGCGACTCCCCGCTGGATCTGCCACCGAATCCGCAGGAGTGCCGGTCCCGGCGCTTCGACGAGGTGGTCGTACCCCCGGGGCAGATCTTCGTGATGGGCGATCACCGCGAGGTCTCCCAGGACGCGCGCTGCCAGGGGCCGGTGCCGATCGACAACGTGGTCGGCCGGGCGTTCATGGTGGTCTGGCCGTCGTCGCGCTGGGCCGGGCTGTCGGTGCCGTCGACCTTCGACGACGTGGCCGCGCCGGCCACGGCCGCCTCCGGTGCGCCTCCGGTCCGGCCGTCCCCACAGGGCGGTGTGCTGCTGATACTCCCGTTGGTGGCCGCGCTGAGGGGTTCCCGCGCGTTCCGGACGGTGCCGTCCGGTCCGGCAACGTAGGCTCCTTGGCGTGATTGACGAGCAGACCGACAAGCCGCGCAGCTCCTTCTGGAAGGAACTGCCGATCCTGCTGGGTGTGGCGATCCTGGTCGCGGTGCTGGTCCGCGCCTTCGTGCTGCAGACCTTCTTCATCCCCTCCCCGTCCATGGAGAACACTCTCAAGATCGATGACCGGGTGTTGGTCAACAAGCTGGTCTACGACTTCCGCTCACCGCATCGCGGCGAGGTGATCGTGTTCAAGGCGCCCACCGAGTGGAGCGGCAACCCCGACGGTGAGGACTTCATCAAGCGGGTGATCGGCGTCGGCGGCGACCACGTGGTCTGCTGCGACCCGCAGGAACGGTTGATGATCAATGGAAAGTCGCTCGACGAGCCGTACATCTTCTCGATCGACGGGGTCCGCGACAAGCCGGCCGACCAGGAGTTCGACATCACCGTGCCGAAGGGGCGGCTGTGGGTGATGGGCGACCACCGGTCGGCCTCGGGTGACTCGCTGGAGCACTGGCAGCAGTCCAACCAGAACATCACCGAGGCCACCATCCCCGAGGGTGAGGTCGTCGGGCGGGCGTTCACCGTCTTCTGGCCCGTGAACAGGGCCACCTGGCTCACCGTGCCCGACGGGTTCGACGGCATCCCCAAGCCGTAGAACCGGCGGGGGCATGGGCGATCGACCGCGCGTCTGGCAGGCTGGTGCGGTGACCGTGAGCGCGAGGAGTGAGCTTGCGAGCCCCGCAGGCGCGAACAGTGCCGACCGTGTCTACACCCCTCGACGCGCGGCCCGGGTGCTGCTCGTCGACGGGGCCGGTCGGGTCCTGCTGTTCGCGGGCTTCGACCCGGCCCGCCCCGAGCATCGCTACTGGTTCACGCCGGGCGGCGGGCTCGACGAGGCGGAGTCCCCGGCGTCCGGCGCGGCACGGGAGCTGACCGAGGAGACCGGGCTGCGGGTCGCCCCCGCCGACCTGGGCGAGCCCGTCTTCTCCGACACGACCGAGTTTCCGTTCGACGGCGGCTGGTACCGCCAGGAGCAGGACTTCTTTCTGCTGCGGGTGCCGTCGTGGCAGGTCGACACCGTCGGCTTCACCGACGTCGAGCAGCGCAGCATCGCCGGTCACCGCTGGTGGTTGCCGGCCGAGCTGGCCGCCAGCGGCGACCGGTACTACCCGCCCGAGCTGACCGACCTGCTGGCCCGGCTCCTGCCGCCGGCCGCCGAGGCACGCTCCGAAGAGGGACCGTGCTGACCCCGCCGCGCACAGTCGTGCGCCGGGAAGCCGGCCTGTACGCGCTGGAGCGGGCGCTGCAACGGCGCGGCTTCCGGCACGTGGCCGGCGCCGACGAGGCCGGCCGGGGTGCCTGCGCCGGCCCGCTGGTCGCCGCCGCGGCGGTGCTGCCGGAGGGGCGACGCGGCGAGATCGACGGGCTGGCCGACTCCAAGCTGCTCACCCCGGCCAGCCGGGAGCGGGTGTACGCCGAGGTCGTGGACCGTGCCCTGGCGTACGCCGTGGTGGTCATCCCGGCCGACGAGGTCGACGCCCGGGGGCTGCACGTGTGCAACCTCGCCGCGATGCGCCGGGCGCTCGCCTCGCTCACCACCCGCCCGGAGTACGTGTTGACCGACGGCTTCGGCGTGGACGGTCTCGGGGTGCCGGGGCTCGCGGTGTGGAAGGGCGACCGGGTGGCCGCGTGTGTGGCGGCGGCCAGCGTGCTCGCCAAGGTCACCAGGGACCGGATCATGGTGGAGCTGGACGGGGTGTTCCCGTCGTACGGCTTCGCCGAGCACAAGGGCTACATCACCCCGGAGCACAGCGCGGCGCTGCGGGAGCACGGACCGTGCCGGGAGCACCGCTTCTCGTACGTCAATGTCGCCGCCGTCTCCGGCCGTGACGGCCGACCGCCGCGCGCCCGACGGCCCGTCGGCCCGGCGTCGGACGAGCCGATGGAGCGCTCCTGGGCGTCAGGGGGTACCGTCGGCGTGGCGTTGGGCGAGCAGGCTCGGCCTCCGGCGCCGGTGGGGGAAGATGTGGTCATGGAAGGCGGAGTGCGATGAGCGCGGAAGATCTCGAGAAGTACGAGACCGAGATGGAGCTGCAGCTCTACCGGGAGTACCGCGACATTGTCCGCCAGTTCTCCTACGTGGTGGAGACGGAGCGCCGGTTCTACCTGGCCAACCAGGTCGACCTGCACGTGCGCAACTCCGACGGCGAGGTCTACTTCGAGGTCGAGATGCACGACGCCTGGGTGTGGGACATGTATCGTCCGGCCCGCTTCGTGAAGAACGTCCGGGTGATGACCTTCAAGGACGTCAACGTCGAGGAGCTGGAGAAGCCCGACATCTCGCTGCCCGCCGACTCCGGCTTCGGCGGCTGACGACCCTCGGCCACGCCACGGTCCCCCCATCCGTGGCGCTGCCCACCGCGCCGGTCACTCGGCCGGCACCACGACCTCGACGCGCTGCACCAGGTTGTTGGCGAAGCCACCACGGTTCCACGGCTGCTCGACCGGCTGGGTCCGCCCGGACGCGTCGGTCGCCCGTGCGCTGAGGACGTACCGGCCGGGCGTCGCCGTCCACTCGTGTCGCCACCGCCGCCAGGCGAACTCCCCGCCCGTCGCCGGGTCCAGCTCGGCCGGCGCCCAGCTCGCCCCGCCGTCGACGCTCACCTCCACCGCGACCACCGGTGCGTGCCCCGACCACGCCCGACCGTCCAGAGTGCACGGTCCCGGAGGCAGCACCCGGCGGCGCGTCATGAAGTCGGGAAAGCCCGGCGGGCGGACCAGCGCGCGCGGCTCGATCCGGGTGACCGGCACGCCCGGGTCGTCGGCGTCGCGACGCAGCCGGTACGCCACCGCGTTCTGGTAGCCCTCGAACGGCTCCGTCCGGACCTCGATCGAGTGCAGCCACTTGACGTGCGCCATGCCGTACCAGCCCGGCACGATCAGCCGTAGCGGGGCGCCGTGCTGCGGCAGCAGGGGAGCGCCATTCATCTCGTACGCCAGCAGCACCTCCTCGCGCAGCGCGTCGGCCACCGGCAGCGCCCGCTGGTAGTCCTGCTCGACACCGCGCTCGACGCCGTGGTCGGCGCCGGTGAACACCACGTCGACCGCGTCGGCGCCCAGGCCCGCCTCGCGCAGCAGCGGAGCGAGGGGCGTGCCGGTCCACTCGGCGTTGCCTACCGCCTCGACCAGCCAGGGCTGGCTCACCGGCCGGGGATGCAGCAGAGCCCGGCCGTTGCCGGCGCACTCCAGGGTGACCCGGTGGGTTACCCGTGGTCGCTCGCGCACGTCGGCCAGGGTGACGGTCAGCGGCCTGTCGACCGCGCCGGCGAGCGTCAGGGCGTGCGTCGCCGGATCCACCTCCGGGATGTCGTAGTGGATCAGCAGATAGTGCAGCCCGGCCGGGGTGACGTCGTAGCGCAGCGCCTCCAGCGGAAGGCCGTGGTTGCGGGCGGCGAGCTGCAACTCGTCGGCACTGATCGCCTCGTCGGGGCCGGCGAGCCGCGACGGGCCGCTCACGTCGGCCGCCCTCGGCGTCCGGTCATCGACAGTGGTCATGCGCGGCCTCCCCGGTGCAGACGGCGGCACCCGCCGTACCCGGCCCAGCCTAGGCCCTGTCTGACCGCCCAGTGGTGGTGAGCTGGTCGGGCCGGGGGACAGCGTCCACCTAACAGATCACCGGAGCCGTTGGGTGGTCGTCCACAGCACCTCCGGTTGTCCACAGTTCCCTCGGTCGGGGTCGCGGACGCCCCGCCTCGGCCGGAGGCTGCCGTCATGCGACAGCCATTCGTCCGTTCGATCCGCCGCACACTGCTGCTCTGCGCCGCGCTTCCGTTCGCCCTGACCGTCCAGCTCTGCGGGCTGGCGGTGCTGGTGGCTGCGGTGCCGGGCCAACCACCGACGCCGATCGTGCCGGTCGCCGCCCGGACCGTCCCGGTCGCCGACCCGGCGACCACCGACCCGATGCCCACTGAACGGTTCCGCTGGCCGGTCGACGGGCCGCCTCGTCCGGTGCGCCGGTTCGACCCGCCGCCCCGACCGTGGCTGCCGGGGCACCGTGGCGTCGATCTGGCCGCCCCGGCCGGAGCGGTGGTCCGCAGCGCCGGGCCGGGCACCGTGCTCTTCGCCGGCCTGGTGGCCGGCCGCCCGGTGGTCACCGTGGGGCACACAAACGGGCTTCGGACCACCCACGAACCGGTTCAACCGGCGGTACGCCCCGGCCAGCCGGTCACCACCGGCACGCCGCTGGGCGAGCTGCTGCCCGGGCATCCGGGTTGCCCGGCCGAGGCGTGCCTGCACTGGGGCCTGCGGCGGGGCGAGGAATATCTCGACCCGCTGGCCCTGCTCGGCCTCGGCCCGGTGCGCCTGCTTCCGCTCGGTGAGCGGGGTCGGGTCAGCGCTGGGCGAGCAGCGCCGGCAGCCGCACGGCCAGCCGTTCGTACTCGTCGGCGGCGTTGTAGACCTGGCCGGTGAGCCGCAGCCATCCCCGGCCGGCCCAGCTCATCACCGCGACCTCGGCGGCGAGCCGCTCACCGATCCGCGCCTGCAACGCACGCGCCGCGTCGATCGTGGTGCCCGTGCCGGCCGGCAGCGGGATGAGACGCAGAGCCACCCCCGGCCCGCCGGGGTCGGGCAGATCGGAGGGCGCCACCCCCAGGGCGTCCCCCACCACCCGCTGGCCGTACGCGGCGAGCGCGGCGTTGTGCTCCCGGACCCGGTCGACGCCGAGGCTGCGCAGCGTGAACAGGCCCGCCGGGGCCGCCAGCCAGGAGGTGTAGTCGAGGGTGGCCTGCCATTCGATTCGGGCCGGGAAGCCGGCTTCCTGCTCCCACGAGACCACCAGTGGCTCGATCCGGTCCCGCCACTGCGGGGCCACCGCCAGCAGCGCGGTGCCGCGCGGGGCGTAGCCCCACTTGTGCAGGTTGCCCGCCCAGAAGTCCGCGCCGATGCTCGCGACCGTGGTGGAGAGCATGCCGGGGGCGTGTGCCGCGTCCACCAGGACGGGCACGCCGTTCTCGTGGGCCACCCCCACGATGGCGGCGATCGGGAAGAGCTTGGCGGTGGCGGAGGTGAGCTGGTCGACGACGAGCAGTCGCGTCTGCCCCGGGCGCAGGCCGGCCCGGATGATCTGCACGATCTCTTCGTCGGTGGCGGCCAGCGGGATGGGCAGAACGCGGCTGACCGCGCCGGTGCGGCGGCACTCCCGCTGGATGGCCAGGCTCACCGCCCCGTACCCGTGGTCGGTGCTGAGCACCTCGTCACCGGGTTGCAGGCCCACCGACTGGAGCACCACGGCGACGCCGGTGGTGGTGTTGCCGATCAGCGCACTGCCGTCCGGGTCGGCGCCCAGGAACCCGGCGAGATGCCGGCGGGTGTGCGCGATCCGGTCGACGAGCCCCTGGGTGAAAAAGCGCAGCGGGTTCGCCTCCATCTCGTCGCGCAGCCGCTGCTGAGCGCGCTGCACGCCGATCGGCACCGCGCCGAACGAGCCGTGGTTGAGATGGCTGACCGCCGGGTCCAGGGAGAAGAGCAGGCGGGCGCCCGGGATCGGCTCGGGGGGCTGCGGGACGCTCACCCGATGATCGTAACCGTCGAGCGGCCCGACCTCTCGGCCTCTGATCAGGCGCGGGGGTGTGCCTGCCGGTAGGCGGCGCGCAACCGTTCCACCGAGACGTGGGTGTAGATCTGCGTGCTGGCCAACGACGAGTGGCCGAGCAGCTCCTGCACGGCGCGCAGGTCGGCGCCGCCCTCCAGCAGGTGGGTGGCGGCGGAGTGGCGCAACCCGTGCGGGCTGGTGCGTGGGAGGCCGGCCGTCTCGGCGTACCCACCGACGATCTGTCGCGCCGTCGTCGGGTTGAGCCGGCCACCGCGGGCCCCGAGCAGCAGCGCGTCGTCGGAGCGGGGGATCGCCAGCACCGGTCGGCCCCCGCGCAGCCAGTCGTCCAACGCCCGCTGCGCGGGCACGCCGTAGGGCACCGCACGCTCCCGCCCGCCCTTGCCCAACACCCGGATCACCCGGCGGCCGTGGTCGACGTCCCCGACGTCCAGCCCGCACGCCTCGCTGACCCGCACGCCTGTCGCGTACAGCAGCTCCAGCAGCACCCGGTCGCGCAACAGCACCGCCTCGGCGGCCGCCGTATCCGTCGCGTCGACGGCGGCTCCCGTCGTCGCTGCCCCGGCCGGCGCCGCATCCGTTGTCGCCGTGTTGTCCGCAGTCTTTCCCGTCGTGGCCGTGGCGTCTGCGGTCTTCCCCGCCGTGGCCGTGGCATCCGTGGGCGCACCCGTCGCGGCCGTGTCATGGGCGGTCGTTCCGGTCGGGGTGGTGCCGTAGGCGGGCGGTTCCGTCGAGGTCGTGCCGTGTGCGGTCGTCGGCTTCCGGGCCGGTGCCTCCATCAGGGCGGCGGCCTGGTCGGCGCGGAGGACGCCGGGCAGCTCCCGGTGGGCACGAGGGCTGGCCAGTGCGGCGCCCACGTCGGCGGGGAGCAGCCCGGCGCGGTGCGCCCACGCGCTGAACGCCCGTGCCGAGGCGGCCCGGCGGGCCAGCGACGTACGGGCGGCGCCGGTGGTTCGTTGCCGGGCCAGCCAGCTCCGCAGCACCGAGAGGTCCAGCTCGGCCAGTTCCAGGCAGCCCATCCGCACGGCGTGGTCGAGCATCGCGACCACGTCGGTCACGTACGCGCGGACGGTGTGCGCCGACCGGTTGCGGACCTGGGCGAGGTGCTCGGCGAAGTCGTCGACCGCGTCCCGCAGCGCCGGCGGTAGCTCCTGGTGAGTGACCCGGGTGCCCCGGCTGGGCCGGCTCACGGCTGCCGCGCCGATGGGGGCGGCGCGGTGGTTGTCCGCCCCGCGGCCTGTGCACCCTCACTGACAGCTGGCACGGCACCAGCGTACGGCCGAGAGTCCCGCATAGCCGGCCACGCCAGCGTCGGCGTCACTCTGGTGCCGGTGTCGCCATCCGTGACCGCTCATGCACCGCCCTTCGGTTTGGTGGTCGGGGCGAGGGCGTAGCCGTCGTCGCGGCGCACCACCATGGACAGTTCCTCCAGCAACGACAGCTTGCGCAGCGCGGTACGCACGTTCAGGCCGGCGCGTGCGGCGAGCGCGTCCACACCCCGTACGCCCCGGCGGGGCAGCGCCTCCAACATCGACCGAGCGTCGTCGTCCAGGTCGTCGCCGGGCCGTTGCGGGCCACGGGCCAGCGGGGCCAGGTCCGCGCCGATCCGGCCTACCTCCTCGAGTACGTGCGCCAACCCGGTGACCAGCCGCGCCTTGGAGCACTCCCGTAGCAGCTCGTGGGCACCGACGGACATCGCCGAGGTCACCGGCCCGGGCACCACCATCGCGACCCGCCCGGTGTGGATGGCCCGCCGGGCGGTCTGCGTCGCGCCGCTGCGTGCCGACGCCTCCACCACGACGGTGCCGAGGGTGCCCCCGGCGATGACCCGGTTGCGGATCAGGAACCGGGGGCGTAGCGGCTCGGCACCGGGTGGCCACTCGCTGACCAGCAGCCCGGTGTCGGCGATCCGGTCGAAGAGCGCGGTGTTGCCCATGGGATAGGGCCGGTCCACCCCGCAGGCCAGCACCGCGACGGTCAACCCGCCGGCGTTGAGGGCACCCCGGTGCGCGGCGGCGTCGATGCCGAACGCGCCACCGGAGACGACTGTCCAGTCCCGCTCGGCCAGGCCGTACCCCAGTTCCGTGGCGACGTGCTGACCGTAACCGGTGGCCGCCCGCGCGCCGACCACCGCCACCGAGCGCTCCAACGCCTCGCCCAGCGGCCAGGCACCGCGTACCCAGAAGCAGAGCGGCGGCGCGGTCTCAACGTCCACCCGGCGGGTGCCGTCCGGCAATCGGAGCGTTTTCAGACCGTCGACCCGGGCCGGCCACTCCTCGTCGTCGGGGGTGACCAGGCGGGCGCCGAGCCGGTCGGCCCTCTCCAACGCTTCGGCGGCGACCGCCCGCGCGTCACCTGCGGCCGACCGGGCGGCCACCGTGCTGTGCAGCCAGCCATCGGGGCTGCCGCCGTCGAGCAACAGCTCCAGTGTCGCCACCGGACCCAGCCGGTCGACCAACTGGTGCACCGCACGGGTGCCCGGCTCGGCCAACCAGGTCAACGCCACCCGGGCCAGCCTGCTCTCCTTGTCGGCGCTCACGCCGCCTCCCCTGTCCGTAGTTGGATCGCCTCTCGTACGTCCTCGCGGTCGGGCCGGTCCCGGCCGTCCAGGTCCGCGATGGTCCACGCCATCCGGATCACCCGGTCGAAGCCCCGCGCCGAGAGCGAGCCCGAGTCGAGCCGGCCGCGCAGCTCGGCGGTGACCAGCGCCGGTAGTCGCCACGGCGGGCGGCGCAGGAGCGGGCCGTCCACCTCGGCGTTGAGTCGCCGTCCGAGGCCGGCCCAGCGGCTGGCCGCCGCGCGACGGGCCGCAGCGACCCGGGTGGCGACTGTGGCCGAGGACTCGGCGTCGCCACCGGACGCCATCAGCTCTGCCGCCCGCACGGGCATCAGCCGCACCTGCACGTCGATCCGGTCGAGCAACGGCCCGGAGAGCTTGCCCAGGTAGCGGCGGCGGGCCAGCGGCGAGCACTCGCAGTACGAGTCGCCGGACGGCTTCGCGCAGGGGCACGGATTGGCGGCCAGCACCAGTTGGGTGCGGGCCGGGTACTCGGTGCCGCCCCCGCTGCGGCTGAGGAGGATGCGACCGTCCTCCAGCGGCTGGCGCAGCGCCTCCAGCGCGCCCTTGCTGAACTCCGGCGCCTCGTCCAGAAAGAGCACCCCACGGTGGGCCAGGGACACCGCGCCGGGGCGGGCCATCCCGGAACCGCCGCCGACGAGGGACGGGACCGTCGCGGTGTGGTGCGGTGCCTGGAAAGGCGGGCGGCGCAGCAGTCGACCGCCCGGCGGCAACAGCCCGGCGATCGAGTGCAGCGCGGTCACCTCCAGCGCCGCGTCGTCGTCCAGCTCGGGCAGGAGTGACGGCAGCCGCTCGGCAAGCATCGTCTTGCCCGCACCGGGAGGGCCGAGCAGAGCGATGTGGTGCCCACCCGCCGCGGCGACCTCCAGCGCGCGCCGGCCCAGCGCCTGCCCGGCGACCTCGGCGAGGTCCGGGCCGACGGGAGCCGGTGCCGGGGCGTCCGGCGGTGGTTCGATCAGCGGAGTGCCGTCGCGCACGAAGGCGACCAACCGGTGCAGCGTGTCCACCGCTCGCACCCGTACACCGGGGATGACCGCGGCCTCGGCGGCGTTGCCGGTCGGCACGATGACCCGCTCGACGCCGGCCCTGGCGGCAGCGGCGACCATCGGCAGCACCCCGCGCACCGGTCGGACCGTCCCGTCCAGGCCCAGCTCGCCGAGGACCACGACACCCTCCAGCGGAAGCAGCGGCAGCTCACCCGAGCCGCCCAGTAGCGCGGCGGCGATGGCCAGGTCGAACGCCGAGCCGAACTTCGGCAGCGTCGCGGGCAGCAGGTTCAGCGTGATCCGCCGGTTCGGCCAGCGTTGACCCGAGTTGACGACGGCGGCGCGGACCCGGTCGCGGGCCTCGTGCAGGGCGGTGTCCGGCAGGCCGGAGATCACCACGGCCGGCAGGCCGGCGGCCAGATCCGCCTCGACCTCGACGAGGTGGCCGGTGACGCCGACCAGCCCCACGCAGAGCACCTTCGCGTAGCTCACGGCGCGTCACCGATCCGTCGGCGGCGCATCTCAGAACGCGCCCTTCAGGTGGTCGACCTGCGCGGGACCGGCGTCGGGCAGTCGTACCGACAGCACGTCGAACCGCACCTCGTCGGCGCTCGTGCCGGTCTCGGCGAGCCAGCGCGCGGCGAGCCCGCGCAGGCGACGGGCCTTGGCCGGTACGACGGCCTCGGCCGGTGTGCCGAACATGTCGCCCCGACGCGTCTTCACCTCGCAGAACGCGAGCACCGGCCCGTCCCAGGCGATGATGTCGATCTCGCCCTGCGGGCAGCGCCAGTTCCGGACGATCGGGCGTAGCCCCGCCTCGCTCAGGTGCTGGGCGGCGCACCGCTCGCCGTACGCGCCGACCGCCTGGTTCCGCTTCGTCATGGCCGCGACGCTGCCCGTCCGGGTACGCGCGTCGCGACCCGGCGACGGCCCGGCTGTGGACGACGGGTGACCTGTGGACAACCGGACGATCAAGCCCGCGCTGTGCTAGGGCCTGAGCCTCGGACCGAGGGCGGCAGCACGGGCTGGCCGCGCTCCATTTGGGCCCGCCTTGATCAGGTGATGAGAAATAGGTGTCAGGACCGCTGCCGACCTACTTTTCATCACCTGATCAAGGCACCGCAGCGCCGCAGCGCTATCCGAAGGCACCTCGTGCCCCACGCTTCCGGGCGTTCGGCGGGCGGCCGGGCGGGCTGAAATGGCGCGGGCGTGGGCTGTCGCATACGGTGCCTGACGTGGACGGACGACGGAGCTTTCCGGAAGATCAGGAGTCGCGCTGGTACTCCGACGAGCGGGCTCGCGGTTACGGCGATTCCGAGTGGCGCGGTGCGGGTGAGCCGCGATACCGGGACAGCGAGATCCCCGACCAGCGCGGCGTGGACGACAGCCGGTCCCTGGAGGACACCGGCGCCGGCCGACGCCGGGAGCCGGATTCGGGGCGTTTCGGCGGTACGCCGGAGCCGGGCTCGGGCCGCTTCGGTGCGGTGGACGCGGGCCGCTTCGGCGGTACGCCCGAGTCGGACTCGGGTCGTCTGAGCGCGCTGGACGTGGGCCGGCCGGAGCCGGACTCGGGTCGTCTGAGCGCGCTGGACGTAGGCCGGCCGGAGTCGGACTCGGGTCGTCTGAGCGCGCGGGAGGTGGGCCGGCCCGAGTCGGACTCCGGGCGGTTTCGCGCCGTCGACGCCCAGCCCGGGAGGTTCGGCGGCACCGAGCCCGACTCGGGACGCTTCGGCGCGGTCGACCCGCTGGGTGACGCGCGTACGGACGGGGACGGTTACCGGGCGACGCGCTCGCGCCGAGCGGATCGGGACCCCTCGGAGATCTCGGGTGAGCTGCCCGGTCGTCGGGCCGCCCGAGAGTCGCTGACCACCGCAACGCCGGAAGCCGCTCGAGACGCCGGGCCAGCGGCCCTTCGAGACACCGGGCCAGCGGCCCTCCGAGACACCGTGCCAGCCGCCCCCGGAGACACCGGGCCGGCAGCCGGGATGCTCGCCGACCCGGCCCGGCCCGCCCCGCTCGCCGGATATCCGATCATCGAGCCGACCCGGGGCGGTGGGGAGCAACCGCACCCGCTGGAGATGCCGACCGGCCCGATGCCGGGGATCGGCCCCCGTCCCGACCTGCCCGTTGGCGAGCCTCCGGCGTACCCCTCGCCGGCCGACGGTGTCTACCGGACCCGCCGGCCGGCGTTGGCCGCGCTCTTCGCCCTGCTGGCGTTGATCTTCGAGGTTCCGGCGCTGCGGGTGTTGCTGGCGGGCGTGACAGGCGACCCGCTGGACTCCGGCAACGTCGTGGTGGGGATCTGCCTGGTCGCCGGGCTGCCGATCTTCGCATCGGGGCTGTACGGGCTCAGAACCGGCGGACTGGCGCTCTCCGACAGCGGGCGGGGCTGGTTGCGCCCTCCGACGGCGTACCTGACCGTCGGCCTGGTGCTCTTCGTCGCCGCCGCCCTCGCCGCCGGCTGACCCCGCGCGGCCGACCCGCCGGCTGACCCCGCGCGGACGACCCGCCGGGCGACCTCGCGCAGCGACCCACCGGCTGACCCCGCGCGGACGACCCGCCGGGCGACCTCGCGCAGCGACCCACCGGCTGACCCCGCGCGGACGACCCGCCGGCTGACCCCGCGCAGCCGGCCCGGCGCCTCATCCCCGCGCCACCACCCCGCCGCGCGCACCCGGAGGTCGGGGGGCGGGGAAGGGGCGTACACTGGCCAACTGGCGACCGCCTCGCGCGGTCGACCTCGCGCGCCCTCTTCACGAATCGTCGTGGAGCGACGGCCTCCCTGGTCCCGATCTTGATCGGGTCCACCATGGGTCGGCGACCAGGCGCCAGGACGCCCGGCCACCGGCCGGGCGTGACAACCAGGGATCTTGAGGAGTACCCACCCATGGCCGTCGTGACCATGCGTCAGCTGCTGGAGAGCGGTGTCCACTTCGGGCACCAGACCCGGCGCTGGAACCCGAAGATGAAGCGCTTCATCATGACCGAGCGCAACGGCATCTACATCATCGACCTGCGCCAGACTCTCGACTACATCGAGAAGGCGTACGAGTTCGTGCGTGGAACCGTCGCGGAGGGTGGCAGCATCCTCTTCGTCGGCACCAAGAAGCAGGCCCAGGAGGCCATCGCCGAGCAGGCGACCCGGGTCGGTCAGCCGTACGTCAACCACCGCTGGCTCGGTGGCATGCTGACCAACTTCCAGACGGTGTACAAGCGGCTCCAGCGGATGAAGGAGCTGGAGGGTCTGGGTGACCTCAGCGGCACCGCCGCCGGTTACACCAAGAAGGAGACCCTGCAGCTCTCCCGCGAGAAGATCAAGCTGACCCGCACGCTGGGTGGTCTGCGGGACATGCAGAAGCTGCCGGCCGCGGTCTGGATCGTCGACACCAAGAAGGAGCACATCGCCGTCGACGAGGCCCGCAAGCTGGGCATCCCGGTGATCGCCGTCCTCGACACCAACTGTGACCCGGACGAGGTCGACTTCCCGATCCCGGGTAACGACGACGCGATCCGCTCGGCCGAGCTGCTGACCAAGGTCGTCGCTGCCGCCGTCGCGGACGGTCTGATCGCGCGTTCCGGCCGTCGCCGGGGCAACGACGAGAAGCCCGAGGGTGTCGCGAGCGACGAGCCGCTGACCGAGTGGGAGCGCGAGCTGCTGGAGCCGAAGAAGGCTGACGAGTCGGCCGCCCCGGCCGAGCAGCCCGCCGCTGCCGCCGCCGAGCAGCCCGCCGCCGAGCAGGCCGCCACCCCGGAGCAGCCGGCGCAGGCCGCCACCGAGCAGCCGGCGGCCGCCACCGCGGAGTGACCCGTACCGTCGCTGCCCGCCGTCCGTTTTCGCGAACGGCGGGCAGTGGCGGTACGCCGGGCACGATCCGCCCGGATCCGGGTAACCGGCACCTCTGACCATCCACACGCCGTCTCAACACCGAAGAGAGAGCCATGTCCCAAATCACCGCCGCGGACGTCAAGAAGCTCCGCGACCTCACCGGCGCCGGCATGATGGACAGCAAGAAGGCGCTGACCGAGGCCGAGGGCGACTTCGACAAGGCCATCGAGATCCTGCGCGTCAAGGGCGCCAAGGACGTCGGCAAGCGGGCCGGCCGTACGGCCGCCAACGGCCTGGTCGCCCACTCCGGCAAGGCGCTTCTCGAGCTCAACTGCGAGACCGACTTCGTCGCCAAGACCGACTCGTTCATCGCGCTGGCCCAGCAGCTGGTGGAGCACGGCGAGCGTACCGGCGTGAACAGCGCCGAGGAGCTGCTCGCCTCCGAGCTCGACGGCAAGGTCGTCGCGGACCTGGTCCAGGAGCAGTCCGCCAAGATCGGCGAGAAGCTGGTGCTCAACCGGTTCGCCAAGGTCGAGGGCACCACCGCGGTCTACCTGCACCGCAAGGCGCAGGACCTGCCGCCGGCCGTCGGCGTGCTGGTGTCGTACACCGGCAAGTCCGACGAGGCGGGCGACGCCGACGCCCGTGGGGTCGCCATGCAGATCGCCGCCATGCGGCCGAAGTACCTCACCCGGGACGAGGTTCCGGCCGAGGTCGTCGAGTCCGAGCGGCGCATCGCCGAGCAGACCGCCCGCGAGGAGAACAAGCCCGAGGCGGCCCTGCCGAAGATCGTCGACGGTCGGGTGAACTCCTTCTTCAAGGACTACGTCCTCGTCGAGCAGTCGTCCGTGGCCGACAACAAGAAGACCGTGAAGCAGGTGCTGGCCGAGGCCGGCATCGAGGTCACCCGCTTCGTGCGGTTCGAGGTCGGCCAGGCCTGAGCCGCCACCGGGCGCCGCGTGCGCCCGTGGGCAGGAGACGTCGACGAGGAGGCCGCCGGTGTACGTGACAGGCACCGCGGCCTCCTCGTCACATAGGGTCGGCAGCGGCAGGTTCGCGGTAACGCGTCGCGCGGGGCGTGCGCGTGGGGGAAGGCGGGGCGGATGACGCAGGTTGTGAGTGACCGGACGCTGGCGGTGGACGATCCGACGGCGCCGCCGCCGGGGCGGGCCCGCCGGGTGGTGCTGAAGCTCTCCGGTGAGGTGTTCGGTGGTGGCGCGATAGGCGTCGACCCGGATGTCGTGCAGGCCATCGCCCGGCAGATCGCCACCGTGGTCCGTCGCGGGGTGCAGGTCTCCGTGGTGGTCGGTGGGGGCAACTTCTTCCGCGGCGCGGAGCTGCAGAAGCGCGGGATGGACCGCGCCCGCGCCGACTACATGGGCATGCTCGGCACCGTGATGAACTGCCTCGCGCTGCAGGACTTCCTGGAGAAGGAGGGCATCGAGACCCGGGTGCAGAGCGCCATCACGATGGCCCAGGTCGCCGAGCCGTACATCCCGCTGCGGGCGATCCGGCACCTGGAGAAGGGCCGTGTGGTCATCTTCGGCGCTGGCGCGGGCATGCCGTACTTCTCCACCGACACCGTGGCCGCCCAGCGGGCGCTGGAGATCCGGGCCGACGTGGTGCTGATGAGCAAGAACGGGGTGGACGGCGTCTACACCGCCGACCCGCGGATCGACCCCACCGCCAGCAAGCTCGACTCGATCACCTTCTCCGAGGTGCTGCGCCGCAACCTGCGGGTGGCCGACGCCGCAGCGTTCAGCCTCTGCATGGAGAACGGCCTGCCGATGCTGGTCTTCGGTGCGCAGGGTGACGACACCATCATCCGCGCGGTGGGTGGCGACAAGATCGGCACCCTGATCACCGCCTGAGCCCGCCCCGCCCGGGGCGACGGCCACGGCGGTCCTGACGACTTTCAGCAGAGCCCACGACGAGCACAGAAGGAGGCGAGGAGACCGGTGATCGACGACACCCTCCTCGAGGCCGAGGAGAAGATGGAGCGTGCGGTTGAGCACGCCAAGGAGGAGTTCGGCGCCATCCGTACCGGTCGCGCCAACGCCGCCATGTTCTCCAAGGTCATCATCGACTACTACGGCACGCCCACGCCGCTGACCCAGATGGCGTCGATCGCGGTCCCCGAGCCGCGGATGGCCATCATCAAGCCGTACGACAACTCGCAGATCAACGCGATGGAGAAGGCGATCCGCGACTCGGACCTCGGGGTCAACCCGAACAACGAGGGCAACCAGTTGCGCATCCTGCTCCCGCAGATGACCGAGGAGCGCCGCCGCGACATGATCAAGGTGGCCAAGAACAAGGGCGAGGAGGCCAAGGTGGCCATCCGCAACGTCCGCCGCCGCGGCAAGGAGGAGCTGGACCGGATCGTCAAGGACGGCGAGGCCGGCGAGGACGACGGCCGCCGCGCCGAGAAGGAACTCGACGATCTGACCCAGCGGTACGTCGCCAACATCGACGACCTGGTCAAGCACAAGGAGACCGAGCTGTTGGAGGTCTGAGGCCGCACCCGGCGTACGCCGGGTGAGCAGCAGCCGACGTGAGGCCCGCCCCCGATCCGGGGACGGGCCTCGTGCCGTCCGCGCGTCAGCGGGGGATCCGGACGCTCCGGGTCGTCTCGGTCAGGGTCGTTCCGACGTACGCGTCGTGCAGTTCGAAGCGCACTGTCGCCCGACCCGGGTGCAGCACCGGGCCACCCCGGTAGAAACCCATCGAGATGCTGGCCGTGCCGCCGTCGCAGACGATCTCGCCGGCGCCGAGGCCGCCGGTGGCCCAGTAGGTCGGCAGGCCGTCCTGGGTCAGTGACGCCGACAGGAAGTACACGCCGGCCGGGCAGTTGCGCACCTCCCCCCGGGCGATCGTGGCCGGGAACGCCGGCCCGGTTCCGTCAGGGCTTCCGTCGTACAGGTAGATCTCGCTGGTGCGGTGGTCGATCCTGATGCTGGCGTTCCGTGTCGCCGCGGTGGCTGGTGAGGCCACCGCCAGGACGAGTGCGGCCATCGTCAACACCGCCAGGCTGATTCTGCGCACGAGCGCTCCTTCCCCGTTGATGTGGTGCAAGCCGCCGGCGGATGCCGGCACACCGACAGCCGACCATCGATGGGCGGCGCGAGTCATCCCCTGTTCGCCCGGATGCGCGGTCGGATAGGCGTCGGTGCGCCGCCGGCGCTCGTGCGGGCGGCGGCCGAGATCCTCGTGCCCGGCGGCCCGCCACCGCCGTCACGGCAGCGCGGCAACTCGCCGGATCTCGTCCACAGCGACCCCGGAGGAGCCCTGACGGTCAGGGGCGCCAGCGTCCGCCTCGCCCCGGCGGCGGGTGCAGTAGGCTCGGCAGGATTCCCGGCCACCGGGCGGTGCACACCGGGAATCGACCGGCCGTCGGGCCGGTCGAGCCGGAGGAACACAGTCGCGCTTGTAGGGGATGCTTGTGGTCTTGCGTCATGTGGTGGTACTCGTGCCGCGTCGCGGTGCGTGATGTCCCACCCCGACCCCTACACCGACGAGCCGCGCGGCTGGGACCGGCCCGAGCGTCCGGTCGCCCTGCCCTGGCCCGAGCAGGAGCTTGAGGCGGGCCAGTGGAGCCGCCGTCCGGCCGCCGGGCCGGAGTTGTACGCCGAGCCACGCACCCGCCCGTACGCCGAGCCGTACCCGGCAGACCCGTACGACGAGCGGGGCCGGGCGGTCCGCCCGGACGACCGGGACCGCTTCGAGGACCGGGAGCGGCGCGACCGATTCGACGACCGGGACCGCTACGACGACGATCGGAACCAACCCGACCGGTACGACGATCGGGGTCGCCCCGGCCGCTACGGCGACGGCCCGGCGGCGGGTGACGCCCCGCCCCGTTACGCCGACCCCGGTATAGGCCAGCGTTACGACGACCGGGACGCGCCGTCGCGCTTCGACAACGGTGACGCGCCGTCCCGCTTCGACGACCGTGACGCCCCGCCGCGCTTCGACGACGACGCCGGTTACCCGACCGCGCAGCTCGCGCCGATCGGCGCCGAGATTCTGCCGGACGATGACCCGGTGGTCGAGCCGGAGCCGCCGGCCGGCCGGCGGCCGAAGGGCCGGCGACGGGCCAGCCTCGACCGGCCGGCGACCCAGCAGGTGGGCACCGGGCGGGCCGGCCGGAACCTGCCGGCGGCGATCGGGGTCGGGCTCGGCCTCGGCGTCCTGATCGTGGTTCCGCTGGTCTTCTACCCGCTGGCGTTCCTGCCGGTGATCGCCGCGGCCATCGCGGTCGGCATCTGGGAGATGGCCCGGGCGGTCCGCCGTAGCGGCGCCCACCCGCCGCTGCTGCCACTGCTCGCCGGTGGCGTGCTGACGATCGGGCTGGCGTGGTTCGCCGGCCCGGACGCGCTGAGCCTGGGCCTGCTGGTCACCGTGCTGGGCACGATGATCTGGCGGTTGGGCGACGGCCCGGCCGGCTTCCAGCGGGATCTCACCGCGGCCACCCTGATCGCGGTCTACGTGCCGTTCCTCGGCGGTTTCGCGGCGTTGCTGGCGGCGGCCCCTGACGACGGCCGGCTGCGCATCCTGGCCACGCTGATCGCGGTGGTCCTCTCCGACACCGGCGGGTACGCGGCCGGAGTCTCCTTCGGCCGCCATCCGATGGCCCCGTCGATCAGCCCGAAGAAGTCCTGGGAGGGTTTCGCCGGCTCGGTCACCGCGGCGGCGTTGGGCAGTGCCCTGCTGCTGTGGCTGATGTTCGAGGTGGCCCCCTGGTGGGGTGCCGTGTTCGGGGTGGCCGTCTCCTGCGCGGCGGTCCTCGGCGACCTCGCCGAATCGATGATCAAGCGGGACCTCGGAATCAAGGACATGAGTAACCTGCTGCCCGGGCATGGTGGCCTGATGGACCGTCTGGACTCGATCCTGTTCGCGGTGCCGACCGCGTACCTGCTGTTGGCGATCTTCGTGCCGGTGGTGGGGTGAGGCATGGATCACCGTGGCCGGAGCGTTCCCGACCGACGGCCGGGGCCGGTTCCACACCTCCGGACGGGTGTCCGACGCCGGAGGCGTGACACACTGGACCAGCCATGACGAGCCTGCCGTTGATCCCCGCCCTCTCGGACGCCCCCGCCGCACGCCGGGCCTCCATGCCGCCGCAGCACCTCGCCGACCTGGATCTGGCCGGCCGCCAGGCGCTGGTCGCCGGGTTGGGTGAGCCCGCATTCCGTGCCAAGCAGATCTCCAACCACTACTTCGGGCGGCTGGTTCGCGACCCGCAGGCGATGACCGACCTCCCCGCGGCGACACGTGAGCGGCTGGCCGACCAGCTGCTGCCCAAGCTGCTCAACCCGGTGCGCGAGCTGGCCTGTGACGACGGCGCGACCCGCAAGGCGCTCTGGAAGCTGCACGACGGCGCGCTCGTGGAGAGCGTGCTGATGGGCTACCCGGACCGGGTCACGGTCTGCATCTCCAGCCAGGCGGGTTGCGGCATGGCCTGCCCGTTCTGCGCCACCGGCCAGGCGGGGCTGACCCGCAACCTGTCCACGGCCGAGATCGTCGACCAGGCGGTCTACCTGGCGGGGGTGGCGGCCTCCGGCGCTGTCGCCGGCTCGCCGCCGCGGCTGTCGCACGTCGTGTTCATGGGCATGGGTGAGCCGCTGGCCAACTACAACCGGGTCATCGCGGCGATCCGTCGGCTGGTCAGCCCCGCTCCGGAGGGCCTGGGTCTGTCCCAGCGGCACATCACCGTTTCCACGGTCGGCCTGGTTCCGGCCATCCGCCGACTGGCCAGCGAAGACCTCTCTGTGACCCTTGCGTTGTCGTTGCACGCGCCCGATGATGATCTGCGCGACGAACTCGTGCCGGTAAACCAGCGCTGGAAGGTAGCCGAGGTGCTGGACGCAGCGTGGGACTATGCCGCCCGGACGGGCCGTCGCGTGTCCATCGAGTACGCAATGATCAGGGACGTGAACGACCAGCCGTGGCGAGCTGACCTGCTCGGGCGGCTGTTGGCCGGCAAGTTGGCGCACGTGAACCTCATCCCGCTCAATCCGACGCCGGGCAGCCGCTGGGATGCGAGCCCGAAGCCGGTCGAGCGGGAGTTCGTCCGGCGCTTGCGTGACGCGGGAGTGTCCACCACCGTACGGGACACCCGGGGTCGCGAGATCGACGGCGCGTGTGGCCAGCTCGCCGCCGCCGAGGACACCGACACCTTCACCGACCGCGCCGGAGAGGCACCGGCGTGACCGGGCGTGGCGAACGAGACCAGGAGACATAGTGGCGAGTCAGGGTCAGCGTTTCCGGCGCAAGGCGCTCCGCCGGGGATACAAGGTCGACGAGGTGGATGCCTTCCTCGACCGTGTCGAGGCGACGCTCGACGGCCGGCAGGTGGGTGCGCCGGTGGCCTCCCAGGAGGTCCACGACGTCGTCTTCCGGGTCCGGTTCAATGGCTACGACGAGTGGCAGGTCGACCTGCACCTGGACCGGGTCGAGCGACAGCTGGCCGAGCTGGAGGAGCGTACGAGCGCCGGGCGCGGCGGCGACCCTCGGATGGGTGACCGGCTGGGTCCGCCGGACCGGCTGGGCCCGCCGCTGCGCGACGACCGTGGGGGCATGGTTCCGCAGCCGATGCCACCCCGGCCGATGCCGGCGCAGGCCGGTCCGCCCGCCGACCGGTACGGCCGGTACGACGAGCCCACCGGCGCCTTCGCCGGCGGGTATGACGCTCCCCGCGGCGGCTATGACGCGCAGCGCGGCCCCGGCGGCCCTCCTCCGATGGGGCCCGGCGGTCCGATGGGTGGCCACGGCGTCCCGCCGCGTGGCCTGCCCGCCGGTCCGGGGGGTTACGGTCCACCTGACGACCAGCGTGGGCCTGGCGGTTACGGTCCGCCCGACGATCAGCGTGGGCCTGGCGGTTACGGTCCGCCCGACGATCAGCGTGGGCCTGGCGGTTACGGTCCGCCCGACGACCAGCGCATGCCCGGCGGTTACGGCCCGCCCGACGACCAGCGTGGGCCCGGCGGCGGCTACCCGCCGGAGGAGCCCCGCTTCGACGGCTTCGAGGCCGGTCGGCACGGCCGCGCGGACATGACCGCCGAGATCCGGATGCCCGAGCGGGACCTGCGCGACCTGCGCCGTGGCCCGGCCGGCCCGCCCCCGATGCCGCAGCAGGGCATGGGTGGCCCGCCGATGGCTGGCCCGCCCGCCGTGGCTGGCCCGCCGATGGGCGGTCCTCCGATGGTCGGCCCGCCGATGGCCGGCCCGCCCGGCAGCGACCTGTACCGGGTCGACCAGATCCGCCGTAGCTTCCAGGTACGCCGGTTCGGCAGCGGGTACGACCCGGATCAGGTGGACCGGTTCTTCGACACCCTGCTCGGCGGTATGCAGCGCCGCAACCCGATGCCTGTCGACCCGAAGGATCTGGACACGCTTCGGTTCGGCCTGGTGCCCGGCGGCTACTTCGAGGCCGAGGTCGACGCCGCGCTCAAGGACGTGCAGGACATTCTCTTCGGGCGCTGACCCCGCCACGGACGCGAACGAGGGCCCGTCCCCGGGTGGGGGCGGGCCCTCGGCGTACGTCGGCCGGTCGTTCGGCGGCCGGTCGGGTCAGGAGCGCAGGCCGTTGCGCCGCAGCACGGTGTCGCCGATCACGATGACCAGCAGCAGCGCGGCCAGGCCGACCAGCCAGATGTCCTCGACCCTGCCCTCGTGGTTGCCGCAGAACGCCATGACGACCAGCGCCAGCGCGGACAGCACGGCGCCGATGCGCCCCGACTTGCGGTGCCCGGGCTTGTGCTGGTCCGGCGACGTTACCGGCTCGCTTCCTGCCACTGTCGGTCCTTCCCTCGCGATCGGATCTTTGGTTAGTCTGGCACGCCTCGTGCCGAGCCCGGCGCAGGGTCCGACCAGATGGGGGACGGCATGACCCGCGAGGACGACCGGGAACTGCTGAAGGCGGCGTACGAGGCGTGGGAGTCGGAGAAGTGGCCGCTGGCGGGCGAGCTGCTGGAACGACTGGCGCGGCGGCACCCCGACCACCCCAGGGCCGGTGTCTGGTGGTACGACGCGGCGCTGGCGTACAAGTTCCTGCGTAACTGGGCCAAGGCGTACGAGTTGGGCCGCGAGGCTGCCGCCCGTGCCGACCCGAACGCGCAGGACCCGGCGTTCTGGAACCTGGGCATCGCGGCGACGATCATGGAGGACTGGGAGACCGCCCGGGCCGCGTGGCGCGGCTTCGGACTGACCGTGCCGGACGGCGACGGCGAGATCGTCGCCGACTTCGGCGTCACGCCGATCCGGCTCGATCCGGCCGGTACCGGTGAGGTGGTCTGGGCGCAGCGGCTGTGTCCGGCCCGAGCGCGGGTGCTGAACGTGCCGACCCCCGAGTCGGGCCGCCGCTTCGGCGAGGTCGTGGTGCACGACGGAGCGCCCAACGGGGAGCGGGAGGTGAACGGGCAGGCGTACTCGGTCTTCGACGAGCTGCTGCTGTTCCGCGCCTCGACGCTGCCGACCACGACGGTCGAGGTCACGGCCGCGACCCCGGAGGACGTCCGGGCGCTGGCCGAGCTGTTCGACGAGCACGGGTACGCGGCCGAGCCGGCCAGCGGTGTGCGGATCATCTGCTCCTGCTGTAGTGAGGGCAGCGTGCGGCAGGATCGCGACCACCAGGTCGGTGGCGGGCAGCAGGTCAACGTGGCGGCCCCGGTCGACGAGGTTCCCCGGCTCCTGGATGGTTGGTGTGCGGCCGCCCCGACAGTGCGAAGCTGGGCGTTCCCGGCCACTACCTGACCTGGCCGGGTCCAAGGGTTCGTCCCGCCGGGCCGGGCGGAACGCACTACGGGCGTCGCGGGGTGGCGGTCAGACTGCCTCCGGTAGCGTTTGGCGTACACCTGATTGTCTGTTTGAGGGGGACTGTGCGGTGCGAGTGACCGGAACCGGGCACGCCAGCATGCGGATCGACACGGCCGCGGGCAGCATCCTGTGCGACCCGTGGGTCAACCCGGCCTACTTCGCCTCCTGGTTCCCTTTCCCGGACAATTCCCTGCTCGACTGGGAGACCCTGGGCCAGGTCGACTACCTGTACGTCTCGCACCTGCACCGGGACCACTTCGACGCGAAGCACCTGCGGGACTTCGTCTCGAAGGACGCCACAGTCCTGCTCCCCGAGTTCCCGACCTCGGAGATGGAGGACGAGTTCCGGGCGCTGGGCTTCACGAAGTTCCTGAAGGCGCCGAACGAGCAGGTCGTGGAGCTCGACGGCGGCCTGAAGATCATGATCCAGGCGCTGACCAGCCCCACCGACGGCCCGATCGGCGACTCCTCGCTCTGGGTCGAGTACGACGGGGTGCGGCTGCTCAACCAGAACGACGCCCGCCCCACCGACCTGAGCGTCTTCGCCGAGTTGGGGCACGTGCACGCGCACCTGCTCCAGTTCTCCGGCGCCATCTGGTACCCGATGGTCTACGAGCTTCCGCAGGCGGCGAAGACCGCGTTCGGCAAGCAGAAGCGCGACCGGCAGTTCGACCGGACGTGGCGCTACATCGACGACCTGAAGGCCGACCACGTCTTCCCGATCGCCGGCCCGCCGTGTTTCCTCGATGACGCGCTGTGGCAGTTCAACGACATCCACGGCGATGAGGGCAACATCTTCCCGGACCAGTCGGTCTTCCTGAGCGAGTACGCGAAGGTCGGCGGCACCAACGGCATCGTGCTGCTGCCGGGCAGCGTCGCCGAGGTCACCACCGAGGGCGCGAGCACGACCCACCCGGTGCCGGTGGAGGAGTTCTTCGCCAACAAGGTCGCCCACCTGGAGGAGATGCGGGAGCGCAAGCGCCCGATCATCGAGGCGGAGAAGGCGTCCTGGCGGCACCCCGAGGTGGACGTCCTGGGCGAGATGAAGCGCCGGATCGAGCCGCTGCTCGACGAGTCGATCTACCTGGCCAAGGGCGTGGGCGGCCCGGTCCGTTTCGACCTGGTGGGGTACGACGGTGAAAGCGTCGAGTCCATCGTGGTGGACTTCCCGGGCAAGGAGGTCCGGCCGTACGCGGACGAGAAGGTCCGCTACCGCTTCCGGACCGAGCGGTCGCTTATCGAGCACCTGCTCTTCATCGACGAGGTGGACTGGGTCAACTCGCTCTTCCTGTCCTGCCGGTTCTCGGCGGCCCGGATCGGCCAGTACAACGAGTTCGTCTACGCGTTCTTCAAGTGCCTCTCGGAGGAGCGCCTCCAGTACGCCGAGGGCTGGTACGACGAGCACGAGCGCAGCACCGACGCCGAGGACATCACGCTGGGCGACTGGGTGGTGCAGCGGCGCTGCCCGCACCTGAAGGCGGACCTGACCCGGTTCGGCATCGTCGAGGGTGACCAGCTCACCTGCCAACTGCACGGCTGGCGCTTCGACCTGCCCTCTGGCCGCTGCCTGACAAGCGTGGGCCACAAGGTGCGAGCCCACCGCGTAGACGCGGAGTCTCCGGCCCCGGCAGGCGAGGCCGTGATCTAACCCCCACCCACCCCGTTGATCATGAAGTTATTGCCGCGACACGCCGCTGCGGCAGGCAATAACTTCATTATCAACGGGGTCTGGGGTGGGTGGGGGTCAGGTCGACAGGTCCGCCAGGATTCGGCGGGCGGCGTTGTGGCCGGCGGCGCCGATCACGCTGCCGGCCGGGTGGCAGCCGGCGCTGCCCGCGTACACGCCGTCGATGCCTGTGGCGTACGGCATGCGGTCGGTGAACGAGACGGTGTTGTCGACGTGGTGGATGTGCCCGCCGGTGATGCCGAAGTGCGCCTCGATGCCCGGCGGGGGCAGCGGCACCGCGTCGGCGATCAGGTCTGCGGTGCCGGGGGCGTACCGCTCGACGATCTCGACGAGCCGGTCGACGTAGCCGGGCAGTTCCGCGTCCCAGGTGGTGCCGTCCAGCTCGTACGGGACCGACTGGACGAACAGCGCCGACGAGTGGTGCCCGGCGGCGTCGGAGAGCGACGGGTCGACTGTGGTGTGCAGGTACCACTCGATGGTGGGCTCGGCCGGCAGTCGCCCGGCCCGCACGTCGGCCCACATGTCGCGCAGGGCGGTCATCGGCGAGGTGGTGTCCCCACCGACAAGCGACGCGGACCCGGGCAGCAGGTGGATGGTGGAGCCGAACGGGCTCGGCGTGCCGGGCGGCAGGCAGGAGAACGTCGGCAGCCCGGTGAGCGCCAGGTTGAGCTTGAGGGTGGTGCCGGGCCGGCGGACCGCCGCCATCCGCTCGCCGAGTCGTGCCGGGAGCGCGCCGTCGGGCACCAGGTCCATCAGCCGGTACGGGTCACACGCGCCGAGCACCACACGCGCGGCGACCTCTCGGCCGTCGGCCAGCACGACTCCGCTGGCCGCGCCGCCGTCGAGTGTCACCGCGCTCACCGGCGTACCGGTCAGGATGGTGGCCCCGGCGGCGCGCGCGGCGTCCGCGAACGTGCGGGAGACGGTGCCCATCCCGCCCTCGGCGATCATCCAGGTGCCGCCGGAGCCGGGCAGCCGGCACATGTTGTGCACGAGGAAGTTGTGGCCGGTGCCGGGGTCGTCCGGGCCCGCGTTCAGGCCGGACAGCCCGTCGGTGACCGCGTACATGCTGACCAGCAGCTCGGAGCGGAATTCGAACCGGGCCAGGTAGTCCGCGACCGAGCCGCGGACGAGGTCGACGAAGACCTGCCGCAGCGCCGGGCGGACGTGCCGCTCGGCGGTCTCCTCGGCGGTCAGCGGCTCGGCCAGCCAGGCGGGGGCGAGGTCCTCGCGCAGCGCGGCCAGCTCGGCCTGCATGGCGTCGTCGGCGGCCACGTCGGCGGGGGAGAAGAACTCGGCGAGCTGCGCCCGGGTGGCGGCGGTGTCGCGGCCGAAGAGCAGGTACGGCGAGCCGAGGCCGCCGGGCGTGGGCAGGAAGTAGTGCGGGTCGCGGCGCAGCACCGGGATCCGCACGTCGAGCGTGGCGAGCAGCTCCGGGGGCATGAGCCCGAGCAGGTACGACCCGGTGGAGTGGCGCAGCCCCGGCACCTTCGGGAACGGGTTCTCGGTGCGGGTCGCGCCGCCTATGACGTCGGCCGCCTCCAGCACGAGCACGTCGAGGCCGGCGCGGGCCAGCAGAATCGCGGAGACCAGACCGTTGTGCCCGGCGCCGACGACGACGACATCGACCCGGCCAGGAAGTTCGCTGCTCATGCCGCCGCAGCCTAGTCCGTGCCGCCCTTGCCCGCGGTGATCAAGAGGCTTGCGTCAGCAGACGCCGTCGGGACGACGCAAACCTCTTGATCACCAAGGGTCGGCGGGGAGGTGGAGCGTGAATGTGGTGCCTTGGGTGGGGGTGCTGGCGGCGTTCACCGTGCCGTTGTGGGCCTCGGCCAGTTTGCGGACGATGGCCAGGCCCAAGCCGCTGCCTCCGGTCTGGCGACTACGCGACCTCTCTGCCCGCCAGAAGCGGTCGAACACCCGGGGCAGGTCCTCGGCGCTGATGCCGCTGCCGGTGTCGGCGACCGCGATGGTCACCTCGCCGTTCGCCGTCCGGGCGCTGATCGTCACGCTGCCACCCGCAGGCGTGTGGCGTACGGCGTTGGCGACGAGGTTGCCGACGGCCTGCCGCAGTCGTACCGGGTCGGCGTACACCCGCGGGTCGGCGTCGATCCGCACCGAGAGGTCGACGGCGGCACGGTCGGCCTGGACGCGGTGGGCCTCCGCCACCTGCGGCAGCAGGTCGGCGAGGTAGACCTGTTCCGGGTGCAGACGCAGGGCGCCGGCGTCGGCCTGTGCGAGGTCCTGCAGATCGGCGATGACGTGTTGGAGCAGCGTGGCCTCCTCCAGCAGCGACGACACCAACCGCTGGTCCAGGGCGGCGACGCCGTCCTCGGCGGCCTCCAACCAGCCCCGGATGTTGGTGACCGGGGTCCGCATCTCGTGGGCGATGTCGCTGACCATCGCCCGGCGCAGCTGTTCCAGGCGTTCGCGCCGCTCGGACATGTCGTTGAACGCCTCGGCCAGCCGGGCGATCTCGTCCCGGCCGGTGACCCGGACGCGGGCGGATCCGTCGCCGTCGCGCATCCGTTGCGCGGCCCCGGTCAGCGCGTGCAGCGGCCGGGTCAGTCGGATGCCGGCGAGCACTGTGACGCCGACCGTCACCAGCAGGACGAGACCGGCGACCGCCGCGATGCGGGCCTGGTTGGTCCGGGACAGGTCGAAGGTGCTCGTGGGGCGACCACCGGGATCGGCGACGAACAGGGTCGCCGCCGGGGCGACGTACGGAAGGAGTTGTTCGCGCCGGCTGGTGCCGACACAGGCGCTGGCCGCGCGATTGTGGTCCTGGTCGACCTCGGCGGCGTCCCGGGAGTCGTCGCGTCCGGCGGTCGGTTGCCGTGCCCAGGTCCAGTCTCCCGCGACCCGCACGGCGGGCAGTTGGCGGCGAGCCAGACAGGTGTTCACCAGTGCGTTGAGCTGCGCCAGCGCCTTGCGTTCGGTTGCCGTGGGGACCGCCAGGTCGGATCGGTACTGGAGACAGGCGATGGTGTCGGTCAGGTCGGTGCCGGGGGTGTCGATGCGTGGACGGCCGGTGGGGCCGTCCGCGACGGCTGCCTCGACCTTCGCCCGCGCCGTCAGGCAGTTGACGGCCTTGATCGCCCTGTCGTGCAGCGTCCGGCGCTCGTCGGGTGGGAGCAGGTACGGGCCTGCGGCGCGGGGATCGATGCGGGCGTTTCCAGCGCCGCCGCCGACAGTGGCGAATCCCGGGGTCAGGGCGGTGTCCACGGAGAGGGCGTCGACGGTGGCGGACGGCTTCGAGGGCAGCGGACCGGCCTGCGGGGCGGAGTCGGCGACCGGTGTGGCGGTTCCGGTGATCAGGGCGATGCGCCGGCCGACCTGCGCGGCGAGCGGTTGGATTGTCGCGTCGACGCCGTCCCAGCTCGGGTGGGTCGCCGCGTAGCCGATCAGCGTGTCGTAGATGCGCGCGTCGTCGGCGAGCGCCTGCCCCTGTTCCTGTCGGATCGCCCCGGTCGTGGTGCGGACGGCCAGCCAGGCGGTGGACGCGATCGAGCCGACGGCGATGAGGACGGCCAGCGTCAGCAGCCGGAGCAGCAGGCTGCGGCGCAGCGGCACCTCACGCCGCATGGTGACCCTGCTCGGCCAGCTTGTATCCGACGCCGTAGACGGTCACCAGGCGGGTCGGCTTGCGGGGGCTGGGCTCGATCTTCCGGCGCAGGTTCATGACGTGGACGTCGACGGTCCGGCCGGTGATGTACCTGTCGAAACCGTGCAGGCAGCCGAGGAGCTGGTCGCGGGTGAAGACCCGTCCGGGCTGGGCGGCCATCGCCTGGAGCAGCTGGAACTCGCCGGGCGTGCAGTCGACGCGTCGTCCGTCGACGCGTACCTCGTGGCGGATCGGGTCGACGTGCAGGGCGCCGACGCGAAGCACCGGGTCGGCCACGTGCGCCGACCGCTGGCCCCGTCGCAGCAGCGTCCGCACGCGGGCCACCAGCTCGCGCGGGCTGTACGGCTTCGTCATGTAGTCGTCGGCGCCGAGATCGAGGCCGAGCAGCAGGTCGTCCTCGGTCGACCGGGCGGTCAGCATGAGCACCGGCAGGTCGGAGTCGCGGCGCAGAATGCGGCAGACGTCCAGGCCGTCGACCTTCGGCATCATCACATCGAGGATCAGCAGCGCCGGTGGGCGTTGACGGATCTGCTCCAGGGCGGCCCGCCCGTCGCCGACGACGACGACCGCGTGGCCCTCCCGTTCGAGGTAGCGGCGTGCCAACTCGGCCTGCTTCTCGTCGTCCTCGGCTATCAGCACCAGCGCACCCACGGCAGCGACTGTACGTCGACGGGTCGCCGCCGACGGTGCCGCTGAGCTGGGACTACCGGATGAGCATCGGTTCCTGACAGGTCTCTGACAACTGGCCGTGACGCTTCCGGCATGACGAACGCACGACGAGTCGGACTGGCCGCGCTCACTCTGATCACCACCGCACTGGGCGGTTGCGGCGGCGCTGAGTCCGACGACGCCGCACGCACGGCCGATGTCGCGTCCCTGGCCACGGGTTCCGCCGCGCCCACCGCGTCCGCCTCCGGCGGGACCGCGACCGGTCGTCCGCAGCTGCGCCTGGACATGACCGAGGAGGAGGAGGAGCGGTTCTGGTACACGTACCAAGTCTGTCTTCGGGACAACGGCGTGAAGGAGTTCAAGGAGCGCTCGGCCGGGGCCGCCGCCGAGGGCAAGCGCATCATCTCCCTCGACCAGAGTGGCGAACCGAAGGCGGCGTACGTGGCGTGCGCCGACAAGCTGCCACTCCAGCCGCCCGAGCTGGACGAGGAGAAGAACCCGAACTACGCGGCCCAGTGGAACGACTACGTGCAGTGCCTGCGCGGACGTGGGATGAAGATCCACTCGCTGCCGGACGGCTCCGGCTGGACGTACGACGACGGCGTCGCGGACCCGTCGGGCGGTCTCCAGGGTGCGGCGTACGACAAGGCCGAGAAGGAATGCACGATGGAGGCGTTCCGTGGCAAGAAGTAAGCCGACCCCGCGGACCGCGATCCTGGTGGCGCTGGTGACTGTGGTGGTCGCCGTCGGTGCCGGGGTCGCGGTGCTGACGCTGCGTCGCGACGGCGCGGACGACGCGGCGAGCGCCCCGCCGCCGGTGACCACGACGACTGTGACCCGTACCGACCTGTCGGACAGCCGGTCGCTGGGCGGGACGCTCGGCTTCGGTCCGGAGCGGGTGGTCAAGGGGGCGGGTGAGGGCGTCGTCACCCGACTGCCCAAGGTCGGCGACACGGTGGCCCGGGGCAAGCCGCTCTACCGGGTCGACGACCGTCCGGTACCTGTGCTGTTCGGCGACACCCCGCTCTTCCGTACGCTCGACAAGCCCGGCCTGGTCGGCAGCGACGTGCGGATCGTGTGGGACAACCTGACGGCGCTCGGCTACCACACCGGGTCGCAGCCGACCCGGGCCAAGGACGGCACCAAGATCGGCGCGGGCCGTGCCCTGCTCACCGACACCCTCATGGCCGCGATCAAGAAGTGGCAGCAGGCGCTCGGCCTGGAAGCCTCCGGCCGCATCGAGGTCGGGCAGGCCGTGGTGCTGACCGGGCCGGTCCGGGTCAGCGCGGTGAAGGCGGTGCCCGGTGACCCGGTCGCCGGCGAGCTGCTGGCCGTCACCGAGAAGGTCAAGCTGGTGACCGTCGCGGTGGAGGCGACCGAGGTCGGCACCGTCCGGGTGGGCGCACCCGTGACGGTCACCCTTCCGGACAGCTCGGAGATTCCCGGCCGGATTGCGTCGATCTCCCACACCGTGCAGGGTGGCGGCCCGGACGCGGGGGCCGGTCAGAGCGGCCCGCCCACGGTGGACGTCCTCGTCACACCGGCCAGGGCGGTGGACGTGGCGAAACTGGACGCGGCGTCGGTCCAGGTCACGTTCACCACGAGCACCCGGAAGAACGTGCTCACGGTGCCGGTCGGCGCGCTGGTGGCGCTCCGCGAGGGCGGCCACGCCCTCCAACTGCCCGACGGCGGGCTGCTGGCCGTGGAGACCGGGATGTTCTCCCGAGGGCTCGTCGAGGTCAGCGGTACCGGCGTCACCGAGGGCCTCACGGTGGTGACCGCGGCGTGAGCACCGTCATCCCCTTCCGGGCCCGGAACGCGCCGACCGAGGTGATCCCGGTGTACGCGGAACCGGTCCTGCACCTGGAGAGGGTGAGCCGGACGTACCCGGGCGGTGTCACCGCGTTGGACGACGTCTCGCTGACCGTCCGCGCCGGTGAGCTGCTCGCCATCGTCGGACCGTCCGGGTCCGGCAAGTCGACACTGCTGAACATCATGGGCACGCTCGACCTGCCGACCAGCGGGCGGGTACGCGTCGCCGGGCAGGAGGTGACCGAACTGTCCGACCGTCGGCTCTCGGCGCTGCGCGGCCGCTGGCTCGGATTCGTGTTCCAGCAGTTCCACCTCGTCGGCGGGCTGGACGCCGCCGAGAACGTCGCCACCGGGCTGCTCTACGCCGGCGTGCCCCGTCGTCGCCGACGGCAGACGGCGACCGACGCGTTGGCCCGGGTCGGCCTCGCGCACCGGGTCGGCCACCTGCCGCACCAGCTCTCCGGTGGGGAGCGGCAGCGGGTGGCGATAGCGCGCGCACTTGTCAACGACCCCGCGTTGGTCCTGGCCGACGAGCCGACCGGCGCTCTGGACACCGCCAACGGGGAGGCGGTCCTGGCGCTCCTGCTGGCGTTGCACGCGGAGGGCACGACCATCGCCGTCATCACCCATGACCGGGACCTCGCCGCCCGGACGGCCCGACAGGTGGAGATCCGCGACGGGCGGATCGTCTCCGACACCGTTGACAGGAGTCGATGATGAGCACACCGAAGCAGGCATCCGGCGGTCGGCTGCCCCGGCTCGCCCCGACCGACGTACTCCGGCTCGGTCTGCTGGGGCTCACCAGCCGGCGGATGCGGGCGGTCCTGTCCGCCCTGGGCATCTCCATCGGCATCGCCACGATGATCGTCGTGGTGGGCATCCCGGCGTCCAGCCAGCGTGACCTGATGAACCAGCTCTCGGCTCTCGGCACCAATCTGCTGCGCGCCGAGCCCGTACCGGATCGGGACCCGCCGGTGCTTCTGCCGGAGGACTCCGTCGCGATGGTGGACCGGATCGGCCCGGTCGAGACGGTGAGCGCGGTGGCGAACACCCACGCCACGGTCCGCCGCAACGACCTGGTGGACAGGTACGACACGGCGGGACTCAGCACGCTGGCCGCGCGCCCCGACCTGCTGGAGACGGTCAACGGCCGGGTCCGCACCGGCCGGTTCCTCGACTCCGGAACGGCGAGCCTCCCGACCGCCGTCCTCGGCTACGTGGCCGCGAGCCGGCTCGGGTTCGCCACCGTGGACCCGGCTCGGCCACCCCAGGTGCTCATCGCGGAGCGGTGGTTCACCGTGATCGGCGTACTGGAGCCGTCGCCCATCGCCCCGGATCTCGACCGGTCGGTGCTTGTCGGCTGGGAGGCCGCCCGAGACCTGCTCGGCTTCGACGGCCATCCCACAGTCGTGTACGTGCGGGCCCGCGAGGACGCGTTGGAGGACGTCCGGGCGGTGCTGCCGGCCACCCTCGACCCGCAGCTACCGGGAATGGTCCAGGTGAGCCGCCCCTCCGACGCGCTCGCCGCGAAACGGGCCACCGAGAGCACCTTCTCCGCCCTGTTTCTCGGGCTGGCCGCCGTGGCCCTGCTGGTAGGCGGGATCGGGGTGGCCAACACGATGGTCATCTCGGTGCTGGAGCGCCGTCGGGAGATCGGTCTGCGTCGGGCGCTCGGCGCGAACCGGGGCCAGATCCGGGTGCAGTTCCTCACCGAGTCGGTGCTGCTGTCCGTGCTCGGTGGCGCGGCCGGGGCGCTCCTCGGTGTGCTCGCGACGACCGGCTACGCGGGTTATCAGGGCTGGCCGCCGACGATCCCGGTGACCTCGGTTGCCGGCGGCATCGGCGGCGCGCTGCTCGTCGGCATGGTGGCCGGTGTCTACCCGTCGATCCGGGCCGCCCGCCTAACTCCCACCGACGCCCTCGCCGCCCCGTGAGGCCGCCCGTTGGGCGCGCCAACGGGAGAGCGCCAGGGTCGCCGAGTAGCCGGCCAGGACGATCACGTGGAACAGGTACAGCCACAGGAGCACTGCCACACCGGCGCCGATCTCGTCGAAGCCGCCGAACGGCACGCCCAGGTCCAGCGGCAGGGACGCGAAGAGCACGAAGCCGTGCAGGAACCCGGACAGGTTCGCCGCGGTGAACGACCCGATCCCGAGGGTGGAGAGCCAGTCCGGCGAGGCCGGCCCCACCACCCGGAACACCCACACCAGCACCGGCGTGAGCACCAGCCACACGGCCAGGAACGACAGCACCACGCCCAGCGCGCCGACCCAGCCGCCCTGGGTGACCAGGTGGGTGGTGACCGGGAGCGCCAGCAGGATCGACAACAGCAGCGCGGGCGCCGGCGCGAGCAGCGGCAGCAGCAGCAGGCGACCTCGCCAACCGACCAGGTGCTCGTCGCTGCGCGGGGCCGCCACCGACACGAACGCCCGGCGCAGCCCCTCGCCGTACAGCGACGCGGGCAGCAGCGAGGCGAGGGCCAGCACCGGGGTCAACTCCACCCCGGCGTCGACGAGCGCGGCCACCGCCCGGGGCGCGCCGATCGCCGTCGGAAGGGCGTCCACGGCGTACGAGGTGAGCCGGCGTACCCGATCGGCTCCGGCGATCAGCGAGGTGAGCCAGAGGGCCAGCAGCGCCACCGGGACCACGGCGATCGCCCCGTAGAAGGTGATCGCGGCGGCGTGCAGCGACAGATCCCGCCCACGCACCGGACGGAACGCGGCACTGATGATCCGTTTCGCGCGCTGCCATCCGCTGCCCATCGTGACCTCCTTCCCCGTCGTCGGGGCGGTCACTCCTTAAGATCGCCGCCCATGACTGTTCTCACCACCGAACGCCTCATCCTGCGGGACTGGACCGACGATCCGGCCGACCTGGCCCGGATCTACGACATCTACCGACGCCCGGAGATCACCCGCTGGCTGGGCGCGGCACCGGGCCTGCCGCTGACCGACCCGGCGCAGGCCGTCGACAGGTTGCGACTGTGGCGGGAGCGGCACGCCGCCGACCACGGACGGTACGGCACCTGGGCGATCGAGGTTCGCGAGACAGGCCTGGTGGCCGGGACGGCGTTGCTCAAGCCGCTGCCGGGGCGCGACGAGGCGGTGCGTACCGAGGACATCGAGACGGGTTGGCACCTGCACCCGGATTCGTGGGGTCACGGCTACGCCACCGAGGCCGCTCGTGCGCTCCTGGCACGGGAGTTCGCCACCGGTACCCGGGAGATCTACGCGGTCGTGTCGCCGGGCAACGAGCCGTCGATGGCTGTCGCTCGGAGGTTGGGCATGACCCACGTGGGCCGACGCACCGACTGGTACGGCGGCGAGCTGCTGGAGACCTTCGTCCTGACGGCGCCGAGCGGCTGAGTTCTCGCGGAGGCGACGGCCCCGGTCGCCCGGCGACCGGGGCCGTACGTAACAAGGGCCGCCAATAGTCACGGCTGTCGAAGTGTTGACGCTCCCGTAGCACGTCAGTAACCTTTGGCCAAAGTCATGCAAGATTTGGACAATCGCGTGTCTGGTTTCTTGCATCTGCTCGGAAAACCCCGTGAACCGCTTTCGTGGTGCCCCCGCACCCACCACCTGCTCTACCCCGTGGTCCCGCCACCCGCGGCGCCGTCCCCCAACGACAGGACAGTCATGAGACGAACGAATCTGTTCCGGATGGTGGCGACGACAGTCGCGGCCACGATGATCGCGGCGGCAGGCGCGACGGCCGTGGCGACACCGGCCGCCGCCCGCCCCGTCGAGACGACCGCCGCGTCCGGCAGCGCCTACGCGGCTGCCGCCACCAACCTCGCCCAGGGTCGTCCCACCCAGGAGAGCGGCCACGCCGACGTGTACGACTCGTCGAAGGTCGTCGACGGCAACGCGGGCAGCTACTGGGAGAGCCTCAACAACTCGTTCCCCCAGTGGGTGCAGGTCGACCTCGGCTCGTCACAGTCGATCAACCAGGTCGTGCTGAAGCTGCCGACCTCCGGCTGGGGCACCCGCACGCAGACGTTGAGCGTGCGGGGCAGCGCCAACGGGTCGTCGTTCACCGACCTGGTCGGGTCGCAGACGTACACCTTCAACCCGGCCAGCGGCAACACGGTCACGATCAACGTCAGCGCGACCTCCACCCGCTACGTCCGGATCACCGTCACCGCCAACAGCGGCTGGCCTGCCGGGCAGCTCTCCGAGCTGGAGGTGTACGGCAGCGGCACCACCACCCCGGACACCACCGCGCCGAGCGTTCCGGGCAACCTGTCGTACACCCAGTCGGGCAGCACCATCAGCCTGAACTGGGTCGCGTCGACCGACAACGCGGGCGGCAGCGGCATCGCCGGCTACGACGTCTACCGCAATGGCGCGTTCCTCCAGTCCGTCGGAAACGTGACCACCTTCAACGACACCCAGCCGACCACGGCCACCGTCTCCTACTACGTCCGGGCCCGCGACGCCGCCGGCAACCTCTCCGGCAACAGCAACACGGTCACCCGTACGGGCAGCGGCGACACCACCGCGCCGAGCGTGCCGGGGACGCTGTCGCAGAGCACGTCGGGCAGCACCATCACGCTCACCTGGGGGGCCTCCACCGACTCCGGCGGCAGCGGGCTCGCGGGCTACAACGTCTACCGGGGCGGCAGCCTGATCGCGACGCTGGGCACGGTCCTGACCTATCAGGACACCCAGCCGGCGACGGCGACCGTGTCGTACTACGTCCGGGCACGCGACGGCGCGGGCAACCTGTCCGGCACCAGCAACACCGTTACCCGGACCGGCAGCAACCCGCCCGCCTGCACCAACGTGGCGCAGGGCAAGAGCATGACGGCGAGCGGCTCCACGTTCAGCTTCACCCCCGACAAGGCGAACGACGGGCAGCTCGCCACCTACTGGGAGGGCGCGGCGAGCTACCCGCAGAACCTGACCGTGGCGCTGGGCGCGAACCACTCCATCTCCGCCGTCACCGTGAAGCTCAACCCGGACTCGTCGTGGGGCACCCGTACCCAGACCATCCAGGTCCTCGGCCGCGACCAGGCGTCGTCCGCGTACACCAGTCTGGTGTCGACGGCGGCCTACCAGTTCGTCCAGGGCACCAACGCGGTGACCATCCCGGTCAGCGCCACCACCGCGGACGTGCAGTTGCGCTTCACCGGCAACACCGGCGCACCGTCCGGCCAGGTGGCCGAGCTGGAGGTGTGCGGCACGCCGGCGCCCAACCCGGACCTGGTCGTCAGCTCGGTGACCTGGTCACCCACGTCGCCCAGTGAGGCCAGCGCGGTCACGCTCTCCGCAGTGGTGCAGAACATCGGCTCGGCGTCCGCCGCCGCGACCACAGTCAACTTCAGCCTGGCCGGCGCGGTCGTCGGCAGCGCCACCGTGGGCGCGCTCGCCGCGGGCGGCTCGACCACCGTGTCGTTCAATGCCGGTACGCGGCCGATGGGCAGCTACGCCGTCTCGGCGGTGGTCGACCCGACGAACACGATCGTGGAGCAGAACAACGGCAACAACAGCCTCACGGCGGCGTCGCCGCTTGTGGTGACGCAGGCCCCCGGGCCGGACCTCCAGGTGCTCAGCATCGCGTCGAACCCGCCGAACCCGGCCGTCGGGGCGTTGGTCACCTTCACCGTGGCGGTCCGCAACCGGGGCACCACCGCGACCGGGGCGACCACCGTCACCCGGCTGGTGGTGGGCAGCACCACGCTCAACACCAGCACCGCCTCGATCGCGGCCGGCGCGACGGCCACCGTGGCCGTCACCGGTAGCTGGACCGCCACCAGCGGCGGGGCCACCATCACCGCCACCGCCGACGCGACGAATGTGGTCACCGAGACCAACGAGAGCAACAACGCGTTCAGCCAGGCGATAGTGGTCGGCCGTGGCGCCGCCGTCCCGTTCGTCTCCTACGAGGCCGAGGCCGGCCGTTACCAGGGCACGCTGCTGGAGCCCGACGCGCTGCGCACCTTCGGGCACACCAACTTCGCCAGCGAGTCGTCGGGTCGCAAGTCGGTACGGCTCACCAGCACCGGCCAGTTCGTCGAGTTCACCTCGGCCAACCAGGCCAACTCCATCGTGGTGCGCAACTCCATCCCGGACGCGCCCGGTGGCGGCGGCATCGAGGCGACCATCAGCCTCTACGTCAACGACGTCTTCTCCCGCAAGCTGACGCTGTCGTCGAAGCACAGCTGGCTCTACGGCAACACCGACGGGCCGGAGGCCCTGACCAACACCCCGCAGGCCGACGCCCGACGGCTCTTCGACGAGTCGAACGCGCTGCTGGCGCAGTCGTACCCGGCCGGCACCCGGTTCAAGTTGCAGCGCGACTCGGGTGACACCGCCTCCTTCTACGTCATCGACATGATCGACCTGGAGCAGGTGGCACCGGCGGCGGGCCAGCCGGCCGGCTGCACCTCGATCACCGCGTACGGCGCGATCCCGAACGACGGGCTCGACGACACCGCCGCCATCCAGCGGGCGGTGACCGACGACCAGAACGGTGTCATCGGCTGCGTCTGGATCCCCGCCGGTCAGTGGCGGCAGGAGCAGAAGATCCTGACCGACGACCCGCTGAACCGGGGTACGCACAACCAGGTCGGCATCAGCAACGTCACCATCCGGGGCGCCGGCATGTGGCACTCGCAGCTCTACACGCTCACCGAGCCGCAGAACGTGGTGGGTGGCATCAACCACCCGCACGAGGGCAACTTCGGCTTCGACATCGACAAGAACACCCAGATCTCCGACATCGCCATCTTCGGCTCCGGCCGGATCCGCGGCGGTGACGGCAACGCCGAGGGTGGCGTGGGTCTGAACGGTCGCTTCGGCACCGGCACGAAGATCAGTAACGTCTGGATCGAGCACGCCAACGTGGGCGTCTGGGTGGGCCGCGACTACGACAACATCCCCGACCTGTGGGGGCCGGCCGACGGGCTGGAGTTCACCGGAATGCGGATCCGCGACACGTACGCCGACGGCATCAACTTCAGCAACGGCACGCGCAACTCGCGGGTCTTCAACTCGTCGTTCCGCACCACGGGCGACGACGCGCTGGCCGTCTGGGCCAACCCGTACGTCAAGGATCGCAGCGTCGACATCGCCCACGACAACCACTTCGTCAACAACACCATCCAGCTGCCCTGGCGGGCGAACGGCATCGCCATCTACGGCGGCTACGACAACTCGATCGAGAACAACCTGATCTACGACACCGCCAACTACCCGGGCATCATGCTGGCGACCGACCACGACCCGCTGCCGTTCTCCGGAACGACGCTGATCGCCAACAACGGCCTCTACCGCACCGGTGGCGCGTTCTGGAACGAGGACCAGGAGTTCGGCGCCATCACGCTCTTCCCCTCGACCAGGGACATCACCGGGGTCACGATCCGCGACACCGACATCATCGACTCCACGTACGACGGCATCCAGTTCAAGAACGGCGGCGGCAACATGCCGAACGTCGCCATCACCAACGTACGCATCGACAGGTCGAACAACGGTGCCGGCATCCTCGCGATGAGCGGGGCGCGCGGCAACGCCAACCTGACGAACGTGACAATCACCAACTCGGCCGACGGCAACATCGTCATCCAGCCGGGCTCACAGTTCGTCATCAACGGCGGCTGATCCCGGTCACCGCTTGATCAACACGGTTCCAGTGAAGTCGGGGTGTCCGCAGGCCGCGGACACCCCGACTTCCATGAACCCGAGTCGATCACCGTGGCCTGGCGCGGTCCCAGCCTGGCGCGGCCCGGCCTGGCGCGGCCCATCGTGGCGCGGCCCGTCGTGGCGCGGCCCATCGTGGCGCGGCCCGGCCCGGCCCGGCCTGGCGCGGCCCGGCCTGGCGCGGCCCATCGTGGCGCGGCCCGTCGTGGCGCGGCCCGTCGTGGCGCGGCCCGTCGTGGCGCGGCCCATCGTGGCGCGGCCCGGCCCGGCCTGGCGCGGCCCGGCCTGGTGCGGCCCGGCCTGGTGCGGCCCGGCCTGGTGCGGCCCGTCGTGGCGCGGCCCGGCCCGGCGGGGTGGGGCCGGTCAGGCGGTCGGCACCGGCACCAGGGCCGCCGCGAGGGCCTCGGCGTTCTTCTTGTCCACCCGGGGAAAGGTCAGTGCGACGCCGTCTCCCGCGGCGCCGAAGGCGATGCGCAGCAGGCTCACGATGCCCATCTTCGCCTCGGCGAGTGCGACCTGCTCCCGAGGCACCTCGGCGAGCACACCGGTGCCGGGCCCGCCGAGGAAGGTCTGCGGCAGGAAGATCAGTCGCCGGTCGGTGAGGACGACGAACTGCTTCTTGGTCCGCGTCAGCGCGTGGCCCACCGCCCCGGCACCCGCGGTGATCAGTCCCTGCGACACGACTGTTCCGAGTCGACCGGCCGAGAAGCTCCCGACCAACGCCCGGGTCGCGGTGACCGGCTGTTCCCCGGGTTGCAGGATCGACGCCACCCGCTCGAACGCGCGGGTCTGAAGCTTCTGGTTCATGTGGTCCCCTCCGTGTTTGACCGTGATCGCCGCTGATGCTCGCGGAACAGGACAGCCCGGGCCATCCGTTGATCAGGCGCATGATCATGACGGTCAGCCATGGTCGGCGTCGGGCCGGACGGTTCAGCGGGAGCTTGGCTACCTGCTGAAACAGGCAGCCTGACGGGCAGGGCTGTGGTCCTGTCACGAGGTGAACGTCGTCTCGGATGACGACCTGTTCATTCCGGCGATTACCGTGCTGAAGGTCCCCGGCGGCAGGCGAACGGCGATGAGCATCAGGCACGGTGTTGTTGGGGGAGATCGTTTCGGCGGACGAAAGGCGCGAGGACGCGATCGACCGCCCTCGTGAGTACGCAGCCGTCAGAGTGCCCTTCTTCCTCAGGCGCTTGATCGACACGGGTTCGTTGAAGTCGGGCTGTCCGGGTGCCGGGGATAGCGCGACTTCCTTGAAGGCGAGTCGATCATCGGCGCGCGGCGCGGGCGGTGGGCGGGGAGGGCTGAGGCTCCCAGCGGGCGCTCAGTGACGGTGGGGGAGAATGGCTTCGTGACTTCACCCCGCGACCTCGTCCTGCTCGGGTCCACCGGTTCGATAGGCACGCAGGCCATCGACATCGTCCGGCGCAACCCGGACCGGTTCCGGGTGGTGGCGCTCGGCGCCGGTGGCGGCAACGTCGAGCTGCTCGCCGCGCAGGCCCTCGAACTGGGCGTCGAGGCGGTCGGGGTGGCCAAGGCGTCCGCCGCGCAGGACCTGCAACTCGCGTTCTACGCCGAGGCGAGTCGGCGTGGCTGGGCCACCGGCGACTTCAAACTTCCCAAGATCGTGGCCGGTCCGGACGCCATGACCGAGTTGGCGCAGTGGCCGTGCGACATCGTGCTCAACGGCGTGGTCGGCTCGCTGGGCCTCGCTCCTACGCTGGCCGCGCTGCGTGGTGGTCGTACTCTCGCGTTGGCCAACAAGGAGTCGCTGGTGGCCGGCGGCCCGCTGGTCAGGGCCGCGGTGACGCGGCCGGGGCAGATCGTGCCTGTCGACTCGGAGCATTCGGCGCTGGCCCAGTGCCTGCGGTCCGGGTCGCGCGGTGAGGTGCGGCGGCTGATCGTGACGGCCAGCGGCGGTCCGTTCCGGGGTCGGCGGCGCGACGAGTTGACGCGAGTCACACCGGAGCAGGCGCTCGCGCACCCGACCTGGAACATGGGGCCGGTCGTCACGATCAACTCCGCGACCATGGTCAACAAGGCGCTGGAGGTGATCGAGGCGCACGAGCTGTTCGACGTGCCCTACGCCGACATCACAGTGATGGTGCACCCGCAGTCGGTGATCCACTCGATGGTCGAGTTCGTCGACGGGTCGACGATCGCCCAGGCCAGCCCACCGGACATGCGGCTGCCGATCGCGCTCGGCATCGGCTGGCCGGACCGGGTGCCCGAGGCCGCCAGCGCCGTCGACTGGACGGCGGCGCACACCTGGGAGTTCGCGCCGCTCGACGACGTGGCGTTCCCGGCCGTGGCCCTGGCCAAGGCCGCCGGGGAGGCGGGGCGCTGCCGACCGGCGATCTACAACGCGGCCAACGAGGAATGCGTGGCCGCGTTCGTGGCGGGCCGGCTGCCGTTCCTCGGCATCGTCGACACCCTCGAACGCGTGTTGGAGGACGCTCCGGACTTCACCGAACCAGGTACCGTCGAGGACGTGCTCGCGGCCGAGTCGTGGGCGCGCGCACACGCGCAGAAGATCATCGCGGGTTCGGTGGAAGGAGCTTGATGTCGTACCTGCTCGGGGTGGTCCTCTTCGCCCTGGCCATCCTCATCTCGGTGAGTCTGCACGAGGCGGGGCACCTGCTGACCGCCAAGATGTTCGGGATGAAGGTCACCAAGTACTTCGTCGGCTTCGGCCCCACCATCTGGTCGTTCCAGCGGGGCGAGACCGAGTACGGCGTCAAGGGCATTCCGCTCGGCGGTTTCTGCAAGATCGTCGGGATGACACCGCAGGATGACGACGTCGAGCCGGGCGACGAGTCGCGGGTGATGTGGCGCTACCCGGTGTGGAAGCGGACGATCGTGATGGCCGCCGGGTCGATCACGCATTTCGCGCTCGCTCTGATCACGATCTGGATTCTCGCCGTCTCCGCCGGCCTGCCCAACCCGGACTTCCCGACCACCGAGGCGCAGGCCCGCAAGGAGCCCGCCGTCATCGAGCTCAGGCCGTGCGTGGTGCCGGAGAACGCGGTGCGGGAGTGCAGGCCCGGCGACGCCGCCAGCCCCGCCGCCCAGGGGCAACTGCGCAGCGGGGACCGGATCACCTCGGTCAACGGCACCCCGATCGGCACCTACGGCGACCTGCTCACCACGCTGCGCAATCTCAAGCCGGGGGAGACCGCACGGATCGAGTACGTCCGCGACGGTCAGACGGCCAGCGCCAGCACGGTGCTCGCGCAGACCCAGCGTCCGCCCCTGGACGATCCGAAGGGCGCCGTCGGGCCGGTGGCCGCCCTCGGCGTCGGTGTGGTGCCCAGTACGCCCACCCGCGTGACGTACGGCCCGGTCGGCGCCTTCGGGGCCACCGCCGACTTCACCGGCCAACTGGCCGTCGGCACCGCGCAGGCGTTGCAGCGCATCCCGCAGAAGGTGCCCGCCCTGTGGACCGCCCTCACCGGCGGCGAGCGGGACGTGGACACCCCGATCAGCGTCGTCGGCGCCAGCCGGCTCGGCGGGGAGGCCGTGCAGAACGACGCCTGGCTGGTCTTCTTCATGCTGTTCGTGTCGCTGAACTTCTTCATCGGCGTGTTCAATCTGCTGCCGCTGCTTCCCGTGGACGGGGGGCACATCGCCATCGCCTGGTTCGAGCGGGCCCGCTCCTGGGTCTACGCGCGGATCGGTCGGGCCGACCCGGGCCGGGTCGACTACCTCAAACTGATGCCCTTCACGTACGCGGTGATCCTGATCGGTGGCGCGTTCACGCTGCTCACCATCGCCGCGGACGTCGTCAACCCGATCACGCTCTTCTCAAGGTGAGTGCCTGAAGTGACAGCTATCAGTCTCGGTATGCCCGCCGTGCCGCCCCCGCCGCTCGCTCCCCGCCGGGCCAGCCGCCAGATCATGGTCGGTTCGGTGCCGGTGGGTGGTGGTGCGCCGGTGTCCGTGCAGTCGATGACCACCACCCTCACCTCCGACATCAACGCCACGCTCCAGCAGATCGCCGAGCTGACCGCGTCCGGCTGCCAGATCGTCCGGGTGGCGGTGCCGTCTCAGGACGACGTCGAAGCGCTGCCCGCGATCGCCAAGAAGTCGCAGATCCCGGTGATCGCCGACATCCACTTCCAGCCCAAGTACGTCTTCGCGGCGATCGACGCCGGCTGCGCGGCCGTCCGGGTCAACCCGGGCAACATCCGCCAGTTCGACGACAAGGTCAAGGAGATCGCTCGTGCCGCGGGCGCGGCGGGGGTGCCGATCCGGATCGGCGTCAACGCCGGGTCGCTGGACAAGCGCCTGCTGAGCAAGTACGGCAAGGCCACCGCCGAGGCGCTCGTCGAGTCGGCGCTGTGGGAGTGCTCGCTGTTCGAGGAGCACGACTTCCGCGACATCAAGATCTCGGTCAAGCACAACGACCCGGTCGTGATGATCCGCGCGTACCGGCAGTTGGCCGAGCAGTGCGACTACCCGCTGCACCTCGGCGTCACCGAGGCCGGGCCGGCCTTCCAGGGGACGATCAAGTCGGCGGTCGCCTTCGGCGCCCTGCTCGCCGAGGGCATCGGCGACACCATCCGGGTGTCGCTGTCCGCCCCGCCGGTCGAGGAGATCAAGGTCGGCAACCAGATCCTGGAGTCGCTGGGCCTGCGTGAGCGTGGCCTGGAAATCGTCTCCTGCCCGTCCTGTGGACGCGCCCAGGTGGACGTCTACAAGCTCGCCGAGGAGGTCACCGCCGGCCTGGAAGGGCTGCCGGTGCCGCTGCGGGTGGCCGTCATGGGCTGCGTCGTCAACGGTCCGGGCGAGGCCCGCGAGGCCGACCTCGGCGTCGCCTCCGGCAACGGCAAGGGCCAGATCTTCGTCAAGGGTCAGGTCGTCAAGACGGTGCCCGAGGCGCAGATCGTCGAGACCCTGATCGAGGAGGCGCTCCGCATCGCCGACGAGATGGGCGCCGAGCTTCCCGAGGAGCTGCGCGGGCTGGTCACCGGCCCGACCGTCACCGTGCACTGATCCTCCATTCGGAAAAGCGGCCGCCTCCCCTCGGGGAGACGGCCGCTTTCGTCTGTGCCGGCTTCGCGCGTCACTCCGATTCGGCGAGGATCGCGTACAGCTTGCGCCGCGTCTCGTCGAGCACCTTGGCGGCCCGCTCACGCTGGTCGTCGGTGCCGTTCATCATGACCTGACGCAGGGCGTTCATCGCCTGCGCGCCGGAGTCGCGGATGTCGTGCCAGCTGCTCACCGTGCCCTGGGCGACGTCCGCCCACGGAGGGGTCTGCGCCGCCTCGGTGGCCTCGGCCTGACCGGCCTCGGTGACCGTGAAGCGCTTGCGTCCGCCGCCGGCCTCCTCGGTGCTGGCGACGATCGCACCCTCGTCCTCCAGGAGTTGGAGCGTGGGGTAGATCGAGCCGGGGCTCGGTCGCCACGCCCCGCCGGTGCGGGAGTCGATCTCCTGGATCATCTCGTAACCGTGCATCGGCCGCTCGGTGAGCAGGGCCAACACCGCACCACGGACGTTGGGGCGTCGGCCCCTGCCTCGTCCGCGACCGCGTCCGCCCCAGGGGCCGCCGTGCTCGTGACCGTGCGGGCCATGGGGGCCGGGCGGGACCGGCGGGAAGCCGAACCCACGCATCCGGGCCTCGTGCATCGGGTGGTGCTGTCGTTGGAACCTCATGGGGTTCTTCCTCTCTGCGTACTGTCGCTGATGCATCAACGATATATCGGCAACGCATCGCCGACAAGGCCTACATCCAAACCGTACGTACGTCTTGTTAGAGTGTCGGACATGCGCCTGCTCCCACCGCCCGGCCCGGCCCGGATCCTCACCCTCGGCACCCTGGTCAAGACCGTCGGGCGGGGCCTCTGGCTGGTCGCCAGCGCGCTCTTCCTCACCCGTTCGGTCGGCCTCTCGGCCGCCCAGGTCGGTGTCGGGCTCACCATCTCGGCCCTCGTTGGCGTGCTCGCGAGCGCGCCGAGCGGCTATCTGGCCGACCGCATCGGCCCCCGTGGCGCACAGGTCGGCGGGCTGATCGCGGCCGGCACCCTGACCGTCGGGCTGATCACCGTCCGATCGTTCCCCGCCTTCCTGCTGGTCGGCGCCGCCACCGCACTCGCCGACGCGGTCGAGCGCGGTGCCCGCGGAGCGCTGATCGCCGGCGCGATCCCGGCCGACCAGCGGGTGCACACTCGCGCCTACCTGCGGGCCACCACCAACGTCGGGATCTCCGTCGGCGCCGTCCTCGGCGGCTTCGCCATCGCCGCCGACACCCGCGCCGGCTACCTCACGCTGATCCTGACCACGGCGGCGGCGTCGCTGGCCGCGGCGGCGATCTTCGTCCGGCTGCCCACCGTCGCACCCGTCGCCGCCCCGACGCGAGGACCCCGTCTGGTCGCCCTACGGGACCGCCCGTTCCTCACCTTCACCCTGCTCGACGGGCTGATGTCCATGCACTTCAGCCTGCTCACCCTCGCCCTGCCGTTGTGGATCGTCGGGCACACCACCGCGCCGGCCTGGATGATCTCGGTGTTGACGCTTGTCAACACCGCGCTGGTGGTGCTCCTGCAGGTACGCGCGGCACGCAGCGCCGTCACCCTGCCGGGGGCCGCCCGCGCGTCCCGCCGGGCGGGGGTCGTCATCGCCCTGGCCTGCGTACTGTTCGCCGCCAGCGGCGCGCTGCCCACACCGGGCGCCATCGGCCTGCTCTGCTGCGGTTCGCTCGCGCACGTGATCGGGGAGCTGTGGCACTCCGCCGCCGGCTGGGGCATCTCCTTCGGGCTGGCGCCCGCCGACGCGCAGGGGCAGTATCAGGGGACGTACGGCATGGGTTACGAGCTGGGCAAGATGCTCGCGCCCGTCGTGGTGACCAGCCTCGCCCTCGGTTGGGGCGTACCGGGATGGCTCGCGCTGGGCGGGCTGTTCCTCCTGCTCGGTGCCCTGGTGCCCCCGGTCGTCCGGTGGGCCGACCGGACCCGACCGGCCAGCCCGGTCACCGAGCCGCTGACCGTCTGACGGCGGGCTCGCCACTCGGCCGGCGGGGCGGGGGGTCGATCTGGCAGGCTGGTAGTCGTGCTGACGGTGCCGGTACGGCAACTGGGGGAATCGGAGCGCCGCGCGGTCGAGCGCCTGCTCGACCGTGACCCGTTCGCGGGCGCGCAGGTCGCCGAGCGCATCGCCGCGCGCGGGCTCTCCTGGTGGCGGGCCGAAGGGCGGATCCTGGGGTACGGCGCCCGGCGCAACCTCGAATCGCTGTGCTGGCTCGGCGGCAACCTGACACCGGTGCTCGCCACCGACGCCGCCGTCTCCGCCTTCGCCGACCTGCTCGCCGGGGAGGAGCGGCTGTGCTCCTCCATCGTCGGCCGCGCCGACGCCGTCCTCGGCCTCTGGGACCGGCTCTCCGCCACGTGGGGCCCCGCCCGCGACGTCCGCCCCAACCAGCCACTGCTGGCGACCGACGCGATGCCTCCCGTACCGGCCGACCCGCAGGTACGCCGCGTCCGCTCCGGCGAGGTCGACAGGCTCTTTCCTGCGGCCGTCGCCATGTACACCGAGGAGGTCGGCGTCTCCCCACTCGCCGAGGACGCCGGCCGCAGCTACCGCCGCCGGGTCAACGACCTGGTCCGCGCCGGCCGCGCGTACGCCCGGTTCGTCGACGGCAAGGTCGTGTTCAAGGCCGAGTTGGCAGTCGTGACCAAACGGACCGCCCAGGTCCAGGGCGTCTGGGTCGCGCCGGAGTGGAGAGGCCGCGGCATCGCCGCCGCCGCGATGGCCGCAGTCGTACGTGACGCCCTGCTCCGGGTCGCCCCCACCGTCAGCCTGTACGTCAACGACTTCAACCTGCCGGCCCGCCGGGTGTACGAGCGGTGCGGCTTCCAGCCGGTCGGCACGCTCGCCACGGTCCTCTTCTGACCCCTCCGGTGCGGGGACGGCCTCGTTGCGTGGCCCCGGTAGGCAGCGCGTCGAGCGCCGGGCCGGTGTCGTGGTTACCGCCGATTTCGAGAGGCCCCGGTCCGGCGGCTGCGAGTTCTGCTGTGGGTCCCTCGCCGCTCGTGTGCCGCCAGCCCATCCCGTGTCTCAGAAACGCCGGCCGTAGGTGGTCGCGTGCTTCAGATCTTGGACACTTTCCGTTCGGCCCTGACGGAAACTGTCCAAGATCTGGGGGAAGGCGAGGCCGAGGCGCCGGCCAGGTTGGCGGGCTGGGGCTGGGTGCGCCGGTGGCCGACGTCCCGGGCTCGGGATGGCGGCAGGTCAGTGGCCGGTGGCCGGGCATGCCGCTGGCCGGCACCCGGGTTCGGGTGCCGGCCAGTCGGTCGGGATCGTGCGGTGGGTCAGCTGTTCCAGTGCTGGCCGACGAGGTCGGTGGCCTGCTGCTCCCACTGGGCGTAGGCGTCGGGGTAGGCGGAGACCTGGACGGTCTGCGCGGCCTCGGTCAGCGGCATGTCCTGCCAGCCGTCAACCTGACGCAGGCCCTTGAGGAACGCGGTCGTCGAGTACTCCGGGTTGGTGATCTGCTCCGGGGTGCCCCAACCGGAGGAGGGGCGCTGCTGGAACAGGCCCAGCGAGTCGTGGTCGTTGGCGTCGCC